>NZ_CP046577.1 GCF_013365435.1 Wolbachia endosymbiont of Litomosoides sigmodontis
CTCTTGAAAAGAAATAGGAAAGCCCTGTATACTACTTTCTCTATCAGAGCTCTTTTTTTACTCAATTTACTTCCTTCGACAGCTAAAACATTCTTGGACAAGATTTATCAAGAAAACTGTTGTTAAATGTTTAATAAGCATGTGAATAATGTCAAACTAATTTGTGAATTACTTGTTGATGCTAGATACTAACAACTGATTAACAATTTTTTCACCGATATATATACAAATATATAACAGCTTATAATAGGAAGACCTTATTCTCTAGATAAGATTACCAACACTCTAAACATCTCACTTATACACATAAATTATAGCAGAAAATCAATAGCATATAGAAGTTACTAACATACTTATTCACAAGTTAAATAACAAAAGCTTTAGCTAAATCATAAATTAACAATAAGTTGTTGATAAAACTACTACTATTATTATATTCTAACATAATAAGTGAAAAAATAAATTAATCAGATTTAAGGAGCGGTAGAGTGATAGTATCGGAAACTATAAAAAAGGGAAAATATAATAAAAAAATACCTATCTGGCTGATGCGACAAGCTGGTAGGTCCCTTCCTGAATACCGCGAGGCAGTAAAGGGTATGAGCAATTTTATGGAAATGTGCTATAATACAGACCTAGTAGTGGAATTAACATTGCAGCCAGTAGCAAGATTCAATATGGATGCAGCAGTAATTTTTTCAGATATTTTGGTAGTAGCTGATATTTTAGGTTGCGATATAGACTTTATACGTGGCATAGGTCCGACAATAAAGCCTATAAAAAATTCCAAAGAATTAAAAAAATCACAGAAAGTTGAAACTAAAATCTTGCCAATTTTAAATGCTATAAAGAGGGTCAGGGATCAATTACCAAAGGAAAAGTCTCTTATAGGATTTGCTGGGGGACCATGGACAGTAGCTTCATACATAATAGAAGGAGGAAGTAGCAAAACCTTTTCTAGAGCGTTAGATCTATATCATTCAAATTTAGAGGAAATAATTGAGCAGATAACAGAAGTGACAATTTCTTATCTAATCAAGCAAATAGAGTTTGGAGCGGATGTTATTCAATTATTTGACAGTAACGCCGGTGTACTTTCAGGAGAACTATTTGAGAAGTGTGTTATTAAGCCAACAAAGAAGATTGTTTCAGCAATAAAAGGCAATTTCCCTAATTTCCCGATAATAGGCTTTCCAAAATTTTCTGGAAAACTTTACAAAGATTATTGTGAAAAAACAGATGTGTCTGCGGTGAGCATAGACTATAATATTCCAATAGAATGGGCAAAGAAAAATCTAAAAATCCCTTTGCAAGGAAATCTTAATCCCAGCCTTTTAGCCTACAATAAAACAAAGGCAATTGAAGAGGCAAGGCGCATAATAGACTGTTTTAAAGATCTTCCTTTCATATTTAATCTTGGTCATGGAGTGCTGCCTGACACTCCAATTGAAAATATTGCAGCGCTAGTAGACTTAGTGAAGAGTCAGTAATAAAATTCCTGGCTTTTTTGTTATACGTGGCTTATTATTTGAATTTAGCTTAGTAAAATTATGTCGGACCTTGCAGAAAGAATGCTCTTGATAAGGCCATCACCTACAATCGTTGTAAACGATAAGGCAAGTAGGTTAAAAAATGAAGGAAAAAAAATCTGTGTTTTAGCTGCAGGAGAACCAGATTTTGATACTCCAGAGCACATAAAAAAAGCGGCCATTCAAGCGATAAATAAAGGTAAAACTAAATATACTGCTGTAGATGGAACACGTGAACTTAAAGAGGCAATAATCAATAAATTGAAAAGGGATAATAATCTAGAATATGCACTTAATCAAGTTTGTGTTGGTGCTGGTGTTAAACAGGTATTATTTAACTTGTTTATGGCAACAGTTAATCTTGGAGATGAAGTTATGATTCCTGCTCCTTATTGGGTCTCATATATTGATATGGTAAGTCTTTTTGGTGGCTTACCAGTTGTAATAGAGTGTGGACAAGACTTGAAATTAACACCGAAATTGTTGAAGAGCAAAGTAACCAAAAAGACTAAATGGTTAGTTCTTAACTCACCAAATAATCCGGCAGGAATTGTATATACGTACGGCGAGTTGGAAGGTATAGCGCAAGTATTGCTTGATTATCCACATGTAAATATTGTTACAGATGACATTTATGAACATATAGTATACGATGAAAAGTTCTTTACTATAGCTCAGGTTGAACCGAAACTTTACGATAGGATTTTTGTGGTCAATGGAGTGTCAAAAGCTTACGCAATGACAGGCTGGAGAATAGGTTATATTGCAGGTAGAAGGAATGTAGTGAAAGCTATTTCCACATTGCAGTCTCAGAGCACTTCTAACCCAAATTCAATAGCGCAAGCAGCAGCAGTTGAGGCATTAAGCGGTGACCATAGCTTTTTGAAAGAAAGGACGAGAATCTTTAAGAGACGTAGAGATTTTGTAGTAGAAAAACTAAATTCTGCTCCAGGGTTATCAGTGTCCATTCCGCAAGGCGCATTTTATTTGTTTGTTTCATGTAAAGGTTTATTAGGCAAAAGTACAAAGAGCGGTAAAGTAATAAATAATGATCTTGATTTTACTGAATACTTGCTAGAAGATTATCTGGTTGCTGTAATTCCAGGAATTGCGTTTGGTCTGAGAGATTTTATTAGGGTTTCTTATGCTGCCTCTCAGGAACAACTGGAAATTGGATGTAATAGCATTATTAATGCATGCAAAATGTTAAGTTAACTTTTTTACGCTTTTATGTATAATGTACTCATATATCAATAAATAGAGTTAATGCGCGATTTAGGTATATTTATTGTTAGCTAATCTATTTGAAATAGCATGAATCACAGTACTAAAATACAGCAATGATTTTACTTAATGTTGTACCTGTAATGATGATCTTAATTTATGTTCCTGTTAGTCTTTACTGATTATTAGTAGCAATAAAGTCCATTTTTCTTAGCACGTTTTGTGCAGTTTGGATTAGCCATAAATTCTATAGATGCGGCTATACTTAAAATAGTATTTTAAAATGATTTATTAAATTTTGAGCGTTTATTTTTCATTGTTTTGATGGCACTAAACATTGTAGGCTTTAAAGGTGTTTACCAAATGAACAATTGGAAATCAGTGTAATACCAATTCATAATGTGCAGGAAACTGATAGACAGTAATGGAAAAGAAGACTCACTGAAATAAGTAGAATAAAAAAGTTTTAAATGGCGTTAAAATAAGAATTATTGGACGGAAAAGTTATACTAAATCAGCAAGAGAGATGCTAAAGAAAGTGTCAAATAATGTATATGTGCAAAAAAACTAAATGTTATAATTGTAGCAAAAAAGTACAGTATAACAGTCTTAGTAAAAATGTGTTGCATTTCAAGAACAACATTGATTAACCAATTCTCATTATTAATGGATCAAATTAAGTGACATTGCGGAGTTGCTTAATTGTGAAATAAGAAAGAGAAGTAATAAATCCACACAAAGAGCTCTCAAGCAAAGCAATTGTATTATTGCCTTTATTACGTAAAATGTTCTGTTTTATATAGAACCAAAGGCCTTAATAAAATTGAGCTCTGGTAAGTATGATGATAGGTATATAATCTTGATATTTTTAGATACTTTTAAGTTTTTTGAATTATTCTAACTAGCACAATTTATTATAAAAAAGTCTTATCGTGTTTTTAAATATTACGATATCTGTTCAAGAAATATATTTATGCAATCAATATTGATAATTAGGTGCAAATAAGCTAGAGCTCTCTCTATTTCTAGGATTAACTGTATTGTACAGATAAAAATTTTATCTACCTAATTTTACTTTAACTTGTGTTTTAACAGCCTTTTTAAACTACCTGTGTCTAATTTTTGAATATGTGCTAATTGCGATTTATTCAAGATGAATAACTGTTATTTAGGATATTATTAATAGTCTCATTAAGTTTTTAAGACTTTTCTTGTTTACTTTATCTTGTTTGTTATAAATTGGTCTTGAAGTAGTATACAAAAAATTCATTTTTTGCACATTATGATATACTGTAAATTTGCTAAAATTTAAGCCAAATTTTTCCCGGATTCTTATTTCTCTAATGATAAAATATTAGTTTTTTTGTATCCATACTTCAACTTATTCAAATTGACTCTAAATCAATCTAGTTTCTCTACAACGTTAAGAAAGACTAAACAATTTTTTCTTTTCTTCAAAATTTTAGTGTTTTTCCCATTGGTTAATTCTATTCTTGAAATACAACATATTCTTGCTACAGCCACTATACTGTGTTTTTGGTGCAATTACAGTATTTAATTTTTTGCAACATAAGCGTTATTTTGCGTTTTCTTCAGTATTCTTTTTGCTAATTTTACAACTTTTTCCATCCATTAATTTTAATTTTAACTTCATTTAAATTTCGCTATTTTACTTACTTTAGTAAGGCCTCTTTCTATTATTATCATCCGTTTGTTATACAGTAAGAATTAGTATTAGAACACAGGTTAAAGTAAAATGATGTAGACAAAATTATTATCTATACAGTGCAGTCCATCTTAGAAATGGAGAGAGTTCTAGCTTTATTTCATAAAATGTTGTCAACACTGATTGTATGAATATATTTCTTGAATAAATGTTGCAATACTTAAGAACATGAGAAACTTTTTTTATCATGAATTATACTATTGGTATAAGTCAAAAAATTTAAAGGTAACTAAAAATATTGAGATTGTATACCTACCACTATATGCGCTCAAGCTTAATCCTATTGAGAAACTTTGGTTCTATATAAAACAGAACATTTTATGTAATAAAGTTTATAATACAATTGCCTTGCTTGGAGCGCTTTGTGCAAATTTATTACCTCTTCTTTCTTACTACACAATTAAACAACTCTGCAATGTCACTTATTTAACTTACTAATAATAAAAATTGGTATAAGTTGATTTTTTCAAAAATTAGCTTTATAAGCGCTTCTTTGATCAATTTTATAAAAAATTCTTTATTTATTTCCTTTTTTGCAAGTCTTAGTAATTAATTGTTGAATCTAAGTCATAAAAATCTATTTTTTTAACTTATTCTAATAGAGCTTCGAACAATTACTTTTGTCTCCTGTAAGGAGAGTGCAATTACTTTTGTCATATGTTTTGAAGTAATTTCTTCTAGTTTACTCGCTCTAATAAAAGCTCTTCCTCTTCTTCACGAGTCGTATCGAACTTTATAAATTATCAGTTATGTTTTAATCATCATAAAATGATTAATATAATTACCCCTTTCCAAATATAGAATTTGTATTACAATATCTAAATTATATGAAATCAAGGTACTCTATGGGTGAAAGAAAATTAAAAGCTGCTGTGGTTTTATCAGGGTGCGGTCATCTTGATGGTGCAGAAGTGAGAGAAGCGGTTTTAAGTCTGCTTGTGCTTGACCAGCAAGAAGTAGAGGTCAAATGTTTTGCACCTGATATCAGTATTACACAAGTTATAAATCATAAAACAACAGAGGCAGTGAAAGAAAAAAGAAATGTACTTGTGGAAGCAGCAAGAATTGCAAGAAGCGAAATATGTGACCTAAAAGAAGCTAAAGCCAAAGATTTTGATATGTTAGTTGTACCTGGTGGATATGGAGTTGCAAAAAATTTATCTAACTTAGCTGAGGACAAAGAAGTAGTAACAGTAATACCTGAGTTTGAAAGATTAGTTTTAGAGTTTTTTGCTACAAAAAAAACAATAGGAGCTATATGTATAGCTCCAGCAATAATTGTTTCTATTTTAAGTAATAAAATAGGTAAAGAAGAAAGTAAGATTAAGGTTACTATAGGAGATAACAGAGAAAAGTTGATAGAAAAGCTAGGTGGTGAGCATATAAAATGTGACACAGAATTATCAATAGAAGATGAAGAACATAATATATTTTCCTGTTCTGCTTATATGCGTAGAGACGAAAGTACGTATTCTGTATATCAAGGAATAAAACACATGATTGACAGCATGGTAAAAAAACTAACAAAAGGAATTAAGTAGCCGTTGATAATTTATATCTCTTACACAATTAACTGTTGAATTTTGTATTTTGAGGTGTACTATGATTATATATACTTAAAAAGTATATATAATTTTTTAATTAGTAAATATTAAGGATATTTTATATGTTAAGTGACTTGTGGGGTTTTTTTTCAGAAATTCCAAGTGAAGGTTATATAGTTGAGGGTTCGTGTTGCACGGACAGTGGTTGTAGTAGTTATATAGGAAATATTGACCCAAACAATATTCGGGAGTTTGATCTAGTTTCTCTTGATGGAAGGGTAACAAAGAAATTTAAGACTAATATAATTGATTTTTTTGAACCAAGGGCTCGTTTGAGTATGGATGACAGTGGCAGAAAAATCAATTTAGATATTGCCCCTGAAAATTGCAGTGCAACAAAAGATGGGTTTCTTTGTATTGATAAAAATGAACAAAATTATAAACTTAAAATTCTAATAAAGAAACCATAATTCTTGCATCTCATGTGTTACGTTTAGTTAAATGTTATTTTATTTATAATATTCTTAGTTATGGGTGCAGCAATTATTTCTCTAATAAAGAGTAATGCCTTGAGGTTAATCAATAATAATTAGCACTATATATTTTGGGTCAATTGTAGTTAGCACTCTTAATAAATGGAACTATATTTATATTCTTGTTGTATTTACCGTTTACAACTTTTTCTGTGATCAAGTTTTGCCTCTTATTAAATACGCTTTTATGTTTGCTCTTCTGCCTACTCCATCTTGTTAGCTGCGCGTGACAATTTTCTTACTTCTCTGGAGTTTCTTGCAATAATCTGTTCTCCTATACTTTTTTTATTTAATATCGAAGTTGCATTATGAAACATTACATTGTTGATTAATGTAGCTGCTTATCACTAGTTATTGGTTAGATTTCTTCGATATTTCTTTTTTAAAGGAGAAAATAATTTCATATTTTTAAAGTATTTTACTTGCTTCTCAATACCTAACTTGGCAGCAATTTTGCTGCATCAATGTTGAACGATTTCACAAATATATCTCGCACAGTAATTTTTGAAATTTGAGATTTATGAAAGTCTTGTATTTTATACTTTCCAGTAAGAATTGACTTTGATAAGTCGTACAAATTACTAGTTTTTACAACATTTGTATCAAACGTTGCAACTACTAAAAAATTTTAGTACTGATCCATCTCATGCACTCCAAAACTGGTGCGATTAAATTTTTGTACTTCTTTCACTTTATTCTACAGATTGAAATTAAAATCAGTCAAATTGATTATGAAATGATCTTACTATTGCTCACATTTAAAATAAGTCCTACTTCACTGAGTGCCTGATATCCATTTACAACTTTGATTAATTCTTTATGTACTACACTTTACACTCATGTATCTAAGGATAATTGAACATATTCACCAGGTGTCATTTAAGTAGCGCGGTACTGGAAATCTAGACATACTTAATGTATGCCCTTAACTCTGGGATGTTCTTACTATCTATATCAGTGTAGCTAAGCACGTGTGAAAACAAATTGTTATGTAGATATACACGCGTTTTACATTGTTGTAAAATTTTACTCCAGATACACGTCATTTTTGACTGCTAGCAACTCTTTTAGGATTAAAAGTCGTCTTATCTAAAAAAACTTCTTTTTTGAAATGAGTATTTTGTGTAAGTTTTTATACTTAAGGTCATTTGAAACAGAACACAATTGTGCTGCTTATACTCTCCAGATTTTTTCACTCTGGGTGGGTCTATATATAGTGGTATTATGGTGCATTTATTGCTATTGTCCACTCTATCCATATCTAAATATTTAGGCTGCCTTGTACGCCTTAGTACCCTTTTTAAAATCTTCTACAGTGCTAAATTGATCAAACGTTAAAGAGAATATATGAAAAATAATTATTATATAAAATACAAATAGTGATATCATAAAAAACAATGAACGAAGCTTATTTAAAAACAATACTTGCATACTTACTCAATTTGAAAAAATGGAAATTATTTTAGCAGAACCTCGTGGTTTTTGTGCGGGAGTTAAAAGAGCTGTAGACATATTATCTATCACTTTAGAAAAATACCGAAACAAGCGTAAGGTTTATGTGTTGCACGAAATCGTTCACAATAAGTATGTAGTAGAGGTCTTTAAAAAACAAGGTGTGGTTTTTGTGAATAACATCGAGGACATTGAGGAAAATGGAGGAATATTGATCTTCAGTGCACATGGAGTGTCAAAAAGTATAGAAGACAAGGCAAAAAGAAAAGGTATTCAAATAATTAATGCAACATGCCCTCTAGTTAATAAAGTACATAAAGAAGCAAAAAGGTATGAAGATAATGGTAGAGAATTAATCTTAATTGGGCATAAAAACCACCCAGAAGTTAAAGGAATTAGAGGAAGAGTGAATAACCGTATAATTTTAGTGCAAACTCTACAAAATGTACATGATTTAAAGGTTAAAAATCCAAATAATTTATCTTATGTTACACAAACTACGTTAAGTGTTGACGACACACGTGAAATTATTACTGCCTTAAAGCTCAAATTTCCAAATATTATAGGTCCAAACTTAAAAAATATATGTTATGCAACGCAAAATAGGCAGAATGCTGTCAAAAAATTAGTTGAAATTGTAGATATAGTGCTAATTATAGGGAGTGAAAATAGTTCGAACTCAAATCGCTTATTAGATCTGTGTACTGCCAGGGAAAAAAAAGCTTATTTAATTGATAATTACAGCTATATAGACAAAAGTTGGTTACAAGGTGTAGAAAAAATAGGAATCACTGCAGGTGCCTCTGCTCCTAACATATTAGTTGACGAATTAATAAATCACTTAAAAATAAACATGAATGCAAAGGTTTCAGTTATGTCAGGTGGAGTCACCGAAAATGTTCAGTTTAAGATACCGAATTTAGTTTAAAGTATATCTTGTTTGCAAGACTGGTCACGTCTTTTGGAATAGGCTAGCAAAATAGTAATAAGCTACACACTTATACCAATTCTCATTGTTAGTGAATCAAAAGTAAGTGACATTGCAGAGTTATTTAATTGTGGAGTGAGAAAGAGAGATAATAAATTTGCATAAAGCACCCTTAAGTAGAACAATTATATTATATGCTTTATTACGTAAAGTATTCTGTTTTATATATAACTAAAGTCTCTCAATAAGATTGAAGCTCAAATGAGTATAGTGGTTGGTATATAATCTCGATATTTTTAGGTATCTTGAAACTTTTCGACTTACGTCAACTGGTATTATCCATGATAGAAAGGCTTCTCGTATTCTTAAGTATTGTAACATTTATTTGAGAAATATATTCATATAATCAATGTTGACAAACACTTTGTGCAAATAAGCTAAAACTTTCTTCATTTTTATGATCTATTGCATGTAGAGATAAAAGTTTTGTCTACCTAATTTTACTTTAATTATGTTTTAATGCCTTTTTCAAATTACCTATGTCCAACTTTTGAATGTGTGCTAAATCATGATTTATCAAAGATGAATAACTCTTGTTTATCGTACTTATTCAGTAGTCTCATCAAATTTTTTTAGCTCTTCCTGTCTCCTTTATCTTATTCATTGTGAATTGGTCTTGGTGTAATATACGAAAATTTCATTTTTATATTGAGGTGCATTTTAGACTTACTGACATTTAAGCTAAGTTTTATCTAGATTCTTGTTCTCATTTTTTTAAGGTAATATTAGGATTTCTTATACCCATGCTTCAATTTATTTAAATTGACTCTGATTTAATCTAGTTTTTCTACAATGTTGAGGAAAGTAAATAATTTTTCTTCTCTTTCAAATTTTAGATGCTTTATCCATGAAGTTAGTGCTGTTCTTGAGATGCAACATATTTTTGCTACGGGCTATTATGTTGTGCTTTTTTACTACATAGTATTTAGTTTTTTTATGATATATACGTTATTTTGCACTTTCTTCAGCGTTTCTTTTGCTGATGTCATGACTTTTTCATTCAACGATTTTGATTTCAATGCCATTTAAATCTTGCTATTTTACTTATTTAGCATAGCTTCTTTAGCATTATTGTTTATCAGTTCCTTGTACAGTGAAAATTGGTATTAACTATAAAATCTCCTATGAAGAATTCTATCCTATCTATTACAACATTTATCACTTCCCTTATATCACCATCTATGATTAACTCTCTTAATTTCTACTTCATAGATACCGCCACAACTCTTTGGTAGTACCTAATTACAGTAATTGAAAAATGTAAGCTTTTATAAAAGATCGATTGAAGTTTTTGAGCTTCAGTTATACTATTAAAATATTTAGATAAAAAAAATAAAAGTTATCGTGTCAAACAAAATAGGCTTTTTAGCTGTTTTTGCCTTAGTAATTAGTAGCCAGATTGGCTCTGGAATTTTTATGATTCCAGTTAGTCTTGCACCATATGGCGTTTATAGCCTTGTAAGCTGGGCGATATCAGGGCTCGGTGTTATATTTCTTGCTTTAGTTTTTGCATTGCTCTGCGCGAAATTTCCAGAAACTGGTGGTCCTCATGTTTACGTGGGGCATGCTTTTAGTCCTACAGCAGCTTTTTTTGTCGGTTGGACGTATTGGGCGAGCTCATGGGTTAGTTCAACAGCTGTAATAGTTGCAAGTATTGGCTACTTAGCTCCACTTTTTTATGACGATATACAAAATACACGTTTGCTTTTAGAAATAGCATTAATCTTAGTTATTATGCTAATAAACTTAAGAGGTATAACTGCTGTCGGACATATTGAATTTCTGTTGATGATTGTTAAAATTATCGTGCTATTTGTAGTACCCATAGCGGCACTACTCCTTTTTGATAAAAATAACTTTGTTGTAAGCGAGGAAATATCAAATCTCACAATATCTCAGGCTTTTGCTCGTTCTACACTTCTTACTTTATGGTGTTTCATTGGATTTGAAACAGTGACAGCATCTGCAGGATCAGTTAAAACTCCAAGTAAAACAATTCCAAAAGCTATAGTGTTTGGCACGTTTTTTGTTGCTATTATATACTTCATCAATAGCTTTGCAATTATGGGATTGATTAATAGCAATTGCTTAGTCAGCTCAAAAGCACCATATGCTGATGTAATAAAAATAATTTTGCCTGGTAATTGGCATTTAATTATTTCCATTGTTGCTTTCATCATTTCCGTAAGTAGTTTAAACGCTTGGTTTTTAGCCGATGGACAAGTTGCTTTGGGCCTTGCAAAAGATAAATTGATGCCGCAATTTCTTGCTAAAAAAAATAAGTATGATGCTCCATTTTGTGGTATTATAGTCAACACGTTGGGAATATTAGCTTTACTTGCTTTAACATCGAGCGAAAATTTTGCCAAGCAAGTAACTTCAATAATTGATACCTCTGTAATTTCATTTTTGTTTGTTTACTTAACATGCTGTCTTGCTTTCCTTAAAGTCATTATACAAGAGAAAAATTACTACCAATTTTTAATTGGAGGTGTAGCTATACTTTTTTGTTGTTGGATAATATATGAGACTCCTATAAACACATTGTTAATGTCAGGTATATTTCCTTTAAGCGGCGTACTCACCTATCTGCTTTGGTACCGCAAGTCTGCAAAGTGATCTTCTTAAGAACTTAACTCAAAAATATAGTTTTTTATTTATTAAAATTCTGGGGAATCAGGTTATACTACTGGCTTACACTAATAAAATTGAGAGGTGCTGTGTCAAATAAAATAGGTTTTTTGGCTATTTTCGCTTTAGTAATCAGTAGTCAAATTGGCTCTGGCATTTTTATGCTGCCGATTAGCCTTGCACCATACGGCATTTATAGCCTCATAAGTTGGGCGATATCAGGATTTGGTGCTGTGTCTCTTGCTCTAGTCTTTGCTACACTATGTGCAAAATTTCCAGAGACTGGAGGTCCTCACGTTTATGTAAAATATGCTTTTGGCCCTACTGCAGCCTTTTTTGTTGGTTGGACATATTGGGTAATCTCGTGGGTTAGCACAACAGCTTTGATAATTGTAGGTGTTGGATATCTTACACCATTTCTCCATGAAAGTGTCAAAAACATACGCTTGCCTTTAGAATTATTATTATTTATAATTATTACATTAATAAATTTAAGAGGAGTAACTACCGCTGGACGCGTTGAATTTCTATTGATGGTTATAAAAATAGCTGTATTACTTGCAGTACCCGTAGTAGCATTGTTTTTTTTTAATAGAAACAATTTTATTGTAGGTGAAGAAATTTCAGGTCTTACAATGTCGCAGATTCTTGCCCGTTCTACACTCCTGACTTTATGGTGTTTCGTTGGAGTTGAATTGGCGACAGCACCTGCAGGATCAGTTAATAATCCAGCAAAAACTATACCAAAAGCTATAGTGCTTGGAACAAGCTGTGTTGCTATCATATATTTTATCAACAACTTTGCAATCATGGGGTTAATAAACGGTAATGATTTAGCAAACTCGAGAGCGCCATACGTTGATGCGATAAGAATTATATTTTCTGGTAATTGGCATTTGATCATTTCTATAGTTGCATTTATTTTTTGTGTTGGCAGTTTAAACGCCTGGGTCTTGTCTAGTGGACAAGTTGCTTTTGGTCTTGCAAAAGATAAATTGACGCCACAATTCTTTGCTAAAAGAAACGAACATGGGTCCCCTTTTTGGGGAATAATAATCAGCTCAGCTGGAACTGCGATTTTACTAATTCTTACTTCAAACAACAATTTCGCTCAACAGATTACATCGATTGTTGACTTTTCTGTAGTTTCATTTTTATTTATCTACCTAGCATGCAGTCTTGCTTTTCTAAAGGTTGTTATAAAAGAGAAAAGTTATTACAAGCTTTTAATTGGCAGTATAGCAACAACCTTTTGTTGCTGGGTGATACTTGAAACTCCTATAAACACCTTATTAATTGCAAGCTTATTTACCATGAGTGGCGTGCCTCTTTATTTATTTTGGTACCGTAAGGTTTACGCACAATAAATATTATGCAGATGTTCTTGGAATGGTTCATATTTATGGATTACGACTTTTTTTGTCATCCACTTGTTCAATGTTACTCTTCTTAAGTTTGCTGCTTATTTCTTCTGTATGCTTATCATCTATGTGAGACTCCTCTTTTGTTTTACTAGAGCGACCTATTTGTAATTGTAGTTTATTATATGTTTCTTTCTCAGATGTAAAAATTTTTGCTAAAAATCTTCCTATCACTAGTATTGACTCCAATAAACCTCTTGACTTTGAAGGTTGTTGTTCTATTTCTGAAAAACGTGTTTTAACTGTTTTTACAGCATATTTTTTATCGTCAAAATTTATATCATATCTTCTTTTTGAGAGAATATTTTGAACCTTTGACTCATTAATTCTCTTCTCATCTTGAGATGTGGATGTTGTAGGTTTTACCTTAGTTTCATCATACTTATCGCTCATCTCTCACTTTATTATGTAATATTATTAATATTGCATAATAATAACTAAATTATAATTAATTGCAAGGTAAAAATATTAAAATAATTGTAAATTTTGTCGGTAAAAATATAATATGACTTTGAAGTGGGAGTTTTAATCTGTATGGGATATAGAATTGCTGTTGTTGGAGCAACTGGGAGAGTAGGACATGAGGTACTGAGTGTACTTGCTGAATTTCAAGACGAGGGAAAAATTTCAATAGATTCTGTTATTGGGTTTGCATCAGAAAAATCGATGGGGAAAAAGGTGAGTTTTGGCAATGAAAAGTTAACTGTGTCATGTCTTGAGAATTATGATTTTGCTGATGTCGATATAGCTATCTTCTGTGCTGGATACTATATTTCAGAAAGGTACGTGCCAATTGCAACTGAAGCAGGATGCATCGTAATAGATAACAGCTCTTATTTTAGGATGAAAGAAGGCATACCACTAATTATTCCAGAGATTAATAAAGAAAGAATCATGAAATACAAAAACTACAACATAATATCTAACCCAAACTGTACTATAATACAGATGCTGTTAGTTCTGCATTTATTACACCAAAAAGCAAAAATAAAGAGAATCGTTGCTTCAACTTATCAATCAACTTCTGGTGCAGGTAAAGCAGCAATGGATGAACTCTATAATCAGACAAAAAAAATCTTCATGAATGAAGCTAAAAAGCCTGAAATATTCCCTAAGCAAATAGCATTCAATTGCATTCCTCATATAGGAGAGTTTATGAAAGATGGCTCTACAAAAGAGGAATGGAAGATGCAAGAGGAGACAAAAAAAATTTTGGAAGCAGATATAAAAGTTACTGCAACTTGTGTAAGGGTGCCAGTTTTTATTGGTCATGCTATAGCAGTAAATGTAGAGTTTTATCAACAAATAACTGAAGAACAAGCTCGTAAAATGCTAAGTGAAGTTGAAGATACTGGAATTTTAGTATATGATAAGCGAAGAGACGGAGAATATACAACTCAAATTGATGTTGTACAGGAAGACGCAGTTTATGTATCACGTATTAGAAGAGATAATACTGTTGAACATGGGTTAAATATGTGGATAGTGGCTGATAATCTGCGCAAAGGTGCGGCACTGAATATAGTACAAATTTTGGAGATCTTGACGAGGGAACATTTGTCAATTAAGTGCATACAGAGTGCGCGTACGTTGTAGTTCGAAAAAAAAATTTGCATACTAAAATGTGCGTCATTTAAGTAGTCTGTGGAAACAAAAAACGCTTGATAAATTTTGCCGAACTCCTTAATGATTCTGAAGGTATTCAGTTATTTTTAATCTTAAAGATGAAGTATTATATGATTAGCGTCTTATTGTTTAATTTTTTGCACTATGTGCATCTTATGTCTTTACAATGTTTCTTCATAATTTTACCTGTGTGAGCTGAAACGCTCTTATAAAGCGTTTAAAGCAGTATCAATGTGCCAATTTGCAAGATTAAAGAGTAAACCGCCTAACACCGTATAGCTTTTTGCCTTTTAGTAGATTTCTTAAACATTTATGACTAAAGGTTACACCAAATTCCACTGTGCAAAGAGCGGATAGGCAATAATAGAGAAGAAGCCATACTGAAGTAAGTGAATGATGGTTTAAATGTTGTTGAATTAAAATTATTGGATGAAAAAGTCATGAAATTGGCAAAAGAAATGCTGAAGAAAATGCAAAATAACACATATGTTACAAAAAAACTAAATACTGTAATTGCAACAAAAAAGCACAGTATAACAGACATAGCAAAAATATATTGCATTTCAAGAATAGTACTAACTGCATGATAAATCACTTAAAATTTGAAAAAGAAGCCTCCTCAACGTTATGGAAAAACTAAATTGAATCATAGTTAATTTGCACAAGTTAAAGTATTGGTACAAGAAAATCTTAATATTATTATAAAAAAAATAAGAATGATAATCAGGAAAAATTTGGCTTAAATGTCAGTAAATCTACAGTACACTGTAATATGCAAAAAATGAAGTTTTCGTATATTATGCTAAGGCTAGTTTACAATAAATAAGATGAGGTAGGCAAGAAGAGTAAAAAAAACTTAATGAGCTATTGGTAAGTAGCCTGAACAAGAGTCATCATTCCTTAATGAATTGCATTTGGCATACATCAGAAAGTTGGACACAGGTTGAAGTAAAATTAGGTAGATAAAATTTTTACCTCTACAGTGTAGTCTATTTTAGAAATGGAGAGAGAGTTACAAACTTATTTGCACTGAATGTCAATATTTGATTGTATGAATATATTTCTTAAACAAGTGTTGTGTAATATTTAAAAACAAGAGAATCCTTTCTTGTCATAAATGTGCTGTTAGTATAAGTCAAAAAATTTAAAGGTACTTATAAAAATATTGAGAATACTACCATCATACTCACAAAAGCTCAGTTCTATTGAGAGATTTTGGTTATGTGTAAAACAAAACATTTTGCATAATAAGGGCAATAATACAATTGCTTTATTTGAGAGTGCTTTGTGCAATTTATATTACCTTCTTTCTCACTTCGCAATGTCACTTATTTGATTCATTAACAATAAAAATTAGTATTAAGCGCTTTATCCATGCAGTCAATGCTGCTCTTGAAATAGAATATATTTTTTGCAATATATACATTATTTTGTACTTTTTTCAGCCTTTCTTTTGCTGATTCCACAACCTTTTCATCCAATAATTTTGATTTCAATACCATTTAAACCTTGCTATTTTGTTTACTTCTGCATATCTTTTTTCCATTATTGTCTACCAATTCCTTGTACAGTGAAAATTAGTATTAGAAGAGTTAACTAGAATTACAGGAAATTTTGATAGTTATATGCTACTATGCCTAACACGTATCTCAGTGATTATAATATCCAGTTTTTGATCATGTTCTTCTACTGGTAAATCTTTATAATATTGTTCTTCATAAGCTATACCTATAAATACTTTCTTAAGTGGTCGTAACTCTTTTATCGCAGCATCGTACCAACCACTACCAAGACCTAATCTATTAAGATGATCATCAAAAGCAACGATAGGAGTGATAATTGTATCTGGAATTATGTATTCACTTACTTTATTCCATTTTTTAAATCTTAATAGCTTATTTTTATCAGAAACTGCTACTTTATAACCTAAATCGAGTAAATTATATATCAAAGGTATAACGTTTATCTCACCATCAATTGGAATATAAGCAGCAATTGTCTTGCCCTTAACGTAATTTAAGTTCTGATTAAAGAGATTAATAAGGGAATTCGTTGCATAACTAAAATAATCCTCATTAATATTTTTTCTTATAGCTCTATATTGTTCTCTTATCTTCTTTTTTTGTTGTTTAATATCTTTGAACATAATCTATCCATTTTGCAGTGAGTTTTTCTTGTAAATTATTTTGCTTCAAACGTTCACTTAAAAAATCAAAGTCAACAGATTCCATAGCCTGGTCTTGGTTATTGCAACTATACGCATAACTCTCTTCTCCTGTTTCTATATTTACATGTCGCTGCACACACTGAGCGCAGATTTCTTTCATCATACACTGCATAGGAGAATTGATTGATGATATTGCCACGTGGCCAGATTTCAGATATGGCTTTAAAACTGTTTTTCTCGCTTCATTTACAGCTTTCATCATTTTATCTGAACCTATAGTAATAATTCTATCTATGGCATTTAAATTAATTACAGTATCACCTAATGTTTCTTGTTGGTAAGAGATTATTGCATCAATTACATTACCATGAAAGGATTTATCTTGATCTCTGTTTGTTTCTATCAAGCCTTCTTCACATGCCCAAACCACCACACTTGATGCATGTTCTATCAGTGTCCGTTTAAATAGAACATTTAATTTTCTATAGCCAGCAAAGTATAAAACCTTATTATTATTTTCGAGATATGCTTTCCCTATTGAAAATAATACTGCATTTCCAACTCCACCACCAATGAGCATTACATTCTTCATGTACTATTTTAACCATAGAAGCTCTTTTTGTTCAAATTTTCTGAGGTTTAATAGAAAAATTAATTTTGAAGTGGTATGGTAAATAAAATGCTTGTGCTTTACTTATGCTAAAGTAAAATTAAAATTTACTCAGTAGTTTTTATGCTCGATGAAATACACGAAGAATGCGGAGTATTTGGTATAAGCTGCAATAAAGATGCTGCCTTTGACTCTATATTAGGTCTTCATGCTTTGCAGCATAGAGGGCAAGAATCTTTTGGTATAGCAACAAATAACAATGATAAGTTACATTCTTATCATTTTCAAGGTCAAGTGAGTAATGTACTTGACAATATAGATAAAATAAAGAAATCCTTGCCTGGAAATTATGCAATAGGTCACGTTCGATATTCAACAAGTGGCAGTAAATCTGGAGTGCAGCCCATGCTTGGCAGAAGTAATAGATTTGGAGATTTTGCTATAGCACATAACGGTAGCTTAATTAATATTTCTCCAATACGCGAGCAGTTGATTAAACAGGGATGCATTTTTCAATCAGATATTGATACAGAAGTAGTAGCGCGTTTGGTAGAGTCCAATACGGAAAGTAGTTTTCTAGAGAGTTTTATATATGCATTAAAGCAAATACAAGGCGCTTATTCTTTTGTAGCAATCAATCGAGAAGTAGTTGTTGGAGTACGTGATTCAGCAGGAATTAGACCTCTTGTTTTAGGGAAATTAAATAGTTCTTATGTACTCGCATCTGAGACTTGTGCTCTTGATATAGTAAATGCAGAGTTTATTAGAGAAATAGAACCAGGAGAATTAGTTACTATTGATCGAAATGGTAATCTAGCTTCGGCATTTCCTCTTTCTCAGCAAAAGTCAAGTTTCTGTATCTTTGAATATGTTTATTTTTCAAGGCCAGATAGCATAACAGAGGATAGGTCTACATACGATATAAGGAAAGAGATAGGAAGGACTCTTGCAGAAGAGAGTCCACCGAAAAGTGATGCAGATATGGTTGTACCAATACCTGATTCTGGAATACCTGCAGCCATTGGATACGCAAAATATTCAGGGTTACCTATAGAATTGGGAATAATTCGTAATCATTGCATTGGAAGAACTTTTATACAACCAACCGCTGAAGTACGTAAAGTTAGAATTAAATTAAAATTTAACGCTAATAAGCACCTTTTAAAAGGTAAGAACATAGTTTTAATAGACGATAGTGTAGTGCGTGGTAGTACACTAAGAAGTATAATAGTTATGCTAAAAGATGCAGGAGTAAAAGAAATTCATTTAAAAATCTCAAGCCCGCCAATTAAGCATTCTTGTTTTTATGGAATTGATACACCAGAGCGCAAGGATTTAATTGCCACAAGTAAGTCCGTAGAGGAAATAGAGGCAAGCATAGGGGTCAATAGTTTAACTTTCTTAAGTATTGATGGACTATATCAGGCTGTTAACGGAGAGAGGCGTAATAATATAACTCCACAATACTGTGATGCTTGTTTTACTGGTGATTATCCGATTGGTAAGTAGCTTAAGCAAGATCATTAGAATTCGGTTTAGAAAATTTTAAATCGCCAAAATTTTTCTTTGCCTTTACTGACCCCGATTCTTGGAGTACAAACGTAATCCGGTTTAAGGTGGGATTCATAAACACAAAATTTGTGGCTTATAGTGAGATCTCGTTTATTATGTTCTTTTGTAATATTTAATCTTTTGCACAGTATTCCAGGCCCATTTAAAGTAGCTTTAAGAGGTTCGATAAGGTTTAGTCCCCGTATTAGAACTGCTGCTGGGAACCCTTCTGTTTCTGTTACAATGTTTAAGCAGTAGTACATTCCATATATAAAGTACACGTATGAAAACCCTGATATACCAAACATTACCGAGGTTCGATCAGTATAACCTCGTGCTGCATGACAAGCTTGGTCGTCCATTCCTACATATGCTTCAACTTCAGTTATTACTCCACTGAAGTTAGAAAATTTTAGCGTTTTTCCCAATAACTCCCCAGCTACAACCAAAGTTGGCCGTTCATAAAAACTTCTCGGTAGTATTTTGTTATTCATTATAAAAGTATAAGTTGCTTATATTTACAAGCAACTTATATTATTTTTACTTTTTCTTACCTATTCGCTTGAGCAGAGAGAACTTGTTGTGCTTATGATGTGCTCACATTTGCTAATTTGTGGTAAAATTCTTGTTATTTTAGAACCTTTTTATTGCAACGTCACAGTTATAATGATAATACTTCGTGTAAAGGCCTTTTGTTTTTCTACCTTTATTTCTTTATATGTTTTTAACTACTCTTTAATTATTCCATTATCCTTGATAAGTTTTATAGACCAGCCCTCTTTTGTGAAGATTTTGATTTTATATTCATTGCCTTCGCAGTACCATCTCAAATCTATCTCACATAATCTCTTAGCCTCTTTATAAATCCTTATCTTATGTTCATTCATTGACCAGACAACGAATTCTTTTTGAATTACTCTTATAAAAAAGCACAATCTAATTGTTTTTACGTTATATTTTTTGCACACACTACTACTTATAAGAATTTTTATTGTTAATGGGTTAAGTAAGTAATATTATAGAGTTGTTTAATTGTGGAGTGAGAAAGAGAGGTAATAAATTTGCACAGAGCACTCTCAAGTAAAGCAATTATATTATAGACTTTACTGCCAAAATGTTCTGTCTTATGTACAACAAAAAGTTTCCAATAGGATTAAGCTCTGATGGTAAGTATGTAATCTGGCTATTTTAAAGCACCTTTAAGTATTTTGACTTATGGTAACTAGTATAGTCTATAATAAGAAAAGCTTCTCTTTTTTTTAAATATTGTAACCTTTATTCAAGGAATATATTCGTACAATTAGGTATTTATTTCAGTGCAAATAAGTTTAGGACTCTCTCCATTTCTAGGATTAATTTCACGAGAGAGAAAAAAATTATCTACCTAATTTTACTTCAACCTGTATCCAACGTTCTTTTTAAATTACCAGTGTCCAACTTTCTGATATGTGCAAAACCACCTTCATTAAGGATGAATAATCCTTGTTCAGAATATTTACCAATAGCTTAATTAAATTTTCTTTTAACTCTTTACTGTCTACTTTCATCTTATTCGTTATGAATTGATCTTGGCGTAATATACAAAAATTTTATTTTTGCATATTATGGTATATTATAATCTTACTGACATTTAAGCCAAATTTTCCCTAGATCCTTATTTTTATTTCTTTAATGGTAATACTAAGTTCTTGTATACATACTTCAACTTAACTCTGATCCAATCTGTTTTTTTACAACACTGTGAGTGAAGAGCAAATAGTTTCTTCTCTTCAAAATTTTAGGTACTTTGTCCATGTAGTGAGTGCTATTCTTGAAATGCAACATATTTTTGCTACGCTATTATACTGTGCTTTTTTGCTGCAATTACAGCATTTAATTTTTTATAAAAAATGCATTATTTTACACTTTCTTTAGCATTTCTTTTCTGATTTCTACGACTTTTTATCCAATGGCATTTAAATTCACTAATTTACTTACTTAAGTATGGCTTCTTTCCTATTATCGAAAATCTATTTCTTGCACAGTGGAAATGGATATAGGAACGAGGGAGGCCTTTCTTTGTCATATATTGTGCTAGTTATCATAAGGCAAAAAATTTTAAAGTACCTAAAGATGTTGAAAATACCTACCAGCATACTCACCAAAGCTCAATCCTATTAAGAGACTTTAGTTGTATATAAAACAGAACATTTTGCGTAATAAAGTCTATAATATAATTACTTTGCTTGAGAGCGCTTCATGTAAATTTGTTACCTTCTTATCACTCTACAATTAAACAATTGTGCAATGTCACTTATTTGACCAATTAATAATAAAGATTGATCTTCCTCAAAGAAATGGTACAAGATGTACCACGTGAGCTTATTTTTAGTTGAAACCAAACGCACCTTATCTATTACTTGAACCCTTACAGAGGAAAAAGAATGAACCAATACTAGTAAAGTATATTGTGAATTTGTCTAGTAGAATTGTGAAGCGAACTACTGAATGAGGTAGAAAAAGTAATCACAAACAACTTTTTAAAACTGTTTACAAAACTTAAGCTTAAGAAAATTGTATAAAACTATTTATTTACAAGCTTAAAGATTTTACTAGCTCTTTCACTGCATTTATTGATTTATTGAACATTTCTTGTTCATTATCATCCATTTCAACCTCTAGAACTTTTTCAATTCCGTTTTTACCAATGATTACAGGGACACCAATGAATAAGTCTTTTACACCATATTCACCATTAAGGTAAGTAGCACACGGTAATATGCGCCTTTCATCATGTAAATATGATTTCAACATACATATACTAGAAGATGCAGGAGCATAGTATGCAGATCCAGATTTAAGTAAATCAACTATTTCTTTACCGCCATTACGAGTGCGCTTGATTATTTCATCAATTTTTTCCTGTGTGATGAGGCCCATATTAATGATTTGGATAAGTGGAATGCCAGCGATGGAAGTGCAATGAATTAACGGTACCATGGTGTCACCATGTCCTCCAAGTACAAAAGCAGACACATCCTCAACGGAAATATTAAGTTCTCTTGCAAGAAAATAACGAAAGCGAGAAGAATCAAGTACTCCAGCCATTCCAACAATCATATTGGCTGGGAGGTTTGAAAATTTATGCACTACTGAAACCATGGCATCTAAAGGGTTGGTAACCACTATTACAAACGCATTTGGAGAATATTTTCTAATATTTTCGCCAACTTCCTTCATTACTTTAGCATTAGTTTGGAGGAGATCTTCCCTACTCATTCCTGGCTTTCTCGCAATGCCAGCGGTTATTATAATTGCATCAGAGTTTTTTATGTCTTCATACCTATTTGTGCCAGTAATATTGACACTAAATTCATCAATAGGGGATGATTCCATTATGTCAAGTGCTTTACCTTGCGGTATTTCATTGCTAATATCAAGCAAAACAACATCACCAAGCTCTCTTAATGCAACCATATGTGCAAGAGTTCCGCCGATATTTCCTGTGCCAATCAGAGATATTTTTTTTCTTTGGACTGTCATTTTCTACTCCTTTGTATTTGCTTTTGTAGCTTCACCTTTCCAAGGGGATAGGCTGTCAAACATACGAAAATCTTGCGGTAAATCTATAGGATTATACATAACCTTTTTTGCCTCTATATCATACCTAACTTCTTCATAACCAGTAAGAGGAAAATCTTTTAACATTGGATGGCCTTTGAATCCATAATCCGTTAGAATCCTACGCAAATCAGGATGATTAGAGAATTCTATTCCATACATATCAAAAACTTCTCGCTCGAACCATGAAGCTGTGTTAAATATCCTTGCTACGCTTGGAGGTATATCACCTTCGTATAATTGAAGCTTTATATGTACCCTGATATTATGTACAATGCTAAGCAAATTATATATTAGCTCAAAACGTTTTTCCCTATCTGGGTAGTCAACTCCGAAAATATCAACTAATAATTCAAATCTACATTTTTCATCATCACGTAGAAAGAGTAAGTGATCTTCAATATCATTTAAAGTTGAATATATTAAAATAGTACCATCACTTTGCTGAATACATTTACATTTGATTTTTTTTTGTATGTACTTTGCAATTTTATACATGCTTTATATATTTTGAGTTCGTTTTATTTTATTTTGCAGGCATAGCATTCCATATAGCAATGCCTCTGCAGTTGGTGGACATCCAGGAACATATACATCAACTGGTACAATTCTATCACAACCACGAACTACTGAGTAGGAGTAATGATAATAACCTCCACCATTTGCACAACTTCCCATAGAAACAACGTACTTTGGATCTGCCATTTGGTCATAAACCTTGCGCAATGCTACTGCCATTTTATTAGTTAGTGTGCCAGCAACAATCATAACGTCAACTTGTCTTGGGCTTGCACGAAACATTATACCATATCTATCAAGATCATAGCGACTAGATGCAGTGTGCATCATTTCCACTGCACAACATGCAAGACCAAATGTCATTGGCCATAATGAGCCAGATCTTGCCCAATTAATTACATAATCTATTAAACTACCAAATTTAGTAACGAAAAAACCTTCCTTCTTATAACGATTCCAGTCATTATTAGATGAAACTTGATCTATCATAAACTTACTCCCATTCTAATGCACCTTTATACCACTCATAGATAAAGCCTACAGTAAGTATTGCAAGAAATATCATCATAGACCAAAATCCACAATAGCTTATTTTAGATAAAGAAGCAGCCCAAGGAAAAAGAAAGGCAATTTCTAAGTCAAATATCATAAATAGTATTGAAATTAAGTAAAACTTAATGTTAAAATTTTTTCTTGTTCTTGATAAAGGGTTGAAACCGCACTCATATGTGGAAAGTTTTTCACTATTTGGTTTACTTACTGCAAGAAACATAGGCAATGTACCTAAAGTGAGAGATACTATAATTGATACGCAGATAAAAATTGTTATGGTTAAATATTCACTCATTTCAAAACACGTAGAAAGCAACGTTACGAATTTACATGCTTTCCTAATCTTTTACCACCTAAAATATGCATATGAAAATGCGGTACAACTTGCTCACCATTTTTACCATAATTAGTAACTAATCTATATCCTGTTTTTTCTAGGTTATATTTATATGTTATTTCTCTTACAGTTTTAAAGAAGCTTACTATTTCCTCTGCAGAAGCTTTTAAGATAAAATCATCATATGAAACACATTGACTTTTTGGTATAACTAAAATATGAACTGGTGCATCAGGGTACTTGTCATAAAATGCCAACACATTCTTATCTTCGTAAACCTTCTTGCAAGGTAAATCACCCCTTAATATTTGAGCAAAGATATTATTGCTATCATAATCTTTATTGCTCATGTTTTAAGGAGCGCGACCACCTTTTTCTTTTCCTGAGTTTAAAGCAGGTATAGACAATGGGTTCTCCGTTTTACTATTAGAGACATTCCCTTCAAAGCGTAGGTTAGATTTGTTACCAATAGCTTCTCTCAACTTACTTTCTAATTCCATGCCTTTGGAAATAGTTTTTCCAACCTTTATGTGATACATTTTTAAAGGATCAGTCATATTATTTTGAGTGATGAATTCACTAGATTCTGATGACTTATCTTTGGATTTTGTAGCTTCTGATAACTGCTCAGTATATCCACAATACAATTTTTCAGCAATACTATACAGCAGTTTTTGGTCTGTGTGAACTTTAAACCCTCCACCAGTAATTTCTGCCAGACCTTTGAGATTTTCATTCACTTTATCATAAATTTTGCCAATGACAAATTGTTTTATTCTTTCTGGATTCTTTCCTTTGCATTCAGGACTAGCTTTAATGTCATTGATAATTTCCTTAACATCAACTTCAATTGCAACTTCGTTTTTTTCCCTAAAAATATTTATGTCTGGCAAGTTGTTTTTTATTTGGTCTAACTGCTCTTGGCTCAAGTAAGGTATATCCCCTACCAAAGTCCTTGATACTTTAAATATAACTCTTTCTTTTCCTTTCTCTTGTTCTGTTATGTGTACACCAAGATCTTTACTAGCTTGTGTAATTTTTATAGGTGGGCAGTATTCTTTAGGTATCTTGCCAATA
Organism: Wolbachia endosymbiont of Litomosoides sigmodontis; assembly: GCF_013365435.1. Classification (GTDB taxonomy): domain Bacteria; phylum Pseudomonadota; class Alphaproteobacteria; order Rickettsiales; family Anaplasmataceae; genus Wolbachia. The sequence goes on from NZ_CP046577.1 coordinate 25,088, forward strand.
ACATAACGCCAACCATTTTTTATGTCGTGCAACATTTCACTACGAGACTTAGAATGATTTTTTAGTTGAAAAGGATATATTATTGTACCCTTAAATAAGACCAATAAACCCCTACCTACACCCTTAAATAAGATTACTACACCTTCAATTAGAAAATCTCGCGTTCCTAAGGCTGCGTTTTTAGCTTTACCTACTATAGAAGTAGACTCTTTGCTTGAAATATCTTCTTTTTCACCTTGTCTCATATATACCCTCAAAGTATTTTAACACTAAATAATTATATTCTAAATTGTATGGATAAAAACATTTAAACTTCTATATCTAGTATAAGTGAAATTATAGAGATTGCAACTGTTATTTGCACATCGTTTAAAATGTGAGATATTTCGCTATTTTTATTGCTAATTTACTTTAAAATTAAGCTATGTTTATGTGGAATACTAATAATATTATTGATGCCACTGGCGGAAGAGGAAAGGGTAGTTGCTACAATTCAAATATTTCAATAGATACAAGAAACATAAAAAAAGGTGACTTGTTTGTCGCTCTTAAAGGAAAGAACTTTGATGGACATGATTTTCTACATGAAGCCTTTTTGAAAGGGGCAGCAGCTGCGATAGTGAGCGAAGACAAATATAAAAATCTTCCTCTAATTTTTGTGCAAGATACTCTAAAAGCTTTGCACGATATGGCATCTTATTACATCAGAAATGTTCTTGTTAATGCTGAAGTTATTGCAATTACAGGTAGTGTGGGGAAAACTACCACGAAAGATATGCTGCATACCGTTTTATCGCAGTATGGGGTATCTCATGTGAACGATGGTAATTTGAATAACAATATAGGGCTACCTTTAACGATTCTAAAAGCTCCAGAAAACTGCCAGTACTTAATTCTTGAAATGGGGATGAATAAAGCTGGCGAGATAAAAGAATTATCAAAAATTAGCAACCCAAATATTGCAGTTATTACCAACATCGAACCTGTGCATGTTGAAAATTTTTCGTCGCTATTTGATATTGCGCAAGCGAAGTTAGAGGTTCTGTTAGGTATGAAAAATAAAGGTACTTTAATCCTAAATAGAGATAATAGATATTATGATTATCTCTCATCGCATGTTAATGGAAATGTAATAAGCTTTGGTAAGAGTGAAAGTGCTACAGTTTGCTTGTTGAATGTAATAAAAGGTGATAAAGGACTAAATTTAAAGATTAGACTAAGTAATAATCAGATTATGAACTGCAATTTATGTATACAAGGTGAACATTTTGTATACTCTGTACTAGCTGTTGTGGCAGTTATGCAAAATCTTGGACTTAATTTATCAAAATTACCGCTTGCACTTCAGAATTTTAATATAACAAAAGGTAGAGGTAGTGTTCATAAAGCTAAATATAATGGAAAGTGTGTATATCTGATTGATGACTCATATAATGCTAGTCCTGCTTCAATGAAAGCTGCAATAAGAACTTTAGGTGCTTATCCTGGGTTGAGAAAAATAGCATTGCTTGGTGATATGCTAGAGCTCGGTAACGAAAGCGTAGCATTTCATATAAAATTGCTTGATTATATCATAAAATATGACGTGGATAAAGTTTATACGGTTGGTAAATTTATGTTAAAATTGCACTTAATTTTACCAGGCAATATAAGAGGTACGCATTTTGATGATTCTAGTCAATTGAAAAGCAACCTAGCTAACATTGTTCAAAATAATGATGTAATTCTTGTTAAGGGTTCACGTAGAGTGAAAATGGATCTCATAGTGCGAGGATTTATAATAAAATATTAAATGAAACTGTTGTATTAATCTAAGGTTAAGTTATTTAAAGTTTAAATCGTGATAAAACGTGTAGTTATTTTTGGTGAAACGAGATTCAGTAGGAAAACATATCGTAAGATGTTTGGCAATAGCTGGATATTTAATCAGGGTATTTGCTGCAACCAAGAAAAAGCTGCTTGGTTAAAGTTATGTGGCAATTTGGGACAAATGTCTATATTTAAAGGCGATCTTTTTGATGAGGAATCACTTTTGGAGAGTGTAGGGGGGGTGGGATGTGATGTAGTTATAAACCTAGTGGGAATATCATATGAAGTGAAAAAACACGGTTTCTACGTTGTTCATGTTGAGATAGCTGAGAAAATAGCAGGAGCTGCAAAAATAAAAAATGTACCTATGATGATACATTTTTCTGCTATGGGAATAGAAATTAGCAAGATGTTAAAATTTACTCAAAGTAAATTGGGAGGTGAAAAAGCTGTAATTGCAGCATTTTCAAAAGTAGTGATAATTAAGCCAAGTCCTGTATTCTCTAAAAAAGATAACTTCTTTACTAAATTTATTAGTAACTATTCTTCCTTTCTTACTGCTAATTGGTAGTGGTACAACTAAGTTTCAGCCAATATGGGTAACAAATTTAGCTGAGATGGTATACCGCATTATTAGTCTTAAAATAAGCAAGATAAGAAGATTTGTAATATAGGTGGACCGAAAATCTACTCTTTATAAGAGCTTGCTAAAGTTTATTCTGAATATTACTAACAGAAGATGCTTGTTAGTTAATGTATCCATTCCAATAGTAAAGCTAATACCCTTCTTCTTAGAAAGTAGGATTATTTCTATATTATTAAGACCACCATAACTGGGGATATAAGTCCTGTACTTACTTGAGATCAGGTGAGAGTTATGGCGGGTAGATTAATTGAGAGATCAACTGATTTTGAAATAATAAAAATCCAACCATTGTTAATTGAAAATGTAGAACCAGAGTATTTGAAAGTTTATAGAAAGTATTGATAAAAGAGTGCGCGCCCAGTAGGATTCGAACCTACGACCCACAGCTTAGAAGGCTGTTGCTCTATCCAGCTGAGCTACGGGCGCACAACATGTATAAGATGCTTCTTAGCACGTATAAAGTCAAGGTATTTCGTATAAATGCAATGCTTATAGCAAATTCTTGCAAGACCTTATTCTTTTGCTGGGGATATTGACTTTTTCTGGATTAAGTGTTAATACTAATCTTATTGTTAAGCAATCAAATAAGTGACATTGTGGATTGTTTTGTTGTGGCGTGAGAAAAGAGAAGTAATAAATTTGTATAAAGTGTTCCAAGCAAGATAACTGTATTATGTACTTTATCATACAAAGTATTCTGTTTCATATTAACCAAAGTCTTTCAATAAGATTAAGCTCTGGTGAAACTGATGGCAGTGTATAACCTTGATATTTTTAATTATCTTTAAATTTTTAACTTGTGTTAACTAGCACAATTCATGGTAAGAAAGTCTCATCATTTTCTTAAATATTGTAATGTTTACTCAAGAAATATATTCATATAATCAGTGTTGACATCCGGTGCAAATAAGCTGGGACTCTCATTTCTAGGATTACTACACTATAGAGATAGAAATTTTATCTGCCTAATTTTATTTATGCTTATGTTTCAACGCCCTTTTAAAATACCTATATCTAATTTTCGAATGTGTGCCAAACTATGATTTCTTAAAGAAAGAGAACTCTTATTCAAGATACTTACCAATAGTCTTATTAAGGATCCTAAAGTAAGAGTTATCTTGTCTTTGCTAAATCGCAGTTTGGCACACATTCGAAAATTAGATATAGGTATTTTAAAAGGGCGTTGAAACATAAGCATAAATAAAATTAGGCAGATAAAATTTCTATCTCTATAGTGTAGTAATCCTAGAAATGAGAGTCCCAGCTTATTTGCACCGGATGTCAACACTGATTATATGAATATATTTCTTGAGTAAACATTACAATATTTAAGAAAATGATGAGACTTTCTTACCATGAATTGTGCTAGTTAACACAAGTTAAAAATTTAAAGATAATTAAAAATATCAAGGTTATACACTGCCATCAGTTTCACCAGAGCTTAATCTTATTGAAAGACTTTGGTTAATATGAAACAGAATACTTTGTATGATAAAGTACATAATACAGTTATCTTGCTTGGAACACTTTATACAAATTTATTACTTCTCTTTTCTCACGCACAATAAAACAACCCACAATGTCACTTATTTGATTTATTAACAGTGAGAGCTTATATAAAGAAGTTAGTGAAGCTTGTTAAGTAGTTTTTCGTGAACTATTTAAACCTTAGTTTATCAAATTGTAATGTCTGTACAATTGTGTGCCACAATCAAAGCTTTCTTCTTAGTTTAAAGATGTTGCTAATCTGTATATATAAATGTAGTATTGGTTAATATTTATAAATGAAAAGATTTCATGGAAAGTAACTATAATGCTGATGCAATAAAAATCTTAAGAGGTCTTGATGCTGTAAGAAAGCGTCCTGGTATGTACATTGGTGATACTGATGATGGGTCTGGTCTGCATCATATGGTGTATGAGGTTGTTGATAATGCGATAGATGAGTCTTTAGCTGGGTATTGTGACAAAATTGAAGTTAGCATAAATGAAGATGGCTCAGTATCTGTAATAGATAATGGTCGTGGCGTTCCAACTGATATTCATGAAGAAGAAGGAATATCAGCAGCGGAAGTAATAATGACTCACCTGCATGCAGGTGGTAAATTTGATAGCAATACCTATAAGGTTTCTGGCGGATTACATGGCGTTGGAATCTCAGTTGTAAATGCATTATCAAGCTGGCTAGAGTTAACTATTTGGCGCAATAAGAAAGAGCACTTTATGCGCTTTGAAGATGGTGAGTCTATTGAACCTTTGAAGATAGTGAATGAAAACGTAAATAAAAGAGGAACTAAAGTAACATTCATGCCGTCAACCGAGATTTTTGGTAGTATTGATTTTAGTTATTCTACTCTTGGAAATCGTATCAGAGAATTAGCTTTTTTAAATTCAAATATTAACATCACTTTGCGAGACTTGCGTAACAAACCGTATACTGAATCTCACTTTAATAATAATAAACAATCTAAGGATAATTTTGGCACGGCAAATTTCGTACGGTACTTAGACAAGAATAAAACGCATGTTACCAAAATTGTCAGCATGAAAGGTGATGTAACTGATCTTGGTATCAGCATGGAAATATCAATGGAGTGGAATGACTCTTACTACGAGCATATGTTATGCTTTACAAATAATATAAGACAACGGGATGGTGGTACTCATTTGGCAGGGTTTAGGTCTGCATTAACAAGATGTATCAATAACTATGCGACTGATGAAGGATTTTTAAAGAAAGCAAAAATTAGCTTGACTGGAGAAGATGTTAGAGAAGGTTTAACTTGTGTTTTGTCTCTCAAAATGCCTGATCCTAAGTTTTCTTCACAGACAAAAGACAAGTTAGTTAGTTCTGAAGCGCGCACAGTTGTGGAGAGCATAGTTTCTGATAAATTGAGTACAATACTTGAGACTGATCCAAAGTTGGCAGCGAGCATAGTAGAAAGAGTAATCAGGTCAGCTAAAGGAAGAGAAGCTGCAAGAAAAGCACGGGAGCTGGTTAAAAATAAAAACAGTATTGATATTTCTACATTACCTGGAAAGCTTGCTGATTGTCAGGAAAAAGTTCCTGAATTATCGGAATTATTTATAGTAGAGGGTAATTCTGCAGGTGGTACTGCGAAGCAGGGGCGTAATCGTAAAACACAAGCAGTACTTGCTTTAAGGGGGAAAATTTTAAACGTGGAACGTGTAAGTTTGGATCGTATTTTTTCATCTGCAGAAATAGGTTCTTTAATTACTGCAATTGGTGCGGGAATAGGAAGTGAACACTTTGATATTGAGAAAACTAGATATCACAAAATCATCATTATGACAGATGCAGACGTTGATGGTTCACATATAAGAACTTTGATTTTAACTTTCTTTTTCCGGTATATGCGTGAAGTGATTGAAAGGGGCTATTTATATATAGCGCAGCCACCTCTTTATAAAGTTACGAAAAATGCTCAAGATACTTATATTAAAGATGACGAGACTTTTGAGGAGTATATAGTTAACTCGGCAATCAAAAAGTTAACATTAAGCAATACAAACAAGGATTTGCGCTTTATCTTAAGCAAATGCCTTAATATTTCGAATATTAGTAAAAATTATGCTAGGGAAATACCACAAAATCTGTTGGAGTCGCTACTAGTTTTAAGTAAAAAGAATGCTCTATCATCTGCTAATGAGGTGTTGAAATATTTAAGGTTAATGTATAGTGAATATACTTGGGAAGTAGAGGTGAAAAATGAAGAAGGAGAAGTTCACATTTCTAAATTATTTCAAGGATTAGCAGATAAATATGTATTTCCACTTAACATGCTTGATAGCAAAGAAATACGAAATATATTAAGCTTTCTTGATGATGTAATTGACTTATTTAATGGTGATTCATTTTTGAAGTCGCAAGAAACTGAAATAAAAATAAAATCTCCTAGTGCACTTGCAAAAATAGTGATGGACTATGGTAAAAAAGGTTTAACTCTGCAGAGGTTTAAAGGTCTTGGTGAAATGAATGCTGATCAACTATGGGATACTACGCTCAACCCAGAAACCAGGACTTTATTAAGAGTTGAAATAAAAGATTGTGAAGAGGCTAATTCTATATTCTCAGTGCTGATGGGTGATATAGTTGAACCACGCCGTAATTTTATCAATAATAATGCACTTAATGTACATGATGTTGATATTTAAGTTTGGGCTTGCTAAAAATAAAGCAGCCTGTAGCTTAACGTTTAGATTCAAGTGTTGTGTGTAACTGTACGATCATTTTGATTTGATAAATCAGGGGTTCAAGTAGCTTATAGAAATGTAAAAAATTACTTGACGCCCTTTGCCGGCTTTCTTAAATATTAATTCTCATTATTAATGGGCAAATAAGTGCATTGCAGAGTTATTTAATTGCGGGGTAAAAAAAGGTAATAAATTTACACAAAGCGTTCTTAAATAGAGCAGTTATATTACAAATTTTATTATGTAAAATGTTCTGTTTTATATACAACTAAAGTTGCTCAATAGGATTAAGCTCTTGTGAGTATAGTGGTAGGTATATAATCTCGATATTTTAAAGTACCTTTAAATTTTTTGACTTATGCTATTACTATAATCGATAATAAAAAGGGCTTATCGTATTCTTAAATATTGTAACATTTGTTTAAGAAATATATTCATATAATTAGTGTTGACATTCTGTGCAAATAAGCTAGAGCTATCTCCATTTTTAGGATTGACTACGACTGCAGAGGTGTAAATTTTATTTACCTAATTTTACTTTTACCATGTTTTAACGCCTTTTTAAACACCTATATCCCACTTTCGAATGTGTGCCAAATCACGATTGATCAAAGATGAATAACTCTTGTTTAGAATATTTGCCAATAGCCTTGTTAAGTTTTTTTTAAGTCTTCTTGTACATCTTTACCTTATTCATTATGAATTGACCTTGGCATAGTATATGAAAACTTCATGTTTTGCATATTACAGTATATTGTGGACTTGCTGACATTTAAGCCAAATTTTTCCTAGATTCTTATTCTCGTTTCTTTAATGTTGATATTGTGGTTTTCTTATATCCATACTTCAACTTGTTCAAATTGACTCTATAATGTAATCTAGTTTTTTCACGAAGTTGATAGGAAGTAGATAATTTTTCTTCTCTTCCAAGTTTTAGTGCTTTATCTATGTAATTAATGCTGTTCTTGAAATGTAGTATTTTTGCTACAGCTGTTATACTTGTTTTTTTGCTGCAATTACAGCATTTAGTTCTTTTGCTGATTCTACGACTTTTTCATCAATAGTTTTGATTTTAATGCCATTTAAACCTTGTTGTTTTACTATACTTTAATGTAGCTGCTTTTCATTATTGCTATTTATTCTTTTCATGTAAGACTTAATATAATTACTCACATGATACAACTGCTGCCTGCTAATTACAATATTAGTAAAGATTTGTGCTGGAAAATAATTTAATGCATGTTAATCATAAATCTATTTCAATTGGTCTAAATGTTTTAGATGTGCTAATCATTTCTTACCATAAATGTATAGATCTTTTACCTTATTATTGTTATAATTAATATCTTACTAAAAATTAAATGTTAATGAATGAATTAAGGAAGTTAAGCATTGCTCAGATGCATAATGGGCTTAAACAAAGAGATTTTTCTGCTGTTGAGCTTGTTGAAGTGCATATCAACGCAGTAGAAAATGAGAAATTAAATGCATTTATAACGAAAACTCCGGAAATAGCAATAAAAACTGCAAAAGCTATAGATGAGTATTTTTCTCAACAAAAGAGTGGTATAATCTCGCCGCTTATGGGTATACCAGTTGGTATTAAAGATTTGTTTTGTACGAAAGGGGTAAAGACGACAGCATGTTCGAAAATGCTAGAAAATTTCGTTCCAACTTATGAATCCACGGTATCTGACTTGCTTTTAAAAAGTGGAGCAGCCATGCTGGGTAAACTTAACATGGATGAATTTGCTATGGGCTCTGCAAACGCGAATAGCTATTTTGGTCCTGTTGAAAATGTATGGACTAGAGAAAGTGATGGAGGAAAGGTTGTACCTGGTGGATCATCTGGTGGGTCTGCAGCATCAGTTGCTGGATTCTTATGTGCTGGAGCACTAGGAAGTGATACTGGAGGATCTGTACGTCAACCAGCGGCTTATTGTGGAGTAGTTGGAGCAAAACCAACTTATGGAAGATGCTCGCGTTTTGGTATGATTGCATTTGCAAGTTCTCTAGACCAAGCAGGGGTCATTACTCGTTCAGTTTCCGATTCAGCACTAATGTTGGAAGTTATTTGTGGTTATGATAACAAAGACTCAACATCGAGTAAAAGATCAGTACCTAGATTTTCTAGTTTTATGAATGGTAATATCAAAGGTAAGCGCATTGGTATACCAAAGGAATATAAAATGGATGGAATTTCAAAAGAAATCATCTATCATTGGGAAAAAGTTTCTTCTGATTTAAAAGGAAGTGGTGCTGAAGTTGTTGAGATTACCTTGCCTCATACTAAATATGCAATACCAGTATATTATTTAATTTGCTCTGCTGAAGCTTCATCTAATCTTGCTCGTTATGATGGTGTACGCTATGGACTCAGGGTTGATGCTGACATCCTTGAAGAAATGTATTCATTAACGAGAGCTGAGGGTTTTGGAAAAGAGGTAAAAAGAAGAATATTAATTGGCGCTTACGCGCTCTCTTCTGGTCACTACAACGAATACTATGAAAAAGCACAGTGTATTAGGGCATTAATTAGAAATGATTTTATAAAAGCGTTTGAAAAAATAGATTATATACTTGTTCCATCTGCTCCAACAGAAGCTTTTGGCTTGAATGAAAAACCAGACCCGTTAATTATGTGCATTAATGATGTCTTTACTGTGCCAGCAAGTTTGGCTGGTCTACCTGCTATCTCTGTTCCTGTTGGGCTTTCCAATGAGGGTTTACCACTTGCTTTACAAGTAATCGGAAACTATTATGATGAGGTTGGAATGTTAAATATGGCAAGTGTGATAGAGCAAAATTGCGGTAGGGTAATCGAATTGCATAGCTAGTTTAGTATAAAATTTCCTAACAAATAGCTAAACATTCTAATACTGAGTGCTTAAGTTTCTAATCTTAAAGAGGAACAAGTTTAGCAAAAAATAGTGATATTATTAGTGGAGCGTAGAATAATCCTACCGTAATACTAATTAGCAGTAATAAAGTAGCTTTATCTGGTTGAAAGTTTAGAACATTAGCCAGCATTATGCTGGACCCAGAAGCTGGAATAACGGCTAGCAACATTAATGCTTTATATATATTTTCATCATATATACCTGTAAAATGTTTATCTAAAAGGACGATTCCTAAGACAAATAGTGGCCAGAGTATGTATTTTGCTGTAATAGTGATTAAAGCAAGTTTCCAATCTACTTTAAAGCTTGTAATTTTTGCAATACTTACTCCAAGTAGCATCATTCCCAGCATAGCAAATGTACCTTTAACGTTTACCATAACATCCATTAAAAAGTTAGGTATTTGTATGCCTGATATACTTAACAGAAAGCCTAAGATCATCGCATAGGATGAAGGAATTTTAAACAGCTTTAGCATACACTCTTTTGCAGTATAAATACCATTTGCAGCTATATAGAATCCTAAACTATTTTCAAATAATGCCATTCCTATATAACAGACAACGTATACAGATACTGAGTCCTCATCAAATAAAGCCATGGCAATTGGCAGGCCAAAATAGCCCATACTTGTGCTACCTGAGCTAAATGCCAATATATTTCTTGTATTATCCTTAAATAAAAAGGAAGAAAAGTAGTATACTGATAAAGACATAGTACTACCTATAAACCACGTTAAAATTGGTAGAGAGATTATCTGAAAATTAACCTCTATATTAGATACTCCATATAAAGTCACTATTGGATTGGCTATATAAAAAAGTATTTGAGATATAGTATTTCTATCAATCTTGAGATATTTCCCAGCCAAATAACCAATAAGTATTGTAATATAAATAGGTAATATTTTGAGAAAAAGAGTAAAGAACATATTAGCCTAAGTTGCAATCTTTCTGATACTTCTGACTGATAAAGTGACATTAGATCTTAAGATATTGTAAAAGTAAATAAAATTTATCTTCCAGGTTAACCAATTTATAATTAATTAAAAGAGATTCATTCAGTGCTAAAATTTGCTTTTGCACAGGACTTAAGAGTGATATTTTTGTGGTGAAATTATGTTAAGTTTTTATAGAGCTTCTTGTATATTCATTAATAATGATAAGTTTGCTAGAAATTAAAGCTTTATAGCAGGTTTGTACATTGAGCTTTTTGCAAGCTGTTATTACTAAAATGATTATAGTAGTTAATATTTTACAAGGCGGTTTTAGAAATGGGGTTACACTTACAAATGTAATTTTACATTACTACGTTTTTAATTTATATATTATAATAAAATTATTTATCAGAGAAACAAAGTTAGAAAAATTGGAAAAACTGAGAAAAAACCTGGTAGTAAGAATAGTGAGATTTTTATTTTCATTGTTTTTCTTACTACTGATTGCAGTGTCAATACGTAGTTTTTTATTTGAGCCATTTCATATACCTTCTGGTTCAATGAAAAGTACTCTGCTTGAGGGAGATTATATCTTTACTAGTAAATATTCATATGGTTATAGTAAATATTCTTTTCCGTTTTCTCCAAACATCTTTGGTGGCAGGATTTTTTATACTCCTCCAAAACGTGGTGATGTAATAGTTTTTAAGCCTATACGAAACGATAGTATCAGCTTTGTTAAGCGAGTAATAGGAATACCGGGAGACAAAGTACAAGTGATAGAGGGAGAATTATATTTAAATGATCAAAAAGTGGAACGGAAGCAAATTGAAAGTTTTTTTGATTATGAGTCAAGCCATAACATACCAAGGTATATAGAAATACTTCCTAGTGGCAAGGAACATGAGATCTTGGTAGATAACGTTTCTAATAAGCTATCATATGATACTCCGATTTATTATGTGCCTAATAATAGATTTTTTGTTATGGGGGACAATAGAAATAATTCTTTGGATAGTAGATTTCCTGAAGTTGGTTTTGTACCAATGGAAAACATAATTGGGCGTGTGAGCATGGTTGGTTTATCGTTTAAATTAGGAAAGGTAGATTGGTTGCCTTTTAATTTTAGAATACCTATTGCCTTGAGATTAGACAGGATATTGCACAAGGTTGCATAGCAGCTCTACTTATTTATTGACTTGCATAATTCTAAAAAGGAATTTTCTAGCTTAGTAATAGCATTGTTAATTTTATTCAAGTCCTTTCCTTGTAAGGCGTCTTTTACATTTTGTAACAGATTTTTCAGCTTTTTATCAGTGGAGAAATTATTATCTCCTTCAACTAAATGTATGAGCTTATTTCCATTAATTTTAGCTTCTACAAGAGAACAAGCTTTCATATCTTCATCAAAGTTGTTTATTGACTGGTTAACCATGTCTTGAATATCGGCTTCACTTAAGCCAAAACTTGAATTTATTTCAACTATCTGCTCAATTCCAGTAGTTTTTTCTTTTGCAGTAACAGTTAATATTCCGTCAACATTAACTGTAAATTCTATTTCAACTCTTGCAGAACCTGCAGGCAGCTGCGGTATACCTTTTAGTTCAAACTGCGCTAGAGATTTGTTACCCTCTATAATTTCACGTTCTCCCTGACAAACGTGAATTTTCATTGCTGTCTGTCCATCAATGTAGGTTGTAAACTCTCTTATTTCTGAAGCTGGTAGTGGTGTATTTCTTGGTATGATTTTTTCAACTATCCCTCCCATAGTTTCTATGCCAAGTGATAAAGGTAAAACATCCAGAAGAACGTTTCTATCTTTTGAATTTGAAGTAAAATAATGAGCCTGCAAAGCTGCTCCAATAACAACTGCTTTATCTGGATCTACATCATTTAACACTTTATTACCAAAAAGTTTGACTAGTGAACTTTGAATTAGTGGTACTCTGGTTGCACCTCCGACTAAAATTACTCCTTTTATATCGTTAATTTTAAGATCTATACTACTTATAGTATGAGTGACTATATTGATAGTCTTATTAACTAAAGAACTAATCGCCTGCTCAAATTCTTCTTTAGTGATTTCGCATTTAAACAATTCACCATTAATGTTAAACTCAAAAGTGCTAGAAATGTTTTCGCTCAGGTACTCCTTTATAGATCGTGATTTTGCAAGTAAATCCTCAGGAGAACATGGATCTTTATTTACTTTCTTTCTATATTTATCTAATATAATCATACTTAGAAGGTAATCAAAATCGTCACCACCGAGTTTGGTGTCACCACCGACCGCGAGAACTTGAAATACTCCTTGGTGTAATTTCAATATCGAAATATCAAATGTTCCACCACCAAGGTCGTAAACTGCATATATTCCACTGTTATTATTCTTTGCAATAGAATAAGAAAGTGCTGCTGCGGTTGGCTCATTAATGAGGCGAAGAATCTCTATGCCAGCTAATTTTGCTGCATATTTTGTTGCATTACGCGCTGAATCATCAAAGTAAGCTGGAACAGTAGTCACCGCTTTTCTCACTTCCATCCCTGTAGACTTTTTTACTCTCTCACATAAAGCTTTTAATATCTCAGCAGAAATTTCAACAGGAGTAAGATATTTGTTTTCAGAGCATTTCACTCTAATAATTTTGGCACTTTCATTGTCTATTTCAAGATAGATACCTTCTTTGCTCAAGTCTTCAACACTTTTGCCCATTAGGCGTTTTATGGAGTAGATAGCGTTTCGACCAACGTCGTAGCCAATTTTCAATGTGTCATTTTCATATGAAATAACAGAGGGCAATAGCTCTCTTCCCTGCTCATCTTTAAATATTTCCACATCACCAGCTTTATTTACTACGGCAATTAAAGAGTTGGTAGTGCCAAGGTCTATACCAAAAACTACTTCATTTACATTTGGTTCAGAAATTTGAATTGGTCGCATTTTTTACCTCTTCAAATGACTTATATAAGTATTTCAATCTTAAAACTTGCATTGCAGCTTCATCAAAATTTTTTGCAGCAAAATTGTTAGTTAGGTTTTCAATGCAACCTTTTATTTTTTTATCAATTATGCCACTTGCAAATTTTAAATTGTTGCAATTCAGTAAGCATTCTCTTATTTTCATTGATTCATTTAATATCTCAAAGTCATGTTGATCTTTTTGGCTTCTTACACCAAAAAGATTCAGCAAATGCTCCGCCCGTTTTAGAGGTGACTTTAGTATTTGATAGGCTTTATTGATGTTTTTCATGTTTTTAGACTGTCTTTCATTTATATCAATTTTGCTTAGCTCAATATATTTTCTCTCTAATTCATTAGAATTAATGTTGAAAGTTGGCTCAATTTTAAATAATGCAAAATAATTGCTAGACATGAAAACTCTCTCCACAACCACATTTTCCTTTCTCATTAGGATTTTTAAAAACGAAACCAGATGAGAATTTTTCCTCTATATAATCCATTTCAGAGCCGATGATAAACATGACAGATTTTGGGTCGATCAACACTTTAATTTTTTGACCGTCACTGCAGCTTTCTTCAATCACTGCCTCTAAAGGGCGTCTATCATACGCGTATTCAATATCGTATTTTAATCCAGAACATCCTTTTTGCTTAATTAGGACTCTTATTCCTATTGCTTCTTCTGATTTTCCAAGGCTAGTCAGCTGTTTCTGATCTAGTAAGTGTCTTATCCTCTTTACTGCATTTACAGTTATGGTAATAGGTTTACTGTCTTTCTTTACAGCATTTATTTCTTGATATCTACTCATAACTTTTTAGCTTTTATTTTTGCTATGTTTACTTTGATAGTTATGAATGGCGGCTTTTATAGCATCTTCGGCAAGTACTGAGCAGTGTATCTTCACGGGAGGCAAAGATAACTCTTCCACTATTTGGGTATTCTTTATCTTTGTTACATCTTCAATGGTTTTGCCTTTGATCATTTCTGTTAGCAAAGAACTTGAAGCAATAGCAGAGCCACAACCAAAAGTTTTAAATTTTGCATCTTCAATCACACCTTTGTCATTGACCTTTATTTGCAATTTCATCACATCACCACATGAAGGTGCACCAACCAAACCAGTGCCAACACTTGGGTCATTTTTGTCCAAAGAACCAACATTCCTTGGATTTTCATAATGGTCCAAAATTTTTTCATTATAACTCATAAGATTACCTGTAAGTCACCATCTTGCATTATAACATATTCAGGTGAGAAATTAAAGTGAAAATACTCGTTTTATGTATATTTTACTTTAAGAATGCACGTAAAACGTTGTATTTAACTTTACAAGTACACGTAGTGCATGTCATTCTTTATATTATTATTTTAAAAGGAGTATTCCATTGAGTTTATTTAGTAACCTTTGTAAAGGTTTGTTAAAGACTTCTTCTCGCTTCAGTAATGGAGTAAAGAGTATTTTTTCTGCTAAGAAAAAGTTAGATCAATTTCTTTTAGATGAATTAGAGGAACTGCTTATTAGCATGGATATTGGTCATAAAACTTCCAAATTGATTATTGATAGGCTCGCAAGCATTAAATTTGATAAGGAAGTTGAGCATAATATTATCACACAACAACTAATGAATGAGATAGAAACAATATTAAATCCTGTTGTGCAACCGCTAATTTTAAACAAAAAGCCGCACATAATAATGATATGCGGAGTAAATGGTAATGGTAAAACCACAACTATAGGTAAGCTTGCGTATAAATATAAAGAGATGGAAAAATCCGTCATGCTCGTTGCGTGTGATACATTTAGGGCTGCTGCTAATGAACAATTAAACATCTGGGCAGAACGTTCAGGTTGCTTTATTATTACTGGAGAGTATGGTAGCGATTCTGCAAGCGTGGCATATAGAGCTGTAAATCAAGCTATAAAAGATAGCGTAGATGTTGTTCTGGTTGATACAGCAGGTAGGTTGCAAAATAACGTAAATCTTATGGGGGAGTTATCAAAAATATATAGGACGATAAAGAAATTGGATGAGACTGCTCCTCATAATGTTATTTTAATTCTTGATGCAACTACCGGTCAAAATGCTTATAGCCAATTAGAGGCATTTAGTAAAATGGTTAGTGTTACAGGGTTAATTATAACAAAGCTAGATGGTACTGCCAAGGGAGGAGTGGTAATTGGACTTGCAGAGACTTATAAAGTAAAGTTACACGCTATAGGAATTGGTGAAAATATAGAGGACTTGAGGGAGTTCACTAGTAAAGAATTTACTGAAGCGCTATTTCACTGTGATTAAAGATCGCCTTTAATTCTTTTGTGTAGCAAGCTTAATTATTTCGATATCGTGAAAAGCATAATTGCTTTTTTAAAGCGTAATTTTTGCTTCTTTTAGCTTCAGGTCCAGTGTATGAAGTATATTTAATCTTACCTAAAAATGCATGTTATACCGCGAATTATTGAAGAAATTGACATGGTAAATTTGCTCCACTTGAAATGGGAAAGACAGCAATAGCAAAATCAATCGATGATTTTTATATTTTCAACCCTCTTGCAATGTTCAGATGCACTTCATTTTTTATGTAGAGACATTTTACAATGAGCATTTAACTGATTTTTACTATACAAGTAAAAGATAGATAATAATGGAAAAGAAACTTTGCTAAAATAAGTAAGATAGCGAGATTTTAAATGATATTGAAATCAAAATTATTGGATATAGAAAGTCGTGCAATCAGCAAAAGGAATACTAAAGGAGGTGCGAAATAACGCATATGTTGCAAAAAACTAAATGCTGTAATTGCGGCAAATAAAGTGCAGTATAACATAACAGCAAAATATATTTCACTTCAAGAATAGCATTAGTTGCGTGGTAAGCACCTGAAATTTGGAAGAGAAGAAAAATTGTTTTGCTTTTCCTTAATGTTGTGAAAAAACTAGATTGAATCAGAGTCAATTTGACCTAGTTGTAGTATAGATACAAAAAACTAATATTACCATTTAGAAAATGAGAATAAGAATCTGGGAAAAGCTTAACTTAAATGTTAGCAAGTTTGTAATATATCTTAATATGTAGAAGTGAAGTTTTCGTGTATTATGTCAAGACCAATTCATAATGAAAAAGATAAGAATAGATAAGAAGAGTTTTGAAAACTTAAAGAGATTATTAATAAGTATCTTGAATAGAAATTTTATTCGTCTTTGATGAATTGCGGTTTAGCACATATTTGAAAATTGGACACGGGTTGTTTTAAAAGGGCATTAGAGTATAGATTGAACAAAATTAGTTAGATAAAATTTTTATTTCTACAATGAAGTTAGTCCTAAAAAATAGAGAGTTCTAGTTTGTTTGCACCTAATATTAATACTAGTTGTATGAATGTATTTCTTGAATAAATGTTGCAATATTAAAAAACACGAGAAGCTTTTCTTGGTATGAATTATATTATTGATTGGCATAGTTTAAAAAATTTGAAAGCACCTAAAAATGTCGAGACTGTGTAGCTATTTCACTATATTCACCAGGGTCCAGTTCTATATGAGAGATTTTGATTGTATATAAAACAGAATATTTTGCGTAATAAATTCTGTAGTGCAATTGCTTTACTTAAGAGCGCTTTGAAAATTTGTTATGTCTCTTTCACTTTGCAATTAAATAGCTCTGTAATATCACTTATTTGATTCATTAATGATGAATATTGGTATTAGCTAAATAAACTTGTATATACTAGCTTAATAAATTAATTCGTAAAGATCAAGTCAAAACTCTCAAAACAATGCTAAACTTAATCACTATGGTAAGAACAGTTGATGTATTACTACCACTTCCAATTGACCGATTGTTTTCATATGTAGTTGAGGAGAATACTGAAGTTTCAGTTGGGGATTACGTGGTAGTGCCACTTGGCAAAAAACGCCTTATCGGAATAGTTTGGAAATGTAGTGACAAGAACGATCAAGAATTAAAGTTTATTGAGCAAAAGATCAATCTACCAAATATTAGGCTAAAATTGATTGTGTTTGCAGAGTGGGTCGCACAATATAATGTAATACCTCTTGGTATGCTTGCAAAAATGATAATGGGAGGAGTATTAAAAGTAAACCATCTAGATAAGTTATTTTATGTTGAACAAGGGCAGAAAATAAGTGAGATAAATTACCAACTAAGCTCTGAACAACAGATAGCCAGCAATAAAATAGTAAGTAATTTGAATAAGTATTCAGTAACTTTGCTTGACGGTGAGACAGGATCTGGAAAAACAGAAGTTTATCTCTCTGTGATTGCACAGTTGATTAAGAACTATAGTAGTACGCCTGCCGTTTCAAGTGCTGTTCAGATGTTGTCATTCCAATACCAAGATACACAACTGTATAAACATTGTGATTTGGTTCTACCAGAATGGTATCATCCCAATACTTTGGCACTAGGATTCAATTTCTTACATAATTCCATCAAAGATATTCATTTTAATGTAAGACCAGCAGCTTCCATACCTAGTTTACAAGAAAGATTTTTTGATTTCAGTGTTAACTACTTGCGTGATACCTTTGTGTTTAAGGCAAAGTTCACTATAACATTTAACACACTGTCTTTACCAAGTGCTGAAATGAAGCCAAGATATATCGAAACGATATCAAATAAAGGTAATGTACAAGTTTTAATTCTTTTACCTGAAATTGTTTTAACTTCACAATTGGTAAATCGTATTCGTGGTCAGATATCAAGAAACTTAGCTGAATGGCACTCAGAACTTACTCCAAAAACTCGCCGGAATAACTGGCTCAATATAGCAAATGGAAATGCGCAGGTAATTATTGGTGCACGATCAGCACTTTTTTTGCCTTATAGAAACCTAAAATTGATTATTGTTGATGAAGAACATGATTTGTCTTTCAAACAAGAACAGGGGATTACATATAATGCTCGAGATATGGCAATAATCTTGGCTAAAATTGAAAACATTCCAATAATTTTATCTTCAGCAACTCCGTTACTGGAAACTATTTATCATATTAAAAATGGGAATTACAACCATGTAAAGCTAACTAAGCGATTCGGTGGTGCGGAATTCCCACTCATTAAAGTGGTAGATATGAAGAGCAATAAGCAATGGATTTCTGATGAGCTTTTTGAAAGTATAAAGCAGACCATAGAGAAAAAACAGCAGGTTATGCTTTTTTTAAACCGCAGAGGGTATGCACAACTTGTAATTTGTAAAAAGTGTGGATATAAAATTCCATGCTTAAATTGTGCTGTTTGGCTTGTATACTACAAGAAAAAAAATGCTCTTGTGTGTCATCATTGTTCTTACCAATTAAAATTTCCAGAAAGGTGCTCTAATTGCCAAAGCGAACAGTCATTATCTCCTTATGGCATAGGAATTGAAAAGTTACTTGAAGAAATAGTCAAATTAATACCAAATGCAAGAACTGCGATTATAAGCAGCGATCAGAGGTCAGTTAATAACGTTATTGACCTAGTATTGAAGGAAGAGTTGAATATTATAATTGGCACGCAGATAATTGCTAAAGGGCATAACTTCCCTAAATTAACTTTGGTTGGTATAATAAATGCAGATTTGAGTCTTGAAAATGCTGATCTGAGAGCAGCAGAAAAGACATATCAATTATTACATCAAGTTGCAGGAAGGTCTGGAAGGTTTAATGAAAAAGGAATGGTAATAATACAGACCAATAATCCTGAAAGTTCGGTAATAAAAGCGTTACAGCTTCGGAAAAGGGACTCATTTTATGAAATAGAACTTAAGTCAAGGTGCAAAGCAAAAATGCCACCATTTAGCAGGTTAATCGCGCTTATAATTTGCGGTAAGAATTGGATTGCGACACAAAAAGCAGCAAATGAGATAGCGAGCTTCTTGCATAATCAATGTTTAAGCAAAAAGCCTGCTACTTCTTCTTTATTATTCCAGTGCTTGACCCTAGAATCTAGAAAAAAAGAGTTTGAAATTCTTGGTCCGTCTCCGGCAGCAATAAATTTCTTAAATAATAAGTATCGATATAGGGTGTTGCTAAAAATATACAATAAGCATAGCCTGTCCGTACAAAAAAAATTAAAATATTGGATTAAGAATTGTAACTTAAGTTCGAATATTACAGTAATAATAGATGTTGATCCTGTGAGTTTTTTTTAACTACTGTTTGAAACAAGGTTATCTATGACTAACCCAAACAAGATCTTTCTACGTCATACTGCAATCCATTTACGATATTGTACGTGAAAGACTAATATTAATTTTCATTATTAGTACGTTAAATAAGTGATATTGCAGAGTCATTTAATTGCTGGGTGAAAAGAGAGGTAAAAATTTACACAAAGCGTTCCAAGCAAAGCAGTTATATTACGATTTTATTACGCAAAATGTTCTGTTTTATATACAACTAAAGTCTCTCAATAAGATTGAGCTTTGGTAGGCATAGAGTGATAGGTGTATGGCCTCGATATTTTTAGGTACCTTTAAATTCTTTAATTGGTGCTAATTAATACAATTAATGACAAGAAGGCTTCTTACTTCCTTAAATATTGTAATATTTATTCAAGAAATATATTAATACAATCAGTCTTGATATTTGGTACAAACAAGCTAGAACTTTCTTCATTTCTAGGATCTGCTGCACTGTATGAGGGTAAAAATTTTGTCTATCTAATTTTACTTTAACCTGTATTTCAACACTCTTTAAAAATCACCAATACCAATTTTCGAATGTGCATCAACTCAATTCATCAAAATGAATAACTCTTGTTCAGGATATTTACCAATAGTCTCATCAAGTTTTTTTAACTTTTCTTGTCTACCTTTATCTTGTTTATTGTAAACTGGTCTTAGCGCAATGCACAAAAACTTTATTTTTTACATATATGGTGTATTGTAGATTTGCTAACATCTAAGTCAAATTTTTCCTAGACTTTTATCCTCATTCTTTAATGGCAATATTATCATTACCTTTGTATCTATACTTCAACTTGTTAAATCTAACTTAAGAGAGTTTTTCTACGAAATTGAGGCAAACAATTTTTCTTCTCTTCTAAATTTGAGGTACTACATCCATGTAGTTAATGCTATTCCTGAAATGCAAATATTTTTGCCACAGCTATTATACTGTGCTTTTTACTACAATTATAGCATTTAGTTTTTCGCAACATATATGCTATTTCGCACTTTCTTTAGCATTTTTATTGATTTCATGACTTTTTCATCCAATAATTTTGATTATAATATCATTAAATCTCGATATTTTACTTACTTCAGTAAGGCTTCTTTCCCATTATTCTCTACCAGCTCCTTATATAGTGTAAACTGGTATTACAACACAGGTTAAAGTAAAATTAGATAGACAAAATTTTTACCCTCATACAGTGCAGCAGATCCTGGAAATGAAGAAAGTTCTAGCTTGTTTGTACCAAATATCAAGACTGATTGTATTAATATATTTCTTGAATAAATATCACAATATTTAAGGAAGTAAGAAGCCTTCTTGTCATTAATTGTATTAATTAGCACCAATTAAAGAATTTAAAGGTACCTAAAAATATCGAGGCCATACACCTATCACTCTATGCCTACCAAAGCTCAATCTTATTGAGAGACTTTAGTTGTATATAAAACAGAACATTTTGCGTAATAAAATCGTAATATAACTGCTTTGCTTGGAACGCTTTGTGTAAATTTTTACCTCTCTTTTCACCCAGCAATTAAATGACTCTGCAATATCACTTATTTGCTCACTAACAATAAAATTGGTATAATTTGCCCTGTTTTCTGTTTGGTTTAAGTTGTATAATAAGTCTAATGTCATAATAAAGAACTTATATTTTCTTCATTAACGCTTTTCATGAACTGTGAGATTATTTTAAGTTAAGGTTAAATCTTATTTCCAGCAAATTGTTTCTACAAGTATAGTGCATTTTCGCATTATAGTGCTTTAGCAACAGGTAAGTCATGTAAATACTAATATCTTTTGTACTTAAATTATTATTTTCTTTCTTGTTAAGATTTGCTACTAATGATCTACTTAGAGGCTTGTGATCATTTAGAACTTGCATTGTTAGTAGAGTTTCATATTTTGTTTGACTCAACAAAACAGACATTTGTTCAATTTCTGCCACTATACTGGCTATAGTTATTACCATATTAGAGATTATTTTATTTATCTTCTCAATAAAATCTAATTTACACTTCACAAAATATTCATCTATTTTCCACGTGAATTTTATTTTTTTTTTAGTAAATAATTTGCAATATTCAATTTGGTCTGGTTAAAGCTGTGATTGTCTGCTGAGGAAGAGTATGCCTGTTTCATAACTTTGTGTTTATATATTAAATCATCGGAGCTTTCCCTGAGAAGCAACAATGCTTCCTTACATACATTAGTACCATTTTGATGGACTACTTCAAGCTCTTCTAGTCCACACATTATTCCATTCATAGAGTTAGCAAAGTCATGAAGCAATTTTCCTGATAATAACTCTGTTATTGACAGTATGTTTTTAATGTTCTTGCTCATTGGATAATTATAAATGATTTAAGTTATCCTATATTGGTTGACATATAATAGTCAATTGAGAAAAAGTTTTGTTGTACTTTTTGCGTTGAATTGTTAATATAGTGTTAATAGTCACAGGACTTGTAAAAGGATCATGAATACTTACGCTAAATCTGGAGTAGATCTAAAATTATATAATAAACTACTAAAGGAAGTTCAACTTATTGTTGATGAAAATAAAAAAGAAGAAGTAATTAGTGAAGTGGGTTCATTCTCTGCACTATTTGATTTTGCTGCTTTAAGCAAGAAATATGATCATCCTGTACTAGTTTCTTCAACTGATGGAGTAGGTACAAAACTGTTGATAGCGCAAGAAGTAGATAAACATGATACTATAGGTATAGATTTAGTTGCAGCGTGCGTGAATGACTTGCTTGTGCAGGGAGCAACACCTTTATTTTTCCTTGATTATTTTGCAACAGGTGCTCTGAACAAAGATGTTCTATTATCTGTGATTCATGGTATTACAGAGGGATGTAAACAGGCCAAAATAGCATTAGTTGGTGGAGAAACTGCAGAAATGCCTAGAATGTATAGTAGCAATCACTATGACCTTGCAGGGTTTGTGGTTGGAGTGATTGATAAAAGCAAGATTCTTCCTAATTGCGGTATGATGAAAGCAGGTGATTATATAGTTGGCTTAGAATCAAGTGGAATTCATTCAAATGGATTTTCTTTGGTGCGTCATATTTTTGAAGATTTGGGCATAAGTTACAATGATCTGTCTCAGTGGGATAATCAACTTTGGGGAGAAGTGTTGCTCAAGCCAACAAAAATATATGTTGATTCTTTACTGCCTATTATGTCCCAAGTAAAAGGTATTGCACACATTACAGGTGGTGGCTTGATAGATAATGTCCCAAGAATTCTTCCAAAAAACTTATTTGCAGACATAGACATCAATTCTTGGAAATGGCCAGATATATTTTTGTGGCTGATGAAAGAGGGTAAAGTGGGGAAGAAAGAAATGTTAAGAACATTTAATTGTGGTATTGGTATGGTATTAATTTTAGATCCTAAAAGGATGCAAAGTATAGAAAATCATTTCCAAAAATGTGGGGAAAAAATTAAGATCATTGGGAAACTTGATGAAAAATACAACCCATCACTTAATGGAGTAGTATTTTAATTAGTATAACTTTATTGATAACCTTTTTGCAATCTCTAAGTATGCTTCCTTCAAACTTCCTAAATTTAAGCGAAAGACGTCTTTATCTAATTTTTTGCGTGTATTTTTATCCCACAATCTACAGTTATCAGGGCTAATCTCATCTGCCAAAGTGATCTTTGTATCATCGTTTATTGGTCTGCCAAATTCCAATTTAAGGTCTACTAAATCTATTTCTGCATTTAAAAATAAGTCAACTAGAACTGTGTTAATTTTGAGGGTTGTAATTTTGATTACTTCCATTTCTTCATGAGATAGCCAGCTAAAATATAGTACGTGATTTTCATTTACCATTGGATCAGCTAAGCTGTCATTTTTATAAAAAAATTCGATTATAGGAGATGCAAGCTTCTCACCTTCTTTTATATTGAAGCGCTTACAAAAACTGCCAGCTGTGATATTTCTTACTACTATTTCAAGAGGTATAATTTTTAGTTTTTTTACTAACTGTTCTCTTTCACTTAAAGTTTTTATAAAATGTGTGTTAATTCCTGCTTTCTCAAGTATTTCCATGACAAAAGCGCTAATGTAATTATTAATTATTCCTTTGCCTTCGATAATTTCATATTTCCCTTTATTGAAAGCTGTAACTTCATCTTTGAAGTATTGTATGACGGTTGATGGGTCTTTAGTTTCAATAATAGACTTTGCTTTACCTTGATATATTATTTTGTCTGGCAACATGTGTGATTTAATTATATATTATAGACATAATATCAAATTACTACTTAAATTTACTACAAATTTATAGATATGTTCAATGTTATAATATTAACCATATTTCCAGAAATGTTTCCTGGGTTTTTAAACTATTCCCTTACTGGAAAAGCATTAGAAAAGAAAATATGGAACCTTGAAGTGGTAAATATTCGTTTTTTTGCCAAGGATAAGCATTTGACGGTAGATAATGTTCCGTATGGGGGTGGAGCAGGGATGATTATGCGTCCTGATGTAGTTGGTGATGCAGTTGATAGTATACTTTCTGCTCATAAAGATACTAGATTTATTTATATGACTCCTTCTGGTACAAAATTTAATCAGAGTATTGCAAAGAAATTGGTAGAGTTTTCTCATATAACAATATTATGTGGTCGATTTGAGGGTATTGACCAAAGAGTGATTGATGAGTATAATCCTTATGAATTAAGTATTGGAGATTATGTCCTTTCAGGAGGAGAACCAGCTGCAATGGTGGTTCTGGACGCATGTATTAGGCTTATTCCTGGTGTGGTAAGTAATTCTGATAGTATTATTGAGGAGAGTTTTAGTTATAGTGGTGGTATGCTTGAGTACCCTCAGTATACCAGACCTGAGCAGTGGAGGAAGCATAGAGTACCTGAAATTTTGTTATCTGGTGATCACAAAAAAATAAGTGATTGGAGACAGAAACAGTCTCAAGTTATAACAAAAAAACTTAGGCCTGAATTATTAGATAGAGAAACAAATGACAAATTTACTTGAAAAGTTCAATAAGCAACTGATGCTGGTGTTAGCTAAAAAAGTGCCAGAATTTCATCCTGGTGATGATTTGAAGATTACTTTTAAAATAGCTGACGGTGTAAGTGAGCGTATGCAGGTATTTGAAGGTGTATGTATATCAAAAAGAAATCGAGGATTACATTCTTCTTTTGCAATTAGAAAAGTAAGTCATGGAGAAAGTATAGTATCTCAATTTTTTATTTACTCTCCTGCATTAGCTTCAGTCCAAGTAATAAGAAGAGGAAAGGTTCGTAGGGCAAAGTTATACTACTTATGTAAACTATTTGGAAAAGCTGCAAGGATAAAAGAGCGTGCTACTTACAAAAGCAATAGTTCTAAGTAGGAATGGAACATGGTGTTAATAACATTAATTCCAATGCGTGATATATAATTATAAGAGTATTTAAATATGATACGGCGTGATGTAATAAACGCTTTCATGAAAGCAGCTGACATTGGTATTCAGCTTTTTATGCAATCTTATCAAAGGCATTTATTTAGTATAAGATCAACCACTTTTTATACTCAACAAATCAGTTTACTTATAGATAAGCAAATTTTCTTGGATTTCAGTATCACGCATTGGAATAATACTGGCAATTATGTCTTGTATTTACTTTACCACAATGCGGAAGGTTTGTACAGTGTGAGTTTGACTAATAGGATTCTGGAAGAAAGAAATGGACTTCAGTATTAGCTTGCATACATCATTACGCACTTGAACAACAAGAAAGGACTAAAATAAATGGGCATAAAGACAAAATTTCTTAAATTGCTTCAGTCTAGACGTGTGCATGCTCGTATCAAAAGGAAGAATAAAAAAGATAAGGCGTTATGTTTTTGTTCTTTTATAACGCTAGTTATTTCGCTTGGCTGCCCTGTGTGTATATTACTGAGTATATTGATTAACTCTTATAGCGCCTTAACAGTAACAAAAATTCTATTACCAATTGAAATAAATACTGATTTTACCTTAGTAAATAATCTTAGCGATTTGCGGTATAAATCTATTAATTTGCTAAATAGTTCTTTACGAAAGATATTTGAGGGAACTGATTTCAAGAGTAGTGACGAGATTTTAAGTCGTAATTCTTATAAGGAGTTAGAGAATTTTGTTCGTAGGAAAGTAAAACATAGTGGTAAATACGAAGTCTGGTTTACCGCGTCAAGTATAACAAATTCAATAAACAAGGGTAAGTATTTTAACAATCATTATGCTGGGTTGCTTAATTGGCTAAAAGAACAAGGGAGAGTAGGAAAATTTTTTAATAAATCTTTATTTGTTGAGTCTGACTCTCGTGAACCTGAAAACGCGGGAATCTTGGGGGCATTTGTTGGTTCATTAATGACGATTATAGTATGCTTGGCTTTGGCGTTACCAGTGGGAATTATGTCGGGCATCTGTCTTCACGAATTTATGCCTAGGAATAGTATAATCACTAATATTATGGAGGTTAGCATAAATAACCTTGCTGCAGTGCCTTCAATAATATTTGGTGTGGTAGGCTTAACTCTCTACCTTGGAATATTTGGACTACCACGTTCTTCGCCACTTGTTGGGGGAATGACTCTTTCATTTATAATGTTACCTAATATTATAATTGCAACAAAAAATGCCTTTGCTAATGTTCCTATTACAATAAAGGATGCAGCTTTTGCTCTTGGAGCGCCTCATATCAGGGTGATATTGGATCACTCTTTACCGATTGCCTTACCAAGGATAGTACATGGCACTGTGCTTGCAGTTGCAAGAGTTTTAGGTGAGTCTTCTCCTTTACTTATAATAGGTATGGTAGCATTTATCGCTGACACACCAAGATCCTTTTTTGACCCGGCAACTGTTCTTCCTGTACAAATATACATATGGTCAAGTAGTCCTGAAATCGCATTTGTAGAACTTGCTGCTATTGCAATTATAGCCTTGTTGATAATGTTATTTGCTCTAAATTTAGTAGCAAATTTTGTAAAAAGAAAATTTGAATTTTTTAATTTTTAATTCATGAAAATTACCGTTTTATCTGGTTATGGCTTAAATTGCGAAAAAGAAACTGCGTTTGCATTTGTAGAATGTGGTAGAAAATTTGGTATCAGCAATATAGAAGTAAGGATCATTCACATTAATGAAATTATAAAGAATCCAGGTGAACTAAGGTTAAGTAATATACTTGCAATCCCAGGTGGTTTTTCCTACGGTGATGACACTGGTGCTGGTAATGCTTTTGCTTTGCGTATTAAGAACAACTTATTAGATACGTTTTGGGAGTTTTTATCTCAGGATAAGCTTATCATAGGAATATGTAACGGTTGTCAGATATTAGTGAAGTTAATCCCGGAATTTTCTAACTTGGCCTTAACACGTAATGATATAGGTAATTATCAATGCCGTTGGATTAAAGTAAAAGTTAGTCCACAAAGTAATTCTGTTTGGTTACGTGATCTAAATGAGTTATATCTTCCTATTGCTCATGGAGAAGGCAAGTTCTTTATGAATCAAGGTGTTTTAGATCAATTGATTGAAAATGATTTCGTTGCATTGCGTTACATCAATGGAAATGGTGACTATGCCAACTTGCAATTTCCTCATAATCCGAATGGATCTACATATGACCTAGCGGCTTTATCGGATAAAAGTGGTAGAGTATTAGCTTTAATGCCTCATCCAGAAAGGGGAATATTTTTTACTCAACAAGATAACTGGCCACTTGAAAAAGAAAAGTGCAAGCGCTTAGGGATTCCTATGCTAAAATATGGAGATGGAATGCGCATATTTGAAAATGCACTAAGGTATTTTTGTTAAAACTTATTGATAAGGATTTATGGTCAAGATTGAACAAATATTTCTTATCAGATCATTGGTAAGACTAAATTATTTTAGCTTAACGTTGTATTTATTTCCCCATGTGACACAGGAGTTATACTAATTCTTATTGTTAATATAGGTTAAATGAGTGACATTGTAGAGTTACTTAATTGTGGAGTAAGAAAGGAAAGTTAATAAATTTGCACAAAGCGCCCTTAAGTAAAGCAATTGTATTATAGACTTTATTAAGTGAAATATTCTGTTTTATATATAATCATAGTCTTTCAGTAAGGTTGAGCTTAGGTGAATTGGTGGTAAGTATATAATCTTGATATTTTTAAGTACCTTTAAATTTTTTGATTTATACTAACTAGCATAGTCAATGACAAGAAAGGCTTTTCGTATTCTTAAATATTGTAACATTTGTTCAGAAAATATATTCATGTAATTAGTGTTGACATTCGGTGCAAGTAAGCTAAGCTCTCCATTTTTAGAATGGGCTGCACTGCAGAAATAAAAATTTTTGTCTACATAATTTTACTTTAACTTGTGTTCTAACGCTATTTTTAAACCACCTGTGTCCAATTTTCAAATGTGTGCTAAACTGCAATTCATCAAAGATGAATAACTCTTGTTTAGGATGCTTATCAAAATTTTTTTTAAACTTTTCCTGTTTATCCTTGTTTTTTCATTGTAAATTGATCTTGGCGTAGTAGTACAAGAACTTCATTTTTTGCATATTATGGTATACTGTAGACTTACTGGCCATTCAAGGCAAAAGTTTTCCTGAATTTTTATTTCTCATTTCTTTAATGGTAATATTGGGATTTTCTTATATCTATACTTTGACTTGTTTAAATTAATTCTCTGATTCAATTTTATTTTTCTACAATGTTAAGGGGAGTAAATAATTTTACTTCTCTTATAAATTTTAGGTGCTTTTATTCATGTAGTTAGTGCTGTTCTTAAAATGCGACATATTTTTGCTACGGCTGTTGTGCTATGCTTTTTTGTTGCAATTACAGCATTTAGTTTTTTGCAACATATGCGTTATTTTACACTTTCTTCAGCATTTCTTTTACTGATTTCATGATTTTTTCATCCGATAATTTTGATTTTAATGCCATTTAAACTTTGCTATTTTACTTGTTTGAGTATGGCTTTTTTCCATTATTGTCTATCCATTCTCTATATAGTGGGAATTTATATTAAGCTGAACGGGGATATATCTGTTAGTAATGTAGTAGAAGAAATGGGATATAGCTTATAAAAACTAACGTTTCCTAATTTTGTAGAAGATTCATAATATTTTTATAATGTTTGCAAAAAATTAATATTGCTAAAATTAATAGTGTGAAAAATAAGTCTTTTTGAAGAAAGAAAGATGCTAACACGGTAGCTATAGTAGAAGTCAAAGAGGCAATAGAGGAGTATCGAAAAGCAAAAAATGCTGTTAACCAAACAAATACAAATGATAATACTAAATAGATGTTAAGTGCTATCAAAATTCCCAAAGTTGTTGCAACTCCTTTTCCTCCGCTGAACTTCAACCATATAGGAAACATGTGTCCTAAAACTGCTAAAATTGCAGATACATATATGTAAAAATCACCATTATCAAAAAGTTGTTGTGCTATATAAACTGCAATAAACCCTTTTAAAGAATCTAGAAATAATGCTAAGACAGCAAGACACTTATTTCCTGTTCTTGCAACGTTTGTAGCGCCAATATTTCCTGAACCTACTTCTCTTAAATTTATTCCTTTTATTTTTGTAATAAGTAAACTAAATGGTATTGAACCTAGTATGTAGGATAATATAAAAACTATATGTTTTCCCATTATATCCATACTTTTAGTGTTATTTTAGCGTGTGAAGTATAAACCGTGCAAGTGTGTTGTAGCTTCTTAAGAATGGTCTTACCAAAGAAAATGTTACCATAAGATGGTGGAACTTAATTGCAAATAAGTACATCAGAGAGCTTATAGTATTATGTATTAGAATTGACATCAAAGATCGGCATCCTCATTTATTTTTTTCGTTTAACTGATATTTACATCAAGAACTTAATAGATTTTATTATTTCTTAGCCTTTTTAAGTAATATTGAACTTCATCACTAATTTGACTGCTAAACAGTATAAGTGCTGTCATGTTAATAAGAGCTAAGCAAGAGAATAAAGTTCCACCGATATTAGCAATAGTCATTATATCTTTAGATAAACCTGAGAGAAATGCAATCACTACTACCGCTATGCGATATATTACAACACTTTTTGAACCAAATAAATATAGCCATCCCATTTCACAACAATATACAAACGAAATTACCGAAGAAAACGCAAACAAAGGCGCAGCTATAGTTAATAGTATAGGAAACCAAGGAGAAACTGTTTCAAATGCTCTTTGAGTAATCAATATTCCTTCACCAATGCCAGTCTGGTACGCACCTGTTATCACTATTGTTATTCCTGTTAAACAACAAATTAACATTGTATCAAAGCATGGTTCTATCATCGCAACTAGTCCAGTTCTAACTGGCTCCTCATCTCTAGCTACTGCATGAGTAATTGAAGCGGAGCCAACACCTGCTTCACTGGCAAAAATTGCCCTT
Source organism: Wolbachia endosymbiont of Litomosoides sigmodontis (assembly GCF_013365435.1). Lineage (GTDB taxonomy): Bacteria > Pseudomonadota > Alphaproteobacteria > Rickettsiales > Anaplasmataceae > Wolbachia. Next base: position 55,178 of record NZ_CP046577.1, read on the forward strand.
TGAACTCCAGCAACAAATGCCCCTACTATTCCTCCATCGACGGCATTGAGGTCTATCATATTGGAAAATAATATTTTAAGTGCATTGCCAAGGTTATGAATATTAAACGTAATTATCGTGATACAACTAAAAACATATATAAGTGACATAACAGGCACTAGCGCAGAAGATATTCTCGCTATTCTTCCAATTCCCCCAATAATCACTAGAGCAAGCAACGCAGAGATTATAGAAGATAGAAACCAAGGATGACTATCTACCCAATTTGAATAGCCAGATAACATTGAAACCATTTGATTGGTTTGAAATGCTACACTACCACCCAGACCTGACAATACAAAAAACACTGCATATACGGCAGCTAAGACAATACCAAGTTTCTTAAACCCAAATTCTTCTAAACCATTTCTTATGTATTGAAAAGGACCACTAAATAACTGTTCTTGGCCTTTTGTTCTGTGCCTGAATGCTAAAGTCACTTCAGCGAATTTGGCTGACATACCAAAAAAACCTGTAATCATCATCCAAGGTACTGCTCCTGGCCCTCCCATTGAAACTGCAATTGCGACACCAGCAACAGTTCCAAGACCTACCGTGCTTGAAAGTGCAGTGACAAATGCCTGAAAATGCGTAATGTGACCATTATGATGATCTGTACCATATTTTCCACATAAAATAGCGAACGCATGTTTAAACATCTTTATGTTGAGAAATTTAAAACGCAATGTTAAAAAGATATAACCAAAAGCTACTAGAAGAATTATAAATGGCACGTAGAAAATTTTAAAAAACAGCACTTCATTCATGAAGTTGTTTATTCCATTTAATATAGCGTCGTAGCTCTCATAAAAACCTGAAGTAGCGTATGCATCATTAAACAATAGGCAAAATAATACTATATAAAGCAATCTATAAATCATGTTTAATACCCTTTAGAATTGTAATAAGAATCTATTGTATTTAAGACTTCTCTTCTCAGTAGATATATTGCAACAGCATTTGGAACCATAAGGCACATAAATAGACTGTTGCCTGAATAAGATGTAAATTCTATATTTTTCAACATACAACTAATATATACCAAAATTGCTATGAAAACTTGGAGCAATATCAGTACTTTTTTGTTACCAAATAAGTACAATAAGATAACTTCGTAGTAGTAATAGTAAGATATTTTTGTGGAAAACGCAAGGAGAAACATTATTAAAGGAAGAACTAGCCTGCTGAATAAAGGCAAGACTATTGAAAATACTTGAGCTAACCAATGTAATATCGCTTGCGTTGTTAAGTGCAATGCATACTAGTGATAATTATCACAATATCAGTCAAAAATGAGACTAGTATTATGTCTAAGAGCGATGCAATCATTATAACACTCACAACTTTAATTTGATCTTTTACAGCTAAATGTACTGTGGTTGTTGTTTATGTGCCCCCTACCTCGTTAGCAAAGATAGATCTTCTCGCTCTTTAATTCACTCAATATCTCACCTCTTATAGCTGACCTACTAAAGATGGCTTGAAATATTGTAAACAAAATATCCAGTAGATTATTTTTGTTGACACAGATTAAATGTATATACGCGCTACATATAACACTATCATAGTCGGCATAAACCTGTTGCAACAAAAATAATGTGTTTTATTCCTTCCGGTATTACAATTAAAATAAGCTGTGATATAATGACAGGTATATTGTATTCAAAGAGCTTATTCACAATAACGCTGCAATTTGATTTGTATGAAATGGTATATCACTAAAAGTTAGTGCAACAAGCAATATAATTGCGTAAGTGCATGAGAAAAATCTGCCAATTCTTATAAATTCAATCTTTGCAATTTCGTACTTCATATAATAAGAACCTCACCAGTTGTCTTTTCAGGCGATAACTAAATGCAAGCGCTACTTCAATAAACTTTATCGACATGCCAAGATATTCCGGTAATTATCATTCAAAAAATTGAATTAAGGTCCCTACTGTAATGGCTATTACAATTCCTGATATCGTAGCCAACCTTTTCTGAAATTACCGTTGTAAATGCTTGGATATGAGTGATTATGCCATCGTTATGATTACATTCTAGGTTGAGTAGCGTTTGTATTCTATGCTTGAATAGGCTAAAGTTAGTAAACCTAAATTGTGCAAAAGAACTCCAGTTGTAATTATCCATATGATTATAAATGAAATGAGGAATACCTTTACGTGTAGAAGTGAATTTGATAATTCACTTATTATTTTTACAAGCATGTTACCCACTACTTTTTATATCTATAGCTAACGAGTCTTATACGTGTAGTATATATAAAGTCCGGTGCTTATTGGAATAGTAAGAGTATACACTATACCTAAAATTGGTAGAGTGATCCAGGGTTTACTGACGAAGAATACGATAAATACTCCAAAAAGTGATATAAATATATAAGACAGGCTTCTGGGAATGTAAATGTACTTTGCAGAGAAAGTTGGAATATGACTGACTGAAAAAAACGAAATAGTCAAAAAGTAACAAGTCATATTCTTTACGTTAAAAAGTTGTTCTATAAGAAGTAGATACTCACTTTCTTGAGAATGAAAGGTAACAATTATTGGCAATAAAGAAAGTAAAGCACATATTGGTGCTGGAACTCCAGAAAAGAAAAATTTTTCCCAGTTAAGTTGTTCTACGTTTAATGACACATTAAACCTTGCAAGCCTTATTGAGATACAGATTACATATATCATCACTAATATCCAGCCTATAACTTTAATTTCCTTTAATTTCCAAAAATATAAAAGAAATGCAGGTGCTGTTCCAAAATTTAGAAAATCTGCAAAAGAATCAAGCTGCGCTCCAAAATCACTAGTTGATTTTAGAATTCTGGCTATTCTGCCGTCCATTCCATCTATAATTGCTGCAATAATAATAAAAATTACTGCAAACTCCCACTGTTCATTAAATGTAAACTTAAGCGAAGTAAGGCCAGAACACAAACCCAATAAAGTTATAAAATTTGGGAATAATTTAGCAATAGGTAGAGATCTACTGTTACTGCTATTGTTGCTCATATAATGTCAAAAATAAGCTTTTCTTGAGCATTTTCCTTATTCAGGTTTGCTATAATTGTTTCACCACCAACAACAGTTTGCCCTTCTGAAACTCTTATTTCTATATCAGTAGGAACGTAAATGTTCACTCTACTGCCAAATCTTATAATTCCAAATCTTTCACCTGCTTTGACGCTTTGAGATACTCTTAAATTACAAACGATACGACGTGCAATTAATCCGGCTATTTGTTCTATAATAATCTCTTTTCCCTTTGTGTATTCAATTACAATAACCTGCCTTTCATTTTCATTGCCAGATCTATTGCTCATTGCAGACACGAACTTACCTTTTTTATAGTACATTTCCTTTACTGTACCAGATATTGGTATGCGATTCACATGTACGTTCAAAATGCTCAAGAATATGCTAACAAGTGTAAACTTTTTCTCTTCTCCATTGTCTATTGACAAAGGATAATTAACTTCTTCAATTTTTGAAATTATACCATCGGCAGGACTTAGTACAAGATCCTTGTTGCTTGGTATAATCCTTGCTGGATCACGAAAGAAATAAGTGCACAATAATGTTGGAAACAAGCATGTAACACCAAATCCCCAAGATATAGAGAATGCTATGCATGTCACTATAAAAGAAACTACTATAAATAGATAACCTCCCCTATTTATACTAGGTAAACTAAAACACATAATCTTGTTGATAATAATCTATTATTAATAATTTATCATCTATCACTCTTGATGAAAAGCTTTTTTTAAAATATATGCTACTTTAATAAAATCTTTTTGGTATAAAGATAACATTAAAAATTGCCATATTATAGTTAAACGATTTGATAAATCATTATTCCACAATGGAATTCATGCTAAGTCTGTAGGGTATTATAAATGTGCTACAACAACTCACCAGGTACAAGTTTTAGCTAAAATTAAAAAATTTCTTCTTCTAAAGAAACCAGCTTCTTTTCGTCTCTATTTATGATGAAATCACCACTATTTTCAGGTAAGTCTCTGATTTTTGCTTTTACTTCATTTGTAACTTCTTTGTTTGATTTGAAATGATTTTTTATATTCTCTGTTCTTTTCAAGGTGTGTGTTGTTATAGTAATAATAAGCGTCAGCTTTTTCAAGGACACCCTAAGTTTTGCTCCTATATCTATTATTTCTCCAAGTTTCGGTATGCCTTTATTATGTATTATATCAAATTTTGCTTCTCTAAACAAAGAGATGCCTTGTTTTTTTATAACCTTCACTCTTGTTTCATTGCCTGTAATATTCTCTTTACCTTTTATTGTACTAACCTTTCTTATATCAAGTCTTACAGAAGAATAGAATTTTAACGTATTTCCATCCGTAGTAGTTTTAGAATTTTTGCATGCCATACTTATCTTCACACGAATTTGATTGATAAATATCAGTATATAATTTGCTTTTTAATTACGGAGGTGAGCTTTTGTAGTCCATAACTTAAAAGTCTTGCTTGTAATCTTGTGTACTGATCACTCATGTTTCTTTAATTTTAGCTATTGGAGTTAATGCTGCAACAGAGTCAGCAACTATTACATCAACTGCTCTAGAACACACTAAATACTCAACGATATGCAAAGCTTGCTCTTTTCAGAGTTAGAGGTTGCGAACTTATTAAGTAACTGGTGTTTGTTCTAAATTTACAACATATATGATATTTAATGCATGTTCTGTATTAATAAATGTACACAGCCCATCTTTATTTTCTGTGCTTTAGCAATTATATGCAAAGCAAAAGTGGTCTTATCAGAACTTTTTAGACCAAATATTTTAACCATACGTCCTTTAAGCAGTTCCCAACACTTATGACTAAATCAAATGCAATTCAATTAATTCTGTAAATGCCATATCTATTTTCTCTATATGATTTTGCTTCAGCTTTATTATTGCATTTTTACTGAATGCTTTTTGCTTATCATTATTTTTTTTAGATTGCTTGCTATAGATTATTTGTGAATTTGTTTTATTTTTATGATAATCTAACGTGAATGACTTGCCAAGACATTTCTAATGTTCATATATTATTTGGCGAAAAAAAATAATATTTTGAAGAGATAAGTTATATGATTTAAAAGGTATGGCACATACTGTTTTAAATGCAGAACCTTGCAACATAGCTGACTTTGTTAGTTGTATACCCAATTATGTTAAGATAGGAAATTAGATAAACTTTGCAGTGCGATACAAAATAACGATAGAGTATAACGGCAGTAGTTTTTCTGGTTGGCAGAAGCAGCAATATTCTGCTAACTCAATTCAAGAGACCATAGAAAATGCTATATTTAATTTCAGTGGTGAGAAAGTTACTCTGCATTGTAGTGGCAGAACTGACGCAGGAGTTCACGCTTTAGGACAAGTTGCTCATTTTGATATGAAAAGGGAATTTGAGCTTTATAGAATAAGAAATGCCATAAATTATCACTTAAAATCAATTCCTGTAGTTGTGCTGAATACAGAAGCTGTAGATGATACATTTCACTCGCGATTTTCAGCAAAGAAGAGATATTACGAATACAGAATAATTAATCGCTACGCTCCTGTAGTTCTAGAAGCAGGTTATGCGTGGCAAGTATTTAATCCACTTGATGTAAACATCATGCGTGAAGCTGCTAAATATCTGCTTGGAAAGCATAATCTTTCAAGTTTCCGCTCAAAAGATTGCCAGGCTATAAATCCAATAAGAACGATTGATGGTATTGATATAGTACAGAATGGGAGTCATATATACATCAAAATATCTGCTATTTCTTTTTTACATAATCAAGTGAGGATCATTGTAGGAACTTTAGTTGAATTTGGAAAAAATAGAACTAATCCACAAGAAATGCTAAGTATATTAAATCAATGCAAGAGAAATGCTGCTGGAGTTACTGCACCACCTTTTGGTTTATATTTAACAAAGATAGATTACTAGTTAATAGCTTATGTCCTTACTGGCATCACTATATATAATGCATTAGGATCATTTTCGTCAGTAATAACTGTAGCACTATTATTATTTAATAAGCTAAGCTTGCATTTGCTTTTTATACAAGATAAAGCATCAAGCAAATAGCGTGAATTAAAACCTATTTCTATAGGTGCTCCATTGTAGTCTACCTCTATAGACTCAGTTGCATCATTACATTCTTGAGAGTTTGAGTGTAGGGTTAATAACCTTTTTTGTAATGAAAACTTGATAGATTTTATTCTATCAGATACAACAACGGAAACTCGATCTATAGCGCTAGCAAGTTTACTGCTTTCAACAACTATTTGTTTATCTTGAGATGCTGGAATAACGCCTTTGTAATCTGGGAAAGTTCCATCTATTAATTTTGATATTAGGATATACTCACCACATGTAAACTTGATTTTTCTGCCTGAAAGTTTTATATTAATTTCATTACAGTCATCCAGTACTTTTAGCAGTTCTATAACAGTTTTACGCGGTATGATTACACCAAGCTCGCCATTGATATTTTGGGGTTTGGGCCTCTTTACACACGATAAACGGTGACCATCAGTTGCGACGCAATATAGAAACTGCTCATCGGTATGTAAATATATTCCATTTAAATTATATCTTATATCATCTAGTGATACAGCAAATTTTGTTTTAGTTAATAAATCTATCAAGTCTGTATTCAGTAGAGTAAAATTATACTTATAATCGCCTTCTTCAAGAATGAGGGGATTGTTTGAGACTACGTTTGGTAAAGAAAAGTTTGTATTCCCACAAGATATCAATAATTTTCCTTGGTCATTTACTTCAAAAGTGATATCCAAATCAGCTGGCAACTTCTTTACTATATCGTGTAAAGTATGTGCTGAAACTTTTACTTCTCCTTCTATTGATATATCTGCGGCGAGTGAAGCAAATATTGAAATATCAAGATCAGTAGCCATTAATTTTATGTTGCTATGTTGTGCTTTGATATTCATACATGCTAAAATATCTATCGTATTGCGCCGTTCAACTACTCCACTTACTCTAGATAGCGTCTTTAAAAGATTTGCACGGCTTACGCTAAAACGCATTTGTCCATATAAAGAATTTTGTTTTTTAACTTCTACACCTGCAACTTCTGACATTATCAATTCTTAAAAATATATTTTAAATGATATCAATATTCTGCGTAAAGTAAAGTACTTATTTATATTTCTACCGGAGGAATGATTTTTTACACTGTGGCTTAGCTTGAAATTACAGCAGTTCACTTTACGTGGCATAAATTATGCATTTTTTGGTACGCCTTTTGAAACCCAAGTAGAGAATAAGTATCATCAATAATTGCTCCTTTTATTGTCTTACTGGCCACCATTGATAACCCATGCTTCATTTCGAGAATTAGATCTCGATCTGTTTTTAGATACTCTGTCCATGCAAGATCTCCTTGTATTATAGGTAATGTATATTTTATTTTTTTATCGATATTGAGAACTACAGGTTCCTTACCATACTGAAAACCAGAAGCAACACTTACCTCGTCTGCTTTTTTACTAACGTAGCTGACCATTATATATGGCTTACGGTCAGTTGTATAATGTTCGCTCTTTTTTTTAGGGTAAGATACGATATAACATACTTTCTCTCCATCTTCCAGTGCAGTATACACAAGCCAATCCCTATATTTTTCCTTCAATTGTACATCGCTAATCGATGCAAGAGCACTTATTGAAAAAAATATTAGAAATACAAAAAAACTACGCACGCAAGCTAAATTTCAAACTTTCTGACTGTATATATTGTTTCACCTTACCCATCGCTTGTTCAGCTAGTTGCCTTATTCTTTCTCTTGAAACACAATATTTTTTACTAAGCTCATCTAGAGTTTGAGCGTTCTCAGACAAATACCTGCTAATAAAAATGTTTCTCGATCTTTCGTTAAGGTTTGCTAGTGCATTGCTTAAAATTGTTTCTTTTAATTCTTTTTCTTCACGATTCTGGTATGTTGCTTCTTGATTGACTGAGTTGCATGGGATCATATCTTGTAGCTCTTTTTTAAAGTCATTACCTATTTTTATGCAATTATTTAGTGACTGATCCTTATAAGCTAAACGGTAATTCATCTGTATAACATCCACTTCAGATACAGAGAGTTCATTGGATATTGCTTTTATTTCTTCATTATTTAAAGTTTCTCTATTTGTATACTGCAAAATTCTTTTTTTTATTTTACGCAAACTAAAAAATAATCTCCTTTGTGCTTGCGTTGTACCTATTTTTACAAATGACCAAGATTTTAATATAAAGTCTTTTATTGAAGCTTCAATCCACCACACCGCGTAAGTTGAAAAGCGAAATCCCAAATCAGGATTAAACTTTTTCACTGCATGCATTAAACCCATATTCCCCTCCATAATTAAGTCCATCAATAATAGCCCATAATTTTTGAATTTCATTGCAATTTTTACTACTAAATTCAAATGACTGGTAATCAACTTATGAGCAGAAGAAATATCTTCGCACTTGTTCCAACTTTTCGCCAATCTAATCTCCTCCTCTTGAGATAGCATAGGAAATTTTTGCACTTCAGCAATATACTGTATGAGATTAGTGCTACTGTTAATACATAAGTTTACAGCTGGGGTCAACATAACAACTTAAATTAAAATTTCATGCATACAATATATTGACTTTTCAGCAAAAATTCAAGCTCTAATTTAGAGAAAGTATGACTTATTGTATATCCCTACTATATCTAACTCAAATTTCAAATTCCTCAACACCGATTGCTATATGTGATGCCAAAATAACTTAACATAGTAAATAGTGTCATTCCAGTGCTTAAGAGACACTGGAATCCACATTTCTTCCCTTTAATGTCACCATAGTATCAACTATTTGAATACAAGGCTGGGATAACAAGAGACAGCTAGGGTAGATTAGAAATTAAACGCTATTCCAGCTTCTGCACCAATCGTACTGTAAAGAACTTTATATGCACCCACAGTGACTTTTGTTTCTTTATCTTCTATTTTTTTATCGTCACTGGCTTTTTTATTTACTGTTTCACTTTTATCAAAACTAGCGCCATAAGAACCAAAATAACGAGCTCCAGCGAAGAGTTTAATTTCTGGAGTTACATTGTAACTAACACCAGCTTTTGCCTGGTAAGCAAAACCAAACCCACGTTTTTGATCAGCAATAACTTGTGTCTTTGCAGGATTGCTGACATATGCTGCACCAAGACCAACACTAATATATGGAATAATAGGCATATCTTCAATTGCTATGTCATAATATACATTAACTAGCCCCGAAATTGCTGTTAAATCATCTACAATATCTGGAGTAGGAGTTCGTGAAAGAGTATCTTTACCTAATTGTGAATAAAGTCCTTCAATGTCCACTCTAATATCATCCATTTTATAACCAAATGCACCGCCACCAGACATAAAAGAAGGCTTATACAGGTCATTAGTGTCTTTACTATCCTTTTGAGCTCCTATAATACCATCAACCTTTGTATTTAAAGGTGAAAACTCACCGTTGTACTGCAAGCGAATGTAGTAACTAGTTTCCTCGTCAGCTATTGGACCAATAAGGTCTGAAAAAGCAGAATTTGATAAACTTAGCAACGTCACTAACGCGGTTGCTGAAAAAAACTTTTTATAATGCATAATTGCCCTCGTTAAAAAAATTAAAACTCCACTTTAGTAAGTTAAGTAAAAACTAAAGCTAAGTCAAGTGCTAACTTAATAACACAAAATGTTTGACACTTAAACTAATTTTTATAGAAGAGTAAAGATTTTACTAATGAAAAGACTAAATCCATTCTAATATAGCAATATCTTTAGAGTAGTGTGTTCTAAGAATGGGAAAATACTTGATAAACCTTGTTAACCACTTTTAATTACAAGGTATTTATCAGAAATTTATCTTGAACCTTTGTTTTAAGTGACAAAAGCCTAGTATTAAACTAGGCGTGTTATGTTTAGTTTTCCTTATATAGGTATCTCATATCTTTGCCAGCTAAACCTCGCTAGCGATGTAAAAGAGAATTAAGCGCCAAGTTTTTGGAGAGAATAGAATAGTAGACAACTTACATCGTGGAACTCTAATTTTGTCTTTTTTTATAAAAATTACTTAACAAACTTCTGTATTTTCTTTAACTATATTTCCTTTACTATAATGTAATGATTATTTGAATCTTAAGTTCTGCTACTTGTTAAGCGTACATAATATTAACGCTAAGTTCCTAAAAAAGTAAGTTATTGACTAAGGTTTTTTTTGCCTTTTTCCCTCCTAATATCAATTTCCACTGTACAAGAAATAGTAGATTATAGTGAATAAAGAAGCTTTACTTAAGTAAGTAGAACAGTATAATTTAAATGGAATTGAAATTAAAATTATTGGATGAAGAAATCAGGAAATCAGTAAAAAAAAATGCTGAGTGGTGCGAAATAACGCATATGTTACAAAAAATTAAATGCTGTAATTACAGCAAAAGAGCACTATATACTAGCCGTAGCAAGAACATATTGCATTTCAAGAATGGCACTAACTGCACAGATAAAGTACCTAAAATTTTGGAGAGAAGTAAAATTATTTACTTCTCCTCAACGTTGTAAAAAATTGATCAGAGTTACTTTGAATAAGTTGAAGTATGGATGCAAGAAAACCCTAATATTCCTTTAAGGAAATGAGAATAAGAACTCAGGGAAATTTGGCTTGAATGTCAATAAGTCTATAGCACATCGTAATATGCAAAAAATAAAGTTTTCATATATTAGCAAGACCAATTTACGATGAACAAGATAAAGTAAATAGGAAGAGTTTTAAAAAATTTAATGAGATTATCGGTAATATCCTAAAAGAGAGTTATTTATCTTGGATAAAGCGAAATTTGGTATACATTCAGAAGTAGACATAGGTAGTTTAAAAATGGTATTAAAACACAGGTTAAAGTAAAATTAGGTAGATAAAATTTTTATCTCCACAGAGTAGTTAATCTAGGAATAAAGAAGATAGTTCTGTATTATTTGCACTGAATATTTAACACTGATCGTGTGAATATATTGCTTAGACAAATATTATAATATTTAAGAGCACGAGAAGCCTTTTTTGATTATGTATTTGGCTAATTAGAATAAATTAAAAAATTTAAATGTACCTAAAAGTATCGAGATTATATACCTACCACTATGTTTATCCAAATTCAATTCTGTTGAGAGATTTTGGCTGTATATAAAACAGAACATTTTGCGTAATAAAGTCTATGATATAATTGCTTTACTTAAGGATGCTTTATGCGAATTTATTATCTCTTTATTCTTACTCCGTGATTAAACAATTCTGTAACGTTACTTATTTGACCCATTAACAATAAGAGTTTGGATTAATTTTTACCATGACTAAAATATGTAAAAAATACTTACCATGCGAAAAAAACGGTAGAAAGTTATGGGAAATAGGAGATTCTGGAAAAATTTAAATATATTAAGTGATATGATAGCTGATTTAGAATAGGCTATTTTGTGAATTTTGTGATATGCTAGATCTATATACTCATGGGCAATGACAGACTTGAACTGCCGACCTCCTCGGTGTAAACGAGATGCTCTACCAGCTGAGCTAATTGCCCCTTTTAAAGAGTAATTTTACAGCTCAATAGTATTGTTGTAAACAAAAAGTAGGACTAAAATGTAGCCTAATTTCTAATTGACCATTTGCTTAACTAAATGTTAGTATTGAAATTGCTTCGATTAAAGTACAGAAGATGCAAGGCAATATAATACCAATTTCAATAGTGAAAGAACTAGAAGATTCTTATCTCTCTTACGCAATGAGCGTAATTATAAGTCGGGCTATACCCGACGTGCGAGATGGATTTAAACCAGTTCATAGGCGCATATTGTATGCAATGTCAAGGGCTGGATATGATGCTGGCAAGCCATATAAAAAGGCAGCTCGTATAGTTGGGGATGTAATGGGGAAATATCATCCACACGGTGATGCAGCTATTTATGATTCCTTGGTCAGAATGGCTCAAGATTTTTCTCTTCTTTTACCACTTATTGACGGGCAAGGTAACTTTGGTTCGATAGATGGAGATCCACCAGCTTCAATGCGATACACAGAAGCAAGACTTCAAAGAGTGTCGCACTTCTTACTGAATGATATTGATGAAGATACGGTTGACTTTAGGCCAAATTACGATGGAAATGAATCTGAGCCTGTTGTACTGCCTGCAGAATTTCCAAATCTGTTGATAAATGGTGCAAGTGGTGTTGCAGTTGGTATGGCAACTAATATCCCTTCTCATAATCTTGGAGAAATAATTGATGCCTGCGTATTATATATAGACAATCCTGGAGTAACCTTAGATGAATTGCTTGAAGTAGTGCCAGGGCCAGATTTTCCGACTGGCGGAACAATTCTTGGTAAGTCTGGAATAAGATCAGCATTTGCTACAGGTCGAGGCTCAATTATTATACAAGGTAAAACTCATATAGAAGATCTTCCACAAGATAGGCAAGCAATAGTTATTGATGAAATACCTTATCAAGTAAATAAAGTGAAATTAATTGAGAAGATAGGTGAGCTTGTAAAAGAAAAGAAAATTGATGGTATAACAGAAATTAGAGATGAGTCTGATAAGACTGGTATTAGGGTAGTGATTGACCTTAGAAAAAATGCTGCAGCAGATTTTATACTGAATCAAATACTGGGGCTTACTTCTCTAAGAAGTAGTTTTAGCGTCAATACTTTAGTCCTCAGTAATAACAGACCTGCTTTAATGTCCTTAAAAGAAATCTTAGTCGCTTTTATTGATTTTAGAAAAGAAGTATTAATCAGAAGAACGGAATTTCGTTTGAGAAAAATGAGAGAAAAAGCTCACCTATATATAGGACTTTATATTGCAGTCTTGAGCATAGATGAAGTGATAAAAATTGTCCAAAGTGCAAAAGATCCTGGAGAAGCAAACAAAAAGCTTTTAAATAAGGAATGGAAAACTTCAGCTGAGATAAATACAATTATTGGCTTGATTTCAGATAGCATGAGCTTTTTGAAAGATGGAGTATATAAGTTAACTGAGCTACAGACGAAAGCTATTCTTGATATGAAATTACAACGTTTAACCGGTCTTGAACGAGACAAATTAGAAGCCGAGCTAAACTCAATGATCAACTTGATAAAAGAATATATCACCTTTCTTGGTTCGGAAGAAAAATTAATGAAAGAAATAAAAAATAATTTACAAGAAATAAAGAACAGATTTGCTGTACCACGCAAAACTGTAATAGAAGAATTAGATGCAGACATTGAAGCTGAAGATTTAATTCCACAAGAGGATATGGTGATAACAGTAACTATGAATGGTTACATTAAGCGCGTAAAGCTCTCTCACTATAAAACTCAGCGTCGTGGTGGAAAAGGAAAGTTAGGGCAGGGCCTAAAAGAAGAAGATGTAATCACAAAATTATTTGTTGGTAATACCCATACTAGTCTTTTATTCTTTTCCAATGTTGGTAGAGTTTATAGATTAAAAGTCTATAAATTGCCTCTTGCAGAGCCAACTGCACGTGGAAGAGCGCTTGTTAACATATTCCCTCTTGCTGATGGCGAAACAATTACCAATATAATGCCACTGCCAAGTGAGAGTGATGAAAGTCAAAATATAGTTTTTGCTACTGCTCATGGGAATATAAGACGTAACTCTTTAGCTGATTTTCATTATATTCCTAGCAACGGGAAAATAGCAATAAAGCTTGATGAAGGAGATAAATTAATATCGGTCAAAGTATGCAATGAAACTGATCACGTTTTACTTTCAACAATGCTGGGAAAAAGTATTAGATTTATTATAAGCGATGTGCGTCAATTTAAAAGTCGCAATTCAGATGGAGTAAGAGGTGTTAAACTTGCAAAAAACGATAGCGTGATATCTATGACCATATTGAATGGTATAGGTGTTGTAACAGAAATAAAAGAGCTTTATCTAAAAGTTCCATTAGCAAAAAGATTGGAAACTATAGTTAATAACTCTATTGATTCTAAATTAGAAAAAGTCCTGAATGATTTAGGAATAGAGAACGAATTGTTCTTAAAACTCGCAGTAAATGAGGAATTCATACTAACTGTTACTGAAAATGGATTTGGTAAGAGAACTTCTGCATATGAGTACAGAGTAACTAATAGGGGTGGTGTTGGTATTACCAATATACTCACTACCAACAGAAATGGCAATGTTGTTGCTAGCTTTCCAGTTGAGCAGGATGACAATATAATGCTCATTACAGATAAAGGAAAGTTAATTCGCATTTCAGTTAATGGAATTAGAATTGCAGGACGTAGCACTCAGGGAGTTACTCTATTTAAAACAGAGAGTGGAGAAAAGGTAGTATCAGCAGCAAAAATTGAAGATTCTGGTCCTACTGAAGAGAATATGTCTGAGATTGAAGATTCTACATTCTCTTAACTTGTAGTATTATGAAATACATACTAAAAGTAAAAAGTGCAAGTTTTTGTTGATTAATCTATAGTATATGAACTAGAATATATACTCATAGCTGAGTAGAGATCGATGAATAAGAAATTAACTAAGAATAAAAAGCCAGTGGTAGATAAAGATGATAAAAAAATATTCCATATTAAAGGTCTTGCTAAAAAAAATAAGAGTAGGAGGGATTTTATAGCATTAACTACGTGTGCTATGGCAGGTATAGGAACTGCGAGTGGGTTTTGGCCACTGATTAAGTCTATGAACCCTTCCGCTGAAGTTTTGGCAATGTCTACAGTTGAAGTTAATTTAACTGGAATTCAAGAAGGACACGGAGTAAAAGTGAAATGGCAAGGTAAACCAGTGTTTATTCGCAAACGTACAAAGCAAGAAATTAAAGCTGCAAGGGTTGTGAATGTAGAGGATTTGAGGGACCCTCAATCGGATGAGCAAAGAGTGTACAAAGGAAAAGATGAATGGCTAATTATGGTTGGAGTATGTACTCACCTTGGATGTGTGCCAGTTAACCACGCTACAGAAGATGGGAACGGTTGGTTTTGCCCTTGCCATGGTTCTTATTATGATACATCTGGTCGAGTAATTGGTGGGCCTGCACCAAAAAATATGGTTATACCTGATTATTTTTTCCCAAGTGAAGATGTTGTAGTAATTGGCAAAAAGGCTTGATAATAACTGTCCTTGAGTCACTGTATCTTTACAATACTCAGAAAGGCACAAGCAAAAAATTACTTGGTAAAGTTTAACAAATTCATGCTAATTTCTACTGTACAAGGAACAGGTAGATAATAATGAAAAAGAAGCCTTACTTAAGTAAGTAGAATAGTGAATTTTAAATGGTATTAAAACCAAAGTTATTGTGAATGAAGAAATCTGGGAATCAGTAAAAGGAACGCTGGAGAGAGTACGAAATAACGCATATATTAAAAAACTAAATGCTGTAATTGCAGTAAAAAAGCACAATGTAATAACCGTAGCAAAAATATTTTGCATTTCAAGAACAGTATTAACTGCACAGATAAAGTACCTAAAATTTAGAAAAGAAGAAAAATTGTTTGCTTCTCCTTAACGTCATAAAAAAACTGATTGAATCGTAGTCAATTTGAATAAATTGAAGTATGGATGCAAGAGAACCTTCATATTCTGTTAAGAAATGAGAATAAGAACTTAGGAAAATTTGGCTTAAATGTTAATAAGTCTACAGTGCACCGTAATATGCAAAAATGAAATTTTTGCAAACTGCGTCAAGATCAATTTACAATAAATAAGATAAAGTAAATGAGAAGAGTTTAAAAAAACTTAATGAGACTATTGGTGATGGTCTAAATAAGAGTTATTTATCTTGAATAAAATATGATTTCGAATATATTCGAAAGTTGAACATAGGTGATTTAAAGAGGGCGTTAGAATATAGGTTGAAGTAAAATTAGGTAGATAAAAATTTTATCTCTACAGCACAGTTAATTCAAGAAATGGAGAGAGTCCTAGCTTATTTGTACAGAATATTAACACTAATTGTATAAATATATTTCTTGAATAAATATCTTAATATTTAAGAATACGAAAAGCCTTTCTTATTATGAATTGTGCTAATTGGAATAATTTAAAAAACTTAAAATTACCTAAAAATATCAAGATTATATACCTACCGTTACACTCACCTGAGCTCAATTCTATTGAGAGACTTTAGTTGTATATAAAATAGAATATTTTGCGTAATAAAATCTATAATATAATTGCTTTGCTTAAGAGCACTTTGTGCAAATTTATTACCTCATTTCTCACTCCACAATGTCACTTTATTTGATCTAACTTACTGGACAGTGAGAATTAGTATGATAGAGCCAAAATAGGCTTACTGCAAGCGCCATTTTGCAACGGTTTGTAGCAATGTGATCTTTTAACTATTTTAAAAATTTCGTGTATTTTTTCTATAGTTTTTGTTGTTGGTTATTCCTTCAATAATTTTCACCATCTTTTGCTTGCCGAAAAAATGACCTTTTGTCCAAGGCTTGTGTTCAAAATTTCAGGTTATAGTGGTTTAGGTTACTTCTGTAAGTTACACGTAATTAGCTAATAGTTCTTTAACCTTGCAATGATATTTTCTTTACCGATAAAAATTAATAGCTTGGCAAGTTCAGGGCCTGTTTTTATGCCTGTTAAGGCTAAACGCAGCTGCATAAACAAATCTTTCGTCTTGATATCTACTATTTGTTGAATAGCTTTCATCCATTCCGACAATGTGTTTTCATTGCAATCACCTTGAGGCAATACATCGAGCGCGATTTTTATAAACTCCTTATCAAGAATCGCAGGTTCTATATTAGATTTACATATTTGCCACCACTCAGCTACTTCCGAGAATTTTTCTATATTGTTCCTTATAAAATACCAAAACTCTGGAAAGTTCACTCCAGTTTGACTTAAACGCTCTTTTACTACTTCAAATGGCATTTGTTGCAGGACTTTACTATTTAGCTTATATATTTCACTCAAGCTAAGTCGAGCAGAAGCTGAGCCAAATTTTTTAATGTCAAATGAGTCAATTAAAGATTGTATGTTAGCATAAGCTTTGATTGGATCAGATGTTCCAAGTTTCGTTAAATAACTGGCAAGTGCCATTGGTTCAATTTCATTTTCTTTAATAAATTTGATGTCCAGTCCACCTTTTCTCTTTGATATCTTACTATCATCAAAATGTAGCAGGGGAAGGTGAGCAAATACAGGAATTTTGGCTTCTAATGCTTGTATCATTTGTATCTGAACTGCAGTGTTAGTTACGTGATCTTCTCCGCGTATAACATGAGTTATATTAAAGTCAACATCATCAATAACAGAAGGTAACATGTATGTATAAATTCCACACTCTCTTTTTACTACGGGGTCGCTGATACTGCTGATTGCAATATTTATTTCACCTTTAATTTCATCATTCCATTTAACAATTTTATTCTTGTCCAACTTAAATCTGAAATGTGGTTTTCGTCCTTCTTGCTCATAAAGAATTTTTTCTTGTTCAGTAAGAAGTAACGCGCTCCTATCATATACCGGGGGAAGTCCCTGTTTTAACTGCAATTTTCGTTTAATGTCTAACTCTTCTCTTGTTTCATAGCATGCATAAATGTACCCTTTTGTTGTTAACTGTAGAAACGCTTCATTATAACGCTTAAAGCGCTCTGATTGCTTAAAGTTTGCATCCCAATCTATGCAAATCCATCTTAAGTCCTGGACTATGCTGTCTATATATTTGATATCTGAACGCTGAAGGTCAGTGTCATCAAAACGAAGTAAAAATTTTCCGTTTTGACTGCGTGTGTACATCCAGCAAATGAGTGCAGTGCGGACATTTCCTATATGAAGATGGCCAGTTGGGCTTGGAGCAAATCTTGTTAACATTTAATTTGTAGCTCTGATTTATTTCATTTTATATGAATACGGTAGCTAAAGCAAGATCCATAATATAGCAAAAGGTTATGCAAAGCTGTACAAAAAATGTTGTAGAGAGGTGTCATCTAAGCGGCTCATAGAAGCGCAAAAATCACTTGACGAATTTTGCCAAGTTCTCCTTATCTCAACAGTGAAGATATTCAGTTGCCTTCAATCTGTATAGATTAAACAATAAAGTATTGTATGGTAGTCTCTTATATTTAATTTTCTACACTATGTGCGCCTTATATCTTTATACCATTTCTAGGTTTATATAAACTGAAACGCGCTTATAAAGCATTCAAGGCAGTATAGAATGTTAATTTACAGAATTAGGGGGTAAATACTGTCTAATACGGTGTATTTTTTGCCTTTTTTATATAGTAAATTTCCTAAATATTTAGGATTAAAGTTTTAGTTGCATTAAGAATGCAGTTGAGTCGTAGTTATTAAATATTTATATCAATCCTCACTATATAAGAAACGGGTAGATAATAATTGGAGAGAAGTCATACTGAAGTAGTAAAATAGCGAGGTTTAAATGGCATTGAAATCAAAGTTATTGGATGAAAAGGACATAGAATTGGTAAAAAAAATTGCTGAAGGAGGTACAAAATAATGTGTATGTTACAAAAAAATTAAATGCTGTAATTGTAGCAAGACAGCATATTATAACGACCATAGCAAAAATATGTTGCATTTCAAGAACAGCACTAACTGTGCAGATAAAGTACCTAAAATTTGGAAGAGAAGGAAAATTGTTTATTTCTTCTCAACATTGTGAAAAAACTAGATTGAATCAGAGTAAATTCAAATAAATTGAAGAAAGCCCTGATATTATCATTAAAGAAATGATGCAATTCTTATTGCTAAAGGGTCAAATAAGCAGCATTGCAGAATTGTTTAATTGAGTAGTGAAGAAGAAGAGGTAATAAATTTGTATAAAGCGCTCTTAAGCAAAGCAATTGCATTGTAAATTTTATTATGTAAGATATTCTGTTTTATATACAACCAAAGTCTCTCAATAGAATTGAGCTCAGGTGAGTGTAACGGTAGGTATATAATCTTGATATTTTTAGGTAATTTTAAGTTTTTTAAATTATTCCAATTAGCACAATTCATAATAAAAAAGGCTTTTCGTATTCTTAAATATTACGATATTTATTCAAGAAATATATTTATATAATTGGTGTTAATATTCTGTGCAAATAAGCTAGGACTCTCTCCATTTCTTAAATTAACTGCGCTGTAGAGATAAAATTTTTATCTACTTAATTTTACTTCAACCTATATTCTAACGCCCTCTTTAAACCACCTGTGTTCAACTTTTGAATATATGCTAAATCATATTTTAGCTAAGATAAATAACTCTTGTTTAGAATATCACCAATAGTCTCATTAAGTTTTTTTTAAACTCTTCTTATTTACTTTATCTTGTTTATTGTAAATTGGTCTTGGCGCAGTTTGCAAAAATTTCATTTTTGCATATTACAGTGCACTGTAGTCTTATTGACATTTAAGCCAAATTTTTCTAGGTTCTTATTTTCATTTTTTAACAGAATATTAGGGTTTTCTTCTATCCATACTTCAACTTGTTCAAATTGATTATGATTCAATCAGTTTTTTTTACAACATTGAGGAGAAGCAAGCAATTTTTTTCTCTTTCACATTTTAGGTACATTATCTGTGCAGTAGTGCTGTTTTTGAATGTAACATGTTTTTATTACGGTCTATTATACTGTGCTTTTTGCTGCAATTATAGAGCATTTAGTTTTTTTGTAACATATACGTTGTTCGTACTTTTCTGACGTTTCTATAACTAACGTTTAAGTCATATATTAAGGCTTTAAAAGAGGTCTCAGTTTACTTGCTCTATTATTTTCTTTATTATTAAGTATTGCTTTAAATAATATGGAGGAGTGGGTTGTCAGCAATTGCCGTTATTGATTTTGGTTCACAATTTACACAGCTTATCGCAAGACGAGTCAGAGAAGTGGGTGTTTATTGTGAAATATTCCCAAGCAACATCAATTTTGAGATAATATCGAAATTCAATGGATTTATCCTCTCTGGGGGACCGCAGTCTGTGCATAATAATTTTTCTGAGATAAATGGAGTGGTGCATAAGATTATAAAACTTAATGAGGTAACAAATGTGCCTATACTTGGGATATGCTACGGGCAACAACTTATTTGTCATTATTTTGGAGCAAAAGTAGAAAAAGAGTTTAAACAGGAGTTTGGCAAAACTAAGATCAAGATACTAAAGGAATCTCCTATTATAAAGAATGTGTGGGATGTTAATTCTGAAGTGGATGTGGTAATGAATCATACGGACAGTGTTGAAATTGCACCACAAGGGTTTACTGTTATTGCATTAGGTATAATAAATCAAACTATTGCGATAGTTGCTAATGAACAACGTAAGATATATTGTACTCAATTCCATCCTGAAGTTAAGCCTAAAGCGAATGGTAGTAAGTTGCTTTCTAACTTCTTGGATATTGCAAATTGTAAGAGGGATTGGACAGTGAAGTCAATCATTGAAAAGCAAAAGGAAAGAATCAAAAATTTGGTAGGAGAAAAAAAAGTAATTGCTGCGGTAAGTGGAGGAGTAGATTCAAATGTTGCAGCGGCTCTTACATATAAAGCTATAGGAAAACAATTAAATTGTATTTTTATTAATACTGGGTTGTTACGTAAGAACCAGACCATTGCTGTGTTAGAAGAGATTCCAGTAAATTATGTTGATAAGTCAAATTTATTTTTAAATAGATTAAAAGGTATAACTGATCCAGAAGAAAAGCGAAAAATTATAGGTAATACTTTTATTGAAGTGTTTGAAGAGGAGGCAAAAAAAATAGGTCATGTAGATTTTTTAATGCAGGGTACTATTTACTCTGATGTGGTTGAATCAGGGCATGCTTCGGAAAATACTAGTACAATCAAATCTCATCATAACGTTGGTGGATTGCCAGAGAAGATGAATCTAAAGCTAGTGGAGCCTTTACGCTACCTCTTTAAGGATGAAGTAAGGCTGCTTGGGAAAGAAATTGGTCTTTCAGATGAGATAATATTACAACATCCGTTTCCAGGACCTGGACTTGCAGTGAGGGTCATAGGTGAAGTAGATGAGGAAAGAGTGCAAATATTGCAAGAAATAGATGAAATATATATCAATACAATGAAAAATTATGGTCTATATGATAAAATATGGCAAGCTTTTGCTGTGCTATTGCCGATAAGAACTGTGGGTGTTATGGGAGATGATCGTACGTACGAATATGTTTGTGCTTTGAGAGCTGTGACATCGTTTGATGGTATGACAGCTGATGCATTTCCATTTGAAAATAAAAATCAGCATTCATTAGTGTTTTGGGATTTTCTACAAAATGTCAGCAGCATAATTGTTAATAACGTTTCCAGAGTAAATAGAGTTATGTATGACTTAACTTCAAAACCACCGGCGACTATTGAGTGGGAATAATTTAGGGCTGTTTTTTTTCTTCATGCACTGCACTTTTTTCTTTATTCTATTTATAGCTTCTACGAAGAATGAAAACATCAATGAAGAATATAAGTATTCTTTTGGTACTTCTATGTGAAGTCCATTAAGCATTAGGTGCGTACCAATAAGTATAATAAATAAGATGGAGATTGTTTTTAAACTTAGACTAGGTTTAATTAACTGAGTGGTATAATTTGACAACAATATCATTGTTAGTATGGAAAATGTGTATGCTATAGCAATTGTTACCATGCTATGAGTTAATGCTATAATGGTTAGTAAAGAATCAACTGAAAAAATTAAGTCTATTAATATAATTTGTAGTACAGCTGAAAACATTTGTGATTTAGTGTCTGTTTTTTTTTTGATTTGCTTGCATGAGAAAATGTCGTTCCATAGCTCTATGAAGCTTTTAATGATTAAGAATAATCCTCCTGCTATCATGAGTAGATCTTTTACTGAAAAGTTGAATGATGCAGCGTAAAATATAGGTTTTTGCATTGATAATATATGTGATGTAAAAGAAAGTGTTACAAAGCGCATCAATAGTGCTAGTGTAAGACCTATGATGCGTACTTTTTCCTTTAATGCGTTTGGTACTCTATCTATTACTAGAGAAATAAAGATTAAGTTATCTACACTAAGTATTGTTTCAAATAGTGTAAGTATTAGTAGAGCCCAAGCTTCAACTAGCATTTTTATTCCAAATTTAGTTTTTTATATTTTATAACAGATATGTAAAAATTAAGTAACTTCACTCAGGTAAAGTATAGAAGGTTTTTGCTTTCAGAATGATCATGCTTATATCTGTTCAGCTAATGGGTATCAACTTAAGCATCTTCCTTAGTGAATTCTCCTGAAGATATAATGAATTTTATAGAGAAGTTTTATATACACTTACTAGTATTTTTCTTAAGTTGATGCCATGACCCATTCAACTTAGCGTTTAATGGGATAGTATCAATTAATGACTTCTTCTTTAAGTTGTGCAATTTCTGCTTAAGGAAAATCAGTAAGTTCATCTATTAATGATAATTCTTACTGTACAAGAAATAGGTGGAAAATAATAGAAAAGAAGTTATGCTGGGGTAATACTAATTCTCACTATTAATAGGTCAAATAAATGACATTGCAGAGTGAGAAAGAGAGGTAATTGCTTTGCAAAAAAGAGCACTTTCAAGCAAAGCAATTGTATTATAAGCCTTTTATTGCGCAAAATGTTCTGTTTTATATGTAACCAAAGCCTCCTCTCTCAATAGGGTTTTAGCTAGGTAAGCATGTATATAATCTCGACATTTTGATGTCTTTAAATTTTTAACTTATTAATTTTACTCTAACCTGTATTTAACATTTTCTTTAATACCTGTCTCTAACTTTCGAATGCGTGCCACTAAGATTTACAAAGAAAAATCCTCTTGTTCAGTATACTTATACTAATTTCTAGTGTACAAGAAATAAATAAAAGTAGTGGGAAAGAAACCATACTGAAGTAAGTAAAATAACAAGGCTTAAGCGACGTTAAAATTAAAATTGTTGGATAAAAAAGTGGTAGAATCAGAAAAAAATGCTGAGGAAAGTGCAAAATATTGCAAGAAAATTAAATATTGAGACTGCAATAAATAAACACTGTATAACAGCTTTAGCAAAAATATATTGCATTTCAAGAACAACACTAACTGCATGAAGAAAGTACCTAAAATTTGGAAGAGAAGAAAAATGGTTTACTCTTCCTTAATGTTATAGAAAAACTAGATTAAATCAGAATTAATTTGAATAAGTAAAAGTATGGATATAAGAAAACTCCTAATGTTACTATTAAAGAAATGAGAATAAGAATTCAGGAAAAATTTGGCTTGAATGTTAGTAAATCTGCAGTAATATGCAAAAATGAAGTCTTTGCATATTACGTTAGGACCAGTTTACAATGAATAAGGTAGAGGTAAACAAGAAGAATTAAAAGAACTTAATGAAACTATTGGTAGGTGTTGTGAACAAGAGTTATTTTTCTTCGATGGATCACAGTTTGGTACACGTTTGAAAGTTGAGCGCTGGTGATTTAAAAAAGGCGTTAGAACACAATTGGGAGAAAATTAGTTAGATAAAATTTTTATCTCTACAGAGTAATAACCCTAGAAATGAAGAGATTTCTAGCTTATTTATACCAAAATGTCAACACTAATTGTATGAATATATTTCTTGAACAAATGTTGCAATACTTAAGAACATGACAAGCTTTTCTTATCGTGGATTATTTTAGTTAACATAAATTGAAAATTTAAAAATATCTAAAATGTCGGATTATATACATGTTACCTCATGTTTATTTAGGCTAAAACCCTATTGAAAGAGGCTTTGATTGCATATAAAACAGAACATTTTACGTAATAAGGCTTATAATACAATTGCTTTGCTTGAAAGTGTTTTTTTGCAAAGCTATTACCTCTCTTTCTCATTCTGCAATGTCATTATATTTGACCTATTATATAGTGAGAATTGGTATTAGAAAACTCACATTCTCTATTTAGCTTTACCAATTTAATCTAAAATGTCATTGAGAAAATGAATAAGAATATTCTTGTTTTTCTCAGTGCAAAGATGCTTGCAGAAACTCGGAAAAAGCTATAAAAAATTTACTTAAAAATATTATTCGTTATACACTATTTTGCGCAAATATTCAACTTCCTTGTGTTTAAAATTTTTCTCTATCTTATAGAATAAGATGTACCAATGGTAAAAGATAGGCTTTTAAATCATTCATGGATTTCTGCTACATTGTTAATATGGTACTTGCCTTTCTCTGCGAAATATATTAGAAAGGGAAGGTTATAAGGCATAAGAGATGATCAGCTACTTTCTGCGCACATCAGCTCAGTATGTAAATCCCTAACTATAGCTTCGGCATATTCCCTTTGAACGATGATACTAATTTTGATTTCGGATGCTGTAATTGCAAGTATTTTTATCTTTTTTTCACTGAAGACCTTGAGTATATGACACATCACAGACATAACACCAATACCAATTATTGAAATTTTAGCTGCGTTATTGTTTATAACATAATCTTTATTCTCGTTTAGTAACCTTTTTACTAAGTCAATATCAAACTCGGAAATTACGATACTTGATCCATGTATCATATCAATTTTAATATTTGCCCATGCCATGTCTTTTAGAGCATGCAAGTTATTTGCAAGGTTGGTAAAAGTTACAAGAGCTTTATTAGTGCTATAAGTTATTCCAGTAATTGTGTGTTTCTCTAATACATCATTTTCGTGTAATACTGCAGTGCCTTCTATCTCTTTAGAAGTGGATAGTATTTGTACTTTAATGTTGTGTTTCATTGCGAGTTGTACTGAACGATTATGCAGTATTTTAGCACCTGATGATGACATCTCCAACATTTCATCATAAGAGATGTATTTAAGTTTGTGTGCTTTTGGGACAATTTTCGGATCGGCAGTATATATTCCATCTATATCAGTAAAAATCTCACAAACTTTGGCACCAAAAACTACTGCTAAGGCAACTGCTGATATATCAGAGCCTCCTCTTCCTAAGGTAGTGATTCTATTATTATATGTGCCCTGAAAACCAGCGATGATTGCCACAGTATAACCTTCAGCGAAAGATCTTTTTAAATGATCAATCTTTATTGTTTTTATTTTAGACTCGGAATAAGAATCATCAGTTATAATTGGTAGCTGCCAAGCAAGCCAAGATTTGGCATTTACTCCAATAGATAGAAGAGTGATCGCTAATAGGCCACAGGAAATTTGCTCTCCCGCTGAAAGCATAACGTCGTATTCTGATAGTTCTTGTTTATGGCTTAAGTTTGAGATTTGTCTAGCCTGAAAAATCATTTGGTCAGTAAGCCCTGCAACAGCAGAAACAATAACGACTACACTACAACCATTATCAACATCTTTTTTTATTAAATTTGCAACTCTGGTTAGATCAGTTAACGAGGTTCCACCAAATTTTTTTACTATTATGTTATCCATAGTTATAATATAGCTTCTTTTGGAGAAAAATATACTACTAATTGATATAAGTTTTAAAAAGCTTGATCATTCTCCGTGGCAGAAGTCTCTGATTAGAGATAACGAACCACAAATTAGTATAGTTTTAACGTTTTGAATAGGGCTTTTAGTGTGCGATTTAATATAGCAGCATCGCTGATTTTAATTTATATTCAATGGCATTTTTATTTATTATTGATATTCCTTTCCTGATTAGATTTGTATTTGTTGCTTTGGGTTAAGATTTGACATAAATTATGCATAGTAGTTTGATATAAGGTTTTAGGTATTTCAAGAATTTTTTTTCACATTTTTGTTACGAATAATATCAAAAATTATATGAATGTTTTAGCAAAATTATCTTTTACCTGCTTGTGTCAATTCTCATTGTTGGTGATCAAATAAGTGATATTACAGAGTAAAAAGATGAGATAACAAATTGGTACAAAGCGCTCTTAGGTAAAGTAATTGTATTATAGACTTTATTATGTAAAATGTTCTGTTTTGTGTACAACTAAAGTCTCTCAATAGAATTGAGCTCAGGTAAGTATGGTGGTAGGCATATAATCTTGATATTTTTAGAGACCCTTAAATTTTTTTAATTTATGCCAACCAGCACAGTCTATAGTAAGAAAGGCTTCTCATGATTAGAACATTTGTTCAAGAAATGTACTCATACGGTCAATATTAATATTTGGCATAAATAAGCTAGAACTCTCTTCATTTTTAGAATTAATTGCATTGTAGAAATAAAAATTTTATCTACCTAATTTTACTTTAGTCTGTGTTTTAATGCTGTTTTAAAACTACCCGTATTTAATTTTCAAGTGTCTATTAAACCAAAATTTATTAAATATGAATAACTCTCTTATTCAGGATGCTGATGCTAATTTCCACTGTACAAGAAACAGATAGATAATAATGGAAAAGAAGCCCTAATGAAGTAGGTAAAATAGCGAGATTTAAATAGTGTTAAAATTGAAATTATTGGATAAAAAAAATCGTGAAATCAACAAAAGGAATGCTGAAGGGAGTGCGAAATAACACATACGTACAAAAAACTAAATGCTGTGTAACTATAGCAAAAAGTACAGTATAACATCTATAATAAAAATATGTTTCATTTTAAGAATAGCACTAACTGTACAAGTAAAATATCTCAAATTTGGAAGAGAAGAAAAATTGTTTGCTATTTTTTAATGTTGTAGAAAAACTAGATTGAATCAGGGTCAATTTAAATAAATTGAAGTATGTATGCAGAAAGCCTGATCTTATTGAAAGAAATGCGAATAAGAACTTAGAAAATTTGGCTTGAATGTCAATAAGTCTACAGTACACTGTAATATATAAAAATGAAGTTTTCATATATTACGCGGAGACTAATTCACAATAAACGAGATAAAGGTAGATAAAAAGTAAAAAAACTTAACAAGACTATTGTAAATAGTCTAACAAGAGTTGTTCATCTTTGATGAATTGCAAGTTTGACACACATTCAAAAGTTGATACTAGTAGTTTAAAAATGATGTCAAAACACAGGTTAAAGTAAAATAAAGTAGACAGAATTTTTATCTCTATAGCGTAGTCCATTCTAGAAATAGAGAGAATTTTAGCTTATTTGCATCAAATGTTAATACTGGCTATATAAATATATTTCTTGAACAAATGTTGCAATCACGAGGAGCCTTTCTTATCATTGATTGTGTTAATTAGAATAATTTAAAAACTTAAAGATATTTAAAAATATCAAGATTATATACCTGCCACCATACTTACCTAAACTCAATCCTAGTTGAGAGACTTTGGTTGTATATAAAACAAAACATTTTACATAGTAAAGTTTATAATATAATTGCTTTACCTAAGAGGGCTTTGTACTAATTTATTATCTCATCTTTTTCATTCCACAATTAAATATCCTGCAATGTCAGTTATTTGCCCATTAAAAATGATGATTTGTGTTAGCAAAGCTCTCAACCCTGTCTTTAAACGCAGCGACTATTTTACTTTGTGTATATTTATATACTGAATTTAATAAAATGGAAAATGAGCTAGATTTAAACTCAAACTCTATATAAAACTTCACCATAGTTTTCTTTTCATCTATAAGAACGAATTTCCATTCATTATATAAACGCTTGAATATTCCATTTGAGGATACTACTTTTATCCAACCTTCATTCGTTCCATTCGGAGAAAGGAAAGTTACCTCCGATGTATATCTTCCTTTAATTCCGTGGAAAGCGGCTGTGAGATCCACAACTACCTGATTATTAATTTTCTTCTTTAAGTAAACAGCTTTGCACCAAGGAACAAAATCAGGATATTTCTCAATATCAATTACAACCTGAAATACCTTATCAGGTAAACATAAGAAAATATCTTGTTCTTTGTATTGATGAAGCATTAATTTAAATTAACTGGAACGAGATCCGTATCT
The DNA here is from genome assembly GCF_013365435.1 of Wolbachia endosymbiont of Litomosoides sigmodontis. GTDB lineage: Bacteria > Pseudomonadota > Alphaproteobacteria > Rickettsiales > Anaplasmataceae > Wolbachia. Next base: position 83,091 of record NZ_CP046577.1, read on the forward strand.
AACGTTAGCCTTAGTAGATTCCTGAGACCAGAAGTTAAGGTGGGCATTACGTATCAACTTCAATGAAATCAATAGAGGCAATTCCCTTGATTAGAAATTATCGCTCGGGAAATTTAACTTAACTTATAACGTGTAGAACAGACCCCTGCAATTATAGCCAATTTATGCAAGGCGTGTCTATAAGTATATTGCAGTCAGCAAAAAACTAGCTATTATTTAGCTTTTATTAAACTTTGCATTTTGCATGTCATAGTTAGTGAATACATCTCATGAATATTATTAGAGTCTTAATCATTATTATTTTCATTGTAATTTCTTTAAACGCTTACACTAATTGTGCAGATCGTGGAATTTTTGTGCATCCTGTGAAGCAAAAAGTGGATGGCATATCTATAACGGAAAATAAAAAAATAGGGGAGCATGTATATAAAAAGCTTCAGGAAATCGTTCAAAATGATGTTGATTTCAAAAAATATCTCAATTTATTATGGAAAAATATGTAGCTTTAGCTACCAAAAAAGAAAGAGAAGATTTTTAAAGAGGAAATGAAATGTATTTTACACGTTTGTGTATCATAATTTTATTATAAATACATGAATAATAATAAAATGACTATAATAAGCTCAAGAGCAGTTGACGATGTAAGTTGTTTGATTAGTACAAGATTTTCTTATAACAATGAAGAATTTATAAATATTGATTTATAAAGTTACCAAAAATGTCAGTTCTTTCTTAGTTAGTGATGTTGCAATGAACGGGATAAGCGTTTCTATTAATCAATATTCTCAACTTAGTAAAAATTCTATATATAGTATAATGCATGTTATAGATGAATTAAAGTATAACAATAATTTATGGTACATGCTTTATTGGCCTAAGCTGCTTGATAGCAGACTAAAAGTTTTTTTCTTGATCGTATTAAAGGGTTTTCTTAGCAAACTAAACAATTCTGAAAAAATACTCCTATAATCCATATAGCTGAAACCAATGAGAAAGACTCAATATTATCATTCGAATACCAATTCTCATTATTAGTGGATCAAATATAAGTGACATTACAGAATTGTTTAATTGTGAGTGAGAAAAAGAGGTAATAAATTTGCACAAAGAGCTCGCAAGCAAAGCAATTGTATTATAGACTTTATTACGCAAAATATTCTGTTTTATACATAACTAAAGTCTCTCAATAAGATTGAACTCTGGCAAATCTGGTGATAGATATATAATCTCGATATTTTTTAGGTACCTTTAAATTTTTTGATTTATTTTTACTAACATAATCTATGTTAAGAAAGGATTCTCGTGATTGCGGCATTTATTCAAGAAATATATTTATGTAGCCAGTATTAACATTTGGTGCAAATAAGCTAAAATTCTCTCCATTTCTAGAATGGACTACGCTGTAGAGATGAAAATTTTGTCTACTTGATTTTACTTTAACCTGTGTTTTGACGTCATTTTTAAATTACTAGTGTCAGCTTTTGAATGTGTGCCAAACTGCATTCATCAAAGATGAATAACTCTTGTTTAGGATATTTGCAATAGTCTTGTTAAGTTTTTTTACTTTTTATCTACCTTTATTTCGTTTATTGTGAATTAGTCTCCGCGTAATATATGAAAACTTCATTTTTTGTATATGACGCGGTGTCTGTAGATTTATTAACATTCACGCCAAATTTTCCTGAGTTCTTATTTGCATTTCTTTAACAGTAATATTAATTTTTTTTTGCATATATACTTCAATTTGTTCAAATTAACTCTGATTCAATCTAGTTTTTCTGTAACGTTAAGAAGTAGCAAACAATTTTTCTTCTCTTCCATATTTGAGATATTTTATCTGTATAGTTAGTGCCATTCTTGAAATGAAACATGTTTTTACTATGTATGTTATACTGTGCTTTTTGCTACAATTACAGCATTTAGTTTTTTGTACATATGCATTATTTCGCACTTCCTTCAGCATTTCTTTTGTTGATTTCACGGCTTTTTCATCCAATAATTTTAATTTCAGCGCAATTTAAATCTCGTTATTTTACCTACTTCATTAGAGCTTCCTGTTGTCTATTCTTTCCTTGTACGGTGGAGATTGGTATAAGAAAAAGTTATCTTGACATTATTGATATAAATACGTAGTTATTTAGCAAGTTAAATATTTATATTGTAATGATTTTTAAGTTATTATTTTTATTGATCTTTATAAGTGTTAATTCTTATGCAGTGATTAAGCAGGACTTATCTAACAATCAGTACACTCAAAAAACTAATGAAATAACACCAAAAGAACTACTGTCGCCGTTGTCTGGTGATAAATTATTGGGAAACCACAAAGCACCAATTCTAATGATAGAATATGCTTCACTTACTTGTTATCACTGTTCTCTTTTTCATAGGGAAGTTTTTCCTGAAATTAAAAAGAAATATATAGATACAGGTAAAATGCTATATATATTTCGTCATTTCCCTTTAGATTACAGGGGACTAAAGGCTGCAATGCTAAGTTATTGCTACGAGAAGCAAGAAGATTATTTTAATTTTAATAAAGCTGTTTTTAGTTCGATAGATTCATGGAATTACTCTAATTTAGGTGATTTAACTGTGTTACAAAAAGTGGCAGCACTAAGCAACTTAAAGCAAGATACATTTAATCGATGTATTAACGATGAGAAAGTAATGGATAAAATTATAAATGATAAATCACTAGCAATTAATAAGCTTGGCATTATGGCCACTCCGATATTTTTTATAAGACCTAACAATGATAAATCACATATAGAGCCTGATAAAATTAGATATGAAGGATATAAAACGCTAGGATATTTTGCTAACGTAATAGACAAACTATATGAAAAAGCTATAGTGAAGTGATACCACTGTAGCTTATCATACAAAAGGCTCTATACTGATCCATCATTTTTCATCACTGCTTGTTGTTTTTTACGCTCAAACTCTCTTTTTTTACTGTGCCAAGCGTAATAATACATAGCAATTTTATTTTCTATCAATATTATTGTTCCATCATAAAACTGAACCATATCCATAACTTTTTTCTGGGCTTCATCAAAACGTTCCCTATACTTTTCACGATAAGCTGGGTTATTTAATAATGTAACTCCTTCATCTTTGTTAGATTTTTTGCTTAACGTTTCAACTTCACTAGCAATGTTATAAGACATATAATCCCCTCTAATTGATTATGAAAATTATATTTAAAAGAGAAACTTGCATATAAGTAGTTCCTTTAAATTTTAATGTGGCAGCCAATCAGCTGTTACATTAGTTAACTATGGTACTATATATCACAATTTTTGTCACTTAAAATTTTACGCTATAAAATAATGGCCTAAAGTAAATGTTTGTATTATTTTAGGTATATCATTATTTATGAATTTTGTATTAATTAAGCCTTCCTGTAATACAAAACATGGCACGTAATAAATCTAACGTAAAACTGTCATATATACGAGATTTATTTGCAAAAGAATGCAAAGAAATAGAAGAGTATTGTCTTCTTAAAGAAAAACAACACATTCAAATTAGCGCTGAAGAAGGAAAGTTATTAAGTTTATTTATAAAAATTCATAAGGTAAAAAGTATCGTTGAAATTGGCACATTATATGGTTACTCATCAATTTGTATGGCAAAAGCTCTACCTGAGTTTGGCCATATATATACAATAGAAAATAATCCTGAGCACTTTAAAATAGCAAAAAAAAATTTTAGTGCTTTTAATCTAGATAATAAAATTACTTTAATAGTAGGCAATGCATTGGAAAAATTGGCTGAATTATCAGCGAAGTCACCATATGACATGATATTTATTGATGCTGATAAGGATGGCTATCCTAAATATTTAGATTGGGCAGAGTCGTACATTAGACAAGACGGACTGATTGTTGCAGATAATACTCTATTATTTAACACAGTGTTTTTGGAATCACCTCCAAAAGAAGTATCAGAAAAATCATGGTGTGCTATGAGGGAATTTAATTATAGGTTATCAGATGAAGAAAAATATTACTCTATATTAATTCCAACTGATGAAGGAATGACTGTAGCTTTAAAGCTTACGTAAACTAAAAATCAAAGTCAGCGTAGTGTGGAGGAGGAATTAACCCGGGAACTCTTTCTAATAACATCTCACGAAAGCAAGGCCTTGACTTTACAATGGAATACCATTCTTTTAAAATTTTACTTTTTTCCCATGGAAAGCTATTTACGTAATCCATTACAGAAATATGTGATGCCAAAGTAATGTCAGCTAAAGTGAACTTATCAGTTGCAAGCCAAACATTTTTGTTAATTAAGTACTCAATATACTCTATATGGCAAGATAGATTATGTTGAGCTGCATGGAGAAACCTGGAGTCAGGACTGCGGTTAATTATTACTTTCTCGTTTATAATATATTTAGTAACTTCATGATAAAATTTATTATCAAACCAATTAATTAAAGCACGTATTTGAGATTTAACAACAATAGACGAGTCAAGCAATTTGATATCGCTATTGTAAGTTTCTTCTAGATATTCACAAATAGCGTTGCTGTCTGCTATAATAAAGCTATTATCTATAAGCACTGGTACCTGTCCAGTTGGATTAATCTTCATAAATTCATTTCGCTTCTCCCAAGGATTTTCATATACTAAATCGCAGCTCAGCTTTTTTTCCTTAAGGAAGGCTCTGGCTTTTCGTGAAAATGGACAAAGGGGAAAGTGATGTAAAATCATAATACCTCTCCTATCATCTTTCTTTTCTTCATGCTCTCTTTTTCTTTTGTCATCCGAGTACGTGATACTGTGATCCAAAGAAAAAGATGTGGATTTTAGTAGATCTTGTACAATAACCTCTTATTGCTTTGGCACTTATCATTCTATGGCTTGGCCACATGGTCTAGTTGTTTAAGAGATTTCCAGGTTCTAGTATTGCGCATTAGGATGATATAAATAAGCACTTAACTAAAATGATATAAATAAAAATTTAGATAACAATCTTGTAGTGACTTGCATAACAACTAACTTTTTACTTACTTCAAAGTAGCGCTGTAAAAAATTTAGCATATCAAATTATGAGGCTAATATAGAATATACCTTGCTAAATAAAAAAATAAAGTATAACCTTTTACAAGGTATGCAGGCAAAAACTCTGTAACTTGGTCAGATCAGAGATGAAGCAGCCATATCAGAATCTTTATTGGGTTGCATACCTAATCTTGTCATTTATTTTAACATAAATCATGAACATAGCATTAAAATACCGTCCTGGCAGCTTTAAAGATTTAGTAGGTCAAGATATATTAGTGCGTATATTAGAAAACGCTTTTAATCTCAACAAAATTCCACAATCTATACTACTCTCCGGCAATAGTGGAGTGGGTAAAACTACCACAGCAAGAATAATAGCTTTGTGTTTAAATTGTTCCTTGGGACCAACTTTTGAGCCGTGTGGATCATGTAAAAATTGTCTGGCGATAAAAAATTCAAGCCATCCAGATGTGATTGAAATCGATGCAGCAAGTCATACTAGCGTTGATGATATAAAAGTAATCCTAGGAGATATTTGCTATTCACCTATAAGGTCTAAGTTCAAAGTTTATATTATAGATGAAGTACATATGTTATCCAGTAGTGCATTTAATGCATTACTTAAAACCTTAGAAGAGCCACCGTTAAGTGTAAAGTTTATTTTAGCAACTACAGAGATAAAAAAGATACCAATCACTATTGTTGCACGTTGTCAAAGATTTGATTTACGTAACATTCCTATAGCTAAAGTAATAGAGCGTTTGAATGATATTGCACAGAAAGAAAATTATTTCCTTGAAAAAGAGGCATCAGAATTAATTGCGCGTCGTTCTGGCAATTCAATGCGTAACGCCTTGTTTTTGATGAATCAAGCAGTGCTCTATACTAAAGATAGTATAATATCTGCCAAAAGTGTGATGGATATACTTGGCTTAGTGAATAAAGATATTATGTTTGATCTATTGGAAGCAATATTGAATGGTGATTTACAGAAAGCTCTATCATTGTTCGATAAAGCAGTGGAAACAGCAAACCCGCTTAGTATTTTTGAAGGTCTATTACAGACAATTCAGTTGATATGCCGTTTTTTAGTTACAAAGGAGATTGATAATTCGGTTACGGAATGTGAGAAGAACAGGATAAAAGACCTGGGTGTAAAGAAGTCTTTAATATTTTTATCAAGATTATGGAAAATATTACTCAAGGGAGTTCAAGATATAAAAACTTCGACATGCAGTGATGTTGCTGCTGAGATGATGTTAATTAGCCTCTGTTATCTTTCTGATCTACCTTCTCCTGAGCAGGTAGTTAAGAAGGTTCTTGCGCAAAGTACACAGCGGAGGAATACATGCAGCGCAGAAAACATACAACAAAAAAGTTATGATTTTGACAAGATTTTGCAACTATTACGATGGAATAACCAAATTTATCTTTACAAGCAGCTATGTAATAATCTACAATTAGTGGACTGCAAACCTGGGTATTTAAAATTAAAAGCTGTATCTCAGTTGGATAGTAATTTTTGTAATGACTTAAAAAATTACTTAAGTCAGCTAACTAAGCAAGAGTGGGTTGTTATAATTGATGCAGGTTATATAAATAAGGGAGCAAGTAGCTTAAGTTATACACCTGCAATCAAGGGTATACTTGATACATTTAAGGGTGCAGAGGTGGTTAATATAGAGAATAAGGAGTAAGTTGTGGATTTTAATCAGATAATGAAGCAAGCGCAAGAGATGCAAAAGAAGCTTACAGAAGCTCAAGAAAAGTATATTGGTAAAGAATTTCAAGGTATTTCCGGTGGGGGTAGAGTTTCTGTGTTGATAAAAGTCATAAAAATAGGTGGTTATAAGGCTAAAAAGGTAAACATAGACTTAGAGCTTATGAGGAATGAGGAGAAGGATATAGTAGAAGATTTGGTAACGGCAGCATTCAATGATGCTGTTAAGAAGGCAGAGGAGGATATGACAAATACAACCTCCGATCTTGCAGGTATGATGAGTTTACCACCTGGGTTTAAACTTCCCTTTTAAAATTTTTCTACATAAAATTTCTGGTGTTTCTAGTACTTCTTTAGTAACGTACCTACAACGTTGTATAAAGATGAAGGAAACTGTAGAGTAGTAGAAGTGATATGTGAGGAGTAAAGAAGGGCTAGAGCTAGGTGACACAACTGTATAAACATAGCAATTTATAGGTAATTTACGCAATAAATGGTATTATTTAATGTCTCCTTCTTGTATTATCTTAGTAGTCCCTTTATTATTGTTCCAATACCACGCACTGGAATCTAGTAAACTTGTTTAATATTTTCGTCATCTTATGGTTTTTTAGTATAGAAAGCCAGCATCAAGCGCTGGAATATCGGGTAACTGCCACCGTCGTAGCAAAATTCTTGTAATATCCCTAAGGCGCTGGTAAACAGAGGGATGAAGGTAGCTACAAATATTCAAGGAGTTTATTAAACAGTAGCTAACAGAAGGAATCTGTTAACCCATGAAGGAGTTCCTTAATTTAAGTTTTTATACCAATAACCACTATAAAAAGAACGAATAGACAATAATGAGAAAGGAGATAGACTAAAATAAGTAAAATAGCAAGGTTTAAGTAGCATTAAATCAAAATTATTGGGTAAAAAGTCGTGAAATCAATAAAAGAAATGCTAAGGAAAGTGCGGAATAACGTATATATTGCAAAAAAAACTAAATGCTATAATTGTAGCAAAAATATGCTGTTCTTTAAGAACAGCGCTAACTGCACGGGTGAAGCCCTAAAATTTAGAAGAGAAGAAAAATTATTTGCCCTCAACATTGTAGAAAAATTCTCTTGAATCAGACTTAACAAATTGAAGTATAGATACAAAGTAATCCTAATATTACCATATAAAGAAATGAAGATTAAGAATCCAGGAAAAATTTGGCTTGAATTTTAGCAAATCTCAGTGCAGCATAAAATTATATAAAAATGAGATTTTTGTGTATTGTGCTAAGACCAATTTACAATGAACAAAATAAAGGTGACAGGAAAAGTTTTAAAAAACTTAATGAAACTATTGTAAGTATCATAAACAAGAGAGTTATTCATCTTTAATGAATCGCGGTTTGGCACACATTTGAAAGTTGATACTGGTGATTTAAAAAGAGTGTTGTACACAGGTTAAAGTAAAATGAAGTAGACAAAAATTTTTATTTCTACAGTGCAATTAGTTCTAGAAATGAAAAGAATTTTAGGTTGTTTGCACTAAATGTCAACATTGGTTGTATAAATATGTGTTCTGAACAAATGTTGCAATAAGGACGGGAGGGACCTTTCTTGTCATGAATTTTGTTAATTAGCATAAGTCAAAGAATTTAAAGGTACCTAAAAATATCAAGGTTATATACCTACTAAAGCTTAATCCTATTGAAAGGCTTTAGTTGTATACAGAACAGAGCATTTTATATGGTAAAGTCTATAATACAATTGCTTTGCTTGAGGGTGCTTTGTACAGATTTATTACTTCCTCTTCCTTGCTCCGTAATAAAATAACTTTTGTAATGTCACTTATTTGACTTATTAACAACGAGAATTGGTATTAGGTACTTTATTCATGTAGTTAATACTGTTCTGAAATGCAATGTGTTTTTGCTGAGGCTATTATACTGTGCTTTTTTGCTATAATTACAGCATTTAGTTCTTTTTCATATATGCGTTATTTCTTATTTTCTTCAGCATTTTTTTACTGGTTACACGATTTTTTCATCCAATAATTTTGATTTTAATTTAGCAACTATATAACTGATAATTCAATTGCATACAGTTGTTTTAGATTTATAATAGATAGATAATCATTGTTATTTAAAAATAACCTTTAAGTGCTTTCTTAAAAAGGCGAAAATAGAATAGCACATGGTAGTATAATAAGGACTTATGGGGTGTCAATCTATGTATGAATTGCAATTAGAAACTAGTATTTAAAATTAAGGTAACATTATGAACAATTTCGAACAAATAAAAAAAGACATAGCAGAAAATGATGTGGTGTTATACATGAAAGGTACATCTGATTCTCCTCAATGTGGGTTCTCTGGACTTGTTGTATCAATTCTCAAAAAATTGAATGTGAAGTTTAAGTGCATTGATGTTTTGGAAAATGATGAGACACGTCAGTCCATAAAAAAGTTTTCTGATTGGCCAACAATTCCACAACTATACATAGGGGGAAAGTTTATTGGTGGCTGTGATATCACTCGTGAGATGTATGAAAAAGGAGAGTTGCAGAGTTTGCTAAAAGAAAAAAAGATTGTTGAATAAAACTTTAAAAAACTTGACTTCGGAAAGCTAAACCATGTTGCCATATTTAATAGATGAGTGGCTTAATACTATTGATTTTACAGAGTAATTTTGCTACTTGTCATTATCCAAGCTTAATCACTTTTATGGTCATCAATTTCTATTGATGTAAATACTACATGATTATTGTCATTAAAGATTTATCCCAAGAACATCTTAATTATTAAGCCAAAAGCCGAAAAAGGATTTTATATGTAAATTTTTTCCCCGAAAGCAGCTTTATATTAGCAGTTAATTCTTGCAAATAGCTGTTCCATTATTATACCAATTATCATTGGTAATAAGTCAAGTAAGTGATATTGCAGAGTTGTTTGATTGCGAATAAGAAAGAGAGGAATCTCTTTGTACAAAGAGGAGCTCTCAAGCAAAGCAATTGTATTATAGACTTTACCATATAAAATGCTCTGTTCTGTATACAACTAAAGCCTTTTAATAGGATTGAGCTTTAGTAGGTATATAACCTTGATATTTTTAGGTACCTTTAAATTCTTTGACTTATGCTAATTAATAAAATTCATGACAAGAAAGGTTCTTCCCATCCTTATTGCAACATTTATTCAGAACACATATTTATACAACCAATGTTGACATTTAGTGCAAACAACCTAAAATTCTTTTCATTTCTAGAACTAACTGCACTGTAGAAATAAAAATTTTATCTAGCTCATTTTACTTTAACCTGTGTTCTAATACTAATTCCTACTATACAAGTAACGGATAGACAATAACGGAAAAAATCTAGACTGAAGTAAGTAAAATAACAAGGTTTAAATTGCGTTGGAATCAAAATTATTGGATGAAAAAGTCGTGGTAAAAGAAATGCTGAAGAAAGTGCAAAATAACGCATATGTTGCAAAAAAAACTAAATGCTGTGCTGTAATTGCAGCAAAAAGCACAGTACAGTAGCTGTAGCAAAAATATGCTGTATTTTAAGAACGGCACCAACTGCATGAATAAATCATCTAAAATTTGGAAAAGAAGTAAAATTGTTTACTCACTTAAAGTCGTAAAAAACTAGATTGAATCAGAGTTAATTTGATAAGTTGAAGTATGGATACAAGAAAATTCTAATATCACCATTAAAGAAATGAGAACAAGAATCTAGGAAAAATTTTGCTTGAATATCAGCAGTTTACAGTATATCGTAATATGCAAAAAATGAAGTTTTCATATATTATGCCAAGACCAATTTACAATAAACAAGATAAAGGTAAGCAGGAAAAGTTTTAAAAAAAACTTAATGAGCCTATAGGTAAGTATCTGGGAAAAGTTGCTCATCTTTGATGAATAGTGATTTACATACATTTAAAAATTGAAACAGGTGATTTGAAAAGGGCGCTAGAACACAGGTTAAAGTAAAATAGGTAAATAAAAATTTTTATCTCTACAGTATAGTCAATCTTAAAAATAGAGAAGTTTCTAGCTTGTTCATACCGAATATCAACACTGATTGTATAAATATTTGTCTTGAACAAATGTTACAATGTTAAAGGATAGGAAAAACCTTTCTTGTTATGAATTGTGTTAGTTGGCATAAGTCAAAGAATTTAAAGGTACCTAAAAATATCAAAGTTATATACCTACTAAAGCTCAATCCTATTGAGAGCTTTGGTTGTTATAAAGCAGAGTATTTTACATAATAAAATCCATAATACAATTGCTTTGCTTAAGAGCTCTTTAGTGCAAAGAGATTCCTCTCTTTCTTATTCCGCAATTAAATAACTCTGCAATGTCACTTATTTAACTTGTTAAGAATGAGAGTTAGTGTTAGTAAAAGGTTATAATGCAGGGGTAATTACTCCAGGAATACATGGATCAACTTATAGTAGTAATCGAATTACTATGATTGTTGATAATATAGTGCTTAGTATAACGCTGAAAAAAGGTTTCCTTAATCATATTGAGGAAGTTAGTAAATATCTAAAAGAAAAACTGTTGCTTTTAATTGAAGAATTTCCGGAGATAATTTCTAAAATTCGTGGTGAGTGGGGAAGGCTTATTTACAGAAATAGAACTTTAAACTTCTTTATAATGATAAAATTATCAGCAGTCTCTTGATCAAGGTTTAATAGCAACTGAGATTTTGAATAGTAGAGTAATAAGAATAACCCTTCACTTATTGTTGAGGATAAATATATAGGCGAGCGTGTGATATACTCTATAATTTATTTTTTAAGGTTAAAGTTACATTAACATTTTAAATATGTAAAACTTATCCTATAAAACTTTGAGCTTGCAAATGCTTCTTATAACATATAAAATTAGCTCTGTTTTTCGTCTCAATAACATCATACTTTAATGAATTGGTTATTGGTTTTAATATTATCAGTAATTTTTATTTTGTTAATTTTATCGTTTTTGTTTTCAGGAGCAGAAATAGGTTTAACTTCAATTAGTCGTTCTCTAGTCAATAAGCTAAAACTAGACGGCAGTAAAAGAGCCAAGATGATAGACCACTTATTAAATAAAAAAGAATTAACAATAGGAACAATATTACTTGGAAATACAATTATTAATATTACTTGCTCCGTTTTATTTACAGCAATATTTATAAATTTCTTTGGAAATGAAAGTGTTTTTCTATCAACGATTGTAATGACGTTTTGTATCTTGCTGTTCTGTGAGGTACTACCAAAAACTTATGCTATGCAAAATCCTGAAAAATTTACGTCATTCTCTGCTTATTTTGTATTGTTTTTTGTCAATGTTTTTTCTCCATTAACGTTAAGCATTCAATTTATTGTCAATTTCATTTTAAAATTATGTGGTCTTCATAAGAATAGGGAGGCGATATCTGCAGCAGATGCAATGCGTAACATGATTGCTCTTCACCGCAGTGAAGGAACAATGTTACAGCAAGATTTAGATATGTTAAGCAGCATACTTGACTTAGCTGAAACAGAAATATCAGAAATTATGACCCATAGGAGAAACCTATTTTCTCTTGATATAGATAAGAATAAAGAAGAATTAATAAGAGAAATTTTAACTAGCAGCCACAGTAGAGTACCTTTATGGCAAAAAGAGCCAGATAACATTGTCGGAGTAGTTCACGTGAAGAATTTAATAAATGCTTTGCGTGAAAAGGATAATAAAGTAGATGAGGTTGACGTTGCTCGAGTTATGTCAAAACCTTATTTCTTGCCAGAAAGTACACCGCTCAGTGTACAACTTCATAACTTCCGCAAAAATAGGAAACACCTTGCATTTGTTATTGATGAATATGGAGTGCTGCAGGGAATTGTAACCCTTGAAGATATACTGGAAGAAATAGTTGGGGAAATTTCTGATGAACATGATTTAGTTACGGAGAATTTTATAAAGAAGATATCTGATAATGTATATCACATAGAAGGAAAATCTACTATTAGGGATATTAACAGACAGTTACACTGGGATCTCCCTGACGAAGAAGCTACAACTTTAGCTGGTATGATTGTAAATGAGATAGAGCGCATTCCTGAAGAAGGTGAGGAATTTTCTATGTTTAGTTTTTACTTTAGGATTTTAAAAAAAGATAGAAATATTATTACTGTTATTGAAGTACAAGTAAAAACTGATAGTACTGTAATAGCAATTAGTTAATTGAATTTAATGGAAAATATAGTAAAAGTAACGGCTAAGGAGTTAAAGAATTATACAGAAAGAATTGAAAAACTTGAACAAGAAAAGAAGAGTGTATACGATCTCATTTGTGATGTATATGCAAAAGCGCAGGTAGAAGTCGTAATACAAAAATGATGAAACAAATTATTAGGCTGAGAAAAATGGAAGATGATGATAGAGTATAGACAAGAGATATTGCTTAATACTTATGAACGCGCATTGGGAATGAGTTGCAAAGAAAATTAGGTGAATAACAGGATTGTGATTGGAATAAGTGGAGCATCTGGTGCTATTTATGGTGTGCATATTTTAAAGGCACTAAAAAGTGCTAATTGTGAAACACATTTAGTAATAAGCCGTGCTGGAAGAATAACTATATCTCATGAAGTTACAGAAAGACTTGAAGATATTATATCACTTGCAGATTTTTATTATTGTGAAGAAAGAATAGGAGAAAAAATAGCGAGTGGCTCATTTAAAACTTTAGGTATGGTTGTTGCTCCATGTTCTATGAAAACAATGTCTGAAATTGCATCAGGTGTTACTTCCAATCTGTTAACAAGAGCTGCAGATGTAACACTAAAAGAAAGAAGAAAATTAGTTCTTATAGTGCGAGAATCACCACTACACCTTGGTCATTTACAGAATATGCTGAAATTAACAGAGATGGGGGCAATAATTGCTCCGCCAATGCCTGCTTTCTATACCAAGCCAAAATCGTTAGAGGATATTGTAAGTCACTCTATTGGCAAAGTGTTGAGTTTATTTAATATCAAATTACCTGACTTCAAAGAATGGCAAGGAGTATAGCAAGTGACAATTATCATCGATGGTAAAAAAATAGCTGATGGCCTGTGTGAGGAATTATCACAAAAAATCTCTATTTTAAGAAGAAAGCACAACATTTTTCCTTGCCTTAAAGTAATTCTTGTAAACAAGAATCCAGCAAGTCAGATTTATGTTCGTAATAAACAAAAAAAAGCAGAATCAATAGGCATAAATTCTGAAACTATTGTTTTACCTGATAACATTTCGGAAAATAAATTAATTGAAAAAATTAATGAATTAAATGATGATCCATCTGTAAATGGCACTTTAGTACAGCTACCTTTACCAAGTCACATTAGGGCAGGAAAAGTAATTAACACAGTGAATGTTGAAAAAGACGTAGATGGCTTTCATGATGAAAATGTTGGTAGATTAGTTAAAGGTGAAAGAAATTGTCTTGTACCTTGCACTCCTAAGGGAGTTTTGCATTTAATTAAGTTGGTTGAAACTGATCTTTCAGGTAAAAATGCAGTGGTGATTGGTAGGTCAAACATTGTGGGTAAGCCAATGCTTTACCTATTGTTGCAAGAAAACTGTACTGTTACTATTTTGCACTCGCAAAGTAAAAATTTAGCTGAATATTGCTCTAAAGCAGATGTAGTAGTTGCAGCAGTTGGAAAGCCAAATTTTGTCCAAGAAAGCTGGATAAAGGAAGGAGCAATAGTGATTGACGTTGGCATAAATAGTGTAAATATGAAGGGACGGACAAAACTTATAGGTGATGTTAACTTTGATAGAGTAAAAGAAAAAGCCAAAGCTATTACGCCAGTACCAGGGGGCGTTGGCCCGATGACCATTGCATTCTTGATGATAAATACTGTTATTGCTACTTGCTTGCAGAAGAAAGTTGAAATTTCTGATTTTATGAGCTTAATACCAGTTTCTACTGTACAAGGAACGAATAGGTAATAATGAAAAAGAAGCCATGCTAAAGTAATGCTAATTCTCATTGTTAATGAGTTGAATAAATAACATTACAGAGTTGTTTAATTGCAGAGTGAGAAAGAGAGGTAATAAATTTGTACAGACCACTCTCAAGCAAAGTGATTTTATTATAGACTTTATTACGCAAAATGTTCTATTCTATATAGAACTAAAATTTCCCAATAGGAATTAAGCTTGGTGAGTATTGTAGTAGATGTATAACTCGATATTTTAAAGTAATTCTAAAATTTTTAACTTATATTAATTAATATAATTCATGGCAAGAAAGGCTTCTTGTATTCTTATATTATTTCCAATATGCAAGAAACGGATAGGTAACAATAAAAAAGAAAACTTACTGAAGTAAGTAAAATAGTGAAGTTGAAATGGTATTGAAATCAAAATTTTTGAATGAAAAAGCCGTGGAATCAGCAAAAGAAATGGTGAAGAAAGTGCGAAATAACGCATGTGTTGCAAAAAAACTAAATGCTGTAATTGTAACGAAAAGCATAGTATAACAGCAGTAGCAAAAACATGTTTCATTTTAGAAACAGCATTAACTGCGTGGATAAAGCATCTAAAATTTGGGAGAAAAGAAAGATTGTTTACTCTTCCTCAATGTCGTAGAAAGGCTAGATTGAATCAGAGTTAATTTGAATAAGTTGAAGTATGGATACAGAAAATTCTAATATTACTATTAAAGATAAGGATTTAGAAAAATTTGTCTTGAATATCAGCAAGTCTACAGCACACTGTAATATGCAAGAATGGAATTTTCATATATTACGCAGAATTAATTCATAATGAACAAAATAAAGGTAGTAGAAAGAATTTGAAAAAACTTAATGAGGCTATTGGTAAGTGTCTTGAACAAGAGTTATTTATCTTTGATAAGCGAAGTTTACCACGCATTCAAAAGTTGGTACAGGTGATTTAAAAAGGATGTTAGAACGCAGGTTAAAGTAAAATTAGGTAGGTAAAACTTTTATCTCTACAGGAGCTAATTCTAAAAATAGAGAGAGTTCTGGCTTATTTATACCGAATGCAAACACTGATTGTATAAATATATTTCTTGAACAAATGTTGCAATATTTAAAAATATGAGAAGCATTTTTTGTCATGGATTATGCTAGTTGATACAAATTAAAAATTTTAGAAACACCTGACAGTATTGAGTTATATATCTACCATCATATTCACCAGGCCTTAATCCCTATTGAGAGACTTTAGTTGTATATGAAATAGAACATTTTGCGTAATAAGATCTATAATAAAATTACTTTGCTTGAGAGTGTCTGTGCAAATTTATTACTTCTCTTTCTCACTCTGCAATTAAACAACTCTGTTGTGTCATTTATTTGACTCACTAACAAGAGAGTTGGTATAAGATCTATAATTGTGCAGTAATATAATTGGGCAAGATGAAAGATATTGAAATAGTAGGGCTAAAAGTATGATTAATAATAACTTTTTTTTTGCTGTATCTGAGCACAACTTTCTTCGATGATTGTAATTTTAATTTACTATACTGTGGACTCAGTTGCAATTTAGATCTATCATATAAAAATTTTAGGTAACATAAAAGAATTTGTTAAATAGCAATGGCAAGTTTATTGTGGTACATTTGATTATGGGCATCTAGCAACAGAGTGGCTGATATTATTAACATGATAGGAAACTAGAAGGTAAAAGCAAAAATTTTTCTTCTTAGTGAATGCATAAAAACTTCTGAGGTAATAGAGAAAGTCTATAATCCAGGTTATGAGCTGGGTAATCACTCCTGATTACGTAAGAATTGACATCACTCTCAAGTGGAGAACAGTTGCGGAGTTGAAAAAGGTGAATATGGCAATTAAAAATGTAACAGAACAGGATATGAAGTGGTTTTGTCTACCGTATGGGATTATGACAATAATCTAACCTAAAACGCTAATCAATTAGACATGTGTTCTGTATTATAGATGGTTAATTCTTTAGATTGGTATGGCAGTAAAATAGAGATCTTAGTTACAAGAGTTATGGGTAATGTACATGATAAAGTAATCATATTGTTACATGATCACAATAACAAATCAAATGCAGTTGAAGCTTTACCTCAGATTATTAAAACACTAGAAAAATCTGGTTATGATTTACTTCCTTGAGAATGGGAAGAAAGGCTTTGTGAAGCAAAGGTATATTAATAGAGGAGGGTACATTTAGAAAAAATTTATGCGTACAAAAAATAAAATCTTTAATCGTAGAGCATTTATATTAGGTGGTATTCAGCTTACCATTTCCATAATTTTTAGTTGTAGGTTATATAGTTTACAAATATGCAATAGACGAAAATATGAAATGCTAGCTGATAATAATAGGATACGAGTTGCCACTATTATGCCTAAGCGTGGTAGAATTTTAGATAGGAATGGCATTGAACTTGCAGTGAACAAAATTTCGTACATTGTTTTGTTTGATGGGCAAAAAGTTTCTAGTGAAAAAGTTGATTGGAAAACATGGTCAGAAATTGAATCTGATTTAACAAAATCGTCAAAAACAAAAATAACCGCTCTTTATAAACGTTACTATCCGTTTGGTTCAATATGTTCACATATGCTAGGATATACAAAAAAACAGCAAGGCATAAATGAAGCAGGAGTCAGTGGTATTGAATATACATATGATCATATATTAAAAGGCAAGCCAGGGAAATCTGAGCAGGAAGTAAATTCTAAAAAACTCATTGTGAGAGAATTATCCAGCATACCACAACAGGACGGACGGGATGTGCAGCTGACAGTTAATATTGATCTGCAGGAAAAAATCGCAGATATATTTAAAGGTCACAGAGGCTCTGTAACGGTGATTGATGTAAGTAATGGAGACATTTTAGCGTTATATAATTCACCTTCTTACGATAATAATCTTTTTGCTAACAAATTATCAAATGAAGCTTGGGAAGATTTAAATACTCCTTCATTACCACTTGTAAATCGTGCATTATCGTATCAAATTCCACCTGGTTCAATATTTAAAATAATAGTTGCACTTGCAGGTTTAAAGGATGGAATAATCAAGCCAGAAGAGAAGTTTTCTTGTGTAGGCTATATGAGGATAGGTGAGCGGAGATTTCGTTGCTTGAAAAGTAAGGTCCATGGGTATGTGTCTTTAAATGAAGCAATTGCTTTGTCATGCAATACTTACTTTTATAACATAGGGAAAAAAATAAGTGTCGACTCTTTAGTAGAAATGGCCAGAAAATTCGGTATCGGAAGTGGGCCACTAATTGGAACATTTAAAGAAGAGGCTTCAGGATTATTGCCTGATAAAGGTTGGCGTACACAAAGGCTATATTCAGAGTGGTATTTAGGTGACACTATCAACTTAGTTATAGGACAAGGATATGTACTTGCAACGCCACTGCAGCTTGTAGTTCTTGCGGCAAGAATTGCAACGGGAAAAGAGGTAATTCCCTATATTGAGATGGGTAAAAAGGTGCAAGATTTTCCTGATATTGGTATAGCTCATGAGCATCTTAAAATAGTTCGAAAAGCTATGTTTAATGTGGTAAATGTCAAAGGTGGAACCTATAGAAAAGGGCTAAGCGATATACGAATTGCCGGTAAAACCGGTACACCAGAGATAAACTCTAAGGGTGAAAGTCATAAGTTATTCATCGCTTATGGCCCTTACCATGACCCGCGCTACGCGGTCTCTGTGTTCATAGAATACGGCAAAGTCCCACGTCAAGATATTGCTATGGCCAGTGAGATATTAAGGTATATGTTTAAAGGGTGAATGTTGTATAGCTACTGCTGGTCGTGTATTATCTTATACTAATATTAATTAGTCTATAGATTGTTGACAATTACTGATAATTTTCTACTATTGATACTATGTCAATAGTGAGAAAAAAATGCGTATATCTAGTTTTGGACCTTTAATTGCTGTTTTATCATTATCTGTATTGAGCTTTACAACTGGTCAATATCTTCCTTATGTTATTGCAGCAGTTTCTGGTTCCAGTACTATTGCAGTAGCTCCGTTAGCAGTTTTTGCTGTTTCTATGGTTATTGCACTAATTTCAGCAGTGTACCTTATTAAACTTGCCGTTTTTACAGTTAGTAATAAGAAAGAAGGAGATTGTTCCAGTGGAAAAATACTTAATCGATCTGGTCAGCAATGTACTGTATCTCAGGGACTGACACGAAAATCTATATATAAGAATGATGATTTGAAAAATGAATTAAATAAACATATTTCTTTTTCATCATCTTCACCAACGTGTGGTACAAGGACTTTCTCGTCTTCTGCTCTGCCTTTATCAGGCAATGCACCACCTCCACCTCCTTTTTCTCAAATTTCATCAACTCAATCAAGTGGTGTTGGTTTATTTGCAGGGGTGAAGAATACAAAACTAAAGAAAACTAGCGATCCTGTAAAGACACCTGAGTATGATGGTAGCCGTAATGCTATACTTGAGCAGATAAGACAAGGCACAAAACTCTTGACTAAGAAAGAGCGCGATGAAAAATTAAAAAAACAGGCTGCAATGAAGACTGGCAGTTCTGTAAAGATACTTGAGTATGATGATAGCCGTAATGCTATACTTGAGCAGATAAGACAAGGCACAAAACTCTTGACCAAGAAAGAGCGCGATGAAAAATTAAAAAAACAGGCTGCAATAAAAGATGGTAAAAAAGAGCAATTAAACAACAGTGTAGGTGAATATTCTAGGGCTGCATTATTCGAAAAACTTAAATATAGGAGATTGGTAATTGGATTCTCAGATAGTGAAAGTGGTCGTTCTAATTACAGTGATAGTAGTGGGTGGAGTGATAGAAGTGTTAATGAGCAAGAAGAATTAAGAGAGAAAAAGCTGACAAAACACAAGGGAAAATTTGCTTATTCAAATTCTCAGATATATAGTGAAAGGAACAGTACAACTCCTAGCAGTGGTTGTGTATCTGATGATGATGCAGCAGGTCAACAAGAGCCTGAAACTGCAACTCCTTCAAGTTATTGGTCAAACAAAAAAGAACAATTACAGGTGTTGCCCAAGCCAGATTTAAAGTGTGTTAATTTGCAAAAAGAATCTAAAGCTTTTCTTATAAAACAATAACTGAAAGATAAACACTGCAAACTTTTTTCCTTTTTTAAAATAAGTTTACCTATGAGTCTGATTGTATTAAGATTGCTTAATACAATCAGATTTGTTAAATGCGTCTATCTCAAAATTATTTGCCAACTTTAAAGGAGAAACCTGCTCATGCTAAAATTATCTCTCATCAATATTCTTTACGTGCAGGTTTAGTAAAACAGATAGCATCTGGCATCTATACATGGTTACCGCTAGGTCTGCGTGTATTGAGGAATATTGAGGACATCATCAGGGATGAGATGAATAAGTCTGGTGCAATTGAAGCGTTGATGCCTTGCGTGCAACCGGCAAGTCTTTGGCGCGAATCAGGACGTTATGACGGTTACGGTAAGGAAATGTTGCGTATAAGGGATAGGTATGAAGAAGACATGCTTTTTGGTCCAACGCATGAGGAAGTGGCAACTAGTTTAGTTAGAGATGTGGTAAAGAGTTACAAGGATTTGCCACTTTATCTATATCAAATTCAATGGAAATTCCGTGATGAAGTAAGACCGCGTTATGGTGTTATGAGAGGTAGGGAATTTTTGATGAAGGATGCGTACAGTTTTGACGTAGATTATGAAAGCGCACTGAATTCATATAATTTGATGTATAAAACTTATATAAAAATCTTCAAACGTATGGGACTTATTCCAATTGCAGTGAGAGCAGATACAGGAGTAATTGGAGGAAATTTGAGCCACGAGTTTCATATATTGGCAAGCACCGGCGAAAGCACCTTATATTATGACAGTAAATTTTCTGAATTACTAGAAAGTGAAGATGTTGAAAATTTGAAGAGTATATATGCAGTTGTAGATGATATGCATAACCCTAAAACTTGCCCCATATCGCAAGAACAGCTAAATGTTAGCAAAGGCATTGAAATAGGGCACATTTTTTATTTTGGTGATAAATATTCAAAGCCAATGAATGCGAAAGTTACTATGCAAGATAAGAGAAATGTTAATATACATATGGGTTCGTATGGTATCGGAGTTTCAAGGCTTGTTGCTGCAATAATAGAAGCTTTTCATGATGATAAAGGAATTACTTGGCCAGAGGCAGTAGCTCCTTTCAAGATTGGTTTAATCAATTTGCAGACAAAAACTGCTGAATACATAGAGATTGCAAATAAAATATACGGTGCTTTAAAAAGTGATAAAGTGCTTTATGATGATACAGAAGAAAGTGTGGGAGTAAAATTTGCTAAGATGGATCTCATAGGTTTACCATGGCAAATAATTATTGGGAAGAGAGCAGTAAGTAAAAATATAGCTGAAATAAAAAATAGAGCAACTGGAAAGGTAGAAGAAATGCAGATTGAAGAAGCAATAAACTACTTTAATACAAAATGATATATGGTATCGGCACTGACATAGTATACATACCAAGAATATTAAGGGTATTACAAAAATACGGGAAAAAGTTCCTCAATAAAATCTATACTGAGCGGGAAATAGAGATAAGCAGAAAATACAATGGTCAAAAAATGCGAGCAAAGTACTTTGCTAAACGCTTTGCAGCAAAGGAGGCCTTTGTTAAGGCACTGGGTGGATTCAGCCACGGTATTGTAATGAAGGATATAGAAATATGCAATGATATAAGAGGAAAGCCGCATCTTACTGTTAGTAAAGATTTCATCTCTAAAGACCATATGATTCATCTTTCTCTTAGTGATGATGGAGATTGTGCCACTGCGTTTGTTGTAATTTGCGACTCACCTCTGTAACTGCACAAATATTTACTTTTTTTATATGGTAGATTTAGTATTAAATTTAGAATTTAATGCACTCAAATACACGATTATTCCTAGCAGAATCATAGGTATTGAAAGCAACTGTCCTATGGTTAAATCAAGCCATAAATAACCAACTTGATAATCTGGTTCACGGAAAAATTCGACCACAAAACGCGCTATTCCATACCACATAACTGCAATGCCAGTTAATGCACCGTGATATAGTCTTATTCTAGTCAAAAAAAACAGTGAATTTACAATTGTAAAAAGCAATAGTCCTTCAAAAAATGCCTCATAAAGCTGACTTGGATGGCGCAGTAAATTATCACCACTCTCTGGAAATACCATGCTCCACGGCATAGTTGTGGCTCTGCCAAATAGCTCTCCATTTATAAAATTGCCTATGCGGCCTAAAAATAAACCTGTGGGAGCTCCACAAGAAATTAAATCAAGTGTGTAAAATATAGGAATGTTATGTCTTCTGCACGAAATTATTACCGCACATAAGACTCCTATAGCGCCACCGTGAAATGACATTCCTCCTTTCCAAGTCTTCAATATCTCAATAGGGTTACTTATGTAAGAGATTGGGTCGTATATTAATACAAAGCCAAGCCTGCCTCCAAGGATAATACCTACAATGGTAACTGTTAATAATGAATTGTAAAAATTTTTGGTAAATATTTTTTGCTTGTCTAATTTATGTAGATACCAATATGCAAAAACTATACCTAAAACATATGCTAAAGAATACCAATATATAGAGATAGGACCGATGCTAAAAGCTACTGGAGTTAAACACATATTTTGCTATAGGTTAATTTTTATACAATCTATTTTTTTCACGGTCCCACTCTCTCTGCTTTATATTTGCTCTTTTGTCATAAAGTTTTTTTCCTTTCGCGATAGCAATTTTAGTTTTTGCTAATCCTTTGTTATTAAAATAAGTTAGAAGTGGTACAACAGCAACTCCAGTAATCTTGATCTGATCGATTAATTTGTTTATCTCTTTTTTATGCAGAAGCAGTTTACGTTCCCTTTTCTGCTTATGGTTTTTTTTGTTTGCAGCTTTATATTCTGCAATGTGCATATTGTGTAGCCATATTTCACCGTTTTTTTCGATAACGTAAGCATCGGAAATATTTGCTTTTCTTTCCCTTAGAGATTTTACTTCAGTACTTAAAAGGACCATACCTGCTTCAAACTCTTCTAAGATAAAGTATTCAAACTTTGCTTTTCTATTTTCTGCAATAATTTCCATGTTCAAGAATGTTTCTTAGGCTTTAGTATATATACAGGTTTTTTAGCTCTTGTAGCAATGTCAAAAAATAATGTTCTAAAATTTGAAACTCGTCTGTTTAAAGACAGCGGGATAAGTTAATGTAATCTAAATTAGTAAGTTAAGTAAATGACATTGCAGAGTTGTTTAATTACAAGGTGAGAAAGAGAGGGTAATAAATTTGCATGAATTGCTTTCAGGCAAAGCAATTGTATTATAGACTTTATTACGTAAAATGTTTTATTTTATATATAACTGAAGTCTCTCAATTAGGAGAGATCTCAGGTGAGTATGGTAGTAAGTATATAATCTTGATATTTTTATGTATCTTTAAATTTTTTGACTTTTATGCCAATCAAAATAGTTTCTGCCAAAGAAGACTTCTCATGTTCTTAAATATTGCAACATCTATTCAGGGAATATATTCATACAATAGTATTGATATTAAGTGTAAATAAGTTAAAATTCTTCATTTTTAATATTAATTTGCTGTAGAGATAAAAGTTTTGTCTATCTAATTTTACTTTAATTTGTGTTTTAATATCAGTTTCTACTATACGGCAAACGGGTAGATAATATGGAAAAGAAGCTATACTGACGTAAGTTAAATAATGAATTTAGATGGCGTTGAAGTTAAAATTATTGAATAAAGAGGTCATAGAATCGGCAAAAGAAATGCTGGAGAAAATGCAAAATAACGCATATGTTATAAAAAACAAAACGCTGTAATTGTAGCAAAAAAGCACAGCATAACAGCTGTTGTATTCCGAGAATAACATTAACTTCATGAAGAAAGCACCTAAAATTTAGAAGAGAAGAAAATTGTTTGCTATTTCTCAACGTCGTTAAAATTAGATTTAATCAGAATTAATTTGAGAAGTTGAAGTAATGAAATTTTTATATATTATACCAAGACCAATTTATAATGAACAGTCTAAAGGTAGACAGGAAAAGTTTAAAAGAAAATTTAATGAGCATATTGATAAGTGTCCTGAATGGAAGTTACTTATCTTTGATGAATCATGATTAAAGCCACATGTTCAAAAATTGGACAAAGGTGATTTAAGAGGGCATTAGAACGCAAGTTAGAGTAAAATTAAATAGATAAAACTTTTTTTTCTACATTAAGTTAATGCTAAAAATAGAAGGAATTTTAACTTATTTGCACTCAATATCAATACTGATTGTGTGAATATATTCCTTGAATAGATGTTGCAATATTTATAGAAACAGCCCTTATAAAATAACATACGCAAAAAAATAAAGAGAATGAAGTGACTACCAGGGTGCAAAGGCAATAACGTAACATATTTGTCGTGAATACTTTTTGGCAAATGAATGAACCTTGCTTTTTACTGAGTTATTGATATTCTGGATAAAGAACTCGGGGCGTAGCGCAGTCTGGTAGCGCATTTGGTTTGGGACCAAAGGGTCGGGAGTTCAAATCTCTCCGCCCCGATTCTTAGCAAGAGCTTCGCGTTTTTGAGCCTTCATATTCTAGTTATGTTATAATTAAGTTTATAAAATAATTGACAACGTTAATTTTCTAATTTATAAATAAACTTTTAAGGTAAGTACTGAAGGAGGTGTAAAGTTTGATTGAAGTATCAGTTCATTATGGTGATGTGGATAGGGCTTTTCCAGTATTAAAAAAAACAATTCAAAAGGAAGGAAGAGGAATAAAGATGAAAAAGCAATATCATGAAAAGAAATCAGAAAAAAGAGCTAAAAAGAAAGCTGAAGCTAAAAAAAAGAGGCGTCAACAAGAGAGTAGAAAGCAGCGCTATGGTTGGTAATTTTTGATATTTTATCATTGGTTGTTTTATGAATATTCATGAATATCAGGCAAAAGAGGTTTTGCATAAATTTAATGTTCCAGTACCAAGGGGTTTTGTTGCTACATCTGTAAAAGAAGCAGAAATTAAAATAGGTCAATTAAAGTCTGATGTGCTTGTAGTTAAAGCTCAAATTCATGCGGGTGGTAGAGGCAAAGCTGGTGGAGTAAAATTAGCAAAGTCAACTGAAGAGGCTCAACAATTTGTAAAGGATATGCTTGGTATGATTTTAGTTACTCACCAAACAGGGCCAAATGGGCAACAAGTAAGGAGAGTATACATTGAGGAAGGTTTTAGCGTTAAAAAGGAATATTATTTAAGCATAGTAATTGACCCAAAACTCAGTAATCCAACGTTTATATTTTCCTCAGAAGGTGGAATGAATATTGAGGAAGTTGCAAAAAATTCTCCCACAAAGCTTGTGAAGCTTGATATTAATTATTCTACTGGTTTCGCGAGTTTTGATAGCAAAAAACTAAGCAATAGTTTTTACTTAAGTCCAAAACAAATAGAAAAGATAACAGATGTTGCAAAAAATATATATAATGCATTTATTGCAACTGATGCAAGCCAAATCGAGATTAATCCACTAGTTGAAACAAGTTCTGGAGATTTTATTGCGCTTGATGCTAAAATAAATTTTGATGACAATGCTCTGTACCGTCATCCAGAGATTATGGAATTCCGTGATTATGATGAAGAAGTGAAAGAAGAGGTAGAAGCTTCAAAATATGGGCTTAATTACATAAAAATGGATGGCAATATTGGTTGCATGGTGAATGGTGCAGGTCTTGCTATGGCAACAATGGATATCATAAAATATTATGGGGCAGAACCTGCTAACTTTTTGGATGTTGGTGGTGGAGCAAATAAAGAAACTATCACTGAAGCGTTTAAAATTATATTGTCTGATGGTAACGTAAAAGGAATTTTAGTTAACATATTTGGTGGCATAATGCGTTGTGATATTGTTGCAAGTGGAATTATTGAAGCTGCAAAAGGAATAAGCATTAAAGTTCCCCTAGTGGTTAGGTTATTAGGTACTAACTTTGAGAAAGGAAAAAGAATTTTGGAAGAATCAGGATTAAATATTATTACTGCAGATGAACTCGATGAAGCTGCACAGAAGATAGTAAAGGAGATGGAGTAAAGCGTGTCTGTTTTAGTAAGTAAAGATACAAGATTAATATGTCAGGGTTTTACTGGTGCACAAGGTACATTTCATTCAGAGCAAGCTATCAGCTATGGAACAAAGGTGGTTGGTGGTGTAACTCCAGGGAAAGGTGGAAGTTCTCACCTTAATTTGCCGGTCTTTGATACTGTAGCAGAAGCTAAAGAGAAAACTGATGCAAATGCTACGGTCATATATGTACCTGCTAAATTTGCTGCTGCTGCAATATTTGAAGCAATAGATGCAGAGATAGGGTTGATAGTTTGTATTACAGAGGGCATTCCTATACTTGACATGGTAAAGGTTAAGCATGCACTTGTTAATTCAAAGAGTCAATTGATTGGTCCTAACTGTCCTGGAATTATTACACCTGAAGAATGCAAAATAGGAATCATGCCAGGACATATTCACAAGCGTGGGCATATAGGAATTATGTCTCGTTCTGGAACTTTAACTTATGAAGCAGTTGCACAAACAACCGCTGTTAACCTTGGCCAGTCAACATGCATTGGAATTGGAGGAGATCCTGTTCATGGTATGACATTCGTTGACTGCATGGAACTATTTTTAAAAGATGAAGATACTCATGGTATTGTAGTTATTGGTGAGATTGGTGGAAATGAAGAAGAAGATGTATCATATTTTGTGAAGACAGAAAAAATTAAAAAGCCAATTGTTGCATTTATAGCTGGTCAAACAGCACCTCCAGGAAGACGCATGGGGCATGCTGGAGCGATTATTTCTTCTAGCGGAGGAAGTGCTGGTGCAAAGCTAGAAGTTATGAGCAGTGCTGGTATTGCAATTGCGGAAACTCCTGCAGTGATTGGCAAAAAGGTTTTAGAAGTAATGCATAAGGCTTATATTGCCTAAACTGAAACTATAGAAATCCTATATCGCCAGTCATAAATATGTTGTCTAACCATTCGATTAGTAATTTCCCTCCTGGAAAATTCACTGAGGTCTGTCGAGTAATCGAGTATCCACGTAGCACGGATGCAACGAATACTGCACAGGCTCCACTACCACATGAGGCAGTTATACCTGTGCCTCGCTCCCAAACTCTTAAAGCTATTTCTCCAGATTTTTCAACTTGCGCAATGTTGACATTTACTTTCTTGGGAAAGAATATATGATTTTCTAATTTTGGTCCCAAGCTTTGCAACGGTATTTCGCTTATGTTATCAACAAAAAAAACTATGTGAGGATTACCAATATTTACTGCAACTGGATCTTTTAACATGTGAAGCTTTATGGGTAAATGAAGTGGATCACACTTAGCAGAAAGAGGAATTTTATACCACTCAAACAGTGGTTTGCCCATGTTGACCTTGATAGATTTGACGCCAACTTTAAAGCACTCTAAAATGCGCTCGTTTATTAACTCAATAGTAGCATACTTAGTACTTTTTTCTGACATTATTAAATATCCAACGCAACGTGCTGCGTTCCCGCACATTTCAACTTTGCTACCATCAGCATTATAAATGTGCATAAAACAATCAGCTGCACTGGAGTTGGTTATTACTATAACTTGATCACAGCCATTTTGATTGGCAATTTTTCTATAATTCCAGTTTAAATTATTTGTTAAACGTGAGTCTATGATAACAAGGTTGTTACCAGTGCCATGCATTCTTTCTAGGACTTTGGCCATTCATTATAAAAAAATATTTCCTCTATTGGCTTTCTTGTCTTTTCTTTGACTTCAGCCCCTTTTTTTTCGTAACCAATTGCTATCACTGACATTACGTTAAAATCATCGGGTATATTGAACTTTTTCACTATTTTATCTCTATCAAATCCACCCATTTGATGAGCCATTAAGTTCATAGATGTAGCCTGTAACATAAGTGCATAATTTGCTGCACCAGTGTCATGGCTACCCCAAAAATTTGCTCCTTTTGTGTGATCACGGAAATTTTTAGCGCTCAATGATATGATTAATATTTGTGTATCTTTTGTCCACTTTTGATTATATTCAGTAAGGCAACTCAGTAATTTTTTCCATGCATTTTGATTACTTTGTCTGTTACATATCACATATCTCCATGGCTCATCACCATAACATGAAGGAGATAGTCTTGTAGCTTCTATTAGCATATTTATTTCTTTCTGATGTACTAATTTACTTTGGTCATATGAACGTCCGCTATGCCTTATTTTTATCAATTCTAATAGATCTTCTTTACTTATCATTTTTAACACTCAATAAAAAACTAGCTCTACATGGTAGAGTATTGAAAGAAGTTTAACCTTTTTATTTCACACAAGGAACATAATTATGAGCAACAAAAGCAAAATTTAAATTGCAAGATTCCTAAATGTAATTAGCTTTAATATATTTTGACTTAGGGGAATATGTTTACAACGCAATCTACCAGTAAATCGGTGTTAATTGAAGTCTTTTTTTGTGTTTTATTCCTATTTCTAATGGCTCAAATAAGCATGCCGTTACAGGCTGTGCTATATTATATACACTACAAAGTTTAGGAGTAATGCTTGTTGGACTTGAATTTAATCACAGGACAGCATTATATTCTGTATTTACGTATTTATCACTTGGTTCAGCAAGATTACCTGTTTTTGCAGATTTTCTTGGTGGCTATTACACTTTCCTTAAGCCAGCAAGTGGATATTTAATTGGATTTTTAGCAGCTGTTATAGTTATGGGCAAAGTAAACCAAACCAATTGCTAAAAACTCTAAATGTAAATCACTTATACGCGATTCTTGAACTGTCTAGCTGGTACAGCCACAAATCTTTGCTTGTGGTATTAATTTGGCTTGCTATTCACGTGAGTTTAAAACAAGTAGTAATGGTTGGCGTGCTACCGTTTATTCTTTCTGGTTTGGTAAAGATTTTCCTACTTATAGTAGCTTTACAATATTTAAGAAAATGATAAGGTTTCGTCTTCACCATTTCATGTGCGCTCTTGCGTTTTAAGGATATAGTATTCTCTAAATTTTGCAAAAAATGATATAGAAAGGTGGCAAATAAGGTAATCGCTGACCCCAATCCTCAAGTCGAAATAATCGGTAATCTTGATAGTATTTATAGTACTTGTTCAAACCAGACTCAGTAAGGTAAATGCACTATACAAGCTAAAGTTTTAGAGCAGCTGGACAGGAGGTATATGGAGATTTTAAGAATAAAAATTGGAGAGATTTTTACCTGGAGTGAAGTAGTGAAAAGAATCATGGAGAAAATGTCTTTAGAAAAATTTGACTACACATGTGAGTGGTATAACTGAAAGTCATATAAAAAATATGCAAAGGAGCTCTTTTGCCTTCTATATAATGCGTTGATAAAAATGTATAGAAAAATAATCAGGAAAAAGGTGCTTTACCTAAATTAGCTAGAAATGGCGTTTTTCAGTCCCTCCTTCTCCTATTATATCAACATCGTCTTCTCGTCATTCTAATGCTTTCTTTTCTTGTCTATTCTAGTGCCTTAACACTAAGATCCAGTCTTTTGTAATCATTGAAAACGTTATATTTTGTCACAAAACAGCTGCTTTCATAAGACTACATATAAAATAACCAAGAAGCATCACATGCTAAACTAAAAGGGAGAAAAGGATCATTTATCCTTTATTAGAATAATTCACTCTCTTCCTCGGTAAAATATGGGTAATTGATACCAATTTCTACTATATAGGGAATGGATAGATGAAAAGAAGCCATACTGAAGCAAGTAAAGTAATGAGGTTTTAATGGCATTGAAATCAAAATTATTGAATGAAAAAGTCATGGAACCAACAAAATAAATGTTGAAGGAAGTGCAAAATAACGTGCATTTTACAAAAAAACTAAATGTTGTAATTGCAGCAAAAAAGCACAGTATAGTAGCCGTAGCAAAAATAGTTTTATTTTAAGAACGGCATTGGCTATATAGATAAAGTATCTAAACTTTGGAAGAGAAACTATTTGCTCTTTTTTTATGTTATAGAAGAACTAAGTTTGAATTGTAGTCAATTTAAGAATAAGAACCTGGAAAAATTTATCTTGGATGTCAGCAAGACTACAGTACTGTAATATGTAAAAAATAAAGTTTTTGTATATTATACCGGGACCAATTTACAATGAACAAGATAAAAGTGGATAGGAAGAGTTTAAAAAAACTTAATGAGGTTGTTGGTAAATATCCTAAGTAAGAATTATCCATCTTTGATGGATCGCAGTTTAGCGTACATTCAAAGGTTGGATACGGGTAGTTTAGAAAGAGTGTTAAAACACAGGTTAGAGTAAAATTTGGCAGACAAAGTTTTTATCTTTATAGGCAGTTAATTCTCGAAGTGGAGGGAATTTTAGCTTATTTGCACCGAGAATATATACATTGATTGTATGAATATATTTCTTGAATAAATGTCGCTCTATTTAAGAATGTGAGAAGCCTTTGCTCTTTAGGAGAAAGTATCATCCTATAACGCACACAACAGGTGTATGATCGGATGGATTTTTTAACTTGCGTAGTCTGTCGACTATATAGCATATTTCCAACCTATCTGCTGCTTGTGGTGATAACAGCATATGATCTATTCTCATTCCTTGATTATTTCTTGATGAATTGCCTTGATAGTGCCACCAGCTAAACTGTTGTAAATTTGGATGGCATATTCTAAATGCATCTTTAAATCCAAGATTCAAGATTGCTCTTAATTTCTCACGTTCTCTTATATGAAAACACACTTGATCAGTCAATAAAGTTGGATCAAAGACGTCAATTTCATCTGGTGCAACATTATAATCGCCGGCTATAACAGTTAGTTCCTCATTCTTTAGCAAATTGTCCATTCTTTCATATAGTTTATCAAAAAACTTGAGTTTATATTCAAATACATGAGAGTCTGGGCTTTGACCATTTGGAACGTATACGCTACCTACTCTTATCTTTTGATTATTGTGTTTTATTAAGCACTCTATATAACGAGCTTCTTGATGACCTTCTACAATGTCAATTTTAAATTTCTCTAGTATTGAATGCTTGGATAAAACACAAACGCCATTTCTTGCGGCCTGCCCGTAGACAATACATTCATATCCCAGCTTTTCTATTTCTATGTAAGGAAATTGTTTTTCTGTGCATTTTATCTCTTGCAGTAAAATTATATCTATTTGATCATCGACTATAAAATTACAGAGCTGATTAACCCTCTTGCGTATAGAGTTTACATTCCAAGTTGCAATTTTTAGCATCAGCAATCCTTATTAATTAGGTCAATTAAACTTTCTTGAGTAGGTAGTCTTGCTGTTATAATTTTTTTCCATTTGATTGGCTTCAAGCTGTCAACAATATTCTTGCTCATAGCACATGCAGTTACATTGTCCATTGCGTTAGATAAACCACTCTTTAGAACTAGAGAACAGAATATTCTTGCTGTCTGTGAAGAGAAAAAAGCAACACTATTAATTTTACCACCTAATAATAAATTTTTACACCTATTAGTGAGGCCCCTTTTAATAAGGGTCTTATAAAATATAACTTCTCTTACGTTAAAACCTTCTTCGGATAATCTCTTTTTTAAGTCGCATGATACTTCTTGCCCTCTTATATACAAGAACTTTACTGCTCTTGAGTAGTAATTTTTTATGAATGATATCAGCCCTTCAACATTGCTGTCTGCTGATATAATATCAGAAAACCCTGAATCCTTTGCAGTTTGCATAGTCGAATTACCAACTGTAATGATTGGAAGATCACCTACTCTGCATATTTGGCTAAATGCTTTCACGCTGTTCTTGCTTGTGGATATTACCACATCAAATTCATATGCAGATATGTCAGGCTGCAAATGCTTTATTGTAAATACTGGTTCTATATATACTTTATACCCATATTTCTTTAGTGTACTTCTTGTATTTAGTGAATCTGATAAAGGCCTTGTTAATAAGATAGACTTCATTCTAATCTACTTTACTATAGGTAAAAATAATACCTTTGATGGATAAATTACTGAATAAAAATTTTTAAATAGATTATATTTTCTGTTACTAATACTTAATTTCATTAAAATTTTGTAATTGACTCTTACAGAAATTTTGTTAGAAGATAAATGTTCATTTTTCTTTATGAAAATTTAAAGTAAGCTAGACTTTATCAATTGCTACTCTAGATGTGTCACTGCTACTCATTGTTTTTATTTCTTCACTTTTATTTGTGAATTTAATTCTTGTTAGTGTAAAGATTTTTTTTATGCTAGATGAGCTTAGATATTAAAGAAATTTTAGGCTTTACGGCACCTTTCATTATCTTTTTTTAATACTCAATGGTATGAATAACCTAAAAATGCAGCTAATTAAGCTCGTTATATTACCATTGATGATAATTCTCTTGTTAAACTTGTTTATCAAACCTTATTATACTAATTTTTATTGCTAATGAATCAAATAAGTGAGATTGCAGAATTGTTTAATTGCGAAATGGGAAAAGAGAGGCAATAAATTTGCACGAAGCACTCTCGAGCAAAGCAATTGTATTATAGGTTTTATTATGCAAAATATTCTGTTTTATATATAACTAAAGTCTCTTAATAGGATTGACTCAGGTGAGTATAGTGTTAAATACATAATCTCGATGTTTTTATATACCTTTAAATTTTTTTAACTTATTTCAACTCTTATTTATCTATGATAAAAAGGCTTCTTGTGTTCTAAAATATTAGAACCTTTATTCAAGGAATATATTCATATAATTATTGTTGACATTTTAGTGCAAATAAGCTAAAATTCCTTCCGTTTTTATGATTAATTACACTGTAGAGATAAAAAATTTTGTCTACTAATTTTACTTTAACCTATGTTCTAACGTTATTTTTAAATAGCTACACCCAACTTTTGAATATGTACCAAACTGTGATTTATCAAAGATGAATAATTCTTGTTCAGGATACTTATAATGGTTTCATTAAGTTTTTTTTAACTCTTTCTGCTTACCTTTATCTTACTCATTGTGAATTGATTTTGGTATAATGTGCGAAAACTTTATTTTTTGCATATTACTATAAACTTGTTACATTCAAGCCAAATTTTTCCTGAGTTCTTATTCTCATTTCTTTAATGTAATATTAGAGTTTTTATATCAGTACTTCAATTTGTCAAATTGATTCTGATTCAATCTAGTTTTTTTTACGAAGTTGAGGGAGTAAACAATTTTTCTTCTCTTCCAAATTTTAGGTGATTGCAGTTAATGCTGTTCTTGAAATGCAGCATATTTTTGCTATGGCTGTTATACTGTGTTTTTTGCTGCAGTTACAGCATCTAGTTTTTTTGCAACATATACATTATTTTGCGTTTCCTTCAGCATTTCTTTTGCTGATTCCACGACTTTTTTTATCCAATGATCTTGATTTTAACGTTATTTAAGCCTCGTTATTTTATCTACTTCAGTAAAGCTTCCTTTCTATTATTGTCTATCTGTTTCTTGTACAGGGGTAATTGGTATAAGTATCCTGGACAAGAATTATTCATCTTTGATGAATCGTGGTTTGATACATATTCAAAAGTTAGGTACGGATGTTTAAAAATGGCGTTAGAACATAGGCTAAAGTAAAATTAGTAGACAAAATTTTTTATCTCTACAGCGTAATTAATCATAAAAATGGAAGGAATTTTAGCTTATTTGCACTAAAATGTTAACAATAATTGTATGAATATATTCCTTGAATAAAGGTTACAATATTTAAGAACACAAGAAGCCTTCTTATCATAGATTATAAGAATTGAAATAAGTTGAAAATTTGAAGGTATCTAAAAATATCGAGATTATGTACTTAACGCTATACTCACCTGAGTCAACCCTATTATAGAGACTTTGGTTGTATATAAAATAGAATATTTTGCATAATAAAATCTATAATACAATTGCTTTGCTTGAGAGTACTTCATGCAAATTTATTGCCTCTCTCTTTCCCATTTCACAATTAAACAACTCTGCAATCTCACTTATTTGATTCACTAGCAATGAAAATTAGTATAAGGTCCTGCTTTTGAAAATGGTCATTTAATGACTATACATTGAAGGTAAATGAGAGTGCTATTTAATACAGTGCCAGTAATATTAAAGACTGATGCTACTATATATCCAATGAGAAAAGTAGTGGATAGTGTAGTAATTAAGCTTTTTGAATAAATTATTGTTTTCTTTCTATAAGTAAGCTTCTCTTTCTTACCACTCGTAAATTAAGCATGATTGATATATTGTGATATGAACTCATTCGAAAAACAATATGAAGACTAAGAGTGCCCGAGAGAAGACTTGAACTTCCACAACTTAAAAAGTTACTAGCACCTGAAGCTAGTGCGTCTACCAATTTCGCCACTCGGGCTTTTTGTAATTTACTATGTTTAGATTAAATAATATACTTAAACAATTTTTAGTTTTAAAGGTAATGCTAGATAATATAAACCTAGATCAAATATTTTTTGCTCAGAATAATGTTAATATTAATAACGTGTATAAGATAGTCAACGACGCTTTGAATAATAGTGATGGTGGTGAGCTATTTTTAGAATTTTGCCAATCAGAGTCTTTGATTTTTGATAATAACATATTAAAACACATGGATTTAAATACCAGAAAAGGGTTTGGCCTAAGGTCCTTTTGTAAAGATAGTACATCTTTTGTTTGTTCTTCTGAAATTAGTGAAAAAGAAATAAGTAATGCTGCTGCTATAGTTAAAAGTTCAGTGTCTTTAAATAAAACAAATTTGGTAAATTTAAATAAAGGAGCAAAAAAACTATACTCGAGAATTAATCCAATAAATGAAATAGATCTAAGTTTAAAGATTAAGCTGCTCAATGAGGTTAATGAGTATGTAAGATCCAAAAATAACTGCGTGAAGCAGGTAAAAATAGCTTTAAGTGGAGAATGGCAAGTTATACAAATAATAAAGGGTGATTGCGGATTAAGTGACATTAGGCCTCTCGTGCTTTTTAATGTGCTGGTTGTTGTAGAAAAAAATGGCCGAATTGAAAGTGGTTTTGCAGGGCATGGAGGACGAGATTCTTATAGCAAGTTTATTTCCGAGAAAGGGTGGAAAAAAGTTGCAAATCAAGCGTTGAAACAAGCGCTAATAAATCTTGAGGCAATTCCAACTCCAGCTGGAGAGATGACTGTTGTTCTCGGTCCAGGCTGGCCAGGGATATTATTGCATGAAGCTGTAGGTCATGGCCTTGAAGGTGATTTTAATCGCAAAGGGGTTTCAGCGTTTTCCCATTCTATAGGTAAACAAGTAGCGGCTAATGATATTACTGTAGTTGATGATGGAACTCTACCTAATTTACGTGGTTCTATTAATATAGATGATGAAGGTACTCAGCCTGGTTGTAATATATTGATAGAAGATGGGATCCTAAAAGAATATATGCAGGATCATATGAACGCTAAACTTATGGGTGTAAATCCAACTGGTAATGGTAGAAGGGAGAATTATAAAGAAGTTGCCATGCCACGCATGACAAACACCTATATGTTACCAGGAAAGTACACACCAGAAGAAATAATATCTAGCGTGAAGAAAGGCCTATATGCAGTAAATTTTAGTGGTGGTCAGGTTGATATAACGTCAGGGAAGTTTGTTTTCTCATCTTCAGAAGCTTATTTAATAATAAATGGTAAAATTGCACAGCCGGTCAAAGGAGCAACACTCATTGGTGATGGTCCTACAGTGCTAAAGAAAGTTTCCATGATTGGCAACGACTTAAAGTTGGATCCAGGTATTGGCATATGCTCAAAAGATGGGCAAAATGTGCCTGTTGGTGTTGGTCAACCAACACTCAAAGTTGATTCGATTACAGTAGGTGGGTGGAACTAGTATTAGTTCTGCTAAGCGGTGTGAGAGATAACAAATAGGAGATTGTGGAAAAGATTTATCTCCTTTTTTCTATGTTAAGTAGGATGCAACTCTTCATTCGAATGAAGCATTTCTTCGTTCGGATTGTATAAAATATGAGTTTTTGTGATAAACAACATAATGCAGTATTTATCATTCAGTATGATTGTTCATCAGTAGAATATTTTCTGGTTATTCGGAAATTTTCACGTCATCCTTTTAGACTTCAAAATGTTTTTTGTAATTAGGGGGGTTTTAATTGCTTTGGGCAACAGGAATATCTTTTTCAAGAAATACAGTAATACCTTATGCACTTTCGCAATTTTTTGATACGTCTCATAAATCTTAAAATATCTATCTTATACCAGTTTTCACTGTACAAGGAACAAGATAGATAATAATGAAAAGAAAGCTTTACTGTAGTAAATAAAACAACTAGGTTTAAATGGTGTTAAGATCAAGATTATTGGATGAAAAAGTAGTAAGATCAGTAAAAGAAATGCCAAAGAAAGTGCAAAATAATGTATATGTTCAAAAAAACTAAGTGCTATAATTGTAAGCAAAAAGCACAATATAACAGTGTAGCAAAAATATGCTGCGTTTCAGGAACAGCATTAACTGCATGGATAAAGTATCCGAAACTTAGAAGAGAAGAAAAATCATTTGCTTCTCTTCAACGTCGTAGAAAAACTAGATTTGAATCAGAGTCAATTTGAACAAGTTGAAGTATGGATATAAGAAAATATCAATATTATCATTAGAGAAATAAGGATAAGAATCTAGGAAAAATTTGGCTTATATCTTGGGAAGTTTATAATATATCGTAATATGCAAAAATGAAGTTTTCATGTCTTATGTCAGGACCAATTCACAGTAAACAGGATAAAGGTAGATAAGAGAGAGTTTAAAAAAAACTAATGAGGCTATTGCTAAGGTATTCTGAACATGAATTATTCATCTTTGATGAATCG
The DNA here is from genome assembly GCF_013365435.1 of Wolbachia endosymbiont of Litomosoides sigmodontis. Classification (GTDB taxonomy): domain Bacteria; phylum Pseudomonadota; class Alphaproteobacteria; order Rickettsiales; family Anaplasmataceae; genus Wolbachia. The sequence goes on from NZ_CP046577.1 coordinate 119,747, forward strand.
TGATTTGGTACGTGCATATTCGAAAATTGGGTACTGGTGTTTAAAATGGCATTAGAACACAAGTTAAAGCAAAATTAGGTAGATAAACTTTTGTCTCTACAGTGCAATTAATCCTGGAAATGGAGCTAGTTCTAGTTTATTTATATCTAATGTCCAACACTGATTTTCTATTTAAGAACATGAGAAACCTTTCTTGTTATGAGTTGTATTGATTAGCATAAGCTAAAAAATTTAAAGGTACCTAAAAATATTGAGATTATGTACCTAACACTATACTCACCAGAATTTAATACTATTGAGAGACTTTAGTTGCATATAAACAGGATATTTACATAATAAGCTCTAATATCATTTACTTTACCTACTAACAATAAAAACTAGTATTGCTTGTATAATATGCCATGTCTATAATTACTAGACTTAAATTTTCTTAGGCCATCAAGTAAAGAAATAAAGTTTTATGACAATTAGTTTCATTTGTGGCTTAATTCATCTACTTTTTTACGCAATATATCTAAATCTGTTGCTCCTATAAACAGACTATCCCCGATTATTAAAAAAGGTGTACCACCTACTCCTAGCTTCTTGACTAAGAATTTACTATTGTTTATCATTTGCTCAATTTTGTCTACGTTATTTTTCATGGACTTATTGAAGTCATTCTCATTGATTCCTGTGCTTTTTACTATGTCCAATATATTTTCGTCTAAAAGTTCTCTTTTGTAATCTAAGGCAGCATAGTGAAAATCGAAATATTTTCTTTTATCAATAAAATAGATAGCTAAAGCACTTTTTGCTGCTTTTAAAGAGTTGTTACCAAGTATTGGAGTATCTCTAAAGATGTATTTAATTTTGCCATCGTTGATTAACTGTTTTATATTATCCTTTATGGCTTTACAATATTTACAAGAATAGTCAAAAAATCCTACAGCTATAACATTGCTATTTTCATTTCCTAAGTAAGGGTAAGCGGGATCAAGTATTTCATTTTTGTATTGTAAAATTTTACTTTTAGTTGTGTTCTCATGAATAAGATAACTGCTTTTAATTAGTTCTTCTTGGAGAGTCTTGGGAATCTTGTTAAAATTTTTGTTTATATAGTTATCTAGTCTCTCACCTGTATAATCATTGTTTAAAGCTTGATTGCAATATGGAAGTAAATTGTTTATTACTGCTGAACTTGCTATTACTATTATTAGAATCAATAAAAATGGTATTTTAAACATGAATTTATTAGAGGATCTACAATATAAAACTTTTAGTATGCATTTACCTCTATATTGAAAAAAACATCTAGTATTGATATGTAAAACTTTTATATTTAAGTGTATATTATAGCTAATTTTATACAAGTGCAAATTTTACGTGGGGACTTAAATAGGATTTACCAAGAAACTTTGATCAGGCGAGTGAAGCGTGCTAGAACAGCTAATTTATAGAGCGCTCTATCTTTTGCTGCCATGTATAGAGTGATTATAAACACTACGGTAAAAAGTTGATTATCTTATAACTTCCACATGTAATGCTAACGAGCATGGTGGTAAGTTATATCAAAGAACTAATAAGTGATAAAAAAGGAAATGGCCATTTTATAAAGTAGGCTTCATTCCCAATTTGCTGAATTTATTGCTGTTTATGATTGATGTTGTGTAAGTTAAATTTACTTAATAAGGCTATTTTTGTCCAATATTATTGTGTAACTCTATTTGAACAAATGGTCCTTAACAAAGGTAGTCAAGTGAGAAGCTTGAGGTCTTTTGTAAAATCGTTGCTTAAAGCTTTTTACAAGAGGTGCAGAAATGGCTGTATTTTTGAAAACTAGATGTATGTATTATATCAATTAACATTTACTATTGATAATATAGGTAAGAATAGTCAGGTTGTTTTATTTTTTGATGAATTGCCGTAGCTAGCTATAAGAAAATCTGATTTTCTAAAGCATTAGGGTATTTTTAGAATATATCTTAGACCCACTGAAAGTGGGTTATTTGGGTTATATGTAATTCATTAAATGTTTAAAAATATACTTTATACCAAAGAAGAATTATATAATCGTATTGTTGTAGAAATATCTTTTTTTTTACTTACATGAAACTAAAGAATACCCAAGATATTTAGGAATTAGCCTTAATCACTAGCAGATATTACAAGTTTGCATATTATGGGAAAAATATTACATTGGCTTAAGAAAATAAGTAAAGGACTATTAGCAGTGCAAAATATTAATGCGGTCTGTTTTTAGCGAGATAGTTTGTTATTTGATGAATTTAACATGCTATTCCATTCTTTATGTAAAAAGCCAGAGACATATATATGATTGAAAAAAAACAAAAGGGATTAGTAGAAAAGAACTTATAAAAACAACTAAAATCACTGAAAGGGTAGTTGCTTGATCACTAAATTAAGTGGGTTGGAAAAAGGTTTATTGATGATTTTACCCTGAACAAGAGAAAGGGATGAGTATATTACAGAAGTAATTGATGAATATGTATTATAACGTAGATTGAATCGTTTTAAGAAGCAGCAAAAAGGGCAATTAAATGGTGCTCACTATTTAGTAATATCAGCTAGAGGAAAATAGTGAAGGAAGTAGTACTCAGATTGACTTAATTTTTGATCAAGAAGGTGAGTATATAATGCTTTGTGAAGTAAAGTATAGTGATAAATTTTATGGTAACAAGGAATTTATTCTCTAATTAAAGAGAAAGGAAGCAGTTTAAAAAAATGAAATTGAAAAGCAGATATTCTTGGTATTAATTACTGCGAATGAAGCTTTTGATAGGCAATATTTAAAGAATAAGATATATCATCTGATTATATTAAAAGACTTATTTTAAGTTATGTACAATAATTTACGCGACTTCATTGAAACATTAGAGAAAAAAAAGGATCTAATTAGGATTAAGAAAGAGGTTTCAACAGTTCTTGAAATGACAGAAATTCACCGCAGAGTTTTGTTAAATAAAGGACCGGCTATTATTTTTGAGAATGTTATCACAGAAAACGGTAAAAGTGTGATTCCAGTTTTGGTGAATTTATTTGGTACTATTGAGAGAATTGCTTTGGGGTTGAACATAAATCCTGGTGAACTAAGAGATCTTGGTAAACTTTTGGCATTTTTGCACTCACCTGAGCCGCCAAAAAACTTTAAAGATGTTATAAAAATGTTTCCTTTGTTAAAAATTGTGTTGTCGATGCGAAGTAAAATTGTAAATAAAGCTCCGTGTCAAGAAGTGGTGCTGATTGGTGATGAGGTTGATCTCAGTTTATTGCCTATTCAAACATGTTGGCCAAATGAACCTGCACCACTTATTACTTGGCCTATTGTGGTAACAAAAGGGCCAACAGAGGATAAACAAGATAATTTTAATCTGGGAATATATCGTATGCAGGTCGTGGATAAAAAAACGACTCTAATGCGCTGGCTTGCTCACCGTGGTGGGGCAAGCCACCATAAAAGATGGAAAGAGGATGGGCGAAGTATAAAGTTTCCTGCTGCTGCTGTAATTGGTGGTGATCCTGCAACACTTATTGCTGCAGTAACTCCGGTGCCAGAAGCATTTTCAGAATACCAATTTGCTGGACTACTGCGGAAAAAGCCGCTTGAACTTACAAATTGTAAGACTATACCACTTCAAGTACCAGCTCACGCGGAAATTGTTCTGGAAGGCTATGTGAGTTTAGATAGCTATCATGATGAAGGGCCATACGGAGATCATACAGGTTACTATAATTCTGTTGAGAAATTTCCTGAATTTAATGTTACTGCAATTACAATGCGCAAAAACCCGATTTATCTTAGTACGTTCACTGGTAAGCCACCAGATGAACCATCAATTCTTGGTGAAGCACTTAACGAAATTTTTGTACCGGTTCTTATCAACCAATTTCCGGAGATAGTGGATTTTTATCTACCATCAGAGGGTTGTTCCTATAGAATAGCAGTAGTGTCGATAAAAAAGTCTTATCCTGGGCATGCGAAAAGAATTGTTATGGGCGTACTTTCTTTTCTCAAACAGTTTTTATATACGAAATTTGTTATAGTTGTTGATGATGACATAAATATACGTAATTGGAAGGAAATTATGTGGGCAATATCGACGAGAATGGATCCTGTACGTGATATGGTTATGATAGAGAATGTTCCAATTGATTATTTAGATTTTGCCTCTCCTGAAAGTGGGCTTGGGGGTAAAGTGGGATTTGATGCAACAAACAAAATTCCACCTGAAACTAAACGAGAATGGGGAAAGAAAGTTGAAATGAGTCAAGAAATAGTAGAAAAGGTTACAGAGAAGTGGGTGGAATATAGATTGACAGATGATTGAGCTGTGATGTAGTTTGTTACCATGTATTCAGGTGTTGGTTGTGAGGCTTTTATACCTTTTATTTCTGTTGGCGTGTTTTTCTCTGTGTTATTATATAGATCGTGTACTTTCACCTTGCCCAAGAGCTACGGTTTGCTTTTCACCTGAAGAAGATTGTGCTATACCAATAATCAGCGAAATAGACCAGTCTAAAGAATCTATCTTAGTTCAGGAATATACATTTACTTTTGAAGCAATTTCAAAAGCTTTAATTAGTGCTAAAAAACGTGGCATTGATGTTAAAGTTATTTTAGACAAATCGCAACTTCACTCGAAGTATAGTGTCATTAATAAATTATTTTCAAATGGTGTGCCGGTTTGGATTGATGATAAGCCAAAAATTGCCCATAATAAGGTGATAATTATTGATAATCAAAAGGTCATCACGGGATCGTTTAACCTTAGTGAGGCGGCTAAAAAATGGAATGCTGAAAATTTATTAATTATTAAAAACTATCCTGAATTAGTTCAGAAGTATGTGAAGAATTGGGAGATACGAAAGTCACAATCTTACAAATACGCTTCCTAGATGCTTGCTAAAGGATAATTAAAAAGGGTTTTCTAGTTAATTAGTATCATTATGTATGATATGGTAAGTTGAGAATTTTAAGAATTAGGTAGTGGATTATATAAATGGTATTTCTGATAATTACACTCTCATTACAGTTGTGTATCTTACGCACTAATGAATACGTATATACTGAAGATAAGTTCTATTTTAACAATTTTAGAAACTCTCAATGATAGGGATAAATATGTATTTTCAAAGTGAACTCTTAGCTGAAGAATATGTTGAAAAATACTGCCTATTTCGATATTTTTAGGTAAGGATTTGATAAAGGTAAAGGAATATTAGAAAAAACTAAGTTTGTAAAACTGAGAGGTTGGTGATTTAGTGCATGATGAGCAAAAGCATATAAAGTCCTACACAACAGAGTTATCATATGGCGTATTTATACTTATAGTAATAGCAAAATTCCAATGCTTAACATTAAACATGATATGTCAAGACAATCTGAGGTATAGTTTGAGCCTGACCTTTATGAAGATTAATGATAATAAAACGGAGTTTTGGCAAAATATCAATTCTCACTGTTAATATTTCAAATAAGCAACATTGTAAAGTTATTTGATTGTAGAATGGGAAAGAGAGGTAATAAACTTGCACAAGGCGCTCTTAAGCAAATCAATTGTATTACAGATTTTATTATGTAAAATGTTCTATTTTATATGCAACCAAAGTTTTTTAATAAGATTGAGCTTAGGTAAGCATGGTAAGTGATATATAATTTCGATACTTTAGGTGCCTTTAAATTTTTTGACTGACACAATTAGCGCAATCTATAATAAGAAGGTTTTTTATGTTTTCAAATATTGTAACATTTATTCAAGAAATATTCATATAATTAGTGTTAACATTCAGCGTAAATAAGCTATAATTCTCTCCATCCCTAGAATTAGTTGCACTGTAGAGATAAAAATTTTGTCTATCTAATTTTACTTTACATTTGTATTCTAACGCCCTTTTTAAATTACCAGTATCCAATTTTCAAATATGTGTAAAACTATGATTCATTAAAAGATGGATAACTCTTGTTCAGGATGCTTACCAATATCCTCATTTAAGGATTAAGATTTTTTTAGACTCTTTCTGCTACCTTTATCTTGTTCATTATGAATTGGTCTTGGCGTAATATATGAAACTTCATTTTTTGCATATTACGCTGTACTGTAATTTTTCTAATTTGAGCCAAATTTTTCCTAAATTCTTATTTTCATTTCTTTAAAATGGTGATATTAGTTTTTTGTATCCATGTTTTAACTTGTTCAAATTGACTCTGATTCAATCTAGTTATTTTATGACATTGTGGATAAGAAAAAGATTTTTTTCTTTTCAAGTTTTTGGTACTTTATCTGTGTAGTTGGTGCTATTTTTGAAATGTAGGTTATTTTGCTAAGGCTGTTGTATTATGCTTTTTTGCTGTAATGACAGGCATTTAGTTTTTTTTGCAATATATACGTTATTTTGTACTTTCTTTGGTATTTCTTTTCTGATTTCACGACTTTTTTATCTAAAAATTTTGATTTCAACGCATTTAAATCGAGTTATTTTACTGCTTCAGTAAAGCTTTCTTTCATTATTGTCTATCTTCTGTTCCTCGTATAGCTAAAATTGGTATTAGATGTTATTTATTGTCTAATCCTGCAAATTGGCGTACTATAATTATTTAAAATGCTTTATATATGTGTTTTAGATTATATTTAGGTGAAAACCTAAAAAGGTTATGAAGATATAAGAGTGTATATAATACAAGAAATTGGATATAAGGCGCTAACTACATGATACTTCGTTATTTAATTTATACAGATTGAAAATGATTAAATACTTTCAGTGCTATAAGCTAAGAAGATGGTTAAATTTGTCAAGTAGTTTTTTTGAATTTCTAGCTATCCATTAAAACTTTAAAGTTATTTAATATTGACGCTATACACTTAAGTGTTAAAATCAAAGTGAGAAGTTTTTAAGAGTTCATATGGCAGCAGGCACAAAAGCAAAAACGGCTAGTAAAAATAACCCTACTTGTCGTAAGAAAGCAGAGCAAAAAATGTATAAGGATAAACCGGTAAAACCAGTCAGATATATAGATCGTGATTCACGCGTAAATTATATGTCTGCTCAATATGATAATGGCAATCTGGTTGAAGATGAAGTAAGCGGTAACCCTATAAAATGGGAAGCTGTATAGTAGGTTTAAATTTGTGGTTAAAGTTACTATTAATTCTCAAGAATATGAAATAGAGCCTGGGTTTACTATAATTCAAGCTTGTGAGGCCGTGGGTGTTGAAATTCCACGCTTCTGTTACCATGAGCGTTTAGCAATCGCCGGTAACTGCAGAATGTGTTTAGTTGAAGTGGAAGGTGGGCCTTTGAAACCAGTAGCCTCTTGTGCAATGCCAGTTGCAGAAGGTATGGTTATTTACACTGATACCCCTAAAATTAAAAAGGCCCGTGAGGGAGTGCTCGAGTTTTTACTGATCAACCATCCGCTTGATTGTCCAATTTGTGATCAAGGTGGTGAGTGCGATTTGCAAGATATAGCGATGGTCTATGGAAGGGGAATCAGCAGGCTTGATGAGCATAAAAGAGCCGTACCAAAAAAACATTTTGGACCGCTAATTGAAACTGCAATGAATCGATGTATTCATTGTACTAGGTGTATTAGATTCTTGTCTGAAGTTGCTGGTACAAATGAACTTGGAGGAATTGGAAGGGGAGAAAACATGGAAATCAGCACTTATATAAAAAGACATATTAGCTCTGAATTATCTGGAAATATAATAGATCTTTGTCCTGTGGGAGCTTTAACTTCAAAACCTTACTCTTTTACAGCCCGTCCATGGGAGCTATCACATTGTGAAACTATAGATGTGCTTGATGCTGTGGGAAGTAGTATTAGGGTTGATTATCGTGGTCCAGAAATTATGCGAGTACTGCCGAGGATCAATGAAGAAGTAAACGAAGAATGGATATCAGATAAAACTCGTTTTGCTTATGATGGGCTTAAAGTGCAACGCCTCGATCAACCTTATATAAAGAAAGGCGGTAAGTTAGTTCCAACTGATTGGAATGAAGCACTAACTGTTACTGCAAAAAAATTAAGGAATACAAGACCTAATGGAATGGCTGCAATTGCAGGAGATTTAGCAGATTGTGAGTCTATGCTTCTACTGAAAGAAATTATGCAGAAGCTAGGTTCAGCAAATATAGATTGTAGACAAGATGGAGCAAAGCTTCCACAAAATAATCGTGGATCATATGTGTTTAATACTACTATTGAGGGTATAGAAAATGCAGACTTATGCCTGCTTATAAACACAAATCCTAAGGTAGAGGCACCGATTATTAATGCGCGTATAAGAAAGAGATATTTACAGGGTCATTTTCCTATTGCAAGCATTGGTCCTGATGTTGAATATTTATATCATATTGAAAAACTGGGCAACAATCCTGTTGTTTTAAGTGAAATAGCAAAAGGAAATCATAAATTTTGCAAGCTGCTTAGTGCTGCTCAGAACCCTATGCTCATTATCGGTCAAGATGCATTGACAAGGGATGATTCTGAATCAATTTTAGCTCTGGCTGGTGCAATTGCCGAAAAATTTAATATGGTTAGAAATGACTGGAATGGCTTTAATGTGTTGCATAAAGCTGCGGCAAGAGTTGGCGGGCTAGATATTGGGTTCGTGCCTAAAAAAGACGGAAAAAATATCAACCAAATACTAGAACAAGCAGAAAGTGGCGAGATAGAAGTTGTTTATCTTCTCGGTGCAGATGAAATTGACACGTTAAAATTAGAAAACGCATTTGTAATTTACCAAGGTCATCATGGAGATAGAGGGGCACACATGGCGGATGTTATCTTACCTGGAGCTGCATATACAGAAAAATATGCAACTTATGTAAATACTGAAGGGCGGGTGCAGAAGGCAAAGTTAGCTGTATCTCCTCCTGGTGAGGCAAGGGAAGATTGGTTGATTATTAAGAATTTATCTCAATATTTAGGTCTTTCCTTACCATATGATAGTTTATTTGATGTAAGAAAAAAGTTAAGTACTATTGGTCCACAATTTAGAAATGCTGATCAAGTAGTAAAAAATAAATGGATGTCAATCACTTGCGACGAGATAAAATTAAGTAATGTACCTTTTTTCTTAAAAGAGTGCGATTTCTATATGACAGACCCAATAAGTCGTGCTTCGAAAATAATGGCAGATTGTACTAAGGCCTTTTATGAACACGCTAGTTAACATCTTATTTATTTTGATACTGCTACTGCTCTCGGTTGCATATTTAGTATATTTTGAACGCAAAGTTATTGGTGCAATTCAGCTAAGACATGGTCCAAGTGTAGTTGGACCTTTTGGACTATTACAGCCATTTGCGGATGCTATTAAGCTACTAGTTAAAGAACCGATAATACCGTTAAGAGCAAACACCATATTGTTTATACTGGCTCCAGTGCTTACTTTTATTTTAGCATTAATTGCTTGGGTAGTGATACCATTTGGCGCTGAAGTAATTACAGAAAATGGACATCAGATAGTGATTCCTAAAGTGATAGCAAATATTGATGTTGGAGCACTCTATGTGTTAGCTGTATCCTCTCTAGGGGTATATGGTATTATTGTTGCAGGTTGGTCGAGTAATTCCAATTATGCCTTTTTAGGTAGTATAAGGTCAGCTGCTCAAATGATTTCATATGAGGTTTCAATAGGCTTAATATTAGTTACAGTTGTGATTATAACTGGTACGTTAAATCTTGGGGAGATGGTAGTTACGAAACATAGTATGCCATTTTGGGTTGATTTGCTAATGGTGCCTATAGGGGTAGTATTTTTTATTTCTTTGCTTGCAGAAACTAATCGTCACCCATTTGATTTACCGGAAGCTGAAGCAGAACTTGTTTCTGGATATAATGTTGAGTATTCATCAATACCTTTTGCTCTCTTTTTTTTGGGGGAATATGCAAACATGATTTTAGCAAGTGCTATGATGACAATATTCTTTTTGGGAGGATGGTATCCTCCACTAGAGTTTAATTTACTGTATAAAATACCAGGGTTAATTTGGTTCATTTTAAAAATAGTTTTGCTACTATTTATATTTGTTTGGATTAGGGCAACAATACCTCGTTATCGATATGACCAATTAATGCGTCTTGGTTGGAAAGTGTTTCTGCCAGTATCTATGCTTTGGGTGATACTTATTTCAGGAGTACTCCTCTTTACTGGAAATTTGCCTTATTGAAAGTTGTAAATATATATGCTGATTACTATATCAAAAATTTTTTGATAAGTTTTGTATTATAGTATGTAATATTAAAGCTTTAAAGATTCTTGTGCCATGCCTTTATTAAAATTTCTCGATCTGAAATTAGAGCTAATGTTTAAGAAAATCTTTGGCATTGAAAAGAATAAGAAGATTTTTATTTACGTTCTCAATGATATTTTAGGGTCCACTGATATAAGTGCTATAATGGATCCTGAAATTGCTTCTGATAAACAAAGCATAGTTGATATTCTCTGCGAGGGTATTACTGAAGCTAGATATGTAATTGAGATGCAATTTGCTAGAGATAAAGGCTTTGAAAAACTTGCTCAATTTTATGCTGCTAAATCTTACTCAAGACAATTAGGTAAATTTGGTAATTACATTGATTTAAAGAAATTTTTCTTTATTGCTATTTTCAATGGTGACTTTCTTCCTGAAGAAGTTAATTATATCTCTACTCATAGTACGCGTGATATAAAAATCAATGGGCATTGCTTGGAAAGTTTTCAGCTTGTCTTTATTGAGTTACCTAAATTTTCTAAAAATAAAGTTAAACAATTAATAAATATAGTAAAGTTTTGGTATTTCTTTTTTAAGAATGTAAAAGATGTCACTGAAATAGATCTAAAAAAGATTGACGAAAAAGCACTAATAATAAAGCTAGTATATGATGAATTGGATAAGTTTCGTTAAGATGGAAAAGATCTAGTAGTGTATGCAGAAAGAGTAATGGATCTATGTAAAGAAAAATCTATCCTTAAATACAGACTTAATCTTGCTACTGAAAAAGACAGAGAAGGAGCTATTAAAATTAGTGAAGAGAAAGGTATCAAATTTGGAGCAAAGAAGGGTAGAGTGGGAAGATGAGAGGAAGGCTAAAGTAGCAGTAGCAAAAAATTCACTTAAGGCAGGGTATATGTCTATAAGTGTTATAGCTGAGGCCTTTCTATTGATGAAGTAAGAGAGATGCGTGAAATAGGAAGGCGAATCTCTTGATAAGAAAGATAAATTATATGTTTTTTTTCATAAAAATGAAATTTGAGAAGAAATTACAGAAATGCCATTGATATTTACTTCTGTTAAGATAATTTGAGGGGAGGTATGATGTTTAATTTCCCAAGCACACGGTTAAGACGCAGGCGCTCAAGCAAATGGGTTCGCACTTTAATAAGTGAAAGCACTTTGTCAGTAAATGATTTAATTCTTCCTCTGTTTGTTCATGACCAGAAAGAAATAACTGAGCCAGTTTCCAGCTTACCTGACATAAAATGTTACTCAATAGATGGATTAATTTCTATAGCTCAAGAAGCTGAGGATTTAGGAATTAATGCTATTGCAATTTTTCCTGTAGTTGATAGTAAATTAAAATCTGAAAATGCTGAGGAAGCATACAATGCTGACAACTTAATCTGCAAGGCAATTCGTGCTATAAAATTAAAGGTACCTGGCATTGGTATTATCGCAGATGTTGCACTAGATCCGTACACTACTCATGGCCATGATGGTATTTTAAAAAGCAATCGGATAGATGTGGAAAACGATGAAACGGTGTCAATATTGTGCAAGCAAGTTCTTGCTTTAGCAAAAGCAGGATGCAATATAGTTGCGCCTTCTGATATGATGGATGGTAGGGTAGAGAAGATAAGAAAAGCGTTAGATGATAATAGCTTTTATGATGTTTCAATATTGTCTTATGCAGTGAAATATTGCTCCAGCTTTTATGCGCCATTCAGGCAAGTTGTTGGTTCATCTATGTCATCAAATCCTATTGATAAAAGTGGCTATCAAATGGATTACAGAAATGCAAGAGAGGCAATTTGTGAAATTGAGATGGATATAAATGAAGGTGCAGATTTTATTATGATAAAGCCAGGTATGCCATATTTAGATATAATAAAAATGGCGAGTGATAAGTTTGATTTTCCGATTTTTGCTTACCAAGTAAGTGGTGAATATGCTATGATAAAAGCTGCAACGAATAATGGTTGGCTGGATTATGATAAAGTAATTTACGAGTCTTTGATTGGCTTTAAACGTGCAGGTGCAAGTGCAATATTCACTTATGCAGCACTTGATATTGCAAGAAGTTTGAGGTAAGTTACACCTTGTAAAAGTTTTTCTATATAACAAACTTTTGGTAACGTCTCAACTATGAAGCAAAAAAACTATTTTTGACGAGAATTTCGCCGACCTCTTTTTTGTCATAGTACTAAAGCTGTTATTTATACTGATTCTTATTGTTAGTGGTGAAATAATTGATATTGTAGAGTTGTTCAGTTATGAGGTGAAAGAGAGAGGTAGTAAATTTGCACAAAGCGCTCTCAAATAAAGTAATTATATTATAAACTTCATTATGTAAAATGTTTTATTTTATATATAATTAAAATCTCTCGAAATTTTTTAACTTATGCTAATTGATAGAGTTCGTGATAAAAAAGGCTTTCTTTGTGCTTAAATTAAGCTAAAACTCTCTCAATTTCTAGAATTAACTGCACTCTGATTTTATTTTAACCTATATTCTGATACCTTTTTTAAATCACCCATGTCCAATTTCTGAATGTGTATCAAACTACGATTCATCAAAGGATGATAACTCTTCTTCAGAACACTTATCAATAATCTTGTTAAGTTTTTTTAGACTCTTCCTCTCTATCTTTGCCTTGTTTATTGTGAATTAGTCTTGGCGCAATATACAAAAAAATTCATTTTTGCATACTACGGTATACTATAGACTTGCTTATATTTAAGCCAAATTCCTTATGGATTCTTATTCTCATTTCTTTAATTGTGCTATTATGTTTTTTTTGCATCCATACTTCAATTTGTTTAAATTGACTCTGATTTAATCAATTTTTCTACAAAATTGAGGATAAGTAAACAATTTTACTTCTCTTTCAAATTTTAGGTGTTTTATCTGTGCAGTTAATTCTGTTCTTGAAATACAACTGTCTTTGCTAAGCATGTTATGCTGTGCGTTGTTTCACACTTCCTTTACTGATTTCACGACTTTTTTATCAAAAATTTTGATTTCAATACCATTTAAAATTAGCTATTCTACTATACTTCAGCATAGCTTCAGCTTCCTTTCCATTATTGTCTATTCATTCCTTATACAGGGGGAATTGGTATTACTTTGTCTAAAGTGTTTTCTATTGCATCTTTAACAAGAGTTTTTTTGACTAATGGGCTAGATGTACTCCAATAAGCTTCATGAGGGGAGAGTTTATCCATGATTCATAAGTATAACCAATGAGGAAACTTCTTCTTTTAAAGTTATGGTTATACTCTGCGTTTTGTGATAGAAAATAAGCTAAAAGTAAGTGAAGTGTTTTACAAGAATGATATTACGTGATTTGCTATTTTTACTGCCACCTGAAATTGTCCACTCTTTAGCAATCATGGTGTTGAAAAGAATGCCTTACAAAAAACCTATAGAACTACCAGAATCTTTAAGTATAAACTGCTTTAGTAATAAATTTAGAAGTCCTGTGGGTCTTGCTGCAGGCTTTGACAAGAATGCAGAAGTTATCAGACCCATGCTTTCATTTGGTTTTGGATTTATTGAAGCAGGTACTGTCACTAGACATCCTCAATGTGGAAATGTGAAACCTAGAATTTTTCGATTAATTGAAGATCAAGGAGTAATAAATAGATTAGGATTCAATAACAAGGGAATAGGCTTTTTTCTTAAGCAAATAGGTAAAATCAGGCTTAACGACTGTATTTTTGGTATAAATATAGGGAAAAATAGTGCATCAAAGGACCAAGTCAATGATTATGTTGACTTAATAAAGATGGTATATGGAAAAAGTAGTTATATAGTGCTAAACATCTCATCTCCAAATACACCTAATTTACGCAGTTTGCACAATAGGCAGGAATTGTCAGAGTTGTTAAAATCCATAACTCTAACCAGAAAATCAATTGATAATTCCAAATCCGTTCCAATAGTGTTGAAAATTTCTCCAGACATAAGTCAGCAGACAAAGGAAGATATTGCTGAGCTTGCGTTAGAGTATAAAATTGATGGCTTGACAATAAGCAATACTACAGTCAGTAGAGATAACTTGCATTCTTACCATGATGAAAGTGGTGGGTTAAGTGGCAAACCATTGTTTAAGCTTTCAACAGAATTGTTGAGTGACATGTACAAACTCACTCAAGGTAAAATATTATTGATAGGGTGTGGAGGCATTTCAAGCGGTGCTGATGCATATAAAAAAATAAAGGCAGGGGCATCTTTAGTGCAATTATACACTGCTCTCATATATCACGGGCCTCGAGTTGTGAATAAAATCAATCTAGAACTTGCAGAGCTAATGAGGAAAGATGGACTGAATAGTATTGGTGAGGCAGTAGGTTGTGATTGCAATTTTTAGAAGCTTATTTTGGTAGAGTAAAACTAATTTTTGGTATGAAGATATGATGATGGATGCTTCCTTAAAAAAACGACGGCTATGGAAGTCTTGATGATGCTATATCTGTGATTATTAACTATAGATCTTTAAAATGATTCGACATTAGAAGAAGCATTAAATCATCTAAAATTAAGTAAAGAAATAGCAAAAATCAAGTTTAAAATTAAGAAAGGCTAGAATTTTAGGGTAATAGTATTTTGAATATGATTATATCTACTATACTATTTAGGCTATTTCCTGAAAAAAGAGAAGGAAAGTTGGCAGAAGAGAAACGGATTTAGTTTGTGGCGATACTATTATTAATAGTGCTGAAAAAATAAAATTGGGTAACGTTGTTTATTATGAATAATAGTGAACCTTCAATGAAGGAAGATGTAATTAAAAAAGTTTAGAAAATGCACTTGAAGCACTAATAGGTGTAATTTATATTGATGGCTAATTTATAGATGTTGAAAAATTTGTTACCCAATGTTTGGGAAGTGGCAAGCTAAAGGTATTTTCAGTCCTCCTTAAGATCCTAAAACCTTGCTGCAAGAGTGGACTCGAAAAAATAAGTTACTCATACTAGAGTATGAGTTTGAAAATAAACTGGACTAGCACACAGTTCTGAATTTGCTATATCAATTTGTATAGAAAATTATAGTGAAGTTTTTGCATGTGCTTCTAGTAAAAAGATTATGAATAAAAACTCTGGATTAATACTAGAAAAGATTAATAATAGTGAAAAGGCCTTTAGTATTCAGCGTTACTTCTGCTTGGTTAAAATAAAATTAAATATATTTTTAATATTTTTATAGAAATCTATTAGAATGGTTTTATGTGCATTTTTTAATGACTATATTTAAAATTTTTGATGCTTTTCTTATTATTTTTGTGTATGTTTACCTATTCAAAGATATGATAAAAGCCTTGCTGAAATAGAAGGTGAAAATCATTATGATGTAAGTGAACATAACTTGTTCATTGCAGAGATGTAAAAATGAAATCTTCCTTTCAGAAAACAACGAACTAGCAGTATCGGAGGTATGACTTTGCCTGTAGAGTTTACTGATCTTATAGCCAAGAAGCAGTCAACTTATTTCTGTTAATGTTAGCGAAGAAGTGCAGTAGAAAATTTGTTGATGCATAAAATTATTATGTAAACTTCATATATCAATTCTCATTATTAATGAGTTAAATAAGTGACATTGCAACAGAGTTATTTAATTGCAGAGTAAGAAAGAGAGGTAAGTGATAAGTTTGCATAAGATGCTCTCGAGAAAGCAATTATATTATAGACTTTATTACGCAAAATGTTCTGTTTTATATACAACCAAAGTTTTTCAATATGATTAAAGCTTGGGTGAGTATGGTTGTAGGTATGTAATCTTGATATTTTTATGTACCTTTGAATTTTTTAACTTATTCAGATTAACAATAATCTATGATAAAAAGGCTTCATTGTAACATTTATTCAGGAGATATATTCATATAATCAATATTGATATTTGGTGCAAATGAGTTAAACTATCTCTATTTCTATGTTAATAGAACTATAAAAATAAAAATTTTGTCTACCTAATTTTACTTTAACCTATATTTTAACGTCCTTTTCAAATTACCTATATATAACTTTCAAATGTGTGCCAAACCTTGATTCGTCAAAACTGAATAGCTCTTGTTTAGGATACTTGCCCACAATATCTCATTAAGTTTTTTTCACTCTTCTTGTATACTTTTATCTTGTTCATTGTGAATTGGTCTTGGCATGGTATATGAAAACTTCATTTTTTGCATATTACTGTAGACTTGCGAACATTGTATTAGCCAAATTTTTTCCTGATTCTTATTCTTGCTTCTTTAATGATAGTATTAGAATTTTTTTATATCCATGCTCAATTTGTTTAAATTGATTCTAATTCAATCTAGTTTTTTTATGGTGTTAGTGGGGCTAAATAATTTTTCTTCTCTTCCAAATTTTAGATGGTTTATCCATGTGGTTAATGCTATTCTTGATATACTATGCTTTTTTGCTGCAGTTACAGCATTAAGTTTTTTTGCAGAGTTGTATTATTTTGCACTTTCTTCAGCATTTCTTTTACTCATTCTATGACTTTTTCATCCAAAGATTTTGATTTTAACGTCATGTAAGTCTTGGTATTTTACTTACTTCAGCATGGCTTCTTTTTCATTATTGTCTATTCGTTTCTTGTACATTGGGAATTAATATTAGAACACAGGCTAAGGTAAAATTAGGTAGATAAAGTTTTTATTTATGCAGTTGCAGTTAGTCCTAAAAATGGAGCAAGTTCTAACTTGTTTATATCTATGTCAACACTGATTATGTGAATATAATATTTCTTGAACAGCTGTTATAATATTTAAGACACGAGGACCATTTCTTACCATAGATTGTGCTAATTGGAATAAGTTAGAAAATTCAAAGGTACACAAAAAATATCAAGATTACATACCTACAACCATACTCATCTAAGCTTCAATCATATTAAAAAACTTTGGTTATATATAAAACAGAACATTTGCGTTATAAAATCTATAATATAATTGCTTTCTCGAGAGTGCTTTGTGTGCAAACTTATTACCTCTCTTTCTTACTCTGCAGTGTTACTTATTTGACTCATTGACAATGAAAATTGGTATAGTACACAAAAAAAATATTAAAGATTCAAGTCAGATCTTAGTGACCAAAATGAATAGCGTGCCAATAGATGTAGTGTTAATAATTCATTTGAGCATTAATATTGATATTAGTGAAATGCTCATAGAGACGTATCCCCCCACTTTATCAAGAAGTGAAGTCTACACTAAAGATTCAAATATAAAGTGCATTGCACAGCAGAATCAAATTAAATTGAATAGTAATATTCCAATTATTGAAATTAGAGAAATGAACCCTATGGTTAAAGATTAAGAGTGGTGAAATTATGGTTAATTGGCAGCTTATAGAGCATAGAGAAGGTAAGCAAAGCTTTGAAAAGCTCGCCTTGGTGTAATGGATAAATCAGAAATTAAAGAGATTAGTAAATAACATGAGAATATGTAAAAGCTGTTATCTTTCTAAAAGCAACAATATGCCAATATTTGATTTGTTTGATAAAGAAGATAAGAATTTACATATATATTGAATCGTTACTCTAAAAGTTGAATATCAAACCCATTTCAATGTTATGGGTAGATATATCATCTGCAATAGGTATCGGAATGCTGAAGTAACGGTAGCCAAAGAAGGTTTTGATTTTTGTGGTTATCGAATAGTCAACACCAAGCCTTACTTGGTAAGCGAACCATGGGACGTTTAGTGGCATTGAGTTCTGAGGTGACTCATTGATCTTTTTCAATCTGAAAATCATTGGTCCTATACCAAGGCCGATGTACGGAGCGAATTGTATATCTTGAATACTGGGATTATAGTAAAAGTTTAATAAGAATGAGAATATACTAGCTGATCTATCAAGTGCCGGAGGAAAATTACTATTTTTAATATTGACCTTAGAATACATGGTTTCGAAATCAATACGGCCGTTTTCTCCAGCATAGTAGCCTAAAGATATGCTGTTAAGCCACTGAAAATCAATTTCACCATCAAATTTTTTTATACTTTCAATTTCATCTGCTACTATATTTTTTATTATAGTACCATAACGTCTCTCAATTAAGATGGAAGCTCTTTCTCCAATTGCTTTTATACCATTTACAAGTGTTTCTGAGTTATCAGAATATATCTTACCGCTATTAGCGCTAATATAAAAATCAAGTTTTTTATCTTTTACTGATATAATCTCTTTTTCATTACATTTTCTAGATTTATAGCATATAGATTCACCTGTAAACATTAAATTTTCCATAAATTGTTCATCATTTGAATAACTTTCATTAGCATAAACAGAAAAAAAACTAATATATAAGATTAGCAATATATTTAAAAAAATAATTTTTTTTATCATAAGTAAGTTTACAATTTACAGTGCTTTTCTCATATCAAAAAATTAGGGAAGAATACTTCCAATTAAGTAACCACTTTCCATTTCTATAATGATAGCTCTTACAATACTTTTAGCTTGAGTCTTTGCTATTGGTTTTACTAATGTGAGATTTTTTGCTCTACCAACATTATTTGTCTTAACTAGAGTACTTTGTTTAGTGCCTGTTAAAGACTGATAAAAGCTACTCATCATTATTTATTTTCTTAAGTTTTTTACTCTTCCTTGACGCACATCCTTTAGCATCTATAGCATTTGTATTCTTCTGCTTTGAATATGGAAAAACGTGTAGATAAACACTATATTGGTCTCTTTGAGTAGATTAATTTTATCCTGGAATATCTTATCAGTTTCCCTAAGAAGATCAGCAATAATATCAGCGCTGTATATTATATTAGGTTTTAAACTTTTTGCTTTATGACAAGATTTTATCACTTTTTCTCTCTGTGACGATGTTTTATTCTTTTTAGAATTAAATAGTTATCAGATTGTAAACTTAAGTGCAAATACAGTGTAAACCTTGATTTATTAACTATTAAATCCATTAATTCATCATCAACTTCAGCAGCATTAATAGGAGAGAGCTTTAAGCCTCTTTAATTCTGGCATATTTCTAAAACTCTTCTGGCCATTGAATTAAGTGAAGATTTGCTGGATTGATCTGTATCAAAATCGGTAATGTCAACTCCTGTAAATACTACTTCTTGATAACCATTTGCTACGAAAATCTTGATTTTTCAATAGTATTATTTATTAGTATGGATCGGTTATTTCCTCTTGCTTCAGTAAGCGAGCAAAATGTGCAGCTATAATTACAGCAATTTTGAACTTCGATGAATGTTCTTGACTTATCTTTGGATTTATCAATTAGAGCAGATTCTGACTTACTTGCCTGGTTATCATTGACTAATATTTTTGCTACTTAATTAAGTGATTTTCAGTCTTTAGCTTATTTTAATTACCTAACGCTTTACTTACACCAGAAATATTACTATAAAATTCATGATCTAATTGGACAACACAGCCAACTACAATAATTTCTTTATTTAGATCATTTTTAATAAATCTTGCGTATTTTTTGTTTTACCTGCATTCTGCTTCATTTATCATCGCATAGCTGTATACCACTATATCATTTTCTTAATGCTTTTTTAATTAACTTACTTATATAAAGATTAGAATACCCAAATGTCACTACTTCATTCATGATAGACTTCAATAGACTTTACAATTTAGTTATTGCATTAGATGCATAGGTAAAGTTATTGGACCTCTTGACCATACCGATTGGTAACTCTATTCCTTCTAAATCTTTCTTAAAAAAAGAAACCTTGTTTTAATCATTTATAACCTTTGGCACTACAAAATATCCATATTCATGTTTTGTATTGGATAGTATTTCCTCTTTAATGTTCTGGGAATTGATAATGTCGTCGCGTACATGAATGTTCTTATCTACACTGCCATAGCGCATAGGGGAAACGTCTTTAGTATTAACTTGTAATAAAATGTTATGTATCCAATCCAACATTGTCAGTTCTTTAGAGTAATGCTCGATTTCGTCATTTGATAACTTAATTCTTACAAGCTGTGCGATTTTAAGCATTTCTTCCTTAGTGATTGTTACTTTTCTCTTGTCTACAAATTCTATTAGCGAAGTGATAACATCTTCTGCTGACCTAGTTTGCATCTTTACCTCCTTGAATGAAGTGAGTTAAAATATTTGCAATTGAAATAATTTTTATTTTATCACTTTTTTCAAGTTTGTGAAATATGGTATCTGTAATCACTAGCTTGTCTAGAGAGGAGAAAGAGATTTTTTCAATTGCATTTCCTGAAAGGATGCCATGTGTTATGCATGAAATTACAGACCTTGCTCCATGATTTTTTAAAGTGAGGGCTGCATTACATAACGTTCCACCGGAATCGACTATATCATCAACAATGACACAATTTTTATTTGCAGCTTCTCCTATTACATTCATTACCTGAGATGTGCCTACTTTCTCTCTGAATTTATCTATTACGATAATCTTATCACTCAATTTTACCTTGTACTTTTTCTCTAAAATCTTTGCAAAAGCACGTGCTCTACTGATTGCTCCAATATCTGGTGCGACTATTGCCAAGTTCTCTGTATGTATAGAGTCAGTGAATGCTTCAAAACAACTCAAATTAGTTAGCGGTATATCAAAAAACCCTTCAATTTGACTTGAGTGCAAATCAATGACTGCAATACTGTTTACACCTGCAGTCTGAATGAGATTTGCAACTAGTTTGGCATTCAAGGCAGATTGCATATTGTTATTTTTAATAATTCTATCCTGTCTACTATATCCATAGTAGGGAATAATTGTTGTGATTCTTTTAGTTCCTGACCTCTTTACTGCATCAATTATGAACAGAAGCTCCATAAGGTTGTCATTCATAGGGGGAGAAATGGATTGTATTATGTATACCTCTTTACCGCAGAGGTTACTTTCCACTTCCACATTTATTGCACCATCGGCAAATTTTGACACCTGAGTAAGGGATAGCTGGACATTTAGCTTATTAGCTATTAATTTTCTTAGTTCTTTACTAGCACTACCTATTATTATTTTCATGATTATCAATTAAACTTGAAAGATTATACAAGAATTATGAGATAATAGAAATGAATTTCTTTATTTTTGACATTCTTGTCAGAAGATTGGTTGCACAGCTACCAGTCATTTAGTAACTCACAGGAATATAAAACTACTTAACAAACCTTGCCCCAACTCTCTTGCCTAGCACTGAAGGTGTCCAGTTATCTTCAATCTTTATAAATAAAATGACGAGCTATTATATAATTAGCATCTTGTATTTGATTTTTTGCACTATGTAGCCTTATGGCTTTACAACATTTCTAGATTTTTACCTAATATAAGCTGAAATGTGCTTGTAAAGTGTTTAAGGCAGTATAGAATGCTAATTTATAGATTGGAGAGTGAACACTATCTAACACAGGTTTTCTTCTGCTTTTTTTTCTTTTTGGTAAATTTCTTAATATTTGCTACTATCATCGTTTCGTTACTTATTAGCTGGACCTAGGGATACCACGTGAGTGAATTACAGTACGACTAACTTTACTCAGCGTCAAGTGCTGGAATGACACTTTATATTGTATAAGTTATCTCACACAATAAATGTTTGTACAGCTATAGTTGTGATGTGTAATACTAATTCTCATTGTTAATAGATCAAATAAGTGACATTTTAAAGTTGTTTAATTGCAGAGTGAAAAAGAAGGTAATAAATTTACATAAAATATTCTCAAGTAAAGCAACTGTGTTATAGACTTTACTACGTAAAATGTTCTATTTTATATACAACCAAAATCTCTTAATGGGATTGAGTTTAGATAAATATGGTGGCAAGTGTATAATCTTGATATTTTTAGGTGTCTTTAAATTTTTTAACTTATATCAACTAGCACAATCAATGACAAGAAAGGCTTCTCGTGTTCTTGAATATTGTGATATTTGCTCAAGAAATATATTTATATAATCAGTGTTGACACTTGGTGCAAATAAACAACTAGGACTTTTTTCATCTTATTAAGATTAACTGCGCTGTAGAGATAAAAAGTTTTTTACTTATCTCTCTAATTTTACTTTAACCCATGTTCTAGCGCCCTTTTTAAGTTATCCATGTCCAACTTTCAAATGTGTGACAAATTGCGATTTATCAAAAAAAGATGACTCTATTAGGTTTTTTAGCTTTTTCTGTCTACCTTTATCTTCTTGTTTATTATAAATTGGTCTTAGCGAATATACGAAAACTTCATTTTTGCGTATTATGATATAATGTAGCCTTGCTAACATTTAAGCTAAATTTTTCCTGGGTTCTTATTTTTATTTCTTTAATGGTAATATTATGATTTTCTTGTATCAATACTTCAACTTATTCAAATTGATTCTGATTCAATCTAATTTTTTTTCGATGTTGAAGAAAAGCAAACTATTTTTTTTCTCTTCTAAATTTTGGATACTTTGTCTACGCAGTTAGTGCTATTTCTTGAAATGAAACTTATTTTTGCTAAGGCCGTTATACTATGCTTTTTGCTGCAATTACAGCATTTAATTTTTTTGTAATATATGTGCTATTTCACACTTTTTTCAGCATTTCTTTTGCCGATTTCACGACTTTTTTTTATCCAATAATTTTGATTGCAATGCCATTTAAACCTTGCTATTTTATTTACTTTGGTATGACTTCTTTCCCATTGTTGCCTATCCGTTCCTTTTATAGCGGGAATTGATATTAGAACACAAGTTAAGGTAAAATTAAGTGGAAAATTTTTTTATTTTCAGTATAGTTAATCTTAGAAATAGGGGGAGTTTTAGCTTATTTATACCGAATGTTAACATTGATTGTATGTAAAGTAGTTTCTTGAACAAATGTCACAATATTTAAGAATAAGAGAAACCTTTCTTGTCATTGATTGTGCTAGTTAATATAAGTTGAAAAATTTAAAGACACCTAAAAATATCAAGATTATACACTTATTGCCATGCTCACCATAGCTCAATCTTATTAAGAGACTTTAGTTGTATATAAAAATAGAACATTTTATGTAGCAAAGTCTATAACATAATTGCTTTGCTTGAGAGCACTCTGTGTAAATTTATCATCTCTCTGTTCTCACTCTGCAATTAAACAACTTTACAATGTTACTTATTTGACCTATTAACAATGAGAATTAGTATTAGAATGAGATGAGCTAAATTAAGGTGTAATCTAGGTTAGAGTAAAAATTTAAAGTCTTTTCACTTATATCTTAACTATACCTCTGTGTCTATTCTTTATTATTGACGCATTTAATGATAACTTCTGCTAACCCCTTACTAATTCTAGCTATATTTTGAATTTCAGCTAGAGAAGCTTTGCTTATATTTTCTATTGAGCCAAAATGATGCATCAAAGCATTTTTTCTTTTGTTGCCAATGCCAGTTATTTTGCTTAACGGTGAAATAAAAAACTGCTTATCACGTTTTTTTCTGTGCGAAGTTATTGCAAAACGATGAGCTTCGTTACGTAGCGATTGTAGGTAAAGCATGAGTTTGCTGTTATTTTCCAAAGTAAAATCTTCTCTGTTTGGCATATAAAATCTCTCATTTTCTGCATTGCGGTAAGAGCCTTTTGCTATGCAAGCAAAAGGAACGTTTATATTTAATGTGTTTAACACATTCTGTACTACGGAAATATGTCCTGGACCACCGTCAATTAGTAGAAAGTCAGGGATTACGTCCTTTATATTACCGGAGAAACGTCTGGTTAGCACTTCCTTCATCATTTTGTAATCATCTCCTAAAATTTCTTCTTTGATAGTAAATTTTCTGTATTCACTTTTTAAAAAGCCTTCTTTTCTTGCAACAATCATGACACCGACTTGTTGATTTCCAGATGTATGGCTATTATCATAAACTTCGACACGTCTTGGAATATTTGGTAACAGAAAAACTTTGCTAAGCTCTTCAAGTTTTTCTAGATTATTTTTATAATCAGCAAGCTTTTGTTCTAAACTATGCTGTGAGTTATCGTAAACAAATTTTAATAAATTACGTTCTTTTTTACTTTTTGCGTGTAGGGTTTTTATTGGTTTTCGAGTAACGTTACGTAGTGCTTGCTCTACAATTTCCTCATCGGTAACAAAGTCAGGAATATAAATTTGTGTTGGAGCTATGTTAACTGAATTGTACAAATTGATCAAAAAGGTGGATAAAATTTCATCATCTAGATGATCACTACAGTTCTCAATAAAGTAAGGAGTGCTTCCATAATTGTTTTTATTTCTAAATGATAATACACCAATACACGCTAGATCCTCTTTACGTGCAATACTAAAAAAATCTGCATCTTTTTCAAAAGAAAAATCCATTGGCCGCATTTGAATTTGCTTAAGAAATTTTAACCGATCTCTATATACAGCAGCGGACTTATAATTTTCTTCTTTGCTAAATTTTTCCATTGTAGAGGATAACTGTTTTTTTACTTTCTCATTCCTTCCAAGTAATGTGTCTCGTGCTTGTTTTACTGATTGATAATAATCATCTTTTGTTATTTTGTCTACGCATGGTGCTGAGCAGCGTTTGATCTGATATTCAATACATGGCCTTTTTGTTGAGGAAAAATATTGATCTGAACATATTCTCAGAAGAAAAGCCTTTTGTAATGATAATATAGTTTGCTTAACTGCAGTGGTAGATGTAAATGGACCATAATAGTACAGTCCATCTTTTTTAAATTTTCCTCTATATTGGGCTATTCTTGGGTAGTCGTGCTTGGAAATTGTTATATAAGGATAGGATTTTCCATCCTTAAGCACAATATTGTAAGGTGGCTTCAGTGATTTGATTAATCGTGCTTCAAGAAGTAGTGCATCTATTTCATTATTAGTAATAAGTGTTTTTATCTTAATAATTTGCGAGAGCATGAATTTAATTCGTTCAGAAAGGTTTTCATATCGAAGGTAATTTGATAATCTTGATTTTAAGTTTTTTGCCTTTCCAACATATAAAACTTTATCTTTATCTCCAATCATTTGGTACACGCCACAAGATTGTGGAGATGATTCGATTTGTTTTTTTATTGCTTGAACATTTATAACATAGCCCATTGTTTAACTTATATGAGGTTAAAATGTGCTACTAAATGAAATGTGGAAATTACATTAGCAAGCAAAGATAATTTATTTTTTCTTAATTTATCAGAAGCACAGTTAATCTTTACACTGTCCATAAATTGATTAATAAATGGGATGAACTGAGTAAGTTCATTAAGCGCTGCATTAAAGTCGTCACTTTTTATTGCTTGTTTAATGCTTCTACAAGCAATTATAGCATAATCTGATAATGCGATTCCTTCACTTTCAATAAAAAACTTCTTATTATAGGGCATGCTGTAAGCAGTATTATCATTTTTTTCTGCTTTGTTAACTATGTTATTAACCCTTTTATAAGTGCTCAGAATCTGCTCGCCTTCGGGCGTACTAAGATAACGATCCAATATAATAGTTTGCTTTTCTGCTGTGAGCAGATCATTAATATCATCTTTATATAATATTGAATCTACAATGCCTTGCCTTATATCTCTGTTTTTTAAAATGACCTTGAATCTTTCTAAGCAAAACTTAAGTACCAGCTCTGCTCTAGTTAATTTATTGGGACAATCAACTGATGTTGCATCTTTAGTAAATGCAAGTTTGGGGTATAAAGATATTGATTTGTTTATTAATGGCTTGATTGGAATATACAAATTATTTTCGAGTATTGTTCTGATTATACTTATTGCCATTCTTCGCAGACCAAATTGATCGTATGAGCCGGAAATTTTTTCACCTGCTGCAATTAAACCAACCAAGCTATCTACCTTATCAGCGATAGATATAACAATTGCGGTAGAAGACTTGGAACATTCTTGCTCTGGTCTAATTGGCTTATAATGTTCTGTTATAGCTTCCACTATTTCCTCGTCTTCTTGGAAATAAGAAGCATAATATCCACCCATTATTCCTTGCAATTCTGGAAATTCTTTTACTATTAATGTTGCTAGATCAGCTTTTGCTAAATATGCAGCACGCTCAATTTTGGTTAGTGAGGCACGTGGAACATATATTGCTATATATTTTGATAAAGTTATAATGCGTTTTACTTTTTCTCCAACACTACCGAGAGAACCATGAAATAGTATAGAGTCTAATTTTTTGACATAATAATCCAAGTTTTCCTTTTTGTCCTGAGATATCAAAAATTGGGCATCAGCAAGACGAGCTTCCAATATCTTTGCGTGTCCTTTAACAACTTCATCATTGTTAACGTTTACAACAGTAATAAAATGTGAGATTTTCTGTCCACTGCTCAAAGCAAGATACCTTTGCTGTGTATTAATTATGCTAAGGATTACTTCCTTTGGTAATCTCAATGATTTCTCTTGGTTCACTTCACCAAATAGTACAATTGGCCACTCTATAAGTCCTGTTAATTCATTTAGTAAATAATCATTTTTTTCAAGTTGTAGATTCCGCTCCTTTGCAAATTTGTTGATCTGATCCAGTATAAATTGCTTTCTTTTGTCCGGCTGAAGGATTACGTTGCTTTTCTCTAGCAATTCAAAATAGTCTTTAGGTGTTTTAACAGTTAATGCTGTGTCACTTGAGAAAGACCTATGGCCATATGTTGTATTGCATGCTGTTATTCCTGCAAAAGATACAGGTATTATCTCGTTATTTAAAATACATAAAATGTTTTTAATTGGCCTAACCCATCTTTCTTTCCTTTCACTCCACCTCATGCTTTTTGGCCAAGAGAAATTTTTGAGCATTTCCTCTAGTTGCCTTTTGAGAAATTCTCTTATGTTAAATGAGCAAACGTCCTTTTTAATACAGTAAAAGTCTGCATTATTCACTTTGCGAACGAATAGATCTGTTTTGTTTTTTTTATTCTTCCTTAAAAAACCTTCGATGGCCCTTTTGGACGCGTTGACATTTGGTCCTTTAATTTCATCATTGGAGCTTTTTAGCCTAGAGATGCTTATATTGTCAACAAAAAGGGTGATGCGACGTGCCGTTATAAAAACTTCTATAGATGCAAATTTCACATTGTTTTTATTGAGGGCATTGGTGATGTAACTCTTAACTTGAGCTGCAGCTGAGTTCTGCATTCTTGATGGTATTTCTTCTGAAAGACATTCAAACAACAATTGTGACGACATATATTACTTACTCATGTATAATTCACAACATTTTTTTGTGAGCTCTCTCACTCTACTAATATATGCTGTGCGTTCATTCATACCAAGTACACCTCTTGCATCAAGCAGATTAAGTAAATGACTGGTTTTAACACATTGGTCGTAAGCTGCTACCGGTAACTCTTTTTCAATAAGAAATTTACACAGTTTTTCTGTATCTTCAAATTGCTGTTGCACTACCTCAGTATTATAATAGTCTAATGCCAGGGAAGAAAATTCATACTCTCTTTGCTTGAAAATATCTCCATAAGTTACACCACTATCGTTCCACGTTATGTCATAAACATTATTTACACCTTGTATGCACATCGCTAAACGTTCTAACCCATACGCCACTTCACCAGGGATTATCTTACAATCAATACCTCCTACTTGTTGTATATAAGTTAGTTGTGTTACTTCCATTCCATTACATATTACTTCCCAACCAAGTCCTGATGCACCGACACTTGGATTTTCCCAATCATCTTCAATAAACTTAATATCATATTTTTCTATGGATATGCCAAGAGCTTTTAAGCTACTTAAATAGACATCTTGTAAATTGTTGCCAGAAGGTTTGATTATAACCTGGTATTGATGGTGTTGGTATAAGCGATTAGGGTTATTACCATAGCGCCCATCTGCTGGTCTAATTACTGGTTGTAGATATGCAATTTTCGTTGGTTTTATATCAATTGCTGACATGATTGTTGCAGAATGCAATGTTCCAGCTCCAATTTCAGACGTATATGGGTGAAGTATGGTACATCCTTTACCAGCCCAAAAATTTTGTAATTCTTTTATTATGCTTTGTAAATTCACGCAAACTATATACTTTTTATACTGAATATATAAATAAATAAGTACTACTCAATATTTATTTTTTTAACAGTGTTATGTAAATAATCGCCTAAAAACGCCGAACTTTCTTTCATGTGCTGAATTATGCTTTTGTTTAGTATGATTGCATTATGTATAGTTAAGTCGCAGAGTATAAATGCAGTTAAATATAGCAAAATTACTGCGTAAAACGTATGAAAAATCCCTTCAAGGGTAATTGATATTGCATTGTTATAACTTAGCTGTATTGAACTTATTGGCCAAGGTTTCATCATTTCTACAACGTTAAAAAATATGTAAGGTATTATAAAAAAGAAGAACGAGTGCATAAAATCATTAAACCAGAATGGACATTGAAGTATCTGCTTACATATATTTCCATAGAGGTTGCTCACGGTGTAGTAAATTGCCATTATTGCTGGCATTGAAAATGCAACGGTCAGTACCTGTCCTGACGCTATTTGTATTACTATATTTTCACCACTACTTGCTGAAGGTTCATGAGCATGAAAAATAGATATTCCAACTAATTGCAGCACTAACATAACTACTGCTAACTTCATAAAAATAACAGCCACAACTATGCCAGAACTTGGCATTTTGTATAGTATAAAATTGCCTCCATATGTGAGAATTAATGTAATGTAGGTAGCAAGTAATATTAAGAAAGAAGACCAATAGTTCTGCCAGCCTGGTAAATACCCTATTCCTAGAAAAGAACTTACTGTTTTAGCAGGAAAAATCTTGCCTAATATTTTCCCCAGAATTGTCCATAAAATTCTCATATACTTAAAGTAATGTTCAGCTAATAAGGCTATAATACTTTATTGTAATAGGCTTATCAATAGTTCAAGACATGAGAACGAGGGATTCTGTGGTGATATCAATAACTAAAGAAAAATATCAACTAAATTTGCAATCCATTGCTACTGTTTTTGCAATTTTATCGTGAAGAAATTGCTCACGCTGATTAAAGATCTTTAATAATATGATTAAGGTTAATACAATTATAAGTAGACTAAAACATTAAGCAGTGTGTAACCGATTATAAAATATAACACTCAGAAAGCTACTGTTTAGCTTATATTAGAGTGGTTTTTTCAAGTGTATTTTTATCTTTTGCGTGCATATAAAGTACCAATTGTCTTGGTGAAGTGTCACTAAATTCTATATTATAAATACTAAAATGTTAATTCAAATATTAGCCTGTTACTTATATAGTTGCTGCTTTATTTAAAAGCATTTCAGCCATATTAGAGGAAGTGTAAGGTAAATTCAATGACAAGCTTTATTTCCTATGCTAATATTAATTCTTATTGTTGATAGATCAAATGAGTGACATTACAAAGTTATTTAATTGCGGAATGAGAAAAGAGAGGTAGTAAGTTTGTCTAAAGCATTTTTAAGCGAAGCAATTATATTATAGACTTTATTACACAAAATGTTCTGTTTTATATACATCTAAAGAGTCTCTGTAATAGAATTGAGTTCAGGTGAGTATGGTGTAGGTATATAATCTCTATATTTTTAGGTATCTTTAAATCTTTGATTTATTATAACTAACATAATCTCTGACAAAAAAGTCTTCTCTTATTCTTAAATATTGTGATATTTGTTTGAGAAATATATTCATATAATTAGTGTTACATCAGTGCAACTAAGTATAGTTCTCTCTATTTCTAGGATAATTACTCTGTAAGAGATAAAAATTTAGTCTACCTAATTTTACTTTAACCTGTGTTCTAATACCATTTTTTAAACTACCATTGTCCAACTTTTGAATGTTGGTTAAATCGCAATTTATCAAAGTAAAGACAACTTTTGTTTAGGATGCTTGCCAATAATCTCATTAAGTTTTTTAAAATTTTTCCTATCTACTTTAGACTGTTCATTGCAAGTTGGTCTTGGCGTAATATATGAAAACTTCATTTTTTACATATTACAATGTACTGTAATCTTGCTGACATTCAAGTAAATTTTTTCTAGATTTTTAATTCTCATTTCTTTAATTGCTCACGTTATTAAATAACTTTAAATATGCTAATTTAATTAAAATTGACCCGCTCTATTATTTGAATTAATATTAAATCGTTTGTAGTTAAGGAAGTTATGTCAACACCAATCACAGTTGCATATGGTGACGGCATCGGACCGGAGATTATGGAAGCGGTGCTGTCGATATTGCGTCAGGCAGAGGCAAAGATTTCAATAGATGTTATTGAAATAGGGGAGCGTATTTATAATAAGGAATGGTCCCACGGAATTTCTCCAAGTGGTTGGGAATCTATTGAAAGAACGAAGATATTGCTTAAGTCTCCAACAACAACTCCACAAGGTAAAGGGCACAAAAGCTTAAATGTTGCGCTTAGAAAAAAGCTAGAGTTATATGCAAATATTAGACCATGCATTTCATATCATCCTGTTATAGAAAATAAATTCGATAAGTTTGATATTGTAATAATACGCGAAAATGAAGAGGACCTTTATACAGGAATGGAGCATAGACTCACCGGTGATTCCTACCAGTGCACCAAAATTATTACTAGATCTGGATCAGAAAAAATATGTAGGTACGGTTTTGAGTATGCAAAAAGATATAATAGGGAGAAAATAACTTGTCTGACTAAAGATAACATAATGAAAATGACCGACGGCACTTTCCATACAGCATTTGATTCTATTGCAAAAGAATACCCAGATATAAAGGCAGAACATTATATAGTTGATATTGGAATAGCACGTGTTGCCACAGAACCGGAAAATTTTGATGTTATAGTAACTGAGAACTTATACGGAGATATATTGTCAGACATAGTAGCACAAACTTCAGGTTCTATAGGACTTGCTGGAAGTAGTAATATAGGTAGTAAGTATGCAATGTTTGAAGCAGTTCATGGTTCTGCTCCTGATATTGCAGAAAAAAATATAGCTAATCCTTCTGGCCTTTTAAATGCTGCAGTGCATATGTTGATCTATATAGATCAAGCAGATGTTGCAAAATTAGTTTACGATGCGTGGCTAAAGACTTTGGAGAGTGGGATACATACTGCTGATTTATATAGAGAGAAAAGGAGTAAACGGAAAGTTGGTACAAAAGAGTTTGCAGAAGCTGTTATAGATAATCTAGGGAAGAAACCTGAAATATTACCTAGTCTTGTAATTAGCAGTGGTGTGAGTAGTGAAATGAGTAAAATACAAAGTAACTTTGAACAAGACTATAAAGTTAGGAAATTGGTTGGTAGTGATATAACACTTGCTTGGGATGGATCAAGTAATTTTGATCAAATAGTAAAATTATTTGAATTAAGTAATCTGAAGGTTATAGCAATATATTCAAAAGGACTAGAGATTTGGCCTGGGTATTCAAAATCTTCGAGTGACCAAGTGACTTGCAGGTTTGTTGTAAATAATGAAAAGAAAATTATTACAAACAGTGATGTAAATGACCTGCTAATCAAACTCGAAGAAAATAGATTTGATGTGGTGAGAATGGATAAGTTATATTTGTATGATGAAAAAAAGGGGTTTTTTTCTTGAATTATTATAAAGAGCTTGGCCTCTTTTTTAAAGGAGCGGCATAAGAAATTGATATTTGTAAATCACTCTAATAAAAATAGAGACAATAATAGGTTTATATAGCTTCATCAAGCTGATGAAGAGCTGAAAAAATATATTAAACCTTTAGAACACTGTGGAACACATATATTAAAGTTAGTGTGGTGCTGAAGGTGAATTGATGTCTATAACTCAAAAAGTCAAAGACTTTTTGTTTGAAGAAGACTTAATTTATAAGGTCCAAGTTTAGATATCTTCAAAAAAGGGATGAAAATTAAAAAGTTCATGCAAAAACTGAATCAATATCAAGCAAAGCATACAATTATTCAATTATATTATTTTTTTAGGAAAAGGTAGGAGTGCTTTTGAAGAGGATAAAAAGATCTTGGCATTAGAATTCATGTTGCATAAAAAAATGTCTGAAAAGGAAGGTGCTTTACCTTTAGATCTATTAATTACCAATTGCTGTAGGCTGTTATTTACTATGTAGAATAGTAGCATTTGATATTTTGTTTATGAATACGTTATTTATAAATTAGCGAATCTATTGTATGGCTAAGTTATAGAGATAGTGAAATTTTTATTGATGAATTGGGGAACAGAATGATCTGTATTACACTAGACGATAAGCTCCTTTTTACTATCTTTATCGCTGTTTTTTCTGTTCTATTAGATATAGTATGGTTTATGAAAACTGTTAATGCAAATAATTATGCCTCTTGTCAGAAAGAGTTTTGCAGTAGAATATTACAGTATAGTATAAATTTTTAGCTCTAAGTGCATGGATTTAGAAAAGATAGAATTGATATTTGAGAAATTTAAACAGTCGAATCCTATACCGAGAATAGAGCTGAGTTATACCAATCATTTTACATTACTGATTGCAATAATTCTGTCGGCACGTACAACTGATGTGAGTGTTAATAAAATTACAAAAGAGCTGTTTGGCATCACTGATACACCAGAAAAGATGTTAAATCTCGGACAAAGTGGGCTTAAAAAATACATAAGCAGTATTGGTTTATATAATTCCAAAGCAAAAAACATAATTGAGCTCAGCGGGATATTGATTGAGCGATACAATAGTAAAGTGCCTGCTAATTTTGATGACTTAGTGTCTTTGCCAGGAGTTGGAAGAAAAAGCGCTAATGTATTCTTAAATACTGGATTTAGCATTCCAACATTGGCAGTTGATACTCATGTTTTTAGAGTAAGTAATAGAATTGGCCTTATAAAAGAAAAAGATGTATTCAAAACAGAGAAATCTCTTTTAGATGTAGTTCCAAAAAAATACCTACTCTATGCTCATCGCTGGCTAGTTTTACATGGTAGATATGTTTGCAGAGCACAAAAACCTTCGTGTGAAACGTGCATGATTCGTGATTTATGTGAATTTGAGTGTAAAAGTTATAAAATCTAGTATTCTTTTTCTTACTTATCTGAGTAGTTTATAAAACCTTGCTGAAAAACTACTTGGCAAATTTTGTCAATTTCCTTACCATGAGATTGAAGGTATTTATACTCAATTCTCTCACTACCTTATACAAGGAACAGATGAATAATAATGAAAAAGAAACCTTAATGAAGCAAGTAAAATAGCGAAGTTTAAATGGTATTGAAGTCAAAATTATTGGATAAAAAAAGTTGTGGAATCAGCAAAAGAAGTGCTGAAAAAAAAGTGTGTGAGAGGTACTGTGTAACAGCCGTAGCAAAAGTATGTTGCATTTCGGAACAACACTAATATTCAAAAAATGAAGTTTTCGTATATTACACCAAGGTCAATTCATAAATAAATAAGATAAAGGTAGATAAGAAAAGTTTAAAAGCTTAATAAGGATATTGATAAATATTCTGAATAAGAGTTATTCATTTTTAATGAATTGCAGTTTAGCACATGTTTGAAAATTGTACATGTAGTTTAAAAAGGGTGTTAGAACATAGGTTAAAGTAAAAAATTGGGTAGATAAGATTTTTGTTTCTAAAGTACAGTTAATCTTTTAGGAATGGAGAGAATTCTAACTTATTGCTCTGAAATGGTCAGTACTAATTGTATGAATGTATTTCTTGAGTAAATGTCACAATATTTAAGAATAAGAGAAGACTTTCTTGTCAGAGATTATTCTAGTTAGAATAAGTCAAAAATTTAAAGGTGCCTAAAAATATAGAGATTATATACCACATCATATTCACCTGAGCTCAGTCTTATTAAGAGACTTTAGTTGTATATGAAGTAGAACATTTTGAGTAATAAAGTCTATAATACAATTGTTTGCTTGAGGGTGCTTGTGCAAATTTATTACTTCTCCTTGCTTACTCAGCAATTGAATAGCTTTGCAATATTACTTATTTGATTCATTACCAATGAGAATTGGTATTATCAGTAGTCTCATTAATTTTTTTTAACTCTTTCTGTCTAATTTTATTTAGTTCATTATGAATTGATCTTGGCGCAATATACAAAAACTTCTAGGGGATTCTTCTTATCCTCATTTCTTTCTTGGTAATATTAAGGCTTTCTTGTATTCGTACTTCAATTTATTCAAATTGACTCTGATTCAATTTAGTTTTTCTACGAAATTGAAGATGGATCAAACAATTTTTCTTCTCTTTCAAATTTTAGGTGTTTTGTCTATGCAGTTAGTGCATATTCTTGAAATGCAACATATTTTTGCTATAATTACAGCATTTAATTTTTTTGTAACTCTTTTGCTGATTGCACGATTTTTTCGTCCATTAATTTTAATGCTATTTTAACCTTGCTATTTTACTTACTTCGGTATGACTTCTTTTTCATTATTGTCTGTCTGTTCCTTGATACAGTAGGAATTGATATAGTAACTTCTATCACAGGATTCTTTTGCCTTTTTCTTGTTTGTTAAATTTCTTGATATTTATAGCTACAATGCGTGAAATGAAATCACAGTATCAGATACTCGGATGACAGAAGGAGGGTACTGAGGTAACAGAAAAAGAAGCTGAAATAAACACCAGGCGGACTAAAGTTATAGTGTATGTACATCTATACGCTTGACACTGGGATCGAGTTATCCGTATTATCTCATAAAAATCTATCACATTTACCTGTGACAAGTCTATTAGTATCACATACTAGAATGACATCAGTGTGCGTGTTTAGACATTTATGTATAGAGTGAAGAAATTAAAAAAAACGTACCAAATGATAAAAGTATGAAAGGCCTGTACATTAAAACTTACGGCTGTCAAATGAACATTTATGACTCCGTTTTAATGGAAAATATAATTAAACCTCTGGGGTTTAACGTTGTTAGTGATCCTGAAAAAGCTGATTTGGTGATACTTAATACCTGTCATGTTAGGGAAAAAGCAGCAGAAAAACTTTATTCTGAGCTTGGGAAAATTCATTCATTACAAAAAAATAAAAAAATTACTATAGTGGTAGCGGGATGTGTTGCTCAGGCAGAGGGAGAAGAAGTATTTAGGAGAGCTCCTTTTGTTGATATTGTTGTTGGACCACAGAGCATAGCTACCCTGTCAGAGCTGATAGTTAAAGCAAGTAGGAATAAAGGCCATGTAATAAATATTGATTTTCCTGAGATTGTGAAATTTGATAGATTACAGGATGAGTGTTACGGTAGTAGCCAAGGATCTTCTGCATTTCTTTCCATACAAGAAGGTTGTGATAAGTTTTGTACATTTTGTGTGGTACCGTATACTCGTGGGGCTGAATATTCGCGTCCAGTAAATGAAATATTTCGCGAAGCATTGAAATTAGTTGCAAGTGGGGCAAGGGAAATCAATTTACTTGGTCAGAATGTCAATGCTTATCATAGAGAATGCAAAGGGGAAGTATGGGATTTAGGAAAGTTAATTAGTCATATTGCAAAAATTGAAAAATTAGAAAGGATTCGCTATACAACTTCTCACCCAAGAGATATGCATGAGTCTCTTTACTTGGTACATTCGGAAGTACCAAAACTCATGCCATTTATTCATCTGCCTGTACAGTCAGGTTCAAATAAAATATTGCGTGCGATGAACAGAAAGCACACTGTAGAGGAGTATTTGGAAGTAATAGAAAGGTTTCGCAAATTGAAACCAGAAATCGAATTTTCTTCTGACTTTATTGTTGGTTTCCCTGGGGAAACTGAAAAAGATTTTGAAGAGACTATAAAATTAGTGAAAAGAGTGAAGTATGCTCAGGCTTATAGCTTTAAATACAGTACAAGGCCAGGTACACCAGGGGCAGAAAGAAAAGATCAAGTACCAGAAGAGGTTAAAACAGAACGACTCCTTCGTTTACAGAAATTAATTAGTAAGCAACAGCTTGACTTTAATCAGAGCATGGTAGGTAAAACTATACCTGTTCTATTTAGCAATAAAAAAGGTAAATACCAAAATCAAATTATTGGTAAAAGTCCATATATGCAATCAGTGTGCATTGATGATCCTGAAAATAAATATAGAGACAAGATAGTAAATGTAAAGGTATTAGAAGCTTGGCAAAATAGCTTATTAGGGTGTGAATTACAGGAATGAATTTGTTTTTGAATTTGTGATTTTCTAGAAAGTTATATACTCTTTAGTTTTAAATAGTGAGCATGAAGCTAAAGCATTACCCTGCTACAATAAACTGCCCTGATTTTTCATCCTTAGAAAAGGAAATCATAAAATTTTGGCGGGAAAATAAAATTTTTGAGCTGTCAGTTCAGAGGCGTTCTAAGGATAACTGTTTTGTCTTTTACGATGGACCTCCATTTGCAAATGGACTTCCGCATTATGGGCATTTACTTACTGGTTTCATAAAGGATACATTTGCAAGATATCAAACTATGCTTCAAAGAAAGGTTGAACGTAGATTTGGTTGGGATTGTCATGGACTGCCAGCTGAGATGGGAGCGGAAAAGGAACTTAAAATATCTGGTAGAACTGAAGTAGAAAAATTTGGCATTGAAAAATTCAATAACTATTGCCGTACTTCTGTGATGAAATTTTCATCAAAATGGGAAAAGTATGTAAATAGGCAGGCAAGATGGGTAGATTTTCATAATGACTACAAGACCATGGATAAGTCGTTCATGGAGTCAGTCATGTGGGCGTTTAAGCAGCTTTATGATAAAGGTTTAGTATATGAATCGCTGCGCGTTGTTCCATATAGTTGGGCATGTGAAACTCCATTGTCTAATTTTGAAACAAGGCTTGATAATGCATATAGAGAAAAGCTTAGTAAGGCTGTAACTGTTGCATTTGAGCTTTTAGAAAATCCACGGCAGTTTAAACAAAAATGTAAATTGCTTGCTTGGACTACAACTCCTTGGACGTTGCCGAGTAACTTGGCTTTAGCAATAGGAGAAAATATTGAGTATTGTGCAGTATTAGTCTACTCTTTGGTCTCATTCCAGCATCACACACTGGAACCCAAAGAAAAGGAAACCTGGATCTCAATATCAGATGCTAAGATGATGAAAAAAGGAATTACTGAAATGAGAGCAGAGGACAATGAAAGAAGTCTAATAAATAATGAGGTATATATTTTTTCTAAAGACTACCTAGAAAAATTTATTGTTTATTGTAAACAAAACAATATTTTATATAAAAACTGCAATATAAAACTTAGAGCAAATGATCTGGCAGGTCTTTCTTATAAGCCACTGTTCTCTTATTTTAAAGATACGAAGAATGCATTCCGTGTTTTCATTGCTGATTATGTTACAGGAGAAGATGGTACTGGCGTTGTACATATTGCTCCTGGGTTCGGCGAAGAAGATTTTTACTTGTGTCAGAGCCATGATATTTCAGCCATTTGTCCAATTGATCACAGTGGAAGATTTACTACTGAAGTTTCAGATTTAACGGGAATTCATGTTTTTGATGCTAATGATGCAGTAATAAAGAAGTTAAAAGAGCAAGGGAATTGGTTCAAAACCGAACAATATATACATAATTATCCCTATTGCTGGAGGACTGATACTCCCTTGATCTATCGTACTATGCCTTCTTGGTACGTTGCTGTGACAAAGTTCAAGAAGAGAATGACTGAATTGAATAAGAGAGTTAATTGGATGCCGAGCCATATAAGAGATGGTCAATTTGGAAAATGGCTTGAAGAAGCACACGATTGGTCAATTTCTCGCAACCGATTTTGGGGTACGCCAATTCCTGTATGGAAATCTGATGATGCAAAATATCCAAGGATAGATGTATATGGTTCAATAGCAGAATTAGAAAGAGATTTTGATGTTAAAGTGGATGATTTACATAGGCCATTTATCGATTCTTTAACAAGACCAAATCCTAATGATCCAACAGGAAAATCAATTATGCGTCGTGTATCTGACGTATTTGATTGTTGGTTTGAATCTGCCTCGATGCCATTTGCACAAGTTCACTATCCGTTTGAAAATAGAGAATGGTTTGAGGATAATTTCCCCGCAGACTTTGTCACTGAATATATAGCCCAAACAAGAGGGTGGTTTTATACGCTTTTTGTATTATCCACTGCTTTATTTGACAGTGAACCATTTAAAAATTGCATATGCCACGGTGTAGTTCTTGATGTAAAAGGACAAAAACTATCTAAACGTCTAAATAATTATGCAGACCCGATGGAAGTTTTTGATAAATATGGTTCTGATGCACTGCGTTTTCTTATGCTTTCTGGATCTATTGTTTATGGAGGCAATTTATTGCTTGATAAAGAAGGAAATCTAGTACGAGATGTTCTGAAAAATGTAATAAAACCTATTTGGAACAGTTATCACTTTTTTACCATGTATGCCAATGCAGACGGAATTAAAGCTGAGATTTGTAAGGACTATAAGAATACTATTGATTCCTACATGATTTCCAAATGCTTTGAGGCTGTGGAACGTATCAAAGCTTCTATGAGCGATTATAATTCGCAAGAAGCTTGTAAGGTTCTGGTAGATTTTTTTGAAGTGTTAAATAATTGGTATATTCGTCGCAGTCGTGAGCGTTTTTGGAAAAGTAATTTAGATCAAGATAAAACTGATGCTTATAATGTTCTATATACGGTTTTTTATTACATATTAAGAGCTGCTGCTCCTTTATTGCCGCTTATAGCAGAGACTATATGGCAGGGACTTAAGTATAAAGAAATATCTGTTCATTTAGCTGATTTTCCACAATTAGAGAGATATGATAGTGAACTTATTGTCAAGATGGATTTAGTAAAAGAAATATGCAACTCTGCATTATCTATTAGAAACACTTTTAATATACGTGTTAGACAGCCACTTAGCAGCATGATCATTTATCATCAATCTTCCTGCAATTTTCTTAAAAGGAAACTGCTTTCTGTTGTCATTCCAAAATTCTCTCATGTTACCCAGATGTGTGATGCTAAGATCAAGAAAGAGTGGGAATGGTCAAACAATGAAATGACACCAAGCATGAATGAGTACCAAGAAATGATAAAAGATGAAG
The DNA here is from genome assembly GCF_013365435.1 of Wolbachia endosymbiont of Litomosoides sigmodontis. Classification (GTDB taxonomy): domain Bacteria; phylum Pseudomonadota; class Alphaproteobacteria; order Rickettsiales; family Anaplasmataceae; genus Wolbachia. The sequence goes on from NZ_CP046577.1 coordinate 158,922, forward strand.
TAAATGTAAAGGAAATAGAATTAGTAAATAGTCTTGAAGGTATTGCATCGTTGGAGTTGAAATTAAATTTTCCTATGCTTGGGAAAAGAATTCCAGATAAGGTCAAGAAACTAGTTCAATATGTCAAAGAAGGGAAATGGAAGCAAATTGATAATGAAAAAGTATTTTTAGGTAATGAGTTGGAAAGCTACATTATAGAAAAAGGCGAATATGAGCTATTATTAAAGACGAACAGTGAATATTCCTCTGTATTTGATAATAACAAAGGAATTGTTATCTTAAATACTGCCTTAGATGATGCACTGGTCCTAGAGGGGCTTGCAAGGGATGTTATAAGACTCATTCAGGAGACCAGAAAGCAAGCTGACTTTCATATATCGGATAGGATCAAAGTAATAATCAAAACCGAAGATGAGAAAATTAAAAGAGCAATAAATATGTGGGGTAAATATATAAAAGAGCAGACTCTTTCTTTATCTTTAGAAATTAATATAGAAATTGGAGCTAACTTTCATTCTAAAGAATACCGGGATTTAATTATTGGTATTGAGTTAAATTGTTAATAGTTGCGAATTATCAGCATTTATGCTATACTTAAGGTAGGTGTAGTAAAGTGATATAATATGAATACTGTTGTAAGTTGTGAAAAAGTTTTTGGTTCAAATAATGATAAAAAAGAACCTATTCTTACTTTAGGAAAACAACAATCTATTTCCAAGTTGGGAGAAAAGAAGAAATTGTTGGCTGGTTTTGATATCCCGCTAAGTGTATTTCGTCATAAAAGTTATGACTCTGACTTTTTTACTTCTTGGTATAATGTGTCAAGTGAAATATTTAAAGAGATAAACAGAACTTGCCGAGAAAAACTGCTACTAAATTTAGCTTTATCTGTTTTAATGCTTCCTTATATTGCTGTTATTGCATTAGGATTAGTTATATATAACAGATTTCAAGCAAATAGTAAAACACAGAATAGTTCAGAGAAGAATAAAATAGAAAGGAGTAAAGTAAGTGAAAGTACAGTAAAAAGATTAGTATATGGTTTTCTTGCTGCAATAGCGACTCTTGTTAATATAGCTGTGCTTATAGTATTAATTGTTCCTGCAACACTCGCTTTGGCTACTTTTTATTTTTTGAATAAGGAATTATCTCGTTCTTTGAGTGCTGCTTTTAAAGTAAGCGCGGGACTGTATCGCAGTGAACACCAGAATATTGCAATATCTTTTCATGAAGCAGAAGTTACTGAACCAAACATTGCATGGGATATGGAAATAAAATTTCCTCCACAATTTGAGCAGTTGCTTAGAGATTTGTATGAAGATAAAAATGATAAGCTATTTGTTACACGAGATTCGGAACATAATACTGTACTGAAATTATCAGCTAATATTCATTTAAGAAATAGTCTTATAACTTTGCATAATGAGATCAAGGAAGTGCTTAATACTTCGATTCAAGAGTTTGCGAGGACTATGGAAGAGCTGATAAAGCTAGAAAAGAAAGATATTATATATGATAAGCTGGGGGAGTTGTTAAACGGATTTAGACTAAGAGTGGTGAATAGTGTAGGTCCTAAATTAACAAGTCGTTTGATGCAGGATGCTTACGGAGTCGCTTTTATACAGGCAATCAAGATTGCACAAGGGGAAGGAATGAGGAAGGAAGGTTTTTCGTTGGAGGAAAGACTAAAAGAAGTATTGGTAAAGGAAGAATTAAAAAGCCAAGGTAAGGAATTATCAAGTAAAAAAGATATTATAATAGAAGATTTGGAGAATGCAGGGATAAAAGTACCAAAAGACTTAAAAGAATATGAATTTTCTGTATATGAAGCAGAATGGAGGTACAGCAAAGAAGTGCGTAAAAGAACATTTATTGAGGTTTCTGAGAATAAGTATCTTCAAGAAACAAAGACAGCTCTAGGTAATGCAAAAGAAGAAATTCAATATTTGAAGGAGTTAGTATTAAAAAGGTATAATGATATATATAAAGAGCTGGAAAAAATGCATGAGAATTGGAGAAATGGTAACTTAAAAAATGGTACCTTAAAAAGGAGATTAGAAGATCTTTTTAAATTAGATCATGATGATCAAGAGATTGAGCAAAGGTTAATAGAATCAAGAATAAAGGCTATTCGGGCTCTATTGAATAGGTTAGATGATGGAGTAAAGCAGTCTTTAATGGAAGAGCTTAATGAGTTGGAAGCAAAAACTTCAAGTAAAGTAGATGGCTTTGTAGAAAGGACGTATTTAGAGATAAAGCAATATGAAATGCAAAGGTTACTTCAAAAACAGAAGAAAGGTGTTCTGGATTTATGCAGGATATTAAAAGAATATGAACCTGGCTTAGCAGAAATGATTGAGATTTTTCGCAGACAAGGACATTTGGAGGTAGAACAAGCACTAAAAGATCAAAATGAGCGTTTAAAAATTAAACTAAATGGTAGGGAAAAGGGGCATCCATGTACAAAATTAATAAAAGTCCTTTTAGAAAGAAATGAAAGAATTCTAAAAGCGTTAGAACAGTTAGAGTTATTTAAAGAGGAGTTGTTAATAAATGAAAAAACAAAAAGTGATTACAAAGAAGAGCTAACATCTCGAGAAAAAATAAAATTTGCAGTAATAGAAGATGAATTGCTGGATGTCTTCAAGAAGAATGAAACCTTTGATGGAGAGGCAATCAAGAAATTATTAGAGAAAGCAGAGCTTGAGTACTGTTTAGCAGAGAAATGTATTAAATATCCTGTGATTAAAACGAAAGATAATGTCAAACATTTCTGTCAAGCTTTATTGTCTCCTTTGATAAGCAATTTGGCAGAAAATATAATAAATAATGTACCAAAGGATAATAAAAGTGGACTTTCAAGATTTTTGAGCTCTTGTAAAGTTGGTTTAGGCTATATTAAAATGGGCTGGTCAGCTACGAAAAAGAACGAAAGTACAGAAGGAAAAGCGTTAGATGTGGCACATGATACTTATAAGGAAGTAGAGACATTGCTTAAATATTTTGAGTCGAGTTATGAAGAAGTGGGAGCTTTAGTAGGTGATGTATTTTCTGATGATGGTGAAACGTTTAAAAAAAATATATGGCCTAAAATAAAAGATCATTTATGTGGAATGTGGGATAGATTCTTTAAGGATATTGAATTCACATTAGTCAGCAAAAATAGAAATATCTGTCAAGAAACAAAGGAAACAGTAAGTGCTAAATTGAATGGGCTTGTAACACAGGAACATAAGAATCCTGTTAATGAGCTTTGCTCAGTAACAGGGGCGTAATACAACTATCTTGTTAAGTAACTATAAATAGCTGTAAAAATATCACTACTATCACAACCTATTTGAGCAAGCTCAGCGTTTTCACCATAACTTTTCCCGGTTACGCTAGATACTAGCTCTTTTGTGCTAACTTTATCAACTAAATCTTTACTTACTTTTACGATCAATACTGTTTTATTTTTTTCCGTTGCCGTAAAAGCTATTACTGTTTTTGGTTTTTGTTGCTGCAAAATAAATTTCCTTACTATATTTGCTGGAATGTCAGTAAAAGAATGACTTATGAAATTCATTCCATTTATTTCAATGCTTTTTATGTTTTCTGTACTTACAAGCTTTTTGTAGAGGCTTTTTATTTTAATTTCAGATTCTTTACGCTCTTGGTTTAAAATGCTTAACCTGCTTGTTATTTCATTTACTGGAGCTTTTACAAGTTCTGCAATTTTTTTTAAGTTGATTTCATTGTTACGTGCATAATTAATTGCTTCTTGACCAGTTAAAGCTTCGATTCTTCTTACTCCAAATGCAATGGAACATTCTGTTACTATTTTAAATAAGCCAATTTCTCCAGTACGCTCTACGTGTGTACCACCGCATAACTCTTTTGAATCTCCAATGTTTACAACCCTAACCTGATCTCCATATTTTTCGCCGAATAATGCCATAGCCCCTTCATCTATTGCCTGATTCAGGCTTTGAATTTTTATAAACGCGGAAAGATTTTCTCTGATTAAAGAGTTTACCATATCTTCTATTAAAAATAGTTGATTGTGAGTAACTTGAGTATTATGACTAAAGTCAAATCGTAGTCTATCTGGTGCAATTAGGGAACCTTTTTGAGTAATATGATCACCTAAGATTTTTCTTAATGAAAAGTGCAGAAGATGTGTAGCTGAGTGATTTTTTCTTAGGTTTTGCCTTCTTTCCTTATCAATGCTTGCTGTAACTATGTTATCTTTATAGATTGGGCCGGATTTAACTATGCATCTATGCAAATATAGGTCATTAACTTTATTGGTATTCTCTACTATAGCTATACCTTCAGCAGTAATGAAACTACCAGTATCTCCCATCTGTCCACCTGATTCGCCATAAAAAGGTGTTTTATCAAGTATAATAGTTATCTTTTCTCCCTCTTTTGTAGAATCAATCATTTCATTTTTAGAGGAAAGTATAGCTAGTACTTTTGCATCTTTTACTTCACTAAAATCATAACCAACAAATTCTGTTTTGCCGAATTTATTAATCAGATTAAACCATACTTGCTCAACAGATTTTTTACCAGATCCAGTCCATTTAGCACGTGCTCTTTCTTTTTGTTCTTTCATTGCATTATAAAAACCTTTTTGATCAAAGTTTATTTTTCTCTCTTTTAAGATATCAAGTGTAATGTCCAAGGGAAATCCATAAGTGTCATATAGCTTAAACGCTGACTCTCCCGATAAAGTATCGCCTGGTTTTAAATCTATAGTGAATTTTTCCAAAAGATTAATGCCTTTCATCAGAGTGTCTTTAAAATTTTCTTCCTCTGATTTTAACGTTGTTTCTATTAAGCTTTTAGCTCTGATTAATTCGGGATAGACATCTCCCATATAAGCTAAACTTGTTCTATCTATTAACACTGGAAAAATGTGATGAAGCAGGGAATCATTATATCCAAGTTGATGAATATAGCATGCTGCTCTCCTAATTAATCTGCGTAATACATAATTTCTCCCTTCATTTCCAGGTAGCACTCCTTCTGCAATGAGAAATGCAGCTGCACGAAGATGATCTGCAATGACCTTATGCGCTGCTTTATTCTCTACATCTCCACAGTATTCCTGTAATTTATTTATCAGAGCAGAAAATAGATCTATGTCATAGTTATCATAGACGTTTTGCACCACAGCAGCTATTCTCTCAAGGCCCATACCAGTGTCGATGCATTTTTGGGGCAATTTTTGCAGATTGCCTTCTTCATCTTTGTTAAATTCCATGAATACTAAATTCCAGATTTCAATAATTCTGTTGTCGTACTGTAAATTAGGCTTTGCATGGTCGTAAAAAATTTCAGAACATGGACCACATGGTCCAGTATTGCCCATACTCCAAAAATTGTCATCTGTTGCAATTCTGATGATTTTATCGTTTGAAAAACCACTTACCTTGCGCCAAATCTCATATGACTTATCATCAGTATGATAGATAGTTATAAACAATCTCTTTTTATCAAGAGGCAATTCTTCAGTGATAAATTTCCACGCAAATTCTATTGCGGTTTCTTTGAAATAATCACCGAAGCTAAAATTTCCGAGCATTTCAAAAAATGTGTGGTGCCGAGTTGTATAGCCAACATTTTTAAGATCGTTATGTTTACCACCTGCTCTTAGACATTTTTGACTCGAAACAGCACGTTTCATGTTAGTTTTTTGTATACCAGTAAAAATGTTTTTAAACTGCACCATGCCAGCGTTTGTGAACATAAGTGTTGGGTCATGTTCTGGAATTAAGGGAGACGAAGAAATCTGTTTATGATTATTACGTACAAAAAATTTTATAAATCTTTCTCTAATTTCGTTTAGCTTCATTCTTTTTACTAAGATTACCTATGCATAATAAATTGCAATGAAAGTAAAATCAATTTATCACAATCAACTTAGTTATACTAATTCTCATTGTTAACAAGTTAAGTAATTAATATTACAGAATTGTTTAATTGCGAAGTGAAAAAGAGAGTAATAAATTTGTACAAAGCACTTTCAAGAAAAGCAATTATATCATAAACTTTATTACGCAAAATGTTCTACTTTATATACAACCAAAGTTTCTGAATAAGATTAAGCTCTAGTGAGCATGGTGGTAGGTATACAATCTTAATATTTTAGATATCTTGCAATTTTTTGATTTATGCTAACCAGCATAATCCGTAACAAGAAAAGCTTCTGATGTTCTTTTAAATGGCACAAATAAACCAGGGCTCTCTCCATCTCTAGAATTAACCACATTGTGGAGATAAAAATTTTATCTACCTAATTTTACTTTAACCTGTGTTTTAACGTCCTTTTCTAACTACCATTGTCTAACTTTCAAGTGTGGTGCTAAACTATAATTCATCAAAGATGAATAACTCTTGTTCATGATACTTGCCAATAGTCTCATTAAGTTTTTTAAAACTCTTCCTGTCTACCTTTATCTTGTTCATTATGAATTGATCTTGATGCAATATACGAAAACTTCATTCTCTACATATTATGGTATGGCTGTAGATTCACATATTCAAGCCAAATTTTTCCTGAATCTCATTTCTTTAATGAAAATATCAGAATGTTCTTGCATTCATACTTCAACTCATTCAAACCGACTCTGATTCAATCTAGTTTTTCTACGATCTTAAGAAGAGCAAACAATTTTCTTCTTTTAAATGAAACTTTGCTGCAGCTGTTACACAGTACTTTTTTGCTGCAATTACAGCATTTAGTGTTTTTTTGCAACATATGCATTATTTTACACTTCCTTCAAGCATTTTTTTGCTGACTCTATGACTTTCTTATTCAAAAATTTTGATTTCACACAACGCCATTTAAATCTCGCTATCTTACTACTTCAGTAAGGCTTCTTTTTTATTATTGTCTATCCGTTTCTTATGTAGTGAGAATTGGTATTGTAAGAGCACGTTCTCTTGTTGTTTAATATAAATTACTTACATTTATCGCTTTTAACTAATACATGTATTTCATTACTAACTTTATGGTGTAGTTCTGTAATTGAATATAAATAGTTAAAAAAAGAAATAGTTCTTTAGTGTTTCTTTATTACACCTAGAATTATGTAAGCGTCAAGTTTTCCTTCTCAGTATCAATTTTAAAAATGTTCTTATGTTTTTCTTAAATCTTCCGCATTGATATGTAAGATCAGATATATACGCATTTTAATAGTTTAACCACCTTGCTCTTGTATTCGCTAGGCATATTTTACATTTTAGAGTTAAGATCAAATGCTTTCATTTCAAGATTTGTATTTTTTCTTATATCATCTAAACCTTTAGCTAATTTTGCATTGAAATTCTCTGTGAGTTTTGTAGCTAGTGCTTTTTCATTTTTGTTAAAAGCTAGTATATAGCATTGAAATCAAAATTTTTAAGTAAGAAAATCATAGAGTCAGCAAAAAAATGCTTGAAGGAAGTGTAAAATAATGCATATGTTGCAAAAAAACACTAAATGCTGTAATTGTAGCAAAAAAGTACTGTGTAACAGCTGCAGCAAAGTTTCATTTAAAAGAAGAAAATTGTTTGCTCTTCTTAAGATCGTAGAAAAACTAGATTGAATCAGAGTCGGTTTGAATGAGTTGAAGTATGAATGCAAGAACATTCTGATATTTTCATTAAAGAAATGAGATTCAGGAAAAATTTGGCTTGAATATGTGAATCTACAGCCATACCATAATATGTAGAGAATGAAGTTTTCGTATATTGCATCAAGATCAATTCATAATGAACAAGATAAAGGTAGACAGGAAGAGTTTTAAAAAACTTAATGAGACTATTGGCAAGTATCATGAACAAGAGTTATTCATCTTTGATGAATTATAGTTTAGCACCACACTTGAAAGTTAGACAATGGTAGTTAGAAAAGGACGTTAAAACACAGGTTAAAGTAAAATTAGGTAGATAAAATTTTTATCTCCACAATGTGGTTAATTCTAGAGATGGAGAGAGCCCTGGTTTATTTGTGCCATTTAAAAGAACATCAGAAGCTTTTCTTGTTACGGATTATGCTGGTTAGCATAAATCAAAAAATTGCAAGATATCTAAAATATTAAGATTGTATACCTACCACCATGCTCACTAAAGCTTAATCTTATTCAGAAACTTTGGTTGTATATAAAGTAGAACATTTTGCGTAATAAAGTTTATGATATAATTGCTTTTCTTGAAAGTGCTTTGTACAAATTTATTACTCTCTTTTTCACTTCGCAATTAAACAATTCTGCAATATTAATTACTTAACTTGTTAACAATGAGAATTGGGTATTAAGTCTTGGCCCAAATGTGTCTGATATACTGCTTTTGGTAATTTGTTACTCTCTTTCAATAACGTGCTCTGGTTGATATTTCATCACATAAGGCTCGATTTTTAGAAAATCAACACCTTAATTGGTGAAAATGTGATTTATCACATGAAGCAATTCTACTTTTATAGCCTCACTTGCATCTATTTTAGCCTGACAGTTTTCTTATGTCCCCCAATTTAATTACACAATATTCTTTTCGCTTTTCAGTTGTTCTTTTTTGCTTTATATTGATAAATTTTTGAATTTAAACTAACCTTTTCCTTTCATTTAGCATTTTCTACCTTCAAGGTTTTGTTCTCTTAGCTTTAGACTTTCATTCTCTCTTTACGGATCTTTCTATTTTTGCTTCTAACTTTGCTATTTTTTGCTGCAGACTTTTCTAGAATTCTAAAAGGTTTATCTTATTACCCCACTTTTGCTCCATTATCTTTTTATACTATTTTGTCTATCTTGTTTTGTTACTACGTAATATTTGTAGCTAAAGGCTTTCGGCAAATTAGGTGGTTTATATACTGTTTGCTAGTAAACAAAATTGTTCAATAGTTAAATTTTCTGGACGCTCATTTCCACTTAATTTAGCGTTTTTAAGAGCGGTTTCAGTATGATTCGTTACATTTTGCAAGCTATTCCTTAGCATCTTTCTTCTTTGACCAAAAACAGTACGTGTTAATTTTGTTAAGACTTCTAAATTTACTGTGAATCTTTGTGTAGGTAAAGGCCTCACTGTAATTACTGAAGTATATACTTTCGGCCTTGGAAAAAACTTTTTAGGTTCGATATCAAACTCCCTTCTTACATCACATAGTAACTGGCTTAGCACTGATAGGGAACCATAATCTTTAGAATTGGGTCTTGCTATAATACGATCTGCTACCTCTTTCTGAAACGTTAATGTCAAAGTTGTAAAAAGTTTTATTTTGTTTAACCACTTTAAAAATAACGCTACCGAAATATTGTAAGGCAAGTTTGCAATGACTTTTACTGGGTGTTCTATTAGGTCCTCTTCTACAACATAAAGCGCATCCGCTTCTACAATTCTAAATTTGTTCTGGTATTCATTAAGCAATTGGTTATGACGCTTCACCAGATTACTATCCTTTTCTATAGCCAGCAGAGACTTGGGATTATGCGCTAATATCTCTCTTGTTAATGCGCTACATCCAGGGCCAATTTCAATGACGTTAAAATCTTTTAAATTACCAGCTAAAATGACTATTCTTTTTGTTATCTCACTCGATAAAATAAAATTTTGACCTAGACTTTTTTTTGGCTTAAATGAAAATTTTTTCATACCACTTCATTATGCAATACTTTAGTCATTATAAAAATAGTTGACTGAAATTCATTGATAATTGTATATTGTTAACGTATTTAACGCCGGCTTAGCTCAATTGGTAGAGCAACTGACTTGTAATCAGTAGGTTGTCAGTTCAAGTCCGACAGCCGGCATGTGCAGTAATTCACACTTGACCTGATAGACAAGAATTAATTGATAAAAGAATGACTTTGTTGCATCTCTGCTTATGAAAGGCCAGCTATAGTTAGGGTGTAAGTAACTTACCGAAAATATTGTTTTTTTATAGTCAATCTGATCATAATTTAAGATTAGTGATTCATTATCTGTATCAATGAATTTAATTCTATTTGAGAAATAACTAAGATATTGAAATACTTGAATTTTAGCTAGATTAGTGAGTGATAGTGAGATTTCTTTTACTCAAATTTAGGTATTTATACCGATTCTCCTTACATAGGGAACTGATAGATAATAATGGAAAAGAAAGCCATGCTGAAGTAAGTAGTACTAATTCTCATTATTAAAACTGGTCAAATAAGTGACGTTGCAGAGTTGTTTAATTGTGGAGTGAGAAAAGAGAGAGGTAATAAATTTGCACAAGGGGTTCTCAAGCAAAGCACTATATTATAGATTTTATTATGCAAAATGTTCTGTTTTATATATAACTAAAGTTCCTCAGTACGATTAAGTTCTGGTAAGTATGATGGTGAGTATATAATCTAGATATTTTTAGGTGCTTCAATTTTTTTGATTTATGCTAATTAGCATATCTATGACAAGGAAAGCTTCTTATGTTCTTAAATATTGCGACATTTATTTGAGAAATATACTCATACAATCGGTATTGCCACATTAGGCGTAAATAAAACTGGAGCTCTCTTCATTTCTAGGATTAACTGTACTGTAGAGATAAGAATTTTATCTATCTAATTTTATTTTAATTCGTGTTTTAACGTCCTTTTTAAATCACTCTTGTCCAACTTTCAAATGTGGTGCAGAACCGTAATTCATCAAAAAAAAATAACTCTTGTTCAGAATACTATCTTGATAGTCTCATTAAATTTTTAAACTCTTCTTGTCTACCTTTATCTTGTTTATTATGAATTGATCTTGAAGTAATATATGAGAACTTCATTTTCTACATATTACGGTATATTGTGGACTTGCTGACATTCAAGCCAAATTTTTCCTTGATCCTTGTTCTCATTTTTAATGGTAATATTAGGATTTCCTTGTATCTATACTTCAACTTATTCGAATTGATTCTGATTCAAATCTGTTTTTTTTACGAAATTAAGAAGAGTAAATAATTTTACTTCTCTTTCAAATTTTAGGTGCTTTATCCATGTAATCAATGCTGTCTTCATATTCCTTTTGCTAATTCTACGGCTTTTTTATCCAATAATTTTGGGTTCAACGCTATTTAAATCTCGCTATTTTACTTACTTCAGTATGGCTTCTTTTCCATTATTATCTGCTTGTTTCTTATACAGTAGAAATTGATATTAGGTGAGAATCAAAAATATTAGAAATTATCACATTTATCTGATAAATCATCTTCTCAAAAGAATATCTATAAGAGCAAATATGTAAAAGGAAGAGCAATTACTCAAATTATTTCAGGCATTCTCACACAACAACCTTCCTACAACTTAAAAACATTTCTCATAAAAATAAAAATTCTTTGCCAAACAAAACCATAAACCTTTTGCTAGAAATAAATAAAATTAGAACTCTATTAGTTACTAATAATGCTCTAAAATTGCCACTAAAAACTATATTTTTCTCAAAAGGAGCTTATTTTGGTAACTTTTTCTATTTTAAAGTGCTGCTTATAGAATTTTTCATATACATTAAATTTTTGTCATTTTATCTGTACAGAGAAAATAAATAAGTGGCTTAGGTACTATGACAAGAAAGTTGGTGAAGCTTGTTCAAGATGATATCACTAAAATCTTATAAAGCACAAAAACGTTTACAACTAGCGCTCAGCATGATAAATTGAAAACAGTTTATTCCTCGGTAGCTCAGTGGTAGAGCAGTTGGCTGTTAACCAATTGGTCGCTGGTTCGAATCCGGCCCGGGGAGCGTTTTTCTCTATTATTCTATATGAACTTTAAATCAGTTATTTTATGTATACTAGATGGTTGGGGAATAGGAGATAGTAAATACAATGCCATTAGCAACGCAAATCCACCCTGTTGGCAATATATTAGCTCTAATTATCCAAAGTGCAGTTTATCTGCTTGTGGAACTGATGTTGGATTACCAGATGGTCAGATGGGCAACTCGGAAGTTGGCCATATGAACATTTGTAGTGGTAGAGTGGTAATGCAAAGTCTGCAACGTATTAATCAAGAAATTGAAACAATAGAGAACAATGCTAATTTACAAAGTTTTATTAGTGATCTAAAGGATAAGAATGGCGTGTGTCACATAATGGGATTGGTTTCAGATGGTGGTGTTCATTCGCATCAAAAACATATGTCAATTCTAGCAAATAAAATATCACAGCATAAGATCAAAGTGGTAATACATGCATTTTTAGATGGCAGAGATACACTGCCAAATTCAGGAAAAAAGTGCATTCAAGAATTTGAAGAGAATATAAAGGGCAATAACATAGAAATTGTTACTGTCTCTGGGCGTTACTATGCTATGGATCGAGATAATAGGTGGGAAAGAACAATAGAAGCTTACGAAGCTATCGCATTTGCAAAGGCAACATATCACAATAGTGTAATGTCGTTGATTGACAGTAATTATCAAAACAATATACCTGATGAGTTTATTAAGCCTGCAGTAATAGGTGGTTACAAAGGCATAGAAGCAAAAGACGGGGTATTATTAGCCAACTTTCGTGCTGATCGAATGATACAGTTGACAAGTGTTTTGCTAGGCAAAACAGGTTATACTAAGATAGCAAAATTTTCTTCAATTTTAAGTATGGTGAAATATAAGGAAAACTTTCAGATTCCTTGTCTTTTTGCCCCTACATCTTTTACTAACACTTTAGGAGAGACAATAGCAGATAATAAATTGCGGCAATTACGTATTGCTGAAACTGAGAAATATGCTCATGTGACTTTTTTCTTCAATTGTGGTAAAGAAGAGCCTTTCTTCAATGAAGAAAGAATACTTATTCCTTCACCAAAAGTTAAAACTTATGACCTGCAACCCGAAATGTCAGCTTTTGAACTTACAGAAAAACTTGTAGAAAAAATTTGTTCCCAAGAATTTGCGCTAATAGTTGTAAATTATGCTAATCCAGATATAATAGGGCACACAGGGAACATGAAAGCAGCTAAAAAAGCTGTACTAGCTGTTGATGATTGCCTTGCAAAAATATTAAATGCTGTTAAGGAAGTAAATGATGCTGCGTTAATTATTACTGCAGATCATGGAAATGTGGAATGTATGTTTGATAAAGAAAGTAATACACCTCACACAGCACACACTCTAAATAAAGTTCCATTTATTGTATACTCTAATTCTCGTAACAACCTAAAGTTGAAAGATGGAAGATTATCTGATATTGCTCCTACTATTTTACAGTTACTTGGAATTAAGAAACCAAATGAAATGACAGGTGATTCATTGATTGTATAATAGTATCTATTCAGCTAAGCGGTGTAAGAGACGGTAAAATAGGTGATTGTGAAAAGATTTAGTCTCTTTTGTTTTAACATGTTAAGTGGAATAAAATTATTCGTTCGAAAAATGTATTTACTCTTTCCGATTGTGCAAAATATGAGTTTTTGTGATAAGCGACATAATGCCGTATTTGCTATTCAACATAGTTGTTCGTCAGTGAAATATTTTTTGGTTATCCAAAAAGTTCCACCTTATCCTTTAATAATGTAATTAGTGTTACTGACTCTTTACTTTAAAAAAGTGATATTTGGTGATGTCTTGAATGCTTTATAAGCACGTTTCAGCTTGTATAGGTGAGAGCTTGAAATTTTATAAAGGGGGCATAATACGGTGTACATAGTCCAAGTAATTAGGCAATAGTGTGCCAGATATAAAATCTTTTTATCATTTAATCTGCGCAGATTAGGAAGTTGTATAAAGTAACTTACTGCTGATTAAGAGAGCCGACAAGATGTGTTAAGTAATTTTTTATATTCCTATAAGCTACTTGAATCTTGGTTTATTTAATTATGCTGTTTGTGCAGTTGTTGCTGATAGCTTATAATATCAATGTTTAATTATCTTGTTGTCTGCGCATTCATCATGTTCAATCTCAACTGTGGAGTGCGCTATTTCAAACTTATCTAGTAGTATTTTTTTTATTTCATACAAAATATTAGTGTGTTGTGCATTTTCCTTTACCTTGGCATGCATAGTAATTATAAAATAATTATCAGAAAGTGACCACGCATGTATATGATGTACATCTACCACTTCAGGTAATTCAGATATGATTTTACTTTTTATCTCTTCAGCAGATATACCGTCAGGTGTACCTTCAAGGAGGATATGATAAGAATTCTTTAGAATTTTATAGCCGCTATTTAGGATTAGCACACTAACAAATATTGATAAAATTGGATCCACTATTTGCCATCCGGTAAGCATAATAATTATGGATGCGAGTATAGCAGCTATAGAACCTAAAATATCTCCTATCACGTGCAGTACAGCACTCCTTATGTTTATATTACTTTCGCATTTGTTATGTAGTATGAAAAAGACTGAGATATTAGCAATCAGCCCAAGTGTGGCTATTATTAACATTATTTTCCACTCAATATTGACTGGAAAAATAGATCTCTTTACCGATTCAATTATAATGATCATTGCAATGAGGAATAAAGTTAAACCGTTAACAAAAGCTGCAATTATCTGCAATCTATGATATCCGTATGACCTTTGCAAATCTGATTTCTTGGCTGAAAATTTATGTGCTATCCAGCTTAAAACCAAGGCAAAGAGGTCAGTAAGCATATGTCCTGCATCTGATAGCAGAGCTAATGAACGTGAGATTATTCCACCTGCTATTTCTGTAAACATTGTTATTGCAACTATTATTATGGAATAGATTAAGCGCTTGGACTCTGCTACTGAATGTTTGCCGTTATGTACTGCTGTCATATGAAATCTTTTTATGAACAAAAGCGTGGGTAACACTGGGCTCGAACCAGCGACCGCTTGCACGTCAAGCAAGTGCTCTACCAACTGAGCTAATTACCCATCATGTTTTTAGTATAGTGCTTCAGCAGGATAAAAGTCAATTTGCTTTTAAATTTTTGTCCTTATTGCATTATTTAATGTAATGCCAGAATTTATACTAATTTTCATTATTAGTAGGTCAAATGAGTGACATTGCAGAGTTATTTAATTAAGGAGTGAGAAAGGAGTAATTTAAATTTGCACAAAGAGCTCTCAAGCAAGGTAATTCATTCTATATAAACTTTGTGTTACGCAAAATATTCTATTTTTTACCACGAAGTCTCTCAATAAGATTGAGCTCTGGTAGGTATATAATCTCATATTTTTAAATACTTCTAAATTTTTTGACTTGTGCTAATTAACCCAATTCATGATAAGAAAGGCTTCTTATGTCCTTAAATATTGCTATATTTGTTCAAGAGATGAATGCATATAAGCAGTGTTGACACTCAATACAAAAACTGTAAAAACAAAAATTTTGTCTAATTAATTTCACTTTGAGCTGTATTCTCATGCCTTTTTAAAACCATCCATATTCAAGTGTGTGCTAAATTGTGATTCTTCAAAAAAGAACTTCTATTCATGATACTTACTAATTTTATATATTACGTGTACCGTAGACTTGCTAACGTTCAAGTCCAATTTTTCTGGATTATTACTCATTTTTTAAGGTAATATTAGGATTTTCTTGTATCCATATTTCTAACTTATTCAAATTGATTATGATTCAATCTAGTTTTTCTATAACGTTGGGGGGAGAAAAAATAATTTTTCTTCTCCTCCAAAATTTTAGGTGCTTTATCTATTAGTTTTTTTGATTTTAACGCTATTTTACTTGCTGTTCTACTTACTTCAAATGGGGCTTTTCCATTATTATCTATCCTTTTCTTAATGCAGTGAAAATTGGCATTAGCTGTAACTAAATTATAAAGCTTTAATTGTCCCACATATTTACATATTAAATTGACTATTTGTATCTTCTATTAAGATAGAATATGTTATTATGAAAATTTAAGCTTTTTAAAAGAGATTATGTTAAGAGTGAAACTTGTATTTAAAAATTGAATGTAAAATGGGTAAAATGTCTGAAAGTAGGATCAGAGCAAATGATGGTCAACTTGTTGAAAATGTAAAGGTCACAAATGACCATACTTTTTACAAACTCATTTATGAAAAAAAAAGCTCACAGAGATTTTTTAGTGAAGCAGTTTAATTCGCTATACTATGCTAGCTCCGAGAAGATGATAAAGAACCTTTTACTATTAAGGAAATACATGACTTCTGTGAAAAAATGGTATTCTTTCATTTATGGTAAATGAGTTGCTTATTCTTGTGCCAAAAGAGGGCATAAAATGTTACGTAGATTATGAAACAAATTCAGTAAAAATCATGATCACGGATATATTGCTGATTAGGTCAATATTAAAGACTCATATATGAAAGAGGATTTAGTCAATCATCAAAGTTATCAAGATTATATTGCGTATTATGGATTTATGTGTAAAAAAGCCCATTATCTCAAATGCTTTTGAAAAGCTCAAGGAAGCTAAACTGAGGTGCAAATAAGAGGAAGTCTCAAAAGAATAGCTCAGTGATCCAGTGAATAAAGGATATACAGACGTAGAATATTATGTGTTATATGAGAAAATTTCTGAAGAGCTTGTATATATTGGTATGAGTGTTAATTGAATTAAGGAGATATATACTAAATATAGTATAATTCTATCTAACAGAGAGTGAGTTTAAAGGTTTAAAAAAAGTACAGGAAGAGGCAAGATCTAGCAAATATTATGAACAAAAAACAGGTTAAACATTCTAGAGTGGGATAAATCTAAACGTTGCTGATGATAATGCTGATAATGAGTTTAACCTGAATGTTGACCTATTTCGGACAAAAATTTTGAAGATCTTACTGATTTAAATAGCGATGTTATTATTAATAACGAAAGTTTCCTAAAATCATTAGAAGACATTTTGAAAATGTTTAATAAAATCTTTGAAATGAAAAAGATAATAATACATTTCTAGCACATGAAAACGTTTCTGCTTTAAACTGTTCTTTATTGAAAGAAAAGAAGGCTACTAAAAATATTAAAGTGATGGTCATGATCCTTGTATATCGGGTAATGGTATAGCACAATCATCTGACAATAACTATATCAGTAATATATACTCTCTCATGCTTTTGAAAAAGCTGGAAGTGCTCTTAGCGGTAATAAAGGAGAGAATTATAAGGATTGCAACTACGTTATCAAGTAGAACTTGTTTATATATTAACGTTCTATTTGATTTCTAAGTTGGATTTTGCCAAAGTTTTAATGATGGGGTTAGCAGAATACGTAATGCATCTAATAAAAGAAGAAAAACTGACTGATTTTGCAAGACTTTTTGGTAAAGAGTATAAGAGACCTATCTTGGAGAGACAATCAAAAGAGCTATTATGATCATTATCAGATGGGAATAGCAATTATTGCAGATATAGTAGGAGAGACTTATCCTAAGTTTTATTGATAATTTACTTTATACAGCAACAGAAGATAGGAAATCCATGAATGGTCGTTTTTCTTTTAGGAAGAGGATGAAAAAGATCTACCAAAGCGGAGAAGACAAAATCCAAAAAGAGGAGTGTTTCTAATTGGGTAAAGACTTGCTCAAGTGTAGAAGATAACGCTATTAAGTCTTGCTATAGCTAATTTAGTAACAAGTAGTGGGTAATGAAAAAGACAAAACGTGGTCTTAATGAGTGGCGAGAAAGTGTTGTTCTAAAAGATGCAGTTCTAAAATGGAAAAAAGCCGTGAGCAAGATTAAGAGAAGGAGCATAAGGCAAATGTAACCATAGATTATTATGGTGTAAAAGCATTGTATGGTAGAAAGAGCTGGTGGCGTAAAAGTAATCTGTGTTAAAGTTTTGGCACAAGTTGGCTTGGATCAGAATATAAGGATCATACATTCGTAATTCATGATGATAACGTGGAAAAGCTTGTAGAATATTACTGAAGATAAAATTCTATCAAGATAATGAAGGATGGCAATCGTTATGATTTACTTCTCTTTAATAAGAAGAGTAAGTTCATAAGTAGTATTGCTGAAATAGACAACTTAAGATATGAGTTACTATATAGCTTAGTGAGAATATTTTTGATCGTGTGGCGGATCATATTAACCATAATTAGGCTTAATCTAACGAATATGTAAAGATTTTTGCTTGAGTAGAGTAGCATCTTTAATGCGTGTAAAGCTGCCATGTTAAATTAAATGTAAATCATTATAAAGCTATATACTTTTTTTGATACTAGCAGGGTCTATAATAGTGCAGCACTGCTTTACGTATTGCCAATCCAAATTCCACCTGTTGTAAAATAACACGATCTGTTATATCGCTGCTAATTTCAATCCCTTTATTTATTGGCCCTGGGTGCATAATAATTACATTTGGTTTTGCATATAGCAACTTTTGTGAATCAAGTCCATACAAATAGAAATATTCTCTATTTGAAGGAACAAAACAACTACTATTCATGCGCTCTTTTTGTAACCTTAGAAGCATAATTACATCAGCATCCTTTATACCATCAATTAATGAATAATGGATTGAATCTACCTCAGGAAAATGTTTGCAAATCAAAGTTGGCGGTGCAATCAAGCATATTTTTGCTCCGAACATTTTTAGCAATCTTATATTTGATCTTGCAACTCTACTGTGCAAAATATCTCCACATATAACAATTTTAAGATTTTTTATTTGCTTTTTATGACTGATGATTACAAAATAATCTGCAAGAGCCTGAGTTGGGTGTTCACTACTTCCATCACCTGCATTAATTAGTGGGCAGCTAACATAGCTAGCCAAGATATTTACAATACCGCTGTCTTTTTGCCTAAGTACTATACAGTCAGGATTCATTGCATTTAACGTTTTTATCATATCCATTAAATCTTCTCCTTTATTGATAGAAGAAAATTTTATTGGCAGAGTTACGACGTTTGCCCCAAGACTTTTGGCTGCTATTTCAAAGGACGCAAGCGTACGTGTTGAATCTTCAAAGAATAAATTTATTACTGTTTTTTTTTCCAAAATACGGCTATTTTTAACTTCATTTTTTAGGTATTGCTCAGCTAATTCAATTATGTTTTTCACATTATTGACTGTAAGGTCTAGAACGCTTAGCAAGTCCTTTCTATTGCTCATAATTTCTTTTAATACACAATTATTATTAATCTATTCTACTTTTTCATTGCTTATTTTCAATAGATCTCTTGTGTAACAGTTGTTTTAGCTATAGCCTATAGATATTGCGTTAAACAAAAGCTGGTATTAATTGATAATTATACTAATTATCATTGTAAATATGTTAAATAAATAATATTATAGAGTTGTTTAATTGCAGAGTGAGAAAGAGAGGTAATAAATTTGTACAAAGCGCTCTCAAGTAGGTCTATTGTATTATAGACTTTATTACGTAAAGTGTTCTTGTTTATATAGAACCAAAGTCTCTGAATATGATTGTGCTCAGATGAGCATGTGGTAAGTATATAATCACGATATAAGTGCCTGTAAATTTTTTGACTTATGTCAACTAGCACAATGCATGATAAAAAAAGCTTATTATTTTCTGAAATATTGTGACCTTTGTTCGAGGAACATATTCATGCAATCACTATTGTATTTAGTTGAAATAAGCTAAAACTTTTCCCATTTCTAGGATTAACTGCCCTGTAGGGGATAAAAATTTTGTCTACCCAATGTTACTTTAACCTGTGCTCTAACGCCATTTTTAAACTACCTGTATTCAACTTTCAGATGTATATAAGCCGTGATTCATCAAAGAAAAATAACTCTTATTCAGGATATTTACCAATAATCTCATTAAGTTTTTTTTAACTCTTCTTGTCTACTTTTATCTTGTTCATTATGAATTGGTCTTAGCGTAATGTGCTAAAATTTCATTTTCTGCATACTGCGATGTACCGTAGCTTGCTGACATTCACGCTAAATTTTTTCAAATTCTTATTCTCATTTCTTAAATGGTAATATTGTGGTTGCTTGTATCCATACTTTAATTTGTTTAAATTGATTCTGATTTAATCTAGTTTTTATGATATTGAGGGGGAGTAAACAATTTTTCTTCTTTTCTAAATTTTAGGTACTTTATCCATGCAGTCAATGCTATTCTTGAAATGCAGCATATTTTTGCTTTTACACTTCCTTGTGCAAAGGGGATTTGTATAAGGGACATCGAAATCATGTAAGAGATTTTACTGCGTGCTTTATCCATCAATACTGTAAAAGGTGTCTTTGTAATTGTGAGATTGAACTACAACTTGTTCAAGCGTTAAGCTACTGCATTTAGCGTCTTTGCCGTGATTATTCTTGAGAGCATTTGTTCTTTCTTGTTCTATTTTCTTAATAAATTCCTTGTTAATGCTTTCAGCGTTAATCTTTTCCTGAAAATATATGAGGTTAATACAATTTGTTTTCTTATAATAATGTACGCCAAGACATATGGCCGAAAATGCAAATATAGCTGAACCTATGAGTAATGACAATCCTATGTTATGTTTCAAAAGGTTCTGGTAAAACTTTTTCACATTATTAACGCCATCTATTGTAAGTAGCCCTAAGGGAAAAACTATATTTGCAGCAACTATGCCAGTTAATAATGCAGTGAATAGTGGCCTATTGTTAATTACTAATTTTATTTTATTAGTTCTACTAATTGCTTTTTCGCCAATGTTAATAAAATTGTTTTTAGCTTCCCAAGCGTTAAGTTCAAAATTTGAATGAGTGCCATTGCTATATTCCAGTCTTACAGATTTTATTATCTTGTCTTTTGGCTGGTTCTTTAACACTTTATCCAAAATTTCATTTGCATTTCCTTTTTGGATTTGATATTCCTCAGAATTTCTAAATTGCTTTATTGCACAGGATATCGAATTACTCGCAAGCAGTGAAGCAAATGCAATAACTGATGTAGTGGTATAGAGTGGGCTATTTGCAAAAGACGCGATAAATTTTGCTTTATCTTGTAAATATGCTAAAGCTACAGATGTGCATAATATAATAGCATTTGCACCAAAAATTATAACTTCCTTTTGCTGTATGGCGTATTTTATCCGTAGCTGGACTCTGTTTATTTTCTTGCCTGAGCTGATTAAAAAAGTTGTTGAATTTGCTTCACTATTCTTAATGTAAGAATTATCTCTCAGTGTAAAAGGAGTTAGAGGTGTATCTGAATTATTACTAGACTTGTTATTTAATAATTTTTTCCAACCTTCTGATGTTTTATTATTCCAAGTTTTGTTAAACAGCGTTCTTTCAAAAGCTGCTCTTTCCATATTTGAGCTTTGGTTATCTGTTCTACCATTTCTAATATGGTTCATTTCTTCATTATCTGGTCCTTCTTTATACAACCTTGTCTGTATACGCAGTGGCTTTGATGGCGCTGCACCCAATGTATCTGAAATAGAATTTGTTGCCACTCCAGGCGATGGTGGGTCTGTTTTTGGTGCTTCTTCTGATATTTTATCTTTAAATTCTAGCATACTTACCCTCCAAAATTAATTACTACTGTTGTGTTGATTACACTATAGTTATTAAGATGTAGTAAATGCTAATTTGAGACTAATACTAGAAAAGTTTAATATGAGAATTGTCTTTCAAAGATTCTTTCGTCTAGAGAATAATCCTTATCAAAGAGCAGAGTAACTGTATTTTCATGGTCTTTCTGCATTTTTATCTGTGATATGTTGTAGAACTCCTTGTAATCTGATACTATAAGTGCTGGACGATTTTGTGCGTCATTAATATCAATTTGCACAATCGTATCATTTGAGATCAGCGCTCCATCCCAATGCCTCGGGTAGTAGCTATTGATAGAGGTAAGTGCGAATAAGTTTGAGTTGAGTGGTAAAATTGGACCGCCGGCGGAGAAGTTATATGCAGTACTACCTGTGGGAGTAGATAATATTATTCCATCTCCTCTGAATTTTTCCATTTTAAATTTATTATTGATAGTAATATTCATCTCTACTATCTGATTTGCCTTTCTAAAGATGTACACTTCATTTACCGCTACATGGTGATATTTTTTGCTACTCAGATCTGTAGCTTCCATCTTTAGCAAAGTTAACTGAGCTGAAGTTGCGTATTCTATATTATCAATCAAATCTTTGCTGCTATTGAAGCATTTATTCATCAAAAATCCAACGTTTCCAGTATTTACTCCATATACATGTATGTCTTTGTTTCCTATGATATGGTTATGCAAGGTGCGTAGCATAAAACCATCGCCACCAACAACTATTAATAGATCAATTTCAGATTTATTTTTCTCTGTTACGCTAATAAAATTAAGCTTCTGTAATAATTTAGATACTTCTTGCGATTTTGGTGGTCCAGAAGCAACATAGCCTATATTTTTATACTTATGCATGCCCTAGCCTAAAACTTAAAGAGGGAAAATTAGAAAATATTTCCGTACCTATCGTTAAATTTAGCTATTTTGCTAGTTTTATTTGTTGATCCACTTGTCAAACTTCCAGTCCATGCAGGGTGAGTGAGAGGATCTCTATCAAGCTTTATCTTATCTCCCTCCTTCCCATAAGTTGAACGGGTTTCAAACTCTTGGCCATTTGTCATGACTATAGTGATTTTATGATAATCAATTTCTAACATGAGCTCTTATAAACTTTTGGTTATTTATTACTCTAGTGTATTCAATTCATTAAGTCAATTATTATTATTGAACATTGACAAAAGATAAATAAAGTAGTATTTTTAATAAAGAATCAAGAATTATTGTTATGATTTTTGCTTTCCCTGGCCAGGGTTCCCAATTTGTAGGAATGGGAAGAGACTTGTATAGTCAATTTGCCATTGCAAGACAAGTATTTGATGAAGTAGATAGCATACTAGGTAGGAAGTTATCTCATTTGATTTTCAATGGTCCTATCGAAGAGCTAACCATTACAGAAAATGCTCAGCCAGCTATAACGGCAGTGTCAATTGCAACGCTACGTGTTATGGAGCATATGTTAGGTAAATCTCTTTTTTCTAATTACGGTGTTAGATATATTTGTGGACATTCAGTTGGTGAATATACAGCACTATGTGCCGCAGGAGCATTGACACTCGAGTCTACAGTTAAGTTACTGAAAACTCGTAGCGAAGCAATGCGTCAAGCTTCTTTAAGATGTAGAGGTGGAATGGTTGCGTTGCTTGGTGCAAAGATAAGCGAAGTGGAAAATATATTAGAATCAGCTCAAATTGATGGAATTTATGAAATTGCGAACGATAATGGTGGTGAACAGGTAGTGGTAAGTGGTACTGCAGATTCCCTTAAAATATTACCTGATTTGTTCAAAAATTCGAGTGTGAGGAAATTAATCAAATTGCAAGTTAGTGGGCCTTTTCACTCATCTCTTATGAAGCCTGCTGATAAAAAGGTCTTGAAATTTCTAGAGAGTATTGATATAACTCATCCTTCAATTCCTTTTGTATCAAATGTTACAGCTAAAGAAGAAAGTGATCCAAAAATTATAAAGACCTTACTTGCTAAGCAAATTGTGAGTAGAGTAAGATGGAGAGAAATGATTTTACATATGGCAAGTAGTGGCATTAACAAATTTATCGAAATTGGACCTAATAAAGTTTTATCTAATTTAGTCAAAAGAATTGATCAATCCATCAGTACAAAAAATATAGGTAGTATTACTGATGTTGACAGCTTTTTAAATAAATCATCAATATTGACAGTGGAAAATTTAGAAGTTGGCTTAAGTTAAAGTATACCTGTTTGCTATTATCCTAGCTTAGAGTGATATAAAGTGATGCAGGGGGGGTATAGTAAGTATCGCAAATGACATTTTCAATGTGAACAAGGTGTTGGGTAGTATATCAAATAGTGAGCATGAAACGGCTTCAAAATGCGAAGAAATGTATGAGCAGGTTGAATAAGAAAGTAAGTACAAAAAAAGTTCTTCATATTAGCAAAACTGGCACTATAATATAAGGTGAACTTGGTTGATGTTGGATGTTTACTGCCAATACGGCAGTTTTGTAAAATTAACATGGTCAAGGAGGATGAAGATTTTTAAAAATGTTAAATTCTGTAATCGTCATAGCTTACATCAATTCTCACTGTGCAAGTAATAGATGGAAAATAGTGAAAAAGAAGCTATGCTGAAGTAAGTAAAATAGTAAGATTTAAATGGCATTGAAATTAAAAACAATTGGATGAAAAGTCATGGAATCGGTAAAAAAAGTGTTAAAAAAACTAAATGCTGTAATTGTAACAAAAAAGTACAGTATAACAGAGCCTTAGTAAAAATATGTCGCATTTCATCAGAACAGTACTAATAACTGTATGGATAAAGCACCTAAAATTTGAAAGAGAAGGGAAATTATTTACTCCCTCTTAACGTTATAGAAAAACTAAGTTGAATCAGAGTCAATTTGAACGAATTGAAGTATTGATACAAGAAAATCATAATACTATCATTAAAGAAGTGAGAATAAGAATTTGGAAAGGTTTCGCTTGAATGTAGCAATTCTACAGCATACCATTAATATGCAAAAAATGAAGTTTTTGTATATACGCTAAGACCAATTTACAGTGAATAAGATAAAGGTAGACAGGAAGGGTTTAAAAAAAACTTCATGAGACTATTGGTCAGCATCCTAAACAAAAAAGTTATTCATCTTTGATGAATCACAGTTTTGCACATGTTCAAAAGTTGGATATGGATGATTTTAAAAGGACGTTAGAACACAGGTTAAAGTAAAATCAGGTAGATAAAATTTTTGCTCTTTTGCATCGAATGTGCAACATTAGTTGTATGAATATATTTCTTGACAAAGGTTGCAACACTTAAGAACACAAGAACCATTTCTTATCAGAAGTTATGCTAGTTAATATAAGGCAAAAAGTTTAAATGTACCCCATAATATCTAATTATATGCCTGCCACCACACTTACCTGAGCTCTCTCCTATTGAGAGATTTTGGTTATATGCATAATATGATATTATGTGTAATAAAGACTATAATATAATTACTTTGCTTGAGAGCGCTTTATGCAAATTTATTACCTCTTTTTCTCACTCCGCAATTAAACAACTCTGCAATGTCACTTATTTGATCCACTAATAATGAGAATTAGTAGTACTGCCCATTAAGTTTTTTTTAACTCTTCTTGCTTACCTTTGTCTGTTAATTATGAATCAGTCTTAGCATAATATATAAAAATCTCATTTTTTGCATATTGCGGTGTACTATGCTACTCACTGACATTCAAAAAAAATCTTTCTAGATTCTTGTTCTCACTTCTTTAATGATAATATTATGATTTTCTTGTATCAATACTTCAATTCGTTCAAATTGACTCTGATTCACAACTTAGTTTTTCTATAACGTTAAGAGGGAGTAAATAATTTCCCTTCTCTTTCAAATTTTAGGTGCTTTATCCATACAGTTATTAGTACTGTTCTGATGAAATGCGACATATTTTTACTAAGGCTCTGTTATACTGTACTTTTTTGTTACAATTACAGCATTTAGTTTTTTTAACACTTTTTTTACCGATTCCATGACTTTTCATCCAATTGTTTTTGATTTCAATGCCATTTAAATCTTACTATTTTACTTACTTCAGCATGGCTTCTTTTTCATTATTTTCTATCTATTACTTGCACAGTGAAAATTGATATATAAATAGTGATGAAGTTGGGTTTCTTGCTTATGTAAAAAGCATAATCCTAAAGGGAAAATAATTGCAATATATCTTATATAGATAAAATATCTTGGAAATACCACCATATTAATGGTGGCGATGTGTGGAAAACTTTGCCTGGTCTGCTAAGACTCATCTAAAATAATATAACTCAAGGATATAGCTGCTCTATTTTCCAATTTTTTCTCTCAAAGAGAGTGTGCCTAAATTTAGTATGTCTTCTGTGCTTACCTTCTTGCCAGAATTAGATTATTTGGGGAATAATGCCAAAGCCCTACCCAAAAATCAGGACTTGGGACTTTTGTGTTGTAGAGTTCTTTCTCCTTTAGTTTAATAACTTGCTCGAAGTCTTGCCAATTTTTTTAAATGCTTGATTGTTTTGACACCATGCACTAATTTAACTATTGTGTATTCGAGAGGAGAAATATTTGCCAATTCTTTCACTCTATCTAGAGATTTAGTCTAGCCTTCAATCTGAACTTGCCTAAAAACTCTATCCAGTAAAGTACTAGTGCAGTCTTAGAATTTTTAGTGAATTCTTTTTCCCTTTTCTACTATTCATGTTAGTGAAGAACACAAAAGCTTCTTTGCTATATTCATTTAGCAATACTACCCATTGTAAATGGAGTGTAATCTTTGTTACAAGTTGCTAGCGTTATGCAGTTGGTTGTTTACATAGAGAATTAGTACTGCCTTATACCATTTAAAAAAGATCAAACGGATCTTTTACAGGCAAAAACGTTGTATCCAAAGTGAAATCTTAATTCTGACATACATTACAAAAATAAGTGCTACGACCATTTTGTCGTATAAGTGTTATAATGTTATTGCAGATTTTGCAAGGTTTTTGAACTTTATTATATACGTAGAAACTATTTTGAAAATGTCCACGAGATCCAGATGGCTGTGTATAGTTTTTCAGCGTCGACCCACCGGCTATGATTGCATCACTCAGAGTATTTTTTATCTCAGTAGCAAGTTTTTTGCACTCTTTATACGTCAAATCTTGTGCTGACCTCAGTGGTGATATGTGAGCTCTAAACAAGCTCTCAGAAGCGTATATATTTCCTATGCCAACTATTAATTTATTATTCATTAATACTGACTTGATATTGATCATTTTATTTTTCAGTAACTTCTGTAAATGATCTCCATTAAATTCCTCTGTGAGGGGCTCTATCCCAAAATCATTAAAAAAACTTATTTCTTGTTCTTTATTTAAAATAATAACTGATCCAAATCTTCTTGGGTCATTAAAGATTATTGAAGTATTGTCGGAAAATAAAAATACCACATGGTCATGTTTATTCTGAGCTTGATTATTTTTAGCATATATGAGCTTTCCGCTCATGCCAAAGTGTATGATGACAGCTATATCGTTGTCTATGTGCCAAATTATATATTTGCCTCTACGCTTGATATTATTTATGATTTTGCCCTTTAATAAATCGTCTATATTTTGTGTGATTGGTATACGCAAATTCCAATTATTGACTGTGACACCGCTTATTTGCTTATTTTTGATCTCATTAGACAAAAAATTAGAAATTATTTCCACTTCTGGGAGCTCTGGCATTTTGTCTAACCTGCTGCTGTTTTTTTCTTTTTACAATATTTTGCTTTAGAGCTCTTACTAATCTTTTTCTCTCCTCTTCTTTTTCTTTATTCTTTTTTATATTATTCATTATCATTATATATGAATACTGCCGTTATAGCTCAGGTGGTAGAGTACGTTATTGGTAATGACGAGGTCCCAAGTTCGAGTCTTGGTAACGGCACGCTGTATAGTATTACATACCACATAATAAAGACTTAGAAGAGAGTTACAGAGGTAGGTTGTCATGTTTTTTCCATATTCTTTCTATTTTCTTGTTTGTTAGTAACTCTAATGCTTTATAAAGATAATACCTTGTTTTGCTTGGCACTATTATGTTGTCAATGTATCCGTGCGATGCAGCAAAAAATGGATTAGCAAATTTTTCTTTATATTCTTTAATCAATGTTTGTTGATCTTTTTCATGCCGAAATATAATCTCAACTGCACCTTCTGGGCCCATTACGGCTATTTCAGCAGTTGGCCAAGCATAATTTATGTCACCTTTTAGGTGTTTAGAACTCATCACAATGTATGCGCCACCATATGCTTTTCTGGTAATAAGGCTAATCTTTGGTACAGTCGCTTCAGCATAAGCATAAAGCAGCTTTGCTCCATGTTGTATTATATTATTGTGTTCTTGATTTGTACCTGGTAGAAACCCTGGCACATCAATAAATGTGGTAATGGGAATATTAAATGCGTCACAGAACCTTACAAATCTTGCAGCTTTTCTTGAAGAGTTAATATCCAAACATCCTGCAAGATGCATAGGTTGGTTTGCAACTATACCAATAGTATTTCCTTTAATTCTACCGAACCCAATTATGATATTACGAGCAAAATCAGGTTTTAATTCAAAAAATTTCCTTTCATCACAAACTTTTTCAATGAGTCCATACATATCATAAGGGGTATTGCGATTATGAGGAATTAGGGTATTTAAAGATTCATTAATGTCATCAACATCATTGCAGATTGGTACAGATTTTGGTAGCTCTTGATTATTTGCTGGTAGAAAGGTAAAGAATTCACGTATTTTTAGCAACATTTCAATGTCATTATTAAACGCAAAATCTGCCACTCCTGTTTTACTTGTATGAATTTTTGCTCCGCCGAGATCTTCGTAATTTACGTCTTCATAAGTAACTTTTTTCACTACATCTGGTCCGGTTATAAACATATATGAACTGTTTTTTACCATAAAGGTAAAATCAGTCAACGCTGGGGAATAAACTGCACCACCAGCACACGGACCCATGATTAAGGAAATTTGTGGTATCACACCTGATGCATTTACATTTCTTTGAAAGATTTCTCCGTAACCTGCAAGAGAATTTACTCCTTCCTGAATTCTTGCTCCACCAGAGTCATTTAATCCAAGAATAGGAATTCTAGCATTAATTGCCATATCCATAATTTTGCATATTTTTTTTGCGTGTGATGCGCCAAGTGACCCACCAAAAACAGTAAAATCTTGAGAATAAACAAAGACTTTTCTACCATAAATGGTGCCATGGCCAATTATAACACCATCGCCTAAAAAATTAGTATTTTGCATACCAAAGTCAGTTGCATGATGCTTCATAAATTTATCGTATTCTTCGAAAGAATTTTCGTCGAGCAATATACTAAGCCTTTCTCTAGCAGTTAATTTCCCTTTTTCATGTTGCTTATTAATCTTATCAAGACCACCACCTTTTTCAGCTTCTAGCGTTTTGGCCTGTAAATTTTCTAATATTTTAAAATCTTGCATGTAATAAAATAGCTTTTGAATTAATTATAAAATTTATTAAGTTTATAAACTACACTAACTATACACATACACCTTTGCTGTGTGCAATAGTGTACGTATAATAATGGTTAATTTTCTGATAAATTCCATCCACTGTTCTGAAAATGCTACAATTTATTAACTTTTTCTAAAGCGGAAGAGGTAGATTTCATTCTTTTCGTTTGTGCAAAACCTTTGCGTCCTCAACGATCTTGCTTATACGTGGTTCTTTTTGCTAATTCTTTATAAGACTTTGAAAAATTTTTACGATTTTTGTCGTCTACGTGTATCATTATTTTGTTAAAGTCTGAGATATTTTCATCGAATTATATCATCTCCTTAAAATGCTCCATCTAAATCTTAAAATTCCGGATTTTTTAGAAATTTTGCAGGGACCACAACACTTTCTTCTGAACATCTTATTAGGCTCTTGTACTTATATTATTACCTTATTGAAACTAGATTAGATATTTCTAATCAAAAAGCTGTAATTTTCTTTTCTCAGTTTCAGTAGTATTTGTATCGTTCTCCATAGGATGTTTGTAAGATCCGCATTGAATAGTCTATTATTGATAACTTTTCTCCTTCTATAGTATATAGTCAGGTAGTTTTTTTGATTTATTATATAAGATGGAGAGTATATATATTTCATGCAACGTACTTAAGATATTTTCTTCTATATATTTATTAACTTATTCATAAACTATTATGCTTGATTGTAATTTCCTCGTTTTTTTGAATACTCTAATTATTTTGGTTTTTCGTTTACTTGTACTTTCTATTTTCTATAATCTTGCATAATTATCCCTATTGTACATAACGAAGTTAAGATAAAATGCTGATTTTAGGATACTGATGTAATCTACAAAGTCCATAGTTAATTGAAAAGTTTCAGTTATAATTTGCTTCATATAGGACATGCTCTTAAACTATGCTAAAAATCACTATAGTAGGCTTGCCAAATGCTGGTAAATCAACCTTATTTAATAGGCTAGTAGGAAGAAAAGCAGCAGTAGTTAGCAACATTCCTGGAGTGACAAGAGATAGACGAGAGGAAATTGGAAGAATTAGTGATTTGGAGTTTAAAGTTATAGATACGGGAGGGTGGAATGGTCGAACTAATTTCTCTATTCAGGTTGTTGAACAAATAGAATTTTCTTTATTTAGTGCAGATATAATTTTCTTTCTTGTTGACGCAAAAGTCCAAAATGAGCGAAACAAAGAGTTTGCAAAATGGCTAAAAGGAAAAACAAATAAGCCTGTAATACTTATAGCAAATAAATGTGAAAGTTATAAATCTGAAAATGTTGATTACTTGCAGTTTTTTGATTTTATAGGCCCGGTATACATCTCAGCTGAACATAATCTTGGCATGGCTGATCTTTATAGTACATTGGCTGATGTTATTGATTCTTCTATAAATTATTCCTCCTCTATTATTCCAAAATCCTTGCCTATCATCAAAGTAGCCGACACTAAGATTCAGAAAAAAGATGAGCAGATTCCAGCGTTGTGCATTGGGAATCAATCTAATAAACCTAATAGACTGAGGGTTGCAATAATTGGCCGTCCAAATGTTGGAAAGTCAACTTTTTTAAACAGTTTACTTTCAGAAGATAGATTAATAACAAGTTCAGAACCTGGCACCACGCGTGACTCCGTGGATATTACATATGATCATAATGGAAAACTCATTACTCTCATCGATACTGCGGGAATTCGTAGAAGGGCGAATATTGTAGATGATTTAGAGTTAAAGTTTATTAGAAAAAGCATGGAATCAATAAAGCGCTCTCATGTAGTAATTTTGATGCTAGACTCTCTACTTGGCATTGAGCAGCAAGATTTATCAATTAGTGAAGCTGCAATTAAGGAAGGAAAGGGAATTATTATTGTTTTAAATAAATGGGACTTAATAAATAAAGATGATAGAAGCAGGTTGATAAAGTTTGTAAGACAACAAGAGATAACTAAGTTGTTCTTGAAAGTGCCAACTATAACGATTTCTGCCCTGAAAGGTATTCGTTGCAATGATGTAATAGAGAAGTGTCTTGAAGTGAATGAATCCTTGAATAAAAAAGTTAGCACTGCAAAAGTGAATAAGTGGCTAATTGATATTTTAGATAGGCATCCTCACCCGTTTGTAAAAGGTAGGGCAATTAAGATGAGATATATTGCTCAAATTGGTACTAAACCTCCAGCTTTTTCTTTAATATGTAATGTGCCTGAAGGTGTTAATGAGAGTTATAAACGCTATTTAATTAACGGTCTTAGGAAGAATTTCTTTATAGATGGTATACCTGTTAAACTTCTTTTAAGAAAGAATAAAAATCCCTATGCAAAATGAAGACTCTGCTTTATACTTTCAGAGTTATGTATAATAATACACTTAAAGTTATGTATAATAACTCTAGAGTTTCTATAGTCTTTCTACTGTCAGCTGCTGTTGCTTTAATTTTTGCGTATGTACTGGAATATTTCTTCAATATGCTACCATGCAAGTTATGTATATATGAGCGGATAATTTATTATATTGTAGGATTACTTGCTGTGGTGTATATGCTTGAAAACAACAAAATTTTAATTTATGCAATGTTTTGCAGCTATCTTATGGGTGTAGTAATATCTTTTTACCATATGGGTCTTGAATTTCACTTATTTTATGATCTTTTAGGCTGTACAGAGCAAGCAAGTGGTAACGCTAGCGTAGAAGAGTTGAGAGATAATTTGTTAAACATTAATTACTCTCCATCTTGCGACAGACCTCGTTATATTTTAGGTATTTCTCTAGCAATGTGGAATCTTATTTATCTTATAGTAGCTTTGTTCTTATCAGGTAAAATTTATTGTGAAGAAGAGAAGAGATCTAAATAGATTAAGGTATAGCAATAGTAAGTTCTTGCACCAAGCAATTAGAGTAAATCATGCTGGAGAATATGGCGCTATTTGTGTTTATTCCGGTCAAAAATTTGTTCTTAAGAAATCTTCTATAATCAACAAGATAATTGAAATGGAAGAGCAGGAGAAGAAACATTTTCATTATTTTAATGGTAAAATTAAAGAGCAAAAAGTTCGCCCTACTGTTTTATTGCCAGTTTGGTATGTGCTAGGATTATCACTTGGTATTATTACTGCAATGATGGGCAAAAAAGCTGCTATGGCTTGCACTGCTGCAGTTGAAGAAGTGATTGGAGAGCACTACAGAGAACAAATTTCATATTTAGAAGATGAGGAATTAAAAGAAACAATAAGTAGATTTCGTGATGAAGAGCTAGAACACAGAAATATTGCAATTGAACAGAATGCCGAAAGTGCGCTTGGATACAATGTTTTGTCTTCATTTATAAAAACAAGCTGCAAAGCTGCTATTTATTTATCTAAGTTGATTTAGATAGATAAACAAGGGAAAATATGTATAATAAGTTAGCAAGTACTTCTTTTGTCTTTTTTGATTTAGTAAATTTTTTTTAATATTGCAACTAAAGAAATTTAAGAGCAGCAACCTTATAAAAACGCCAATAAAAATAATTGTCTTTTTTCTAGATTATACAGGAAGTCTATTATATAATGCTTACTCTTAAAGTAAGGGATAATTTATGGATTTAAGTAAGCTAACTATAGCATTAGATGCAGTAAATGTGGTAATTGAAATAAGTGCAAGTGCTGAGCCTGTAAAGTATGAATTTGATAAAGAATTCGGATTATTACGGGTTGACAGGTTTTTATCTACTGCGATGGTCTATCCTTGCAATTATGGATTTGTGCCAAATACCTGTGCTGGTGATGGCGATCCCGTGGATGTTCTGGTATTAACTCAATTTCCCTTAGCGTCTGGTGTTTTAATATCGGTGCGTCCGGTAGGTGCTTTGCTTACTAAGGATGAAAAAGGAAAAGATGAAAAAATATTAGCTGTGCCTATTTCCAGTGTTGATAGCTATTATGATCATATAAAAAACTTTTCTGACTTGCCTAAAAACCTACTGGATAAAATTACTCACTTCTTTTCACACTATAAAGATCTAGAGGAAGAGAAGACAGTGGTAATTGGAAAGTGGGTTGATGCAGAAAAAGCGAAAAGAATTGTTGGGAATGCTATTAAAAGTGGAGATTAATGCATATTAATTTTAGTTATTGGGTTATAGTAAAATCATGGTTATTAACGGTTTGAAGAATCTATTCTATTCCTAATATAAGGTGCTACTATTAAAAGGTTAGACAGGTTATGAAGTCTTGGTATTATATAGAGTATTTGTCTTGAAGACTCAAGATTTGGAAGGATGGCCGAGCGGCTGAAGGCGGCGGTTTGCTAAACCGTTATACGATTGAAAAGTCGTATCGAGGGTTCGAATCCCTCTCCTTCCACATGTTATTAGCGTAGTATAAGATTTACTGTATCAACCTATTTCTACCTTTTGAGTTTTTTGTGAAGCTGTGGAATTTAAATGGAGTTTTATATTTTTTTGTGGCCCCATATATGCTCCTCTATAAAAGTTCTTATAGTAATCCTCATTGTTAATGAGTCAAATAAGTGACATTGTTAAGTTATTTAGTGAAGAATGGAAAAATTTATACAAAGCGTTCTCAAGCAAAGCAATCAATAGAGTTGAGCTCTAGTGAGCATGGGTGATAGTATATAATCTCAATATTTTTAGGTACCTTTAAATTTTTTGACTTATGCCAACTAGCACAATCTATGCAAGGTGGGCTCTTTGTGTTCTTATACTAATTTTCTACTGTACAGGGGACTATGGTAAGTAATATTGATGAGCCTATTACAATAAAGTATTATAGCCTTGTTAGCTGAACATTACTTTAAGTATATGAGAATTTTATGAATAATTCTGGGGAAAATATATAGCGTTGAAATTAAAATCATTGTAAAAAAAAGTCGTAGAACCAGTAAAAGAAATGCTAAAGGAAGTGCAAAATAATGCATATGCACAAAAAACTAAATGCTATGATTTCAACAAAAAAGCACAGTATAGCAGCCGTAGCAAAAATATGTTGTATTGTTAATTTGAACAAGTTTAGTTTGAATACAAGATAATTCTAATATTACTTTTAAAAAAATAAGAATAAAAATTCAGGAAAAATTCAACTTGAATGTCAGTAAGTCTACAGTATATCTTAATTGCAAAAAATGAAGTTTTAGTATATCACGCCAAGATAAATTCATAATGAACAAGATAAAGGTAAGCAGAAGAGTTAAAAAAAACTTAATGAGGCATTGTTAATGCTAATTCTCATCGGTTATATTGGATCAATAAGTGACAATTGTAGAGTTGTTTAATTGTGGAGCGAAAAAGAAAAGGTAACAAATTTGTATAAAGCGCTCTCAAGCAAAGCAATTGTATTATAGACTTTATTATACAAAATATTCTGTCTTATATAACAAAGTCTTTCAATAGGATTAAGCTCTGATAACGATGGTAGCAAGTATATAACCACGATATTTTTTTAGCACAATCTATGCAAAAATGCTTATTCAAGAAATATATTCATACAATCAATATTGATATTCAATGCAAGTAAGTTATGATTCACTCTATTTCTAAGATTAACTGCATTGTAGAGATAAAAATTTTACCACCTAATTTTACTTTAATCTGTGTTTTAACGTTCTTTTTAAATTATACATGTCCAATTTTCGAATGCGTACTAAATCACGATTCATCAAAGATGAACAACTCTTGTTTATAGTACTTAGTAATAGTCTCATTAAGTTTTTTTTAACTCTTTTTGCTTACCTTTATCTTATTTATTATGAACTTATCTTGACGTAATATACTAAAACTTCATTTTTGCAATTAAGATGTACTGTAGATTTGCTGACATTTAACCAAATTTTTCCTAAATTTTTATTCTTATTTTTTTAATGGTAATATTGGAATTTTCTTGTATTTATACTAAACTTGTTCAAATTAACAATACAACATATTTTTGCTACGGCTGCTATACTGCTGTGCTTTTTTGTTGAAATTATAGGCATTTAGTTTTTTGCACATATGCATTATTTCGTACTTCCTTTACTAATTTCACAGCATTTTTTATGCAATGATTTTGATTTCAATGCTATTTTACTTACTTCAGTAAGGCTTTTTCTATTATTTGTCTGCCTGTTTCTTGTTCATGAAAATTGGTATTAATTGCTCTTTATTTCTTATTCTAATTTTTTACTATAGATTAATTATTTGATTATAGTATCAATCTTGATTGAGCCTCTACTTTTAGAATATTTATGAGAAGTGTTTCATACTTTACATTATTGTTAATTGTGTTTGAATCACTAAACCTGTTTGCTGTGGAGCAGGTTGAAGAGAAAAAATTGATGTAGATAAATCAGTTGATTCTGTGTATGAAAATGTAGGTGTAAAGAAAGGTCTAAACAAAATTTGCTAGCTAAAGAAAAAGAGTTGATATAGATGAGTTGGTTAGTTCTGTACATGAAGATATAGGTATGGGGAAAAACCTAAAACAAGATTCACTCAAAAATACGATCCAACAAGCAGACAAGCTGAAATCTTCCAAAAAGGAACACAAGATACTAAAATTGAAGGAGCGACCAATAAAAAAATTGCAACACGGTGAGAGCAAAGCCCATATAATTGAAGAAATTATGAATAGAAATGAGAGAATTGGTAAAGGTTTGCCAGGCCTTGGTAATAACCTCCTTGAAAGAAGTACAGATGGGTTTGCTTAATATTTACTGGATGTGGCCAGAGTGAGGAAGTAAAAAGAGATGTAAAAACAGAGTCTTTAAGTGTTCATTTAAATGAAGGTATAACTAATCAATAAGTTAATAAAAAGGTTGACGTAGAGGAAAGTGAGCCTTTAAAAAGTAATGTAAATCAATTATTGGAGAAGAAAAAAGAAAATGAGGAAGATTAAGTAGGAAAAGAAGAAGTGAAAAAGGTAACTGTGTACTACAATGGAAAAATCGAAGAAAGACCTATCTCTGTAAGAAAGGTGAAGAAAGTAAACAACAGGAAAGGAGGAATCTAAAAAAATGGATAAGACTAAGTAGGGAAGCAATAAAGGAATGGTATCATAGAAGAAGCGCACAGAGCAATGAGCATCTTCCGATAATCACGTTTATTGATGACTCTGCAGTAAACAGCTTTTTTACTGTATTAACAGAGATATTAGAATTTAGAAGTAAACTTTTAGGTATACTCCTCTAATTTATGAATTAAACAATATGAGATAGGTATAATACGCTTTCTCTTGTTACGAGGTGTAATCCTAAGGTAGTTAATAATAATTTTCAATTCTCTATTAATATAGCAATTGAGAGAGGGCAAGTTGATATAATAAATACAATTGCTGAAATGCACCATATCTTTTAGAATATAAGGAAATAGATAATGATAAAAGTAAAATGTATAATTGAGCTGTGAAGACAAAAGAAGATAATGGATTACAGTGCAATGAAGACTGAGCAAATGATTAAATTTTTGATATTAATTTTAGTTGGTTATTCGTGTTACGGAAATGAAGTAAATGATGTAAAAAATCCAGTTAGTGATTTTTTAGATACTTTGCATAAGATAAAGTATATGTCTTATAGTAAAAAAGACTTTGCTAAATTTCTAGTGCAGTGCCACAAGGAAGGTACTCAAGAGGATTTTAAAAAAGGTTTTGGCCATAATTTAAATGGAGCGGATTTTAGTAAATTGTACCTCAATGGATCTATTTTTAATGGAGTAAGTCTAATTGGTGCTGATTTTTCCCATACTGATTTGTCAGGTGTATCCTTTATTAATTCTGATTTACGTGGGGCTAATTTTTCTAATGCTAATTTGCAAGGTATAAAAATAAAAGGTACGAATTTAAGTTTTGCAAAATTTGTTTCTGCAAATTTGACAGATATTATATTTGATCAGTCTGATATTAGTTGTGCTGAATTTGTCAGCTCTGACCTCAAAAAAGTGAGAATGCACAATATGACTGGTTTGCATGCTAATTTTTTAGATGTGAAAATGAGTTTTTTCAGCTTATTAGACTCAAATGTGGGCTATGTAAATTTTAGTGACAGTGAAATAAACAATACTATTGTGCAAAGAAGCATTCTTGATAATGCGAATTTTTTGGGAGTGGATTCATATAAACTAAAAATACAATTTTCCTCATTGAAAAATGCTAATATATATGGCGCTGAAATAAAAGAATCGGATTTCACAGGTAGCAATCTTTCTAATGTTTGCCTTAATTCTTCCACTATCATTGACAGCAATTTTAGTAGAGCTAATTTAAGCAAAACTCAAATTTCTTATGTAAATGATGATAATTCAAGTTTTGTTCAATCTATGTTGAGTGATTCCAAAGTAAAATATTCATATGTTTCTCAAGTCAGTTTTCAAGACGCTGATTTATTCAATATTGATTTTAGTTTTAGCGAACTACATCAAGTTGATGTTTCTGATTCTGACATTCGCTATGGAAAATTTCGTGATACTAGAGTTGCACATTCTAATATGAATGGTTCGTTTTTTGACCATTCATTATTTACCTTTGCGAAGATAGAAGGTACAGACCTTTCCTCAACTTCGATGTATAAAGTAAAAGTAAGAGACTCTCAAGTTTATAATAGTAGACTTTTTTACAATAGCATTGATTCTAGTGAGATAGAAAATTCAACATTTTTTAATTTAATAGCAAGTAATTCAAACTGGTCTACTCTAAAAGTAACTAGTTCAAATTTTGTTAAAAATAACTTTGAGTCTTCTTTACTTCGTGATAATACCTTTGAGAAAACCAGTTTTTTTCTGAGTAATTTCAGCAATTCAACGATCAGTGATACGTCTTTTCATTCTTCTAGCATATATAAAGGCTCAGTTATTGATGCTCATCTAGTAAATTGTAAGTTTGATCATTCGATTTTGATTGATAATAAAGGGCAAGAGAAACTTGCTGGCTTAGAAAGTGCTATAACTTCAATTGAGAAGTTGCAAGAAAAGATATTGCAAGGTGAAAAGTTTAATGTAAATTATTCTTACTTTGAGTTTAAGGATATGAATCTAAGAAATGTAGATTTTTCTAATTCGATATTGAGCAGGGCGAAATTTATAAATGTTAATTTAGATAAAGCGAACCTTGAAAAGTCGGATTTGCGCCATGCTATTTTCAATAATTCTTCTCTTATTGATACTAATTTATCTGGTTCTAATTTAGATCATTCTAGCTTTTTCAAAGCTGATTTGAAAAGTGCCATATTAGAAAATGTAAAGTCCTAATCAAATGAAGAACTTTGTAGTGTGCTTGTTAACTTGTGCTTAGAAGAGGAAAATGACTATAGAGAATGAAGGTGTGTTATTGATTTTATCTTCTCCTTCTGGAGCTGGCAAAACTACTATATTAGAGAGATTACTTGGGCGATCAACTAACTTAGTTAGATCAGTTTCTATGACTACACGCAAACCTCGTTCCGGTGAAATAAATGGAAAAGATTATTTTTTTGTTGCTAAGAAAGAATTTTATGAGTTGTGCAAAGCTGGTCAAATGCTTGAGTACGCCAGAGTTTTTGAAAATTTTTATGGCGTGCCAAGAAGCTTTATAGAACAGAACCTGAACAGTGGAATAAGTGTTTTACTAAGTATAGATTGGCAAGGAGCATTTCATTTATTTGAGGTTATGAGGGAAAAAGTTGTAAGTGTTTTTATACTTCCTCCTTCAATGGAGGAACTTAGGTTGCGTTTGCAAAAACGTAATAGTGACAGTGCAAGTGAAATAGAACGCAGGTTAGCTGAAGCTCAAAAAGAGGTAAGTAAGTGCGATAAATATGATTATGTAGTAATCAATGATGATATTGATAAGAGCGTAGAAGAGATAAGCTCTATATTAGATAAAGAAAGGCTTAAAAGATTGAGGGTTTAGATAATTATATGACAGTTAGTCATCAATGTTATATACGTTCTTTTCCTTTTCTAATCTCTCTTGCTCTTCAATGCAATACACAGCAAGCGGATTAGCTTTTAGTCTTGCAACTCCTATTTCTTCTCCTGTTCTATCACAATAGCCATAGGTACCTAGTTTTATTTTTTCTAACGCCTCCTTGATTTTTTCTTTTTTATCTTTTCTGTGCTTAATTAATTTTTCATTTTCACCGTCTTCATCAGTATAGTATACACTATCTTCTAGTTCCTGTTTTTCTAGCTCAGCAAGCATTGATCTTAACTTTGAGTTGAAGTATTTCAACTGTTTTATGCTCATGTATTCTTCGTCTTCTGAAGGAGTGTAACTTTTTGGTAATTTTATTTTTGGTGACTCTTTCATAATTATACTATTAATTAAGTAGTAAATTGTGTGTAATTTTTTGAGTAAAGAAATTATACTATCTAAAATTAGACATTATAATTTATAATAAATATTTAAAAGACTAGTATGATTGTCTCAATAGGAAGATTAGCAATAAATAGTAAAAATTTTGTCTATACAATATGTGTTTTTATTATAATGTTAAGTCTATCTTCATTTGCACTTGAAAGCAACAGTAAGCAAGAGGTCATGTTAACGTTAATATGGATATGTGTTGCGCTTATCTTGCAAATCTCTACAAGTAATTTATTTATCTCTGATTATCATGATGGAATATTGGAGCAAATCTTTATACAGCCATTTTCTTCTAGGGTTATAATTGCTTATAAAATTTTTATTCACTGGTTATTGTTCGGACTGCCAATCTCGGTAATTTCTTCTATATTTAATCTTGTGGTTCTGGGTAATAACATTGAACATTCAATAGCAATAGGTTTCTCTTTATTACTTAACGCACTGATAATAGTTAATATCTCAGCTACTGGAAATGCGTTAATGATTGGTCGAAACGACTTAGCATTAGGAATATCACAAATTCTTGTTTTGCCAACTATAATGCCAACATTTATATATTTTAAGTTACTAGTTCATTTTGAAAGTTTATTTTTAAGTATTCATATGTTATTTATTACTGCTTTAATCTTTGCCATTCTAATAGTTAATAGTACTATAGCTACTCATATGGCATTGAAATTTGCTGTAGAGCAAGATTAAAAAGTTTTGCCATTGCTCTTATATAATTGGACTGTTGCTGATGAAATCTAAACTTACCAAATACATTTCTGCAGATTCAGATCTACTTGATTTTGGTTTAAAGTATTTTACTGTTTTGAACATTTTTTTTAATTCGTTATAAAATTCTTTGTCAGATTCTCCTTGGAAGATTTTTATTACAAGCTTACCACCATGATTTAGAAAATGTTTTGCAAAATTTAATGCTGCTTCACATAAAAGCATGATTCTAATATGGTCCAAAGATTTTAATCCGCAAGATTCTGGGGCCATGTCAGATAGAATTACATCAAATTTTTGATCTTTAAATCTTTTTCTTAAAGTTTCAAGTTCATTGATATCACATTGTATATATTCCACTCCATTAATTGAGTTTACTGGCTTTATATCAATAGCAGCCACTTTTGCACCTTTCTGAGATGCAACTTGTGACCATCCACCAGGAGAAACACCAAGGTCAATAATTTTTTGCCCTGCTTGGAGTAATTTGAATTTATTATCTATTTCTATCAATTTATATGCTGAGCGTGATCTATAACCATCCTTATTAGTTTTTTGTACATACTGGTCATTTAAATAACGATGCAGCCACCTTGTTGAGGATA
Source organism: Wolbachia endosymbiont of Litomosoides sigmodontis (assembly GCF_013365435.1). Classification (GTDB taxonomy): domain Bacteria; phylum Pseudomonadota; class Alphaproteobacteria; order Rickettsiales; family Anaplasmataceae; genus Wolbachia. The sequence continues at coordinate 199,468 of NZ_CP046577.1, forward strand.
ATTTTCTGCCTTTAGCTGTTTTTACTCTAGTTTTTATTGCTAATACCTTGTAAAAATCACTTATTATTGATGATATCTTTGAACTCTTTTAGCCACTCTGACAATTGAGGTTTTAAAAGAGATGTAACTAATCCTTCAACAGTGAAGTTGAATTTTTTTTGTTGTTTGTGCTGTAATTCATTTTGCATTTTTTTAAGTAGCTCTTTAATCTCTTAATATCTTCTCTTTTAAAATTAGATGATCGCTATTTTGTGCTTCTAAATCACTGTTATTCACTTTTTTATTACATATTTGAGTATTATAGTGCAAGTGGAACGTCCTTTTCTTCCTGTGAGTCATAATTGTGATTATTAAATTGAGTATTATTAGAAACTATTTTTTTGCTCCGATGATCATTGTTGGTATCTTATTTTTCGTTATTCTGCTCTTTACTATCTTCTCCCAAACCTTCTAAATACTCCTCCTCAAGGTACAGAGCATTTTCGTCTTCCTTCTCCTTTGCTATTTCTACTACATCTCCTATTTTCATTGCATTATCACTTGAGCTTTTAGCAGATGTGGCTTTTTTTATATCTTCTAAGATGTTTTTTGCAGATTGATTGCTTTGTTCGTCATTCATAATATTAATATCATTAAACTTAAAGGTTTATACTATTTATTATAAAAAGTAAATTATAAACACTAATCACGTAATTGCTTTGCGCTTTAACTAAATCTGAACGTGCTTTGAATAACGTGTCTTCAGTATATAAAAGGTCAGTTATACTTTTTAAGTTTAAACTTACTTCTTGTTCAACTCCTTCCAATGCTAGAGATGCTGCTTTTTCAGCTTCCTGACTTGCTTTAATGATAGCCTTTGCTGTCAACACATCATTCCAAGCATTTACAACCATTTGCTCTATGTTTTTCACTGTTTCATAATAATCGTAAGTGGATTTTTTTGCATCTATTCTAGCTTTGCTAATGCCAAAAGCATTTATTCCCCTTTTTAAAATTGGGATATCGAGAGTAAAAGCAATGCTAGTACCTTCTAAGGGCTTTTTGATGTTGATATTTTTTATGTCAAGAATTTTATTTATGCTAAGATGCAGAGAAGGTAGCCACTTAGAAGTTTCGGCAAACACTCCCATTCTTGCTGCTTTTTTTTGATAAACTGCTATTTTCAAAGATAGGTTGTTGCTTCTTGCTAACTGTAAACATTCATTTAATTCTGGAATAGAAGGTAATTTATCACTAGCTTCAGAAAGTTCATCAGGGTCTTCTCCAATTAGGTGAAAGTAAGCAGTGTTTGCCGATTTTAATTTGCCTTCGGCATCTACTCTTTCTGACACTGAAGATGAAAATTTTGCTTTTGCCAGTGAAACTTCAGCATTTGTTACTTCTCCAAGAGAAAAACGTTTTTTTACCTCCGACAAATTTTCCAAAGAGACGCGTTCTTTATGCTCTTTGAGCTGTAATATTGCTCTGCTTCTTAGAACGTCAACGTATACTTTCACGGCATTAAGTGCAAGCTCTTGCTTTGACTTTTGAAATTGAATTTTTGCTGCTTTGAGAAGATGGCTTGATTGACTAAATGTAGCAAAGGTACCGCCTCCATCTATTATTTTCTGATTTAATGCAAGGAGTCCTCGTGGATTTTGTGTACTGTTGGCAATATTAAAATTGCTAATAAAATTGTGTCGCAAATTAACATCTGGCAAGAACTCAGCTAGCCCTGAAGATTTATAGTATTTTTCAGCGCTTTTATATTGGTAAAATTGAGATTTAAGCCTTGAACTATTTTTAATGGCTTTGTTTACAGCTTCTTCAAGGCTAATTGCATAGCAACTTACAGTACTAAAAATGGCTGCAATTGCAATAATCAACTGAAACATTCTACTTCATCTATTATATTAGCTGTGCAGTAAGTTACTAGCATGAATTGCTTGAATAAGCAATAACTAATATTGTTGACTGCTTAGAAATTAAGTGTATCATAACTTACTGTTGTTCAATTTAGAGTAATGAAGACTTTTTTCTTAAAAAAGAGACAAATTTATAAAAAATGGTTTGTTATAGATGCAGATGGATTAATAGTAGGGAGACTTGCTGCATTTGTAGCAACACTATTACGTGGAAAGCATAAACCTGAGTATACGCCTCATATGGATTGTGGCGATAATGTAATTATCATTAATGCAGAGAAGGTGCATTTTACCGGAAAAAAATTTAAAGAGAAAATTTATTACAAGCATACAGGTTATCCTGGTGGTTTAAAAAAAGCTACCCCAGCTAATATTTTAAATGGTAAATTTCCTGAGAGGATAATAAAAATGGCGGTGAAAAGGATGCTTGATGATGGTCCTATGGCGCGTAAACGCTTTGGAAATTTATATGTTTATTCTGGTCCAGAGCATAAGCATCAAGGTCAACAGCCTAAAAAGATAGATTTTGCTTCTTTAAATCGTAAAAATAAAAAATAATGGAGTAAGAATGGAAAGTTCTGTAATAAATCAATCAAAAAAAGTAACTAAATCGGCAGTTGATTTATTTTGTCGTTTATATGCTACAGGCAGAAGAAAAGAATCTGCGGCAAGAGTATGGATAAAACCAGGAAGTGGAAAATTCAGCGTTAATCAAAAGGACAATCTGCTCTCTTACTTTAAGAGAGAATCAGTGTGCCAAGTAGTGAAAATGCCACTTATTGTGACGTCTATGCTAGGTAGATGTGATATATTTGCAACTGTAAAAGGTGGAGGGCTATCTGGTCAAGCAGGTGCATTAGCTCATGGAATAAGCAGAGCTTTAAGTAAAATAAGCCAAGATTTATGTTCTACCTTACGTAAGAATGAGTACTTAACACGAAATTCGTGTGTTAAAGAACGTAAAAAGTATGGTCAGCGTGGAGCTCGGGCGAAATATCAATTTTCTAAGAGATAATTATTTTGTGGTGATATTTTTTTTATATATATTGTACGAATGTTAAAAAAATGTATAGTATATTCTTTTCGTGATAAATTTAATTGACTATCGGTATGAACGTAATATGCTGTTTATATAATTTTTCAATATTTTAAGGTAATTTATGAGTAAAGAAGATATAATAAATAAGTTAAAGCAAGCTTGTTCTAGTCAAGATGTAGAAATAACAAAATCTGATTTGAGTAAGGTTTTTGATGCACTTATGAAAATAATAAAGGGTAAATTAGATAAAGAAGGTGAAATACGCCTGCATGGAATAGGTACATTTTCTACTGCTATAAGCCAGGAAAAACAATGTCGTAATCCTCAGAATGGTGAAATCATGACTGTTCCTCAAAAGACAAGAGTGAAATTTAAGGCAAGCCAGACTCTTTTAAGTATTTTAAATAAGGAGAAAGAAGAAGTAGTTAGTTAGATATTATCATCTTCATTCTTTTTACTACGCTGTATAACCTGTTAAGTATAGCTTTGCTTATTAAAGAAGTGGCTTATGTTAAGAGCTGAAATGTAAGGTATTTCTTTCATCTTTTTAGCGTGTTTATAAGTTATGCCATGTTTCGCATGGCATTCTATCCTTAGTTTATTCATATACTCTATAGTGTTGGTAGTTAATTTTAGTTTTTCTTCTAATAGGTTGTTGCAGTAACTCCTGTATGAACTTCTACTATGCCAGGATTTGTTTCTAATTTTTTGAGATATTTTAGTTGATTAATATTTGGGTTGATAAACAGTGGAACCTTTATGCATAAAGCTATGCATCTCTTCCGTACTACAAAATTTGCTGTGCATGTTAATTATATCCAGACTACTTTCAGTTGTTAATTCTGCTCTTTTTTCGGCACTATGTTAATCAAATATGGTTTTACCTTTTTTGCTGTTTCAAATATTTCTCCCGTGGCTGCAATTTTAAGGTTTTAATCAAGTATTAGTACTTTTTGGGGAATTGAACACATTTTTATCTCTGATATGCCTTCTATCTTCTCATAAGTGACGATGTAAAATCTGCTCTTGTGTAATGATTCTTCAGCTTTTAATGGAATCTAGATAATGAGTTCTATGTGCATTGCAAAGGTTACAACATGGTCAATATTAACACCTAATTTTATGATTTATTACATAATTTACTTAATAAATTATATATATTGTGTTAATTCTACTCTACAATGAATGGATGAACAACAATAAAAAAAACAGTACTGAAGTGAGCAAAATAGCGAGGTTTAAATGGCGTTTAAAGTCAGAATTATTAGATGATAAAGTCGTGTAATCAGCCCATTAACGTCATAGAAAAGCTAGATTGAATCAGATTCACTTTGAACAAGTTGAAGTGTGGGTACAAAGAAATCCATAATATTACCTAAAAAATGAGAATAAGAATCCAGGAAAAACACTTAGCTTGAATGTCGGCAAGACTATAGTACACGTAATATGTAAAATTGGCACACATTTAAAAATTAGGTATGTATATTTTGGAAAGGGTATTAAAATGCAGGTTAGTAAAACTAGGAAGATAAAATTATTATCTCTACAATGCAGTTAAATTAATCCTAGAAATAAAGAGGGTTCTGTTCTTGTTTGCACCTAATGGTCAACATTGATTGTATGAATATATTTCTTGAACGAATGTTGCAATATTTAAGAATATGAGAAGCCTTTTTTGTCATGGATTGTGCTAATTGATATAAGTTAAAAAATTTCAAGGTATCTAGAAATATTGAGATTATATACCTACCACCATACTCATCCGAGTTCAATCTTATTGAGAGACTTTTTAGTTCTATATAAAATAGAACATTTTGTGTAATAAAGTTTGTAATACAGTGCTTTGCTTGAAAGCCCTTGTGTGAATTTATTACCTCTTTTCTCATTACGTAATTAAATAATTCTGCAATGTTACTTATTTAACTTACTAAGAATGAGAGTTAGTATAAGTGTTTAAAACATAAAAAAATGCTAATGTTTTTAAATAGATATTGACCATGGTTTCTTTTGCCTTTTCACTATTGAGTGAATTTCTTGATGCTTGTAAATTTGAGTTCACCGTGGATGGTGGTGCGAATGCTTGGATAACATTATAGTGGCATTACCGCATGAAGTTTGGGTGATGAGAAGGTAGCGAGATTACCTCTTTACAAATATTTTATCAAAAATACGCATATCAATTGTGCTCCAATCGCTAAAAGTAAAATTGGTTGTATTTTGTAAGTGATTTAAATAATCCCATGCCCTATAAGGATTATCTTCAGGCAGTTTTACTATGGAGATGTTATCAAGTATGATATTCCATCTTCTATTTTCTACATAAACACAAGAAGAAATGTAATCACTTAACTGAGTTTTACTTTCTAGTATATCTCTAATAAATTTTAAGTTTGATAGTGCGTTTTGTCCTGTAATTACAATAAAGTTATCTGTAGGATAATCATCTACAATCACTTTACCTTCGGAATCAATTACTGAAGTTTTGTTGTTATCTTTCCATAGGGCAAAAGGTTTATGTTCATCTACATTAATGTGTAGAATATTAGGCAAAATTCTGTAAATTCTTACGTGTTTTATCCATTTGCTTGTGGATTGTATGCTATCAGCAAGCTTTGAAAGTGATATGTACATAATTGGCTGCGTTTTATTATTTACTAGATTTAAAATGTCCTTTTCATTTGTAAGTTTATTGCCAGTTATAACCACTTTATCGATTGACAATCCACTATTGAATAGTAGATTAGATAAACAGTCATTACACCAAGTAAGGTAATGCTTAAATCTACTTATGATTTTATCAAGTGAGCTATAGAATACCAACGTAAGAAAGAGTGCTATTATGATAACCAAGGCACGCTTACGTAAAGAATTTCTTTGGTTTCTAGTAATATTGCTCAACATTTACTTAATCTCTAATATTTTTGTGCTGTTGACTATCTTTAAGGATAATCTTAACTAATTCATTAAAATCAATTCCTTTTGTTAATTTTGCAATTTCTGGCACTAACGATAATTCAGTAAGGCCAGGGTGTGTATTGATCTCAAGCATTTTTAGAATATTATCCTTAGGATAATAACGAAAATCCGAACGAGAAATAGTTTTACATCCTAGAAATCGATGGACTTTCAATGCATATTCCAAGGTCATTTCATATATATTGTCAGGAATTTCAGCAGGGAATATGTGCTCTGCGAACCCGTTTGTATATTTTGCTTCATAGTCATAGAATTTATTTTTTGGCCTTATTTCCATAGTGCCAATGGCTTCATCTAGCAATACAGCAGTGTGCAACTCTATACCTGGTATGTATTCTTCTATAGTTATAAAATCTCTTATTGTCCAAACTGGTTCTTCTTTCCGAATTTCAGTATCATGCTCTGGAGTGAAATTAAGCATGTTTTTTGATTTTAAATAATCTTCATGTGAGAAAATTATATGAACTCCAATGCTTGAACCTTCATTAATGGGTTTTAAGACATACGGATAATCAATTTTAATATTGTTTTTTAATATATCTCCTCGACTAATTATGTACCCTTTTGGGGTGTCAATACCGAGGGATCGGAATATATGCTTAGACATTGCTTTATTCATAGCAATAGCTGAAGCCATAACTCCGGAGTGTGTATATTTTATACCTAGAATTTCCAATAAACCTTGAATGCAGCCATCTTCGCCATAAGGCCCATGTAAAGCAATAAAAGCAAGGTCTGGGTTAATTTTTTTAAGCTTTTCAGCAGTGTTGCTGTCAACGTCTATTTCTATTGCCTTATATGAAAGGATATCAAGCGCCTTTTTTACTGCTTTTCCGCTCATCAGTGATATTTCTCTTTCACGAGAAAGTCCACCGCTTAAAATTGCTATAGTTGGGGCCATAAGCATTTTGGGAAAAACTTTATTAAGTATAACTACATATACGAACTTTGTAAACAGAAGAGAAATATCTTGAAGATTTATGGTTTATTACCATTGTCCTTGCAACTTTGTCATGAAAAAATTGCCTGCATCAGTTAAATATTGCTAACTATTAAGTTAGTGTTTTAATTATAAAGGTTAAGCCTGATGAGGAGTTTATCTACCATTTGGAGGTCTGCTTATGCTAATTTCTACTATATAAGGGACGGATAGATAATAATGGAAAAGAAGCCTTACTCAAAGTAAGTAAAATAATGAAATTTAAATGGCGTTTGAAGTCAAAGTTATTGGATGAAAAAGTTGTATAATCAGCAGAAGAAATGCTGAGGAAAATGTGAAGTAATGTATATGTTGCAAAAACTAAATACTGTAACTGCAGCAAAAAGCACAGTATAACAGCCGTAACAAAAGTATGTTTCATTTTCGAAAACAGCACTAACTGCATGGATAAAGTACCTAAAATTTAGAAGAGAAGAAAAGTTTTTTGCTCGCCGTTAATGGCGTAAAGAAATTAGATTGATTAGGGCAAACTTGAACAAGTTGAAGTATAGATACAAGAAATCCATAATGTTACCATAAAAGAAATGAGGAATAAAGAATTCTGGAAAAATTTAGCTTGAATATCAGCAAATTTATAATACACCGTAATATGCAAAAAATGAAGTTTTTGTATATTATACCAAGATCAGTTCTTGTTATAGATTGTGCTAGTGGCATAAGTCAGAAAATTTAAAGGTACCTAAAAACATCAAGATTATATACCTATCACCGTATTCATCTTAGCTTAATTCTATTGAGAGACTTTGGTTATATATAAAACAGAATATTTTGCGTGATAAAGTCTACAATACAATTGCTTTGCATTAAAAATGCTTTGGGCAAATTTATTATCTCTCTTTCTTACTCGGCAATTAAACAACTCTGCAATGTCACTTGTTAAACCTACTAGTAAATCTAGTATAGATTTTATAATATTTTATGTTATTTTGATATGAGGTCAATATCAGTGTCAAGAAAGACATAATTAAGAAAATTACAGGGTGTTCTTCATGGTAAGAAAATGAAACTAATGAAAAATGATAAACAGAAGACTAGAAATATTATATGGTCAACTATATGGTTGTAACACTTTTAGTAATTTTTGCGTAATTTATATTTTAACAACCCATTTTATCCTCTAATATGATCACCTAATATACTTGTTAGTAAATTAAATAGTAGTAAAGTTTCTATATTACTTAACCTATTCTCAAGTTAATATTTGTATTCTATCAATGACATAAATAACATAACTACCATCAGCAACTAAATTATTAAGGTGCAAGAAGTTTTTTTTAGTAGCGTTACTCTAGATTTTCATCAAAATAGGCCATTTTGTCTTTTTTTTCTTTATACTCTTCTGCAGTATGGAGAGGTTGCTTTTTAGCTGTGATATTTGGCCACTTTTGTGAATATTCTATGTTTATATTGTAAAATGATTTAAGGGTTTTTTGTTCATTGCTCAATAACTCTTCATTCAGTCTTAAAATATCTTTTATAGAATCATCTGCTACGATTGCATCTACTGGACATTCAGGTATGCACACTCCACAATCAATACATTCATCAGGTTTGATTACAAGCATATTTTTACCTTCATAGAAACAATCAACAGGACATACTTCTACACAATCCGTGTATTTGCATCTTATGCATTTATCTGTAACAAAATGCGTCATAAAGCACTTACATATTTATAATCTTGGGTACACTAAACTAATAAGAAATTCAAGTCTTTTGGTTATATTTTAGTTTAAAATGCTGATAAATATTGTGTATCTTTTAAGTAATTGGAAGAGCATCCATTTATAAAGATAAGTAAATTGGATAATGAGAAATTGGAAATATGGCTAGTTTAGCTAAAACCTTGGAATTAACAAAGTTTTGGCATGCTGAAAAAATGTGTAGGCCATTGAACGAAGTGTTAAAATGTTCAATAGGCTTACAATGATAAAAAGGTATATGGTATTCATGATACGCAAAAAGAAGTCAATGGTATGGAAAAATTGAAGCTAAAATCATACCTGTATGTAATCTAGATTACCTAACGTTTAAAGAAATATACCTGATTATTCCTCTGTAGCAATTGCGCTTTGATGACGTATTATTATTAAGTCGTGAGATGATTCTAATAATTGGTGGATGCAACTCTTTAATAAATAGAAGAATTTTTGCCAGTAAGTTGGCACTTGATTTAAGCGAAGCTGATTTTGTTATTGTATCTGGGATTACAAGAGAAATGGACACTGTGCGGCGAGTAGAGCAATATACAAAGATCACTCAACCATTGCTGTTACAGCGGATGGAATTGATGTAGTGTTGTGTCCAAGAGAAAATTTTTAATCTATGCAAGAAAATCACTGAAAATGTCTGATTAATAATTACTGAGCTTCCGTTTGCTACTAGACTAAAACCTTAATTTTCTTCAGAGGAATTGGAGTGTATATGGCCCATTACTAGGTGTAACGGTAATTGAAGCATTGAAAAAGTTCTAATTTTTTAGTAATGCAAGTTTTGCTTTGCATCGGGAGAGGAAAATATTTGCGGTTTATGATTTTTCTTTATATTCGTGGTCTAATAGTATCAATTATCTAATTAAGGATGGTGCTGAACTTATTGAATCCGCTGATGACATAATAGAGAGTCTAAGGTTTAATATTTCTGCGGACATTTTGCAAGTAATAAATTTTGTTTGATTAAACTGGAAGCATTACTCTATTCCTTATGATTGCTCTCTTTGATTTTTTGCTGCAGAATTTGTTTCGTTCTGGAATTTTTTTAAATTTAGTATTACCAGAACACTTAACTATATGTTCTACATCTAGAATAGTTGATTTGACTAATGGGATTTAGTATTGATAATATTTTCTTTGCAAGTTAGCCATGGTAATCGTTGTAGCGCAATTTTTTTGCTATGGAGTAAAGAGTAATCTTTCATACTAATTTTCTTATATGCGTGAGCTATCATATGGCCATTCTTGGATTACAGAATATCTATCTTTCAATATTACCATTCCAAGTCCTGAAATCAGTAAGGCTTCCATAAGTAATAGGACCACTTTATTTTGCCTGTTTTAGCAAGCATTAGCTACTCTCTTAGCAAAAGAGACTCCAGATCACAGGCGAATGGTCAAAGTAAATTCATTATATTCTGTACTAAGTAATAGGTGAAATAGTAATCACTTAATTTACGCTGTTGGAATGACAGATAAAATTTGCAAATCTACTCATTAATGTAAGGCGCGATAATGCATTGATAATTATCTCGATGTTGATGTTACTCTACCTTGAGAAAGGGTGCTTTAAACAGTTTTTATATCCATTTACTAATGTTGAAATATTTATATAAGACTTTGTCCTCTAGGTAGGCTTGCTACTTACAGGTGTCATTAACAGTGCCACATTATCGAATGCGACTACTATCTTCTGCTTTATTTTTGACTGAATTTGTGATGTCAAGGAAGGCAGTAGAGTTTCCAGGAATGATTAAATTGGGAGTTTTATTGAGTACGTTTTTATTTATACAAGATTTGTTGCGTTTTTATCTGCAACTAGAAAAATACCATTTTCTTATTGTGTACATATTTTATAGATATTGTCTGCAAGACAATGATCTGCTATTACTATATGAGGTGTATTTAGTTTAATGTAATATTTGTTTTAAACAATACATAAAATGTTTACAATATAGTAATATAAGTATTTTAAGGCGACATGAAAATTGACCCTGTAGAGCTAACTAAGGAATTAATTTCCCTTAAGAGTATAACACCGAGAGATGATGGAGCAATAGAGCGTATAGCGGCAATCCTCAAGCAAAGTGGTTTTAATTGTGAGATTTTAGAGTTTGGTGATAATAAAACTAAAGTTAAAAATCTTTATGCGAAGTATGTAAACGGGGTACAAAACTTATGTTTTGCAGGCCATGTTGATGTTGTACCACCAGGTCAATTAAAAGGTTGGACATCTGATCCGTTTAATCCAAAAGTTAAAAATGGTGTGTTGTATGGAAGAGGAGCAACTGACATGAAAAGCGGGTTAGCTGCATTTATTACTGCTATGGTTGATTTGGTTGCAGAAAAATTTCGGTTTAACGGTTCGATAAGTGCATTAATTACCAGTGCTGAAGAAAGCAGAGAAGAATATGGAACAAAGGCTGTTTTGAAATGGATGGAGAGTAAGCACAAAAAGATAGATTATTGTGTAGTTGCTGAACCAACCAGTAGTGAGAAGTTAGGAGATACTGTAAAAATAGGCAGAAGAGGTTCTGCAACATTTGAGTTAGTTTGCCATGGGAAACAAGGGCACGTTGCTTATCCGGATCTAGCAGACAATCCAATATATAAGATGATATCAATACTGAATAGGATAAAAGATACTACTTTTGATGGTGGTAATGAATATTTTCAACCTTCAAATTGCGAAATTACTACTATCGATGTTGGAAATAATGCTTATAATATAATACCTGATTCAATAACTGCAAGTTTCAACATTCGATATAATAATATGCAAACACCTAATATTTTATATAAGTTGATTGATGAAATATGCTTCAGTATAACTAACGATTATAAACTCTTTATGCATAACAGCAGAGACGCTTTTCTTTCTATTCCAGATAGAAATACTGATATTATGCTTGATGCAATAAATAGAGTTACAAATATTGATGCTGTGCTGACCACAAGTGGTGGCACATCTGATGCTGCATTTATTAAAGATGTTTGTCCGGTGATTGAATTTGGGATGGTTAATAAAACTTCACATCAGGTAAACGAGTGTGTATTAGTAAACGATATACATAAATTAACAGCTATATATAGGGAATTTATAAAAAATTATTTTTACCCCACTAATAGAATATTAAGTCAGATTAATGTGGTTAGTAATATACCTGACCGTCCATTGTTAGCTTGAGTGTATTTTAGGCTAGTAGAGACAGATAATTGGGAAACATCCTTATACAATTCTTATTGTTAGTGATTTAAATAAGTGACATTACATGGTGATTTAATTGCGAGTGAGAAAGAGAGTAATAAATTTGCACAAGATACCTTCGAGCAAAGCAATTGTATTATAGACTTTATTGTGTAAAATATTCTATTTTATATAGAACCAAAATCTTTCAATAGAATTAAGCTTTGATGGGTGTATAATCTCGATATTTTAAAGTATTTTTAAATTTTTAACTTATGTTAACGAATACAATATGTGATAAGAAAGGTTTCTGTATTCTTAAATATTGTGACATTTATTCAAGAAATATGTTCATACAATCAGTTTGGTATTCAGTGTAAATAAGCTAGAACCTTCTTCATTTCTAAGATTAACTGCGCTGTAGAGATCAAAATTTTATCTACTTAAAAATTTCACTTTAACCTGTGTTTTAACGCCCTTTTAAAACCACCGTATCCAAATACTGAATATATACAAAGCTTTAGTTCATCAAAGGTGAATAACTTTTGTTTAGGATACTTATCAATAATCTCATTAAGTTTTTTTTAACTCTTTTTGCTTGCTTTTATCTTGTTCATTTTGAATTGATCTTGGCGTAATATACGAAAACTTCATTTTTTGCATATTGCGGTGTACTGTAGTCTTGCTGACATTCAAATCAAATTTTTTCTGGATTCTTATTATTATTTCTTTAATGGTAATATTAGGGTTTTCTTGTATCTATGCTTTAACTTATTCAAAGTGACTTTGATTCAAGCTAATTTTTCTATAACGTTGGGTGAGTAAACAATAGCATTTCTTCTGCTGATTACACGACTTTTTCATTCAATAATTTTGACTTCAAATGCCATTTAAACTTCGTTATTTTACTTACTTTAAGTAAGGCTTCTTTTCCATTATTATTCATCCGTTTTAAGTTTACCTACAAGCTTTTGACAAAACTGTTTAAAATCTATCGCTATGTCATTTATATTTGTTAAATGTTACACTGCGCTTGTAGAGAATTCTTTATCTAGATAATTTATAATAGATGCGATTAGATAATCAACATTACTCAATACTAGAGTATCAATTGCATGATTCATGAGACAATTTCTACTAATAGTATCGGTTAATCATTCTATAATAGCTCGCGTTCAATTATTTATTTCAATTGTATATTACACTGTATTATAGTGTGTAGACTTTATTTAACTAAAGTCAAGATTTTTATAGTTTTATCAATACTTCTTGTTTATCTTATGTTTTACTCTCTAAACAAGATTTAATGACTGGAACCAAGTGGTATTTCTATTTCTTGATTTGAGGCTCTTTTTTAGCACTTATAATTAAGTTCTGCGTCCAATAGAATTTTCAAAACTAGATAAGTGTTTTTGTTATGCAAAGTATTCAATAATCCTTTTTTTATGTTTTTTTGAATTCTAATCTTATTGTGCCTTAAATTCTCTTGCAGTACCATTTAGATGGTTTCTATATTCATAATTTCTAATATCAGTTTTCATATCTAAGTGCGTAAGCAACATTTTTACTATATCCTTAATTCCAATCTAGCAAGTAATATGCAAGGCTGTATTTTCCACATTAAAGGTTTAAATAGACTCCACTATACCCATCATAAGTGAATTAAGTATACATGCTCACCTTGAGCATTTACACTATTTTTTACAACTTGGTCATTATTATAATATCTGTGATACCTAGCCGCACCTCTAGCTACTTCTTGCCACAAGATAAATATATCGGACGCCTAAATTAATTTTTCCTCTGTCTTTACTTATGAAAAAGATTGCCTACTTTGAGTATTAATATAAATATTTCTGTTTTGTATAAGCAATTTAATCATTTCTTTTAGTGCATATTGTTATTGCTCTAGCTGTGTAGGTATTAGCAACAGATATCAAAAATATTATACCTTCTTTATCAAATGCATTAACATCAGCATCTTCTGCTATAGTAAGTTAAAATCTTCTAGGTTTTCATTATCAATAACCTGAAATAGCTTTTGTGTTGATTTATTAAGTAGTTCAGGAAGTGCTAAACTAAATCACTAACTTAGTAGTATCTCTGTCCTATTACTGTGCATATCAAATCTACTGCAACAATCTGCTATCACCATATCGCGAAAAGAGAAAATAGCGATGAATCTCCTTTTCTTCTTTAAAAAGTGATCTTGTACATTTTTTATTTTTTAATTTTTTACTCACTTGCGCATTCTAGAAATTTCTCTGCATCAAGTGCAGCCATGCACCCTGTACCTGCTGCAACCACTGCTTGGCGATATACCTTATCTTGAACATCACCTGCAGCAAATACTCCTGCTCTACTAGTTAAAGTTGTTCCAGGTTTTGTAATTATATAGCCCTGCTCATCCATTTTAACAAAACCCTTAAAAATACCTGTATTTGGTGTACACCCAATTGCAATGAATACTCCATCCACTTTCAATTTCTGGATTTTATCAGTTTCTGTTGATCTAATTATAACATCAGTGACTTTCTTTGGATTCTCTTTTCCAAGAATTTGTTCTATGACATGATTCCACATAACTTTTATTTTATTATTTGCGAAGAGCCTGTCTTGCATTATCTTTTCCGCTCTCAATTTGTTGCGCCTGTGTATTAATATAACTTCTTTAGCAAATCTAGTTAAGAATATTGCCTCTTCAACGGCAGTATTTCCTCCACCAACCACAGCTACAATCTTGTTTCTAAAAAATGCACCATCACAAGTTGCACATGCTGAAATTCCGTAACCTTGAAATTTCTTTTCACTCTCCAAATTAAGCCACTTAGTTTGTGCACCAACTGCAATTATAACTGCATCTGAATAGTAGTTATTAATATTACCAGAAGACTTAAATCTAGCCTCATTAGGCTTCTCAAGCTGTTCAACGCTCTTCATTTCATCATCTACTATTTCTGCTCCCATCTTTTCTGCATGTAACCTCATTTGTCCCATTAATTCTGGACCTTGTATTGAAACAAAACCAGGGTAATTCTCAACATCCGTAGTAATTGTAAGCTGACCACCAGGCTGCATCCCTGTTACTACAACTGGCTTCAAGTTTGCACGTGCTGCATATATAGCAGCAGTGTAACCTGCTGCTCCAGACCCAATAATAAGAACTTTTGTACTGAATCTATAATTCTTCACTGTATGAGTTTAGATAATCAGCCACTCCTTCATTACTTGCTTGCATTGCTGGTTTGCCTTTCTTCCACCCAGCTGGACATACTTCGCCATGCTCTTCGTTATGTTTAATTGCATCAACAATTCTAATAAATTCATCTATATTACGCCCTAGGGGCAAATCATTTATTGATTGGTGACGCACAATAAATTTATCATCAATAACAAAAGTTGCCCTTAGTGCAACTGAGTCATCATATAACACTCCATAGTTTCTTGATATAGATTTTTTGATATCAGCTACTAAAGTGTAACTAATTTCTCCGATACCTCCATCACTAACTGGAATTTTTCGCCATTGATGATGTGAGAATTTTGAATCTACACTTATTCCTATTACTTCAATGTCACGCTTTGCAAACTCACTTATTCTGTTATTCAATGATATCAATTCAGTCGGACAAACAAAGGTAAAATCAAGTGGATAGAAAAGAAGGACAGCATATTTACCTTTTATGTGCTCACTCAGACAGAAGTTATCAACGATTTCTCCATCAGGAAGAACAGCTGAAGCAGTAAAATCGATGGCAGATTTTGTCACAAGATTCATAATTAACCTATTCATTTTAAAACATTTTTAATTTTACTCTTTGAGAAGTTTACATGCAAGTTTTCTTTAATTTTGCTCATCTAATACCAATTTTCACTGCACAAAAGGAACGAGTAGATAGTAATGAAAAAGAAGCCATATTGAAGTAAGTAAAATAGCGAGATTTAAACAAAAATAACATTGAAACCAAAATTATTGGATAAAAAATTCGTAGAATCAGCAAAAAGAATATTGAATAAAGCTGAAATAACGTATATGCTCAAAAAAAACAAATGCTGTAATTGCAGCAAAAAAGCCTAGTATAACAGGGCATAACAAAAATATATTTTCTTTTTAAGAATGAGACTAACTGCATAAATAAAGCACTTAGAATTTGGAAGAGAAAAAAAATTGTTGCCCTTACTCAAGGTTGTAGAAAAACTAAATTGAATCAGAATTAATTTGAACAAGTTGAAGCATGGATATAAGGAAATTTTAGTTTTACCATTAAAGAAATGATACTAATCTCACTGTTAATAGGTCCAAATAGTGACATTGCAAAGTTGTTTAATTGTGGAGTGAAGAAGAAAGGCAATAATAAATTTGTACAAAGTGCTCTTAAGCAAGGCAATTGTATTATAAACTTTATAGAGATATATTCATATAATCAGTGTTGAATATTCGATGCAAATAAGCTGAGACTCTTTTCATTTTTAAGATTAACTGTTGTGCTATAGAGGTAAAAATTTTGTCTACCTAATTTTACTTTAATTTGTGTTCTAACACCCTTTTTTAAACCGCCTGTATCCAATTTTCGAATGTGTACCAAGCTGTGATTCATCGAAGAAAAATAATTCTTATTCAGGGTACTTATCAATAAGCTCATTAAGTTTTTTTAAACTCTTTTTATCTATCTTATTATGAATTGGCCTTGACTGTAATATACGAAAATTTCATTTTCTCATATTATAATATACTGTAGTCTTGCTGACATCTAAGCTAAGTTTTTCCTAAATTCTTATTCTTATTTTTTAATAAAAATATTGAGATTTTCTTGTCTCCATGCTTCAATTTATTCAAATTGATTCTAATTCAAATCTAGTTTTTCTACAACCTTGAGTAAGGGCAATAATTTTTTTCTCTTCCAAATTCTAAGTACTTTATTCATGCAGTTAGTGTCATTCTTAAAAATGAAATATATTTTTGTTATGCCCTGTTATATTAGGCTTTTTTGCTGCAATTACAGCATTTGTTTTTTTGAACATATGCGTTATTTCAGCTTTATTCAATATTCTTTTTGCTGATTCTACGAATTTTTTATCCAATAATTTTGGTTTCAATGTTATTTTTGTTTAAATCTCGCTATTTTACTTACTTCAATATGGCTTCTTTTTCATTACTGTCTACTCGTTCCTTTTTTGTGTAGTGAAAATTGGTTAAACAACTCTGCAATGTTACTTATTTGACCTAATAATAGTGAGAATTAGTATAACAACTAATAGCAAAACGCCGGTACTGTTTATTATAGTAAAAATACTATATATTCAAATAGTAGTGTTTCAATGTTTGAGCATTTCTAATTTAGGAAAATCATCTTCTCTATTTTTTATAGAGGAAGAAGGTGCACTGCTTTCACTATTACTTTCAATTGGAGTAGTAGGCCGTATTAAAGCAATTTTTACAACTTCATCAATGTTCTTAACAAAAACTACGTTGACCTTTTCTTTAATATTTGCTGGAATTTCTTGTATATCCTTTTCATTTTCGCTAGGTATGATCACAGTTTTGATCGATCCTCTGAGCGCTGCAAGTAACTTTTCTCTTAGTCCTCCAATAGCTAAAACTCTACCACGTAATGTCACCTCACCTGTCATAGCAACATTTTTGTTAACTGGTATGTTTGTCATAAGAGAAACAATAGACGTACATACTGCACTACCAGCAGAAGGACCATCCTTTGGTACAGCACCCTCAGGTAGATGTAAATGTATATCATTATTTTGGAATTTTTTAGGTTTTATACCAAAAAACAGACAATTTGATCGAATATAACTATATGCAGCCTTTATAGATTCTTGCATGATCTCTCCAAGCTTTCCTGTGTATTTTATTTCTCCCTTGCCAGGAATTAGGACTGATTCTATCATTAAAATATCACCACCTGTTTCAGTATAGGCAAGTCCAGTTACTACTCCCACTAAATTATCTTTTTCTGCAGTACCAAAGGTGTATTTACGCACTCCTAAATAATCTTGTAAGTCATCAATTCTTACAGATATCTTCTTATTTTGACCTGCTAGTATTTCTTTAACTGCTTTTCTCATGAGCTTTGCAAGCTCCCTTTCCATACTACGGACACCACTTTCACGTGTATATAAGCGTATCAATTCATATAGTGCATCATTAGTTATGCTCCATTCTTTCTGACGCAAGCCATGCTCTTTTTTTAATTTGGGAATTAGATGATGTTTAGCAATGCTAATTTTTTCATCTTCGGTATAACCAGATAATTGTATAACCTCCATCCTATCACGCAAAGGGTGTGGTAAATTTAAACTATTTGCCGTAGCTACAAACATTACACTTGAAAGATCAAACTCAACTTCTAAATAATGATCAGTGAAGTGCTTATTATGTTCAGTATCCAAAACTTCAAGCAATGCAGATGCAGGATCACCACGCGAATCAGAACCCATCTTATCTATTTCATCAAGCAAAAAAAGTGGATTACATGAATTAGCTTTTTTCATATGCTGAATGATTTTGCCAGGCATTGAACCAATATAAGTTTTTCTATGGCCACGTATCTCAGATTCATCACGTACACCACCAAGAGCTATGCGGACAAAGTCCCTTCCTACTGCCCTTGCCATAGACTTAGCTAAAGAAGTTTTACCAACACCAGGTGGTCCAACTAAACAAAGTATAGGACCTCTTATCTTTTTTACTCTCTTTAATACCGCTAAAAATTCTATTATCCTATCTTTTACTTTCTCTATACCATAATGATTTTCATCTAGGATCTTTTTAGCTGCATTTAAATTAATCTTCGTATCTTTGTACCTTCCCCATGGCAGATCAAGCAACCAATACAGATAATTAGATATAACCGTAGCTTCAGGAGAAATAGGATTCATTTTTTTATATTTCTTTAACTCAGTCATAGCTTTTTCCTTTGCTTCTTGAGAAAGCTTTGTTTCATTTATCTTTTTTTCAAATTCATTTATTATATTTCCATCATCCCCATTCTCAAATTCGCCAAGTTCTTTCTGTATGGCTTTTAACTGTTCATTAAGGTAGTAAACTTTCTGAGTGCTTTCAACTTGTGACTTAATCGTTTTACATAAACGATTTTGTGCGTTTAAAATACTTATTTCTCTTTCAATAAAAGCAAAAGCTTTTTCTAAACGCTCTCCCAGATCATAAGTTTCAAGTATACTTTGTTTATCTGATGCTTTTATATTTAAATACGAAATTACCGTATCCACAAGTTGATCAATTTCTTTAATTTGCTCAACAGGATTAACAATAATTTCAGGATGATTTTTTTTATTTAGTTTACACCAGCTATCAAACGCATTTATAACAGCACGCCTTAAAGCTTCCAGATCAACATTATCCTCACTTTCCTCACATTTATGATAACTATCTAACTCTACTCTAGCTTGTAGTAAAGCATGAGAGTTAATATACTCTATAACTCTTCCCCTCCTTATTCCTTGGATTATAACTTTTACTGCATTGTCAGGTAATTTTATCAACGGATGTACAATATTTGCCAACACACCCACTCCATACAGATCTTTTGGCTCTGGGTTATCAATAGAGCTGTCTTGCTGTGCTACGAGAAAAATCTCATTTTGACGACTGCAATTATTAATTGCATACTCTAGTGCATTAATAGATTTTTCCCTGCCTATAAATAAAGGTACCATTATATTTGGAAAAATTACTACATCTCTTAAAGGTAATACTGGCAATGTAGCAAAACCAGAATCTACAGCACATTCAACGTTCATAATACATGTCTCAAGTTAATCATTAACTGTTATAACATTGCCCTTGTTATTATGATTAATCACTGCTTTTCCTAGTTCTACCATTTCCTTAGTGATTATTATTGTACTGCTCTCAAAGCCTCCATTTCCAGCTGTATACATAACATCAAGTAAAAGTGATTCTAAGATAGCACGTAACATTCTTGCACCTGTTTTATAACTCATTGCTTTTTCAGCAATAGCAGATATTGCTTCATCTGAAAATTCAAGATTTACCTTGCTAAAAGCAAGTAGAGCTTTATATTGCTTTATTAGTGCATTTCTTGGCTCTACTAATACATGTACTAAATCTTCATGATCTAGCTCATCTAAAACAGCAGTTATTGGAACCCGCCCTACGAATTCTGGTATTAAACCAAATTTGATCAAATCTTCAGGTTGAACATCATGCAAAGCATTCTTTTTCTTTTGCTCTTTAGATTGACTTATATCTGCTCCAAAGCCAACTGACGTTCCCTTTTTTCTTGCTTCAATAATTTTATCCAGACCTTCAAAAGCTCCTCCACAAATAAATAATATGTTGTTGGTATCTACTTGTATAAACTCTTGTTGTGGGTGTTTTCTTCCACCTTGTGGTGGAACATAAGCAACTGTTCCTTCCATGATCTTGAGCAAAGCTTGCTGAACTCCCTCACCTGAAACGTCACGTGTTATTGAAGTGCTTTCAGATTTTCTTGTAATTTTATCTATCTCATCTATAAACACTATACCACGCTGTGCTTTTGCAACATCATAATTTGCAGCTTGCAATAGACGTGATAACACGCTTTCCACATCATCACCTACATAACCTGCTTCGGTCAAAGTTGTTGCATCAGCCATAGCGAATGGTACATCTGAAACTTTAGCAAGTGTTTTGGCTAGTAAAGTTTTACCAGAACCAGTAGGACCAATGAGCATCACATTCGATTTTTCAATTTCAATATCACTTATAGCATTAAATTGTGCCATGGACTGACAATGGTTATACATAGCCACAGACAAAACATATTGTGCATGCTCTTGACCTACAACGTGCTTGCTAAGAAAATTTTTTATATCTTCAGGCTTTTTTAGTAACAACTTCACATCAGATATATAATCTGAATGAAAAGATCCACCTTTTTTTTGACTTATTGCTTTATGGGATAATTCTATGCACTCATTGCAAATAAACACTTTTAAACTGTCGGAAGAATTAGTAATCAACTTATCTACTTCGTTTTGTGCCTTGTTACAAAAAGAACAGTAGTGTAAATCATCATTGTTGTTATCCATTAACTCACCTTTTGTTCAATTTTAATATTCTAGACTTTAATATCTTTACGCTCAGCTATTACCCTATCAATCAAGCCAATTTTTCTTGCTTCTTCAGGGTCCATGAACTTATCTCTTTCCATCATTACTTCAATTTTTTTTAGTGAATTTCCAGTATGTTTTTCATAAATCTGATTCAGTTTTCTCTTAACTCGCAAAATTTCATTAGCATGTATTTCTATATCAGTTGCTTGGCCCTGATAACCACCAGATGGTTGGTGTATCATAATCCTTGAGTGAGGTAAAGAGTAACGTTTACCTTCTGTGCCAGCTGCAAGTAATAAAGAACCCATAGATGCAGCTTGACCTATACATAAAGTTGAAACATCTGGCTTTATATATTGCATTGTATCATAAATTGACAAACCAGCAGTTACAACACCACCTGGTGAATTAATATACATATAAATATCTTTATCAGGATTCTCCGATTCTAAAAATAAAAGCTGTGCTACTATTACACTGGCCATATTGTCTTCAACAGGACCAGTTACAAAAATTATCCTCTCTTTTACTAACCTAGAATATATGTCATAAGCACGCTCACCACGACTAGTTTGCTCAATTACAATTGGTATAAGAGTCATACCTTTTTCTACTAAATATTATTTCCAAATAATTCCTTTAACTCTTTCACAGAAACAACTTGCTCTTCTTTATTCACTTTTTCTATTATGTAATTCGTAACCTTATACTCCAGAGCTTGCCCTCTAACTAACTCTTGAAATTGTCTGTCTGACTTAAAATGCTTTAACACTCTATCAAATGGCACATCTTTACTGGTATATTGAGTTATAATGACATTTAAAATATCATTCTGAGTTAACGATATCTTGTGCTCTGTACTAAACTTCATAAATAACATTGCAAGTTTTACACGCCTTTCGGCTTCTTTACAAGAATCATCCTTAGAACCTAATTCACTTCCCACTCTCTGTTGCTCCTGTCTTACTACATCTGTAGGTAAATCAAAGCTATAATTAGCACCTAAATAGTCAAATAGCTCCTTCTTAACTAAGAGATCTCTCATTTTTTTACACTGATCACTAATTACTTCCTTTGCATGATTTTTTAGTGAAGAGTAATCTTCAAATCCAATTTTCTTGGCCATTTCATCATCACTTCCAAAATCTTCAGCAACTTGAATATCATTAACTAGAACAGAAAAATTAGCCTCTTGTCCAGCAAGGGAAATAACTTGATAGTCTTTAGAAAATTTTAATTTAAAACTTTTTATTTCCCCTTTTTTCATACCAGTTAATTGATCTTCAAGGCCATCAATAAATGTGCCAGACCCTAAAATAACTTTAAAGTTTTTATTGCTCCCACCCTGAAAAATCTTGTTCCTAATTCGTCCTTCAAAATCAATTACCAATTTGTCTCCATTTTTTGCCTGGTAAGAAGGATCATCAATAGAAACAAAACTAGGGAATCTTATTTTTATAGAATCGACAAACTCTTTTATATCCTCCTCTTCAATTTTTGCTTCAGTTTTCTTCAAGTTTATCTTATCAAGATCTATTACCGGTACTTCCGGCATTGATTCAAAAGACAGTTTGTACACAAAATTGCTCTTCTCAGCCTTTTCGTTCAGATTTGGTAACGATATAATATCAACCTTAGGACAAAAGTGAGACTTTACTTCAATTTTTTTCATTAAATCACTTGAGCAATAGTCAATTGTATTATTTACTACATATTCTAAAGCTTCGTTCTTATAATTTTTAACAACAAGATCGTAGGGCATTTTTCCAGATCTAAATCCAGGCGACTTTGCACTTCTTGCTATTTCTTGTAGTCTAGAATTCACTTTTTGTTCTATACAATCGCTACCAATCGTGATTTCATACTCGTGCTTTAATTTATCTACACTGAGTTCCTTATAAGTATATATACTACTTGATGTATCTACTTCGACTGCATTTTGAGATATACTGCTAGACATTATAATCCATTTATCAACATTTTAATTTATATTCTAACAAAGTCATTCTATCAGAATTTAAGTTAAATACAATCTTTAAGAACAGGTTTTTTCATACAATTATAAAGTATATCTAGTAATTAGAAATTTCTTCTTAAAACCTAAGTCACATGATCTTAAAGTGCGGATAGAGGGACTTGAACCCCCATGAGCAAGCTCACCAGGACCTAAACCTGGCACGTCTACCAATTCCGCCATATCCGCAAAAATCTTTAGCATTCTATTATAGTGCACATTATTAAAATATTCAAGATTTAAAGTCTTACTTAATTTATGATATTTACACAATCAAAAAAGCTTATTAACATTTCTTAGTGAGAGCTCTAAATTCTAAAAACGAATAATGAGATTAATAATAAGTTTATCACTTGCAATTTTTCTGATCACACAGAGTGGCTGTACGACCCTTATGATAGGGGGTGTAGTGGCCACAGCGACAGCAATAACAATGCAAGATAAATCTTTGGGAAATATCGTTGATGATACAACCATGGCTATTAGAATAAATAAGGAACTCTTAAAACATGGGCTATTTTCATCTATTAAGGTTAGAGTAAGTGAAGGAAGGGTATTGCTTATTGGGAACGTTGATACTCCTGATAAACAACTCACAGCAGAAAAAATAGCTTGGCAGCAAAAAGAAGTTAAAGAAGTGATAAATGAGATAAGAGTGACACCAATTCAAGCTACTTCCATACTTGACACTACTGTAGATGGCATGATAACGGCAGAAATAAGAACAAGACTTCTTGGGAAAAGAAACATCAAATCAATTAACTATAGCATTAATACAGTTGAAGGAGTTGTTTACTTGATGGGTATAGCCCAAAATAAAGCAGAATTAAAAGCTGTAACAGCAATTGCAAGAAAAGTAAAGGGAGTAAAACAAGTTGTGAGCTATGTACGATACAGACATAGCAAGTTGCGTCATTAACGAACTTCTTCAAAACTTAGTTTCGATAGTAATTTTTATGTTAAAAGTAATATGCAAATGAGAGTAGCTTTTCAAATGGATGAAAATATAAATTTTGAAATTGATACTACATTTGCATTAATAAAAGAAGCGCAAAGAAGGAAGCATAGAGTTTTCGTTTATGCCCCTAGCAATTTAGCACTAAAGTTAAATCAGCCAATTGCCCTTGCTCAGAAAGTTAGTGTTGATGATTGCGGTTTTACCTCTAAAGAAAATGTGGCAATTAACTTAAATGAAATGAATATCATATTTATTAGACAGGATCCACCTTTTAATATGCGTTACATTACAACTACCTATATTTTAGAAAAAACTAGGGCATTGGTAATTAATAATCCAACAGAAATGAGAAATTGCCCTGAAAAGTTGATAACTTCATTATTTCCTGAACTAATTCCTCCAACTTTGATTACTGAAAATATATCAATGATCAGAGATTTTTATTATGATTACAGAGATATTATTTTAAAACCATTGTACAGCTATGGAGGAAGCGATGTAATAAGAATACAAAATGAAAATACTATTCAAGTAGTAGTGGAACTCATGATCGCAAAGCATGAATGTCCTGTAATTGCACAAGCGTTTTGCAAAAACTTAGAGAAAGATAAAAGAATATTGTTGATGGATGGTCAACTAATTGGAGTAATGAAACGAGTTCCAAGAATTAGTGGAGAAATCAGAACAAATTTGCGACTTGGAGCAAGTTTTGAACAAGCTGAAACGAACAGTAGAGATGACGAAATATGTAACAAAATTGGTCCTGAATTAAAGAAAAGGGGGCTAATATTTGTTGGTATTGATATTGTAGATGACTTTCTTCTTGAAATTAACACAACTTCACCCACAGGGGTAGTTTATATTAATAAATTATATAATATATCACTAGAAAAAGACCTATGGGATGTATTTGAAGAAAAAGCCAGCAACCATATTCATCAACCAAGTTTGTGAATCACTATTCTAGTAAATTCAGTAACCCCATTCTTTATCTTTACTTTCTTAGTATTATTAGCCATATCACATAGTTTTTGAGAATCACTTAATAGATTAACTAATAACTTCGCTAAATTCTCTTTTGCCTCACTATTTTGCTCAACTATTACAGCTGCTCCAGAATCTTTAATACATTTCGCATTATAAAATTGATGATCGTCCTTTGAGTAAGGGTAAGGAATATATATAGCAGGGCGTCTAGCAAGAGTGATCTCTGCTATTGAAGTTGCACCTGCCCTGCTAATTACTAAATGAGCATTAATTAATCTACTTCTTATATCATCAAAAAATTCACTCAATTCACAACTAACCTTTCCTTTTTTATATAAGTTCCATATTTTATTCATATTTTTCTTCGTGCATTGCTGCACTACTCTAATATTCTTTTTCATTTCAATAGGTAGGTTACAAATTACGCTACTTACTACATTGTCAAAAAAATTTGCACCTTGGCTACCTGCTATGATTAATAAGGTTAGGACTTTCTCACTGCCAGAATGGCTCTTTGCTTTTATATCAATAAAATTTCCTATATAAACACATTTGTTGCCCTTTGCATACTTAGTTTCCTGGAAACTAGTCACAATTAATTCTGCATTATTGAAAAAGAATTTATTTACTCTTCCTAAAATTGTATTTTGTTCATGTAAAATTATAGGTATAGAAAGAACTTTTGCTGCAAAAAGAGTTGGAAAAGAAGCATAGCTACCAAAACCAATGACAAGCTTTGGTTTTAATTTTCTTATTTGATATAATGCTAACACACAGCTGTACATCAACAGGAGAAAAAACCTAAACTTACTGCCGCTCGGTTTACTTAGTGGCAGGATATAGTTCTTTACGTCAGTATTTTTATCTATTTTTCTATCAGTAAATAATATGCTATCGTATCCTCGCCTTTTTATTGCTCTTGCTAAGGTTATAGCTGGAAAAATGTGTCCCCCTGTACCACCTGTTGCTAGAATGATATCCATCTGTAAATAACAAAATGATGTTAGATTATCAACTATTATTTAATAATTTACACACAGAATCTTATTAATACCAATTCTCACTGCACAAGTAACGGATAGGTAATAATGGAAAGGAAATCATATTAAAGTAAGTAAAATAGCTAGGTTTAAATGACATTAAAATCAAAACTATTGGATAAAAAATCATAAAATTAACAAAAGAAATGCTAAAGGAAGTGTGAAGTAACGTATATGTTGCAAAAAACTAAATGCTGTAATTGCAGTAAGAAGTACAGCATAACATGCATAGTAAAAACATGTTTTATTTGAGAAACAGTACTAATTGCATAGATAAAGCGCCTAAAATTTGGAAGAGAAGAAAAGTTATTTACCCGTCAACGTTATAGAAAAACTAGATTGAGTCAAGTTAACTTGAACAAGTTGAAGCATGAATACAAGAAAGCCATAATATTACTATTTAAAAAATAAGAACAAGAATCCAGAAAAACTTGGCTTGAATGTCAGTAATTCTACAGTAATATACAAAAATGAAGTTTTCGTATACTACGTCAAGACCAATTTACAATGAACAAAATAAGGTAGACAAGAAGAATTAAGAAAACTTAATGAGACTATTGGTAAGTGTCCTGAGCAAGAGTCATTTTTCTTTGATAAATTGCGGTTTGGCCACATATTCGAGAGTTAGACATGGATAGTTTAAAAAAGGTGTTAGAACACTGGTTGAAGTAAAATTAGGTAGACAGAATTTTTTCCTCCTACGATATAGTAATCTTAGAAGTGAAGATAACTCTAGCTTATTTACACAGAATGTTAACACTGATTATATGAATATATTTCTTAAATAAGTGTTTGTAATATGTAAGAACGCGATAAGTCTTTCTTATCATGGATTATATCAGCTAGAATAAGTTAAAAAATTTAAAGACACCAAGAATATAGAGATTATATACTTATCACTATATTCACAAGAGTTCAATTTCATTGAGGGGCTTTAATTGTGTATAAAATAGGAGATTTGGGTAATGAAGTCTATAATAAAGTTTCTTTACTTGAAAGTGCTTTGTGCAAATTCATTACCTCTCTTCTCACTCACTTCACAATTAAACAACTTTGCAATGTTGCTTATTTGAGTCACTAACAATGATAATTAGTATTAGATAGTAAAGAAAAAAGCCTAGAATGCCTAAAACCAGAGAAAAAACATAAAGTGAAAGAAGCAGCTGCATGGTTGAAAGAAGGTATAAAAAGATCTGATGCTAGCAATCAATCTGTTGGAATTAAAGTATCAAGTCAAGCTACTATTCAAGATATTGATAGTCTAAAAACAACTAAACGTTGATTTAACTATTTAACGACTCATTATCTGCAGCAAGTACTGATTCGTATATCATCTCTGAAAGAGTTGGATGAGGAAAGATCGCAGACTTTATGTCACAGTCTGTTCCTTCTAGCTGCTTCACAAGGACAAAATTGCTAATTAACTCTGTTACTTCTGCTCCTATCATATGAGCTCCAAGAAGCTCCCCTGTTCTTTTATCCATAATCACCTTTACCAACCCTTCAGTTTCACCAAGTGAAATAGATTTACCATTAAAGTTGGAATGAAACTTTCCTATTTTTATATCATATCCATCTTTTATTGCCTGTTCTTCAGTAAGGCCAACACTTGCTATTTGCGGATGAGAGTAAGTGCAACTTGGTATGCATTCTTTTCTTAACGCATGAACATTTTTACCAGCGATTTTTTCAATGCAAATCACGGCTTCGTGGCTTGCTTTATGTGCTAAACACGGAGGACCAGCTACATCACCTACTGCATATACGTTCGATTCATCAGTTTCATACCATTCATTTGTTTTAATAAAACCAGAAGTACTTAATTTAATTTTTGTATTTTCTAGACCTATATTTTCAGTGCTTGCTTGAACACCAACTGCAACAATTACCCTATCAAACTCTCTGCTCTCACCACTGCTTAGTTGTACTTTGATAGAGTCCTTACTTTTAGTAAAGGCTTTTACACTACTGTTTGTATATATTTTTATTCCCTGTCTTATGAATATCTCTTGCGCTAAATTTGAGATATCTTTATCCTCTAGCGGCAAAATAGTATTTTTTACCTCTATAATCGTTACATCAACCCCAAAAGTACTATAAAAACTTGCAAATTCTATTCCTATCGCACCAGATCCTATGATTAGCAGCGATTCTGGCAATCTATTCTTGGTTATAGCATGCTGTGCATTCCATACTAAATCTCCATCTGCTTCTATTTCAGGCAGATTACGTGCTCTTACACCTGTTGCTAAAATAATATGTTTAGAAGAAATTTCTTGTTCCTCTTTATCATTAGAAACTTTTATAGTGCAGTTACCTGCAAGTTTACTAAAACCTTGATAAGCTCTAATGCCGTTTTTTTTTATCAAATACGCAACACCGCTTGACAATTTACCAACAATGTTCCTTGAGGATTTTACTATAGATTGTATATCAAAGCTTACATCCTTTACTTTTATACCAAATTCTTCTGATCTTTTTATAAGTCTATAGACCTCGGACGCTCTTAGTAGAGATTTTGTTGGTATACACCCCCAATTTAAACATATACCACCTAAATTTTCTTCCTTTTCAATAATTGCAGTTTTAAACCCAAGCTGTGCTGCTCTAATTGCTGCTATAAAACCACCAGGACCACTACCTACAACTACAATATCATACTCATTCATTAACTTACTTGTATTCAAAAAGCTATATATAACAGATGGAACTTGTGCAATCAATAGCGTATTACCTCTTGCACCTAAATAGCTAAAACTAGGATCTAGCTCTTTTTAGTCACAGAAACAGGGCTAAAAACTACTTGACAAGCCTTGCTATTTTTCTTACGCTATAAAATTAGGCTATTTTATTTCTTTCTTAGTTTTTGTGCAGATTAAAACGAAAAGGAGGTCTTATATTTGGTGTACTATTACTTAATTTTCTGCATTATATGCATCATATTTCTTTATAAAATTTTAGGTTTTTACTTAATTCAAACTGAAACGCACTTTATAAAGTGTTTAAGAAATCACTTAACGTCAAATTTTTAAAATTAAAGAGCTAGTGACTAGCTACTACATGGCTTTTCTTTCCCTTTTTTCTATTTAGTAAATTTCTTAAATATTATAATTTATACCAATTCTCATTATTAGTGAGTCAATAAGTGACATTGCAAAATTGTTTAATTGTGCGATAAGAAAGAGAGATGATAAATTTGCAAAAGTGCTTTCAAGCAAAGTAATTCTATTATAGACTTTATTATGTAAAATGTTCTGTTTAGAATATAACTAAAGTCTCTTAATAGGATTAAGTTCAAGTGAGTAGTGGTAAGTATATAATCTCGATATTTTTAGGTACCTTTAAGTTTTTTGACTTATATCAATTAGCACAATCCATGATAAGAAAGGCTTCTTAGTTCTTAAATACTGTGATATTTGTGTGAGAAATATATTCATATAATCAGTATTGATATTAGATGCAAATAAACTAGAACTAGCTCCATTTCTAGGATCTACTACTCTGTAGAGACAAAAGTTTGTCTACCTAATTTTACTTTAATCTGTGTTCTAGTGCCCTTTATAAACATAAATATCCAACTTTTGAATATGTGCTAAACTACGATTCATCAAAGATAAATAATTTTTGTTCAGAATACTTGCCAATAAGCATTAAGTTTTTTACCTTTTTCTGTCTACTTTTATCCTGTTCATTGTGAGTTAGTCTTGACATGATACATGAAAATTTCATTTTTGCATGTCACGGTGTACTATAAACTTGCTGGCATTCAAGCTAAATTTTTTCTTGACCTTATTTTATTTCTTTAATGGTAATATTGTGATTTTCTTGTATCCATACTGCAATTTATTCAAATTGACCTAGATTCGATCTAGTTTTTTATAACGTTAAGGAGTAAATAATTTTTCTTCTTTCTCAAATTTTATGTGCTTTATTCATAAAGTTGATGCTGTTCTTGAAATGCAGCATATTTTTGCTACGGCTGTTATATTGTGCTTTTTGCTGCAATTACAGCATTTAGTTTTTTTTTAACGTGTATGTTATTTTACACTTTCTTCAATATTTATTTTTCTAATTCCACAACTTTTTCATTCAATAATTTTGGTTTTAATGCTATTTAAACCTCGCTATTTTACTTACTTCAGTATGGCTTTTTTCTCATTGTTGTCATCTGTTTCTTATACAGTGGAAATTGGCATAAATTCTTGCGTTTACACCTCTTGTAAAGCGAAAACTAAATTAACTTCTGAGCTCCAGGCGCACTCAATTTTTCCAAAGAGCTAATATTTACTTCTTCACCAATGTGAGAGCCAAGAAAATTGATAAAATCTTTCAAATGTCTCATATATGATCCTGAAGTATTGGTGAATAAGACCTGCAACATCTTAGCTACTTATACTAATTTTTAATGATTGAACATAAGTCCACAGTTACTTTTTAAAGAAAGCATCTATGCACGCATCACGAAAAGCTTCGTTTATATCAGGATGAGAGTGACAAATCCTATATATATCCTCTGCTGCTGCACCATATGCCATTGCCACTGCTGCTTCATTAATTAGCACATCGGCATATGCACCTATGATATGCACGCCTAATATTGTATCTGTTGTGCTGCAAGTTAACACTTTCACGAATCCTTCAGCATCATCAGTAATTTTTGCTCTGCCGTTTGCAGCAAATTGACATTTACCAATTTTATACTTTCGATCAGCATTTTTCAATTCTTCTTCGTTCTTGCCAATTGAAGAAACTGCAGGGTAAGTGTAAATGACCGAAGGTATAATTTTATAATTAACATAAGGAGATTGCCCAGCTATTATCTCTGCAACTGCCACTCCTTCTTCTTCTGCTTTATGAGCAAGCATTGTTCCATTGATCACATCACCAATGGCAAATATTCCTTTCATATTAGTTTCATATCTATTGTTGACTTGAATAAAACCATGGTTATCTTTCTCTATTTTTTTATCGATACCAAGACCTTCGGTGTATGGTTTACGTCCTACTGCAATGAGCACCTTATCAGTTTCTATAGTACTTGTTTGATCATCTTTAACAGAGTAAACTTTTACACTCAAAGAATTACTGTTTTGTTGTATTTCCTCAACTTTAGTGCTAAGCAAAAATTTTATTCCTTGTTTTTGTAAACTAGAAAGTAAAGACTTACTTAATTCTTTATCCATTGTTGCAGCAATTCTATCGAGAAATTCTACTACAGTAACTTCAGATCCTAGCCTGCTCCATACGGAAGACATTTCAAGCCCGATTGCTCCAGCTCCAATTACAACTAGCTTTTTTGGTACTTTAGTTAAGAATAATGCACCAGTGGACGAAATAATATTTTTTTCGTTGATGTTGATTCCTGGTAAAGAACTGACGTCTGAACCGGTTGCAATTACTATGTTTTTTGTCTTTAATACTTTTTCTTTAACTGAAACTTCAAGACTATTTCTCTCAAAAGAGATAATTTCTCCAAAACCGTTGATTTTAGTGATTTTGTGAAGGTTAAACAGATAATCTATACCTTTTCCAAGCTCTTGAACTTTGGCATTCTTGTACTCTAGCATTTCTTTTAGGTTAAAACTTATATCTTTGATTTTTATGCCAAGTTTTGGCAAGCTATTTTTCGTACGAACATACTGATAAGAGGAATAAAGTAATGTTTTAGATGGTATACATCCAACTCGCAAACACGTGCCACCAAAAATGCTATTTCTATCTATACAAGCAACTTTTAATCCAAGTTTTGCAGCAGTAATAGCACACTTATAGCCACTTGGACCGCCACCTATAATAATCAGATCATAATCAATCATAAGAAATGAACCTATTTTCTAAAGAATAAACGCCATTTCCTTCAGTTGTTACGTATACCTTGCCATGGGTAAATACTGGAGTATGAAACATATTGCTCGGTATTTTAATAATTTCTTCTGCACTTCCAGATTCAAGAAAAGCAAACATTAACCCTTTATTACTTGTAACCCATAGCGTATGAGCATACATAACTGGAGCAAATAATTGCATATTTTCTATTAAATTAGACGTCCAGACTTCTTCTCCATTTTGTATATCAATACAAATTATTTTGTTATCTTTAGTCACTATAAAAATTCTACCACCGTCCTTCTGTTCCTTTGCAGAGATAAGCTGACTATAACATGACTCAATATCTGATATGCTTTTTACTTCTAGTGGCTTGGACCATAAAATATTTCCTGATTTTACATCAATACCATAAATGTAAGAGTTATTTGTAGCTATTAAAACGTTTTTACACACTCTTGGTGTGGTAGTTATATCTGTGAACGGTGTATCCAAAAAGTTTGTAGCTAATTTTTGGTTCCACAATTTTTTACCATCTTTATTAAAGGCTATTAGTTCACCATTTGAAAAAGGTGCTATTATTTTATTATTGGAAATTGCTGGCGATATGGAGTATATACCTTGTATCTCATTGATACCATTTTGGTAATTCCAAGTAGCACTGCCATCTTTTACATCGAATGTATGCAGATAGTTATCAATAGTCAAAACTATTAATTTATTGTCTATTACTACTACTTTTCCTCTCGCAGGAGCTCTTAGCTCTTTTTCCCATTGGATCTCACCAGTTTTTGCATCTATTGCGTGCAGAACATTATCTACTACAAAGAAAACGTTTCTTCCATAACTCGATAAGCTCATGTTACCAATCTTTTTTCTGTACGGAAGGTGTAATTTCCAGTTTATAAACCTTGAATTGTCAATATCAAAAGAATATAAGGTGCCATGCTTATCTGCTAAAATAACACTATTTTCTGCGAGTACTGGGGCTACATACCCTTGAGATAATTTTTTATCCACTAAATTTATTCGTTCACTTGCCATTGTGTAGCTGCTACACAATAATACTATTATAACAATAATTACTTTCATTGCTTATTGAAAACAAGATTTATTAATATACATACTAGAAATCTTAATTACAACGAAAATGTTCTTGTTGTATGTAAAAATATAGGATTTTTTGTGCAAGAAATCAGTTCATTTTTTACAGAGATAAAGGTTTTTAAATTATCAGTATGACATACGAGAACTTACACCATTTATTATGTTTAACAAGTTGACTCATCTTTAATGATGATATTAGTTTTTTTGTATCTATACTTCAACTTGTTTAAATTTAGTCTGATTCAATCAGATTTCTTTGAGATGTTGAGCGAGTAAATAATTTTTCTTCTTTTCTAAATTTGAGGTGCTTTATCTATGAAATTGGTGTTGTTCTTGAAATTTAGCTTATTTTTGTCAAGGCTATTATATTATGCTTTTTGCTATAATTACAGCATTTAGTTTTTTTGCAACATATGAATTATTTCGACTTCCTTCAGCATTTTTTTCTAATTCCCAACTTTTTTATCCAATAATTTTAATTTCAATGCCATTTAAACCTCGCTATTTTACTTAAGCATGGCGCTTCTTTTTCATTATTATCTATCCGTTCTTGTGCAGTGAGGATTAGTATAACTATCAGACTGAAGATATAGATATCACTCATGTATTACTACTAGCATAAGTGTAACTGAAATCAGGCAGCTTTACAAAAAATTTATGGATGATGATATTTTTTTGCTTATCAGATAAGCTCTAGTATTAATCTTCTGCTCTCTTTAAGTATATGACCCCAGGATATGAGGTATAATAAGTAAGAAAATTATGATATTTTCTTTATTTGCTAAAAACTTCAACTTGCCCCCAATAAAGGTACAAAGTAATTGTGTCTAGTTACTGCATGTTATTCACTGATGAAAGATTTACAAATGTTTTTTTAATTAACTATGGAGGAAAATTCCTCTGCATAAGAATTTTTCATAGCATTCAGTGTATCATAATCCGTAAAATCTAATTTTATTGGTGTAATGGTAATAAATCCTTCTTTGATTTTGCCAACACTACCGCTACCTGAATATTCTCGAGACCAATTTAAACTTAAAGAACCATCAGAATTTTCAGTGAAAGTTAAGTCCCCATCAATGTTATATTCACCTTGTTCAGCAAATTCTACTCCTTTTACTTTTTCTATAGCAGAAAAATTTATGCTCATCGCTATATTTTTAGGCCAACCAATTTTAACTAGTTTAGCGATGACCTTTGGTGCAAAGGCCTTTGTATTATACCAGTTTATTCCACCATGATATGCTTGACTTAATGCAATAGAAGGTATAGATCTTGCAGCACCTTCCATTACAGCGCCGATTGTTCCTGAGTAACAAACATCATCTCCAACATTTGACCCAATGTTTACTCCAGATAATATTAAGTCTGGCTTTTTATCCATAATCTTATTTAGTGCGATAATTACACAATCTGCAGGGGTGCCAGACACACTGAACTCCTTTTCACTGTGTTGGTTTATTTTAATAGACTGCTTCACTGGATAATCAAGAGATCTTGCCGCTCCGCTTCTATCAGAATCTGGTGCCACTGTCCAAATTTCTGATGAAAAATTTCGTGCAACCTCTTTAAGTAATTTTATTCCTTCACTTTCGACACCGTCGTCATTTGTTATTAATATTATCATGTAAAGTTTTGTATAGCTCTAAAGTTATGATAAATAATTCCGGTCATCGATTGCAAATAAATACATCACTCTTAAATTGTTTAACTATCTGCAACTTCTTTTGTTATTTCTCAGTGCTTTATCGAGTACTATATGCTGAGTTGAAGAAAATTTGCGACTTGAAACGCCAAAATTAATATGGCATTATGTTGATGTAATTTGAGCATGGCTGATTTAAAAAAGATGATAGAAGAGCTTACTAGACTGCGAGATCTGGTCAATTATCATGATATTTTATATCACCAAAAAGATAAACCAGAAATCACTGATGCTGAGTATGATAAGCTGAAGCAAAGGTTAGTTGAAATGGAAATCCAACTTCTGGGAAGATGTGCAGCACAAGATGGTGTTGGTGCTGCGCCTGATAAGAGATTTTCTAAGATAAAACATCAAGAACCTATGCTCTCTCTTGAAAATGCTTATGATGAGCAAGGTGTAAGGCGATTTTTGTCTAGAATAAAGAGATTTTTAATTGAAGAAGAAATAGAGGTGTTTTGTGAACCAAAGATTGATGGATTATCATTTTCTGCAGTTTATGAAGATGGAAGCTTTGTTAAAGCTGCAACTCGAGGCAACGGTTTTGTAGGGGAAGATGTCACGCGTAATGTTGCAACAATAAAAGGTTTTCCCAGATTTTTGCAAGGTGTACAAGGTAGGTTAGAAGTAAGAGGTGAAATATACATCAATAACAGTGACTTTTTAGAATTAAATAAAAACAATGAATTTGCTAATCCTCGAAACGCAGCTGCTGGTTCTTTAAAGCAATTAGATGCAAGCATTACAGCAAGTAGACCATTGAAGTATTTTGCTTATTCTTTAATCGGTGGAGAAGAGAAAAGTCAGAGTGAAGTACTAAATAGGCTTGAGGTACTTGGTTTTTGTGTAAATGAGCAGCGGTTCTTGACGAGTAATCTGAATGGAATGCTAGAATTTTATAATGAAGTTTATTATTGCCGTTATAATTTGGATTATGATATTGATGGAATAGTCTATAAGGTAAATAATTTGGCACTACAAAATCGTCTGGGAATTACTCACAAGGCACCGCGTTCAGCACTTGCGTATAAGTTTTCTGCAGTTTATGCAAAGACAAAGTTGAACAGAATACTTATACAGGTGGGTAGAACAGGAATATTAGCTCCGGTTGCAGATTTAGTGCCAGTCAACATTGGTGGGGTGCTGGTAAGTAAGGCAAGTTTGCATAACCAAGATGAAATAAAACGTAAAGACATAAGAGAAGGTGATATTGTAACAATCAAAAGAGCTGGAGACGTGATTCCTCAAATTGTTAGAGTGGATAATAAAGGTTTTCGTCGCGCAAATGCACCTGAATTTGTATTTCCTAAGGTATGTCCTGAATGTGGTGGTAGAGTACAGGCTGAAGGGGCAGCAATAAGGTGCTCTGAAGAGTTAACTTGTAGAGCTCAAATAATAGGAAAATTAAAGCACTTTGTATCGAAGGATGCATTTGATATTGTTGGCCTTGGTGAAAAGCAGATAAAGTTTTTTTATGACCTTGGTTTGATAAAACAAATTCCAGATATTTTTAACTTAGAAAGAAGGTTGAATAAGTTTAATCTGGAAGAACAACCTGATTGGGGCGAAAAGTCAATAGCTAATTTATTAAATGCTATACAAAATAGAAGGATAATAACTCTAGATAGGTTTATATTTTCTTTAGGTATTAGATTTGTTGGCAGAGTTGCAGCAGAACTACTTGCAAAGTATTATGTTTCTTATCCTAATTGGAATAGTTCAATGCTAAAACTATTATCAAAAGATACTGAGATAGGTGTAGATGGTATAGAGAAGAAAATAGCTAAATCCTTTAGTGATGAGCTAGTGGGCATAGATGGCATAGGGGAAAAAGTGGGTGAGTCTTTAAAATCTTTTTTTTCTAAAGAACATAACATCAAAATGTTAAAGGATCTTACTGATTATCTTCAAATCCTTTCTGTTAACTCCAACTCTGGTGATTCTGTTTTAAATAATAAAGTCATAGTGTTTACCGGTAAATTACTTACAATGAGCAGAGAAGAGGCGAAAGTAAGAGCCAAAACTCTAGGAGCAAAAATTAGCTCAAATCTTTCTGCTAAAATTGACTATCTAGTTGCAGGAAAAAAGCCTGGAACCAAATACAAAAGGGCAGTGGAATTAGGTGTAGGAATTTTGAATGAAGACCAGTGGTGCAGAATGATAAATTCAGAAATGTTATACTCTACTTCTTAGGTAGTATATGTGTTTTAATATTAATTTTTATAGATAAGCAAGGCTAATTGCTAAGTTAAAGTTGTAGGCATTCTTTAATTGGCTTATTATCCTATTTCTAGGATTTAGTGCAACATTGTAAATCATACAAGAGTTCTTATTGGGTAGACCTGTTTCTACAACGTTAGATCTCTTGCATGGTTTTTGATAGTGTATTGTGTATAATACCAGTTCTAATTGTTAGTGGATCAAATTATGGGACATTGTAAAGTTGTTTAATTGCCGAGTGAGAAAGAGAGATGGTAAATTTGCACAAAAGCGCTCTCAAGAAAAGCAACTATATTATAGCCTTTACTGGCTAGAATGTTCTATTTTATATACAACCAAAGTTTCTCAAAAGGATCGAGTTCTGGTAAGTATGGTGTAAGTATGTAATCTTGATATTTTTAGGTACTTTTAAATTTTTCGACTTATATTAACCAGCACGATCCATACCAAGAAAGGCTTCTCGTGCTCTTAAATATTGTAACATTTGTTCAAGAAATACATTCATACAATCAGTGTTGACATTCGGTATAAATAAACAATTAGAACTCTCTCAATATTCTTAAGATTAACTGCACTGTAGAGATAAAAAATTTTTCTATCTAATTTTACTTTAACTCGTATTCTAATATTAATTTTACTATACAAGAAGTGAGTAGGCAATAATGGAAAAGAAGTCTTACTGAAGTAAGTAAAATGGTGCATATGTTGTAAAAAAATTAAATGCTATAGTTATAGCAAAAAGGCGTAGTATGCTAGCTTTAGCAAAAATATATTGCATTTTATGGACAGCGCTAACTGCATAGATAAAGCACCTAAAAATTTAGAAGAGAAGAAAGATTATTTACTTCTCCCAATGTTGTGAAAGAACTAGCTTGAATCAGCGCAAACTTGAATAAATTGAAATATGGATATAAAAAAACTGATATTACCATTAAAATAATGAGAATAAGAATCCAGGAAAAATTTAGCTTAAATGTCGGTAAGTCTACGGTATACCATAAATATGTAAAAATGAAATTTTCGTATATTATGCCAAGACAATTTATAATGAATAGGATGAAGGTAGACAGAAAGAGTTAAAAAAAACTTAATGAAGCTATTAGTGAATATCCTAAATAAAAGTCATTTTTTTTGATAAATCGTGATTTGGCACACATTCGAAAGTTGGACATGGATAATTTAAAAAGAGCATTAGAACACAGGTTAAAGTAAAATTAGATAGAAAAATTTTTTATCTCTACAGTGCAGTTAATCCTAAGAATATTGAGAGAGTTCTAATTGTTTATTTATACCGAATGTCAACACTGATTGTATGAATGTATTTCTTGAACAAATGTTACAATATTTAAGAGCACGAGAAGCCTTTCTTGGTATGGATTGTGCTGGTTATAATATAAGTCGAAAAATTTAAAGGTACCTAAAAATATCAAGATTACATACTTACACCATACTTGCCAGAACTCGATCCTTTTGAGAAACTTTGGTTGTATGTAAAATAGAACATTTTAGATAATGTTTTTACTATATCTGCTGTACTGTGCTTTCTTGCTACAATTACAATGTTTAATTTTTTCGCGTATGCGTTATTTCGTACTTTCTTTAGTATTTTTTTTACTGATTCTACGATTTTTTTCATCCAATAATTTTAACTTCAACGCCATTTAAGACTCGCTATTTTACCTACTTTATTAGGGCTTCTTTCCCATTGTTATTTACCAATTCTTTGTACAGTGGGAATTGATATTCTATGCTAGAAATATTATAATACACTGATTGGGGAAATTGTTGATTAGTCTGTATAAATTTTGAATTGTAGTGTGATAAAGTCTAGTCCAAAACTTGGAAAGCAGATGATATAGAACATTTCCAAAAAAAACCGCCAATTTCTGCTAAAGCTTGGGTACTATTCTTCTTTTTTGTTATCTTCAAGCTTTTCTTGATTAGTCATTCCCTTGCCAATATCTTTTATTTTTAGTATCAACGACTCTGGTACATACATATCAGCTATATCTTCTACTGTCACAAATAAAGCCTGATAAGAATAAGAATTTATTATCCAATTAGGCAGTATATCTTCTGCTTCTATTTTTGACTGTTCTTCTTTTTTATTATGCACTATGTAGCAATATAAGTATACAGCAAGAAATAGTATATAGGAAAGCAGTATACCTCTGAGTGCTCCAACAAAAATTCCAGTCGCTCTGTCAATTAGTCCCAGCCTTATAGGTGCTAATATGTACATTAGCCAGTTATTTATTATCATAAATATAAGATTAAATATAATAAATACAGAAATTGTAGAAAATATGTTCTGCATAGCTTTGGAGTTAAAATATTTGCTATAATTTATAGTGAAGAAGTCATAGTGATTTGCTGTGAGAAAGACCGATAGGAATAAAAATATTAGTGCGCATAATTCTTTTATAAAACCTCTAGTTATTGAGGTTATTACGCATACAATGATAATAAAGATAATAAGACAATCGAAAAGCATACTATAATGATTTTCAAAATATAATAATTGCAAACAACAACATTGTAAAATTAATTGTATTTATACTGCATTAGTTGGTCTAAATACCGAGCAATTATGTCAACTTCTAAATTTAAATGATCATTTACTTTATTATATTGAAAGGTTGTATTTTGCCATGTATAGGGAATAATATTTACGGTAAACTCTCGACTAGTAACTGAATTTACTGTGAGAGAGACTCCATCTAGAGTTACTGATCCCTTTCTTGCAACGAATTTAATTAATTCTTGTGGGCAGGATAGCTTGATTTCATAAGAACCCAAATTTTGATTAATTGTTAAAATTTTCACTATTTCATCTACATGACCCTGGATCAGGTGGCCATCAATCTTGTCACTTAATCTCATTGCTTTTTCTAGGTTTATTTTTTTTCCCACCTTCCATGCATTTAAGTTAGAAACCTTCATAGTTTCTTGAGATATTTGAACTGTAAATACATCGTTAATTATGGTAACAACAGTTAAACACACGCCAGAGCAAGCTATTGAATCTCCTTCATGTATAGAGAATAAATCTTGTGCCTTAATATGAAAGATTTGGTCAGAGTTAGAATAGATGGTAGTATTGATTATAGTTCCAATATTCGTAATAATCCCTTTAAACATTATAGTGAAAATAAAATCATTTTATCACAAACAATCTTTTAAATAGCTCATTTCTATTTTTCAAGCGCGAAAAAGAGGATCGTTTTTACTTATTCGTTTAGTAGGTTTTACTGAATATTTATACCGATTCTCATTGTTAGTGGATTAAATAAGTGACATTGCAGAGTTGTTTAATTGTGAAGTGATACTGATTTCTGTTATGTAAGAGAAGGATGACAATAATGAAAAAGAAGCTATACTGAAGTGAGTAAAATAGCGAGATTTAAGTGGAGTTAGAATCAAAACTATTGGATGAAGAAGTTGTAGAATTAGTAAAAGAAATGCTGAAGAAAGTATAAAATATACATATGTGCAAAAAACTCAATGCTGTAATTACAATAAAAAGTGCAGTATAACAGGTGTAGCAAAAATATGTTGCATTTCAAGAACAGCATTGACTACATAGATAAAGCACCTAAAATTTGTAAAAGGAAGAAAAATTATTTGCTTTTCCTCAATGTCGTAGAAAAACTAGATTGAATCTAGGTTACTTTAAACAAGTTGAGTGTGGATAAAAGAAAATCTTAATATTACCATTAAAGAAATGCGAATAACAATCTAGAAAAATTTTGCTTGAATGTTAGCAAGTTTACGGTACGCCGTAGTATATAAAAGATGGAGTTTTCATATATTAAGCTAAGATCAATTTATAAGGTAAATAGAAAGAGTTTAGAAAAAACTTAAGAGACTATTGGTAAGTATCTTAAATAAGAGTTATTCATCTTTGATGAATCATAATTTACTACAACATTTAAAAGTTGAACATGGATGATTTAAAAATGACGTTAGAAAATAGGGAAAGTAAAATTGGGTAGATAAAATTTTCATCTCTATAGTGCAATTGATCTTATGAATGAAGAGAGTTTTAGCTTATTTACACTAAAATTGTCAACACTGATTGTATAAATATGTTCCTGAATAAATGCTACAATATTTAAAAATATGTGAAGCCTTTCTTATCATGGATTATGCTAGTTAGCATAAGTAAAAAATTTAAAAGTGCCCAAAAATATTGAGATTATATACCTATCATCATACTTACCAAAGCTCAGTTTTATTGAAGGATTTTGGTTATGTGCAAAAACAGAACATTTTGCGTAATGTCTATAATAAAATAGCTTTTCTTGAGAGCGCTTTATGTAAATTTATTATCTCTCTTCCTCACTCATTTCGCGATTAAATAACTCTGCAATGTTACTTATTTGACCTGCTAACAGTAAGAGCTAGTATAAGCTACGTTTACACCGTTCAGGTGATAGTATATTTTCCTTACTCTTTTTGCAATAGTATTAAAACTTATTTTTATTGTCTATTTGTTGCTTTTAGAAGGTACATTGTATTAATGCAGGTATATGAATATTTTAACTTTCTTCAGCCAATCTTTCTGCTTCGTTATGTGAAATTAGTGCCTCGATAAATTCATCTAATTCACCTTCTTTTATAATCTGCTCTAGCCGATGTGAAGTTAGATTGATTCTGTGGTCTGTTATTCTTGATTGTGGGAAGTTATAAGTTCTTATACGTTCAGAACGATCTCCAGAGCCGATTTGGCTTTTTCTCATTGTTGATCTTTCTATTTCTTTTTTTTGTCTTTCAATTTCATATAGCCTTGCTCTCAATACTTTGAGTGCTTTAGCTTTATTTTTGTGCTGTGATTTTTCATCTTGCTGTATTACAGCTATTTCTGTTGGTAGGTGAGTAACTCTCACTGCACTATCAGTTGTGTTCACTGATTGTCCTCCAGGGCCACTGGATCTATAAACATCTATCCGTAAATCCTTTTCTTCTATTTTAAAATCAACTTCTTCAACTTCAGGTAATATTGCAACGGTAGCTGCAGAAGTGTGTAACCTTCCAGAAGATTCGGTTTCTGGCACTCTCTGTACCCTATGTACTCCTGATTCAAATTTCAGCCTTGCAAAAACTTCTGTTCCATTGACAAGTGCAGAAGCTTCTTTATAACCACCTATACCTGTGCTGGAAATGTTTATTGGCTCAAACTTCCAATTTCTTCTTTCTGCATATTTCTGGTACATCCGGAATAACATTGCTGCAAATAATGCTGCTTCTTCTCCTCCTGTACCTGCTCTAATTTCTAGTATTGCATTTCTTGAATCATCTTCGTCTTTTGGTAGTAGTGCTAGTTTTAATTTAGCTTTTACTTGTGGTAATAGTATCTTTTGTTTTTCAAAAAATTCTTCTTTAGCTAGCTCTTTTATATCATGTTCACTGTTTTCATCTTTTATTATTTCCTCTAAGTCTGAAATTTCCTTTTTTAGCGTATTATATTCATCAATTACCCTGATAATTGGCTTAAGTTCAGAGTATTCTTTTGAAAGGTTGATAAATTTTTTTTGACTTAAATTGGTAGGGTTTTCTAATTTCTTTTCTATATCGTTAAATTTTTTCTTTAAATCTTGTAAGTTGTTTTCTATATCCATACAGCTCGAGTCTAATATTTTAACTGTTCAAGTGAGCAATGTATACTTGAAATAAAAAGTTTTTTACATCAAGTAATGACATTATAATATACCTGCTACCTTAGGTATTTCTATATAATATATATGGTAAGATGGATAACATCAAACAGCAATTTTATATTTGGAGCTTCAGACATAAAATCATTACCAAATGAATCAGTACCAGAGATTGCGTTTGCTGGTAGATCAAATGTAGGAAAATCCAGTTTAATTAATTTACTGATAAATAGCAAAAAAGTTGCCAGAGTTTCTTCTAAAGCAGGATGTACTAAACAAATGAATTTTTACTCCATGTACAATGATAAATTCAGGCTTGTTGACTTACCAGGGTATGGCTATTCTCGTGCAAGCAAAGATGAAATAATACAATGCTTAGGCCTAATTGAATACTATTTGATTCATAGGAGAAGCCTAAAAAGAGTGTTTGTACTGATAGATAGCAAAGTAGGACTAAAAGAAATAGACAAAGACTTTATTTATTGGTTAACATATAACAATATTAACTTTGATGTTGTGCTAACGAAAATAGATAAAGTAGGTCAAGAGAGTCTTGATGATGTTCTAGAAAGTACTCAAAAATGGATTAATAATGGAAGTGTGTCAATTTGTCAAATAAGCGTCCGTGTTAAGTGTGAAATAACCAAGATGAGGGATGAGTTTTTCAAGTTTGCGAAATAAGAGAATGAAGAACAGTGAATTTTTAAAGC
Source organism: Wolbachia endosymbiont of Litomosoides sigmodontis (assembly GCF_013365435.1). Classification (GTDB taxonomy): domain Bacteria; phylum Pseudomonadota; class Alphaproteobacteria; order Rickettsiales; family Anaplasmataceae; genus Wolbachia. Next base: position 242,603 of record NZ_CP046577.1, read on the forward strand.
GTGAGGTGTCATTTGAACAGAAGGCGGAAATACTACTTGAAGCACTATCTAGTATACCAAACTTTGTAGGTGAAACTTTTGTCATCAAATGCGGCGGTATAACAATTTCGGATGAAACGCTGTTCAATACTTTTGTGCATAATGTTGTCTTATTGAAGCAGCTTGGTATAAATCCGGTTATAGTCCATGATGGAGAATATGAAATTGATTCTGTGCTAAAAATCTTGGGCATCGATAGTAAGTTTGTAAATAATATCAGACTTACAGATGAGGATACTATGAGAATCATAGAAATGGCATTATGTGGTTCAGTTAATAAAAAGATTGTTCAGCATATAAATTCTGCTGGTGGTTCAGCTATTGGGTTATGTGGAAAAGATGGCAACTTAATAAAAGCCGAAAAAATAAGCACTACTCTTAGAGAAAATGGATTAAACAATATAGAAAAGATATTAGATATGGGCTTTATTGGCATGCCAACTGAGATTAATCCTGATATATTATTTTTCATTGAAGAATCAGATTTTATACCGGTCATTGCGCCTATTGGTCATGGAAAAAATGGAGAAACATATCACATTGACGCTGATGGTGCTGCTGGTGCAATAGCAGTTGCAGTTTCTGCATCTAAAATGATAATCTTTAGCGATGTATGTGAAGAAATGGATAAGATTGATGGTAGGAAAATATCTGTTAAGCATTTAAATGCATCGATTAATTGTGGTAAGATTAAGGGAGAAAGATTTGTTGAAAAGCTTATAGCATGTGCTAAAATGGTGGAAGAATGTGCTGGAATTGCCCATATAGTTAATGGGAGAATACCTAATATTATGATTGATTTATTTACTGAAAGTAATTCTAGTGTATCAATTGTGAATGATTTATAACTAAAAGTAATTGCCATAGCATATTACTTTTGCAGCATGTAATTTACATGCTATAATTTAACCTTTGGTGAGTAGGGTGCAAAGAAGCAAAATTAAAGTAAAAATAAAAAAGTTATCTTATGGGAAAGATTTACCTTTTCCTTGTTATGCAACTATGCAGAGTGCTGGTATGGACCTTTATGCTGCGCTGGATGATTCTGCTATTTTAAATCCACTTGAAAGGTTACTTATTCCAACTGGAATAATAATTGCAATACCAAATGGTTTTGAGGGAGAAGTTCGTCCACGTTCTGGATTAGCTGCGAAACATGGAATCACTGTCTTAAATTCTCCTGGTACTATAGACTCTGATTATCGTGGTGAGGTCAAAGTTTGTCTAATTAATCTTAGTAATCAGCCATACGAAATAAAAAGGGGAGATAGAATTGCACAAATCCTTATTGCTCCCGTGTCTCAGATAATTTGGGATGATGTAGAACGATTCTGCATGGAAGTAACTGAAAGAAGTGCTGGTGGTTTTGGTTCAAGTGGTAGATAATTTATGCAAACATTGCCTATCAGCTAATTTTTTTTATTAAAGATTTCTTGATTGAGGTAATTTTTATATATAATTTTAAGTATATTGATGATTTATTATAAAGAGTAGTTATGTTGATTTTTAAAACTTTTAAAAGCTATTGTGGTTTTAATTTTTCACAAAATGGGCACACTACTCTTACGATAAGTGTTACTTATAGCTTCTATAACTATGTTAATAGCAGTAGTTACATTTATTAAACCTAACTTACTGAAAACTATAAGACTAGCTCCTAAGTACTCTAACAAGTTTTAGTAGCTTCAATTATATTGTTTTTATGGTCATGGCATAATGGTATATGTAATCAATAAAAATAATTAAGTATCTGAGTTAAAACCTTAGAGATTGTTGTTATTAATGGTAGTGAAGTAGTGGTTAAGTGACGGGAGATGTGTGTTAATAAAATAAAAGAAAGTAATAAAAACAAGGATGAAGAAGGTAAGCTAATAGATATAGATAATGAATATTGTTTCTACTTCATCTTAGAAGATAAGGATTGTTATATTACTATAGATGATCAGCTTTTGCAGCAAGAAGGCCTAGGTAACCTTTATTTAGGAAAAGTTATTGTTGAACAAGCTTAATAAGGATATATAAAGAAAGAAGTAATACTTATAAAATAAAGTGGTAGGCTTAATCTGCCTCTTTTTTATTCTGAAGAGCTCCTAGATTCTAGGTGCCACACGCTAGAATGACAAGAATTATTTTATTTTTATCATATTAATTCCCACTGTGCAGGGAACAGATAGACAATAATGGGAAAGAAATCTTCCTGAAGTAAGTAAAAGAGAGATTTAAATGGTATTAGAATTAAAATTATTGGATGAAGGAGTCATGAAATCAGTAAAGGAAATGCTGAAAAAAGTGCGAAAAACGCACATGTTCAAAAAACTAAATGCTATTGTTAATTTAAATAAATTTTAGATACCTGATGATTTTAAAGGGGCGTTAGAACATAAGTTGAAGTAAAATTAGGTAGACACTTTTATTTCTATGATGCAGTTATATCTTACAAATGAAAGAGTGCTAGCTTATTTATATTGAATGTGTTAATATTAATTGTATGAATATATCTCTTGAACAAATGTTGCAATATTTAAAAATATGAAAATCCTTTCTTGTCATGGATTATATCAGTTAACATAAATTAAAAATTTAAAATTATCTAAAAATATCAAGGTTATATATCCATCTAAGCTCAACCCCATTGAGAGACTTTGATTGTATATAAAATAGAACATTTTCTATAATCTTAGGACGCTCTATACAAATTTATTGCCTCCCTTTCTTACTCTGCAATTAAATAACCGTGCAACATCATTTACTTAACTCATTAACAACGAGAATTGATATTAGCGCTATTCCTGAAATGCAACATATTTTTGCTACGGCTGTTATATTATACTTTTTTGTTACCATTACAGCATTTAGTTTTTTGCAACATATGCGTTTTTTACATTTTTTTTAGCATTTCTTTTACTGATTTCATGACTTCTTCATTCAGTAATTTTAATCCCAATGCCATTTAAATCTCTCTTTTACTTACTTCAGCATGATTTCTTTCCCATGTATTGTCTATCTGTTTCCTATACAGTGGGGATTGGTATTACTGCTGTGGTAATAAGGTTGTTGAAATTTGTCAAGTAATTTCTTATATTTCTGTGAGCTACTTGAGTATATAGAAAAGAGTATTAGAATGAAAGAAAGCAATACATCTTTTTAAAAGATTAACTTCAGCCCAGCTAAAAATGTGTAACTTAAGTTATTATTCATTACTTTAGGTTCTTTGGTATTATACTTTATACTATTGAAATAGTATGAAGTGCCCATGAAAAGAAGGTATTCAAGACTTAAGGCATATGAGGTTAATTAGTTTATGCCTTCACCTATAATATCCAGACCACCACTAAAATATGTTAAGCTCAACTTGTAGGAATCAGAGTGGTAAACAATGTCTACATTCATATAATATGTGCTACTTACTTCAGGATTAAGCTTTTTAGCAAATTTGCTGCCATTGCTATACGAAAAAATGCAATCAAGATCAAAAAATTTCAGTTTTAAGCCAAAATTCTAATTCAGAAATTGGTTATAACGCAGGAGGTTGCCAGGGTTTTTGTTTGCATAATCAACTTTTTTCCTTGTAAATTTACTAGTGAAAGTAGCAGTAAAGCTTATGTCATCTGATAGGCCATTTTTATAGGAAAGACCAACAACAACCAGATTGCTATACTGCAAGTTACTTTTTCCTGAAATATAACCAAGTCCCAGCTGAAAATTATAAATCTCAGGAGAGATATAGCTTACTGCTGATTGCTTTAATTTTAATTCAAGTACACTGTAATTACTATAAATATTGGGCATTACTCATGCACATATTATCTTTACCATATTTAGTGTCATCATCTTTTTTTATTACTACACAAATTTGCATAGTTTTCCTAGTAATTATTTATCCCCTCAGCAGCTGCATGAATCTTTGAAGTGTTGATTAGCATGCTTTGGCTAAATTTCTTTTATTATATTTAATTAACCGAAATCTCTAGTTTTTAATGATAAAATGCCATTCCTCCATGTTTAACTTTCTTACGTTTAGCGCCTTTAGATTAGAGATAAAGCATTGTCTTTAAGCTTAACATTGAAAGGATCTCTGTTGAAGGTATAGCCAAATCTCAAATCTATTTTCCCGTCTAACTCTGCGTAAGATATTTTCTTGTTTTAAATTACTCTTGTGCCAGTGCTACTTTGTGAAAACAACAACAAAAATAACATCATTAAGCAGCATCTTAACTTCATGAATAAACTTAAAATCTTTATAAAAGTTTAAGCTTAAACTCAATATAGGCAAAACAACTTTTCAAAAGATGCTTTCTAATTTTTGCGCTAAATACTAAGCTTTGCTGTAGCTCTTGAGCTACATTTCCATAAGTTACTGATATAATATGGGTAATCCCCGCTTTTAATAACTGCTTATACCAATTCTTATTGTCAGTAGGTTAAATAAGTGACATTGCAAAGTTGTTTAGTTACAGAGTATAAAGGGAGGTAATAAGTTTGCGCAAAGCAATTGTATTACAGACTTTATTACACAAAATGTTCTGTTTTATTAATAGGGTTAAACTTAGGTGGGTGTAGCAGTAAGTATATAATTTCGATATTTTTAGATACCTTTTTTTTGACTTATGCTGACTCGCACAATTTATGCTAAGAAAGGGTTCTCGTGTTCTTAAATATTGTAACATTTATTCAAAAAATATATTCATACAATCAGTATTGGCATTCGTCGTAAATAAGCTAGAACTCTCTTCATATTCTTAGGACTAACTACACTGTAAAGATAAAAATTTTTGTTTACCTGTGTTTTACTTCAACCTGTGTTCTAACGTCCTTTTTAAATCATCCATGTTTAACTTTCGAATGTGTACTAAACCGCGATTTATCAAAGAAAAATGACTCTTGTTTAGGGTAATTATTAATAATTTCATTGAGTTTTTTTAACTTTTTCTGTCTACTTTTATCTTGTTCATTGTGAATTATTCTTGGAGTAATATACAAGAACTTCGTTTTTTGCATATTTAAGGTGTACTGTAGTCTTTCTGATATTCAAGTCGGATTTTCCCTGAGTTCTTTGCTCTTATTTTTTTAATAGTAATATTATGTTTTCTTGTATTCATACTTTAACCTATTCAAGTTTGCTCTGATTCAGTCCAATTTTTCTGTGGCATTGAGGGGGAGCAAACAGTTTTTCTTTCTCTTACAAATTTTAGATGCTTTATTTATCTATGTAATTAATGTTGTTTTTAAAGTGCAACATATTTTTGCTATGGCTATTATACTGTGCTTTTTGCTGCAATTACAGCGTTGAGTTTTTTGCACATATGTGTATTTCACGCTTTCTTCAGCATTTCCTTTGCTGATTTCACGACTTTTTATCTAATAATTTTGATTTTAATGCTATTTAAACCTGGTTATTCTACTTACTTTAGCACAGCTTCTTTTTATTATTGTCTATCCATTCCTTATACAGTGGGAATTGGTATTAGTTCTTTATCTATGCCTACAATCTGTAAACCGCTTACTAGGTTAGCAACAACTTACTTGAGCTATATCTTTAAAATTAACCTGTTTGGATCTTCTATATAATTTTTTATTTTGATGAGGAAAGTTACTGCTCCCTTGCCATCAACTATTCTATGGTCGTAAGAGAGGGCAATGTACATCATAGGTCTGATTTCAATTGAATTACCTACAGCAATTGGCCTGTTTTGTATAGAATGCATTCCAAGTATGCCAGATTGTGGAGGATTTATTATTGGGGTAGAAAGGAGCGAACCGTATACTCCGCCATTTGAAATGGTAAATGTTGCACCCTCCATTTCTGATACTTGCAGCTTACCTTCTCGTGCTTTTTTACCAAGAACAGCTAAAGTTAGCTCAATTTCAGCAAATGACATCTGATCAGCACTTCGAATAACTGGTACAACAAGACCTTTGTCAGTACCAACGGCAACACCTATGTCATAGTAATATTTATATATGATTTCATCGCCTGAAATTTCAGCGTTAATTTCAAGAATTTCTCCCAGTGCTTGCACCGCTGCCTTTATAAAGAAGGACATGAAACCAAGCTTTATTCCATACTTCTTTTCAAAAGTTTCTTTATACTTTGCCCTGAGATCCATAACATTTTTCATGTCGATTTCATTGAACGTGGTTAGTATTGCAGCGGTATTTTGCGAAGCTTTCAAACGAGCAGCAATTACTTGTCTTATTTTGCTTATTTTTACTCGCTCTTCTCTCAGCTTCCTACTACTTGCTGTACTTTTTGGTAATTCATATTGTTTTGTCGTAGTTTGTTCAGCTTTATTCATATAGTCTATCACATCTGCTTTAGTTATCCTGTTTCCCATGCCAGTTCCTTTAACACTTTCTGCACTAATTGCATTTTCTTCCATAATTTTACAAGCTGATGGAGCGTTTCTTTTAGCAGAATTCTCCATTTTATCTTCTTTCATCACCTCTTCCTTCATCTCTTTTACGGAAAGTTTTGCTAATAATTGATCAGGGCTTATTACATCATTTTCACTTACAAGAAATTCAGTTATTTGTCCTGAAGCTTCTGCAGTTAGTTCAAGTGCTGTTTTGTCAGTCTCGATTTCAAAGATTAGGTCATCTACTTTTATTGCTTCGCCAATACTTTTCTTTATTTTGATGATACCTTTTGTAACTGATTCACCACCAAGAGTTTTTGGTGCTCTTATTTCTATAATCTTGCTCATAAAATAACCTTTCGTACAAATTTTCTATAAATTTGTACATGAAAAGAAATATATAATAAACTAATAAATTTATTTGTGATTAAATAAGGAGTTTATTATAACTTACTTTAATTAATCTAGTCCATGTGTACAGATCTCTCTCGCCAAGATTGCTTTCAAAAAGACAAAAGATCCTTAATAGACAATAGAAGATATATATAAGTGAAAAATTGCTTAAATGTTCTTTCTTGCTTGATAAGTAAAATTATGGATTATATAACCGATTCTATTATATTGATACTCTTTCAATTACACTTCTACTAAATGATGCTTTCATTAATGAATTTTTATTTACTTCATTAAAGCGTGTATCAAATAGATAGATATAAAACGACTATTAATCCAAGAATGTGTACTGAAAGGTGAATATATGTATGGTCATCTAATTTTAGATAAGACGAAATTTAATAGGCATATACTAAGTTTCTTTTTATTTTACTCTTTGTTAACAAAACAATTCTCAGTTAAAACCTTCTGAAGGTTTATACAAGATTAAAGAGGTTCATATTAAGCTTATACTTTATAATTTGAAATTAAGTATGTCAAGAAAGGAGTTATTGATTCTTAGTAAATAATCTGCTGTTACATAATCTATGAATCCTGTATAGAGTTTATGCTCTTAAATTATATAATATCTTAATCATAAAAATAATTTTCTATATAATATTTCAAATGTTTTAAAGCTTAAGTTTCATGTTATTATGAATATAGATTTTAACATATAAATAATATGATAAATATTAATACAAAAAAACAGATAACAGGATTTTTCGTATATATTATTGGCTTTTCGGGAAGTGGCAAGCTCTCTACAGCCATAGAATTATCCAATATGATAGATGCATTGATTGTGAACAGCAACTTTTCCAACAACACTCAAGCTTACTCCATATATGATAATGTTTTTGAGCGTGATCATATCCATGAAGAAGTACAAAATAGAATATATAATATTGCACAAATTATGCTTCAGGTAATAGAAGCTTACCCAATTCATTCAAAAAATTATATATTCATCGATGAATTGATGAAAAATAATGACCATAATATAAAGATGTATAACTCAGTAGTAGGGCTTAGTAAGAGGATGAACACAAAAATTCTTCCTATCGTGCTAAGGTGTGATCTGCTTACATTACAGAAGCGCATTAAATTAAAAAGGCAAAGGGAAAATAAGAAAGCCACTAATATAAGCAACATTATAGAGAACTTTAGGACTCATAATTCGTTTATACCACCAAATGCTATAGAAATAGAAAACTCGAATATGGGTATAAAAGAAGTAGCCAAGAAAATAACAGGTCAGATGCACAAACTTAGCCAGATTAATAGCATTTATGCAAAAGGATGATCTATAATAATTTTATATACTGAGGCTCATTTAAATATAGAGCTTCAACTTCATTTAATTTTTGTTTATTTTTAAGTCTATAATGGACTAATAACCCTGCATGGCTAGCATCTAATTTTGGTAGATTGTAGTCCATATATGTAATGCAGTTATTGCCTGATGTTCCAGTGCTTAGACACTGGGCGCCATGCGCTGTAATTGGATTTGATAATGGCAATAAATTGTAATCAAATAACTGCGTATAAAATGTCTGAGAACTTTTGATTATAGCTCTAATATTTTTTTTATTATTTGGACGAAGCGAAGATATTGCGTATGCTTGAACTTCTAATGCATTAACTCCATATAGTGGCTTATTCGTAGCGAGATTTAGACCTTTCGCAGCCGATATACCAACTCTAATTCCAGTGAAACTTCCCGGTCCAATTACTACCGCCAAATGGCCTAATTTATTATAGTTATAGTTGTACTTATTGAATAAAGTGTTCAAAATTTGAAAAAAAGATTCCGCATGACTATTGCTGGAGGAATTGCGCTCTACAAAACAATTACCATCTTGATCAATAATTGCTATTGAACTGCTAGTACCTACGGTATCGATTGCTAGAATAGACATTGTTTAAATTTATCATAGAGTTTTATGAACATTATAGTAAAGGCACCATTACTCATAACATTTGCTGAAGTTATTAATGGGTAAAATACTGCATATAATGCTGTGATGAACGAGAGTATTTTCTGAGAAGACTTAAGGTACTTTTTAAGAATAGGTAGCATTACCATAATTCTTTCTACCTGAACCGCAACAATAGCAAATTTAAATGACAAGAAATAGAGAAGGAAAGTTATATAGTTCATTGATGCACAACCGGAAATGATTATCATTGATAATATTATAATAAAGAAGCAATCACTTACTAAGTGAAAGCCAACAATTATTGCTACTACAGATGTGGCCAGATTGGTTGCTTTACATTTTTTTTTGTTCCATTCGAGAATAAGTGGCATAGTTGCATTATTAGATATTGTACTCATTGAGATGATTAGGTGCTGTTATCATATTGCTTATGCTAGTATTCAGCTCGTGATCCTGAGTAAATTTATCGCTTCATATACAGAGAAGAATATATAAAGGTAATTGTAGATGTGATAATCACAAAGATTATTGAGCGATTTTAAAATACTACAGATATAATCTGATTATGCTGCATTTTTAAAGCAAGATGAAGTGCAAATATTAAAATAATCACTATCAAGAGCACTTTTAGAATAAACAGAGTTAAATCTGGCATTTTGTGTGAGAACTCTTTGCTCTTTTTGGGTGGTAAAATAAGTGTTACTATACCGGATATAAGTCTGTAAACGAGAGTATAAAAGTTAAAAAATAGTGCACAGGTAGTGTAACCATCATAAGGAACAATTGTTTCTTTAATACGTTACATCTTCATTGAATAAGTGTTTTATAGAATAAAGCACCTGATTGAATAGGCTGTTAAACTTGAAGCCAGTTTTGATAAAAAGTTGTTATAATAATTAACAATATAAACTTTAGCTGATTGCTTGGGATTATTAACACTACTAAAAATTAACGCAAAAACAATAAAAGGCATTATAAATAGCAAAATTTCTTTGATGTTAAGGTTAGTAATTGTAATGCGTCCTAATACAGCTCTATTCTATAAATAGAATGCGGTAAATTAGTTTTCAAGGAAGGCAAAACTATCTGAACTTCTGCAGAACACTATATCTATCTTGAACAATGGTTATACAGGTAGTTCACCATCTTAAAAAGAGCTAAGATTATGATTTTTTTACTAAGATATGTAATAATTAGTTGTGTTAAAGGGGGAATTATGGCTGAAAGCAAAGTGCTCGTAAAGATAAAAATGAGTTCACTGAGGAGTGAAAAACATTTATTAGCAAGAGCAATTTGTTGAGTATATTCAGTGCTTTTCTAGGTGATTTTTAGAATGCAGTATCTTATATTAATTCTCACTGTATAAGGAACGGATAAAAATAATGAAAAAGCACATATGTGAAAAACTAAGTGTTGTAATTGTAGCAAAAAAGCACAGTATAACAACCGTAGCAAAAATGTGTTGCATTTTAGATGCAGCACTGATTGCATAGATAAAGCACATTAAATTTTAAAGAGAAGAAAAATTATTTGCCACATTAACGTTGTAAAAAAACTAGATTGGATCAGAATCAACTTAGGTAGGTTGAAGTATGAATACAAGAAAACTGTAATATTACTATTAAAAAAATTAAGAGCCAAGAATTTAGGAAAAACTTAGCTTGAATGTCAGCAAGACTACGGTATATTACCGTAATATGCAAAAAATGAAGTTTTTGTATATTACACCAAGACCAATTTACAATGAACGAGATAGACAAGAAGAGTTAAAGAGGATTTAATGAAACTATTTGGTAAGTGCCCTGAATTAAGAGTTATTTTTCTTGATAAATCACAGTTTATTACACATTCAAAAATTCGACATGAATGGTTTAAAAAGGGCATTGGAATGCAGGTTAAAGTAAAATTAAGTAGATAAAAATTTTTATCTCTACAATGCAGTTAATCTAAGAATATGAAGAGAGTTATGGCTTATTTGCGACGAATGTCAACACTGATTGTATGAATATATTTCTTGAATAAATGTTGCAATACTCACCTAAGCTCAATCTTATTAAGAGGCTTTAGTTTCCATATAAAACAGAATATTTTGCATAGTAAAGTCTATAATACAATTGCTTAGCTTGAAAATATTCTACATTAATTTATTAACTCTTTCTTGTTCCCAATAAAACAACTCTGCAATGTTACTTAATTTTGACTTATTAACAATGAGAATTAGTATTACTTGCTTTAATATGGCTTCTTTTCCATTATTATTTATCCGTTTCTTGTACAGTAGAAATTGGTATAATTATGCAAAAGCTTTGGATTTGATAGATAGCGGATATATAGAAGCACTTATTGCTGATAAAGGCTACGATGTAAATTACGTAATTGAGGCAGCTTAAGGCTGTAACGTTAAACCTAATTATTCCATCACGTTCCAATAGGAAAACATCAAGAGAATATAATAAGAAGTTATATAAAAGAATTTCTTTTTTTTAAGAAAATATTTAATAAAATCAAGCATTACTGTAGAAGTTGCCCTCATTAATAATAAGCGTGCTACAGTGTTTTATCATTTGTTCATTTTACTGGTATCCATCTCTTGATGGGATAGATGTCGACGCTACCTAAATCTAATATATCATTGCTGTAGGCTATGTTTGGTAATATAATCTCATATTAGATAGACGTTGCTTAAGTTTATGTCAGACTTTACTATAATTTTAATATCTGTCCTTATATTTTTTATTTTTGTATTATTGTTTCTTTCAAAAAAGATGTTTTGGTCAACAAATGAAAGGATAATAAAATCCTTTAGAAAAATTGTTGAACAGATTAATGTACTAGAGCCGGAAATGCAGAGTTTATCCGATGAGGAGCTTGCTGATAAAACTGAGAAGTTCAAACAAGAATTGAAAAATGGAAAAACATTAAATAATCTTCTTGTGCCTGCGTTTGCAGTTGTGCGTGAAGCATCTCGCAGATTTCTGAATATGAGACACTTTGATGTCCAACTAATTGGTGGAATGGTCCTTCATAATGGTATGATATCAGAAATGAAAACAGGAGAGGGGAAGACGCTCGTTGCAACCTTAGCTGCATACCTAAATTCCTTAGAAGGAAAAGGGGTACATGTTGTGACTGTTAATGACTACCTTGCAAAAAGAGATACAGAATGGATGAGAAGATTGTATAACTCTCTTGGAGTTTCTGTTGCATTTATCACGAATGATTTAACAGATGAAGAAAGGAGAGAGGCTTATAGTGCAGATATCGTATATTCGACAAACAATGAGCTTGCTTTTGATTACTTGCGGGACAATATGAAATTTTCTCGAGAAGATATGGTTCAGAGAGGCTTCAATTATGTGATAGTAGATGAAGTAGATTCTATATTAATTGATGAAGCACGTACTCCACTTATTGTTTCTGGTCAAGTTGAGGAGAATAATCAAATATATAAGCACATAAACAAAATAGTTACTAAATTAATTGATTCTGATTATGAAGTAGATGAAAAGGGTAGGGCAGTATTTCTTACTGAAGATGGTATTTCACGAGTAGAGGAACTACTCAGGTCATATAATATCATTTCTGAAAATTCCTCACTCTATGATGCTGGTAACATGATAATGACTCATTATATAGACCAAGCATTACGTGCACATAAGCTATTCACTGCTGATAAAGATTATATAGTGAAGGATGGTAAAGTGGTAATTATTGATGAGTTTACTGGGCGTATGATGGAAGGCAGGAGATATTCTGATGGCCTTCATCAAGCACTTGAGGCAAAAGAGAATCTTGAAATTCAGCATGAAAACCAAACTTTAGCATCTGTCACGTTTCAGAATTACTTTCGTATGTACAGTAAGCTTTCTGGTATGACGGGAACAGCAGCAACAGAGGCAGAAGAATTTCGCGATATATATAGGCTAAATGTAGTAAAAATTCCAACTAATGTACCTGTGCAGAGAATAGATGTTGATGATGAAATTTATGGTACAGAAAAAGAAAAATTTAATGCTGTGTTGAAGTTTATAGAAGAATGTCATAAACGTCTTCAGCCTGTTCTTGTTGGTACGGTAAGCATTGAAAATTCTGAAAAACTTTCTGCACTTTTGCAAAATCATTCTCTTAGGCATTCAATATTGAACGCTCGTTATCACGAACAAGAAGCGTACATAATAGCACAAGCTGGAGTACCAGGTAATATCACCATAGCAACTAATATGGCAGGGCGTGGAACTGATATTCAGCTTGGAGGAAATGCTGAAATGATAGCAAAAGTGAAGCTGAAAAAGGTCAAAAATGCTGATGACAGAGAAAAAAAATACCAAGAAATAGTTGAGAAGGTAAAAAAGGATAAGGAAATTGCTATAAAAGCTGGCGGTTTATGTGTTATTGGAACTGAAAGACACGAAAGCAGGAGAATAGATGATCAATTACGTGGCCGCTCTGGCCGTCAAGGTGATCCTGGGCTTTCTAAGTTCTTTTTATCGCTTGAAGATGATTTGATGAGAATATTTGGGTCTGATAGAATGAGAAGCTTTTTACAAAAAGTGGGACTAAAGAACGACGAAGCTATTCATCATCCATGGATCAATAGGGCACTAGAAAAAGCGCAGAAAAAAGTTGAAGCTAGAAACTATGGTGTGCGAAAATCCCTGCTTAAGTTTGATGACGTGATCAATAATCAACGCAAAGTTATTTTTGAACAGAGAAATCACATTTTAGGTAATGAAGTCAATGATCTGTTTGAAGTGTATAGTGAAGTAAATGAGAGTGTGATAGAAAGTGTAGTACAAGGTGGTTATTACGAAGATTATGTTGAAGATATAGCTAAGGAATTTTGTATGAGGTATGGTACAACATTTGATAAAAAAAACTTAGCGGAGTTTTTGAATAAACAAGAAATTTTGGATTATATGAATGGTAAGATAAAAGAATTCTTTGCTGAGAAAGAGAAATATTTTAATAGTCAGCAAACTACGGATTTGTGGAATACTATAGTAAAGCAAGTGATGATTATGACACTTGATCATTTATGGAGAGAACACCTTTCAATTTTAGAGAGCTTAAGGCAAAGCATAAGTTTACGTGCTATGGGGCAGAAGGACCCGCTGAATGAATTTAAACGTGAGGCTTTCTTGATGTTTGAGTCTATGCTTGAGAAGTGGAAGGAGCTTACCATTTACCGTCTAGCACACTTTAAGTTGGCAGATAGCCAAGAGGCAGATGGTAGGTTCTGTCCTACTAGAAAAGACAATTTTCCGAAAGTCTCAAGAAATGATAAATGCCCTTGCAACTCGGGAAAAAAGTATAAACACTGCCACGGTACGATTACTGTGGTGAATTAGTGACATTACTTGCTGCTTGCATATACTAATCTCTGTGTTTAATAAATTCTGTGGTTCCTCTTTTATTTTTTAGGAAATTTAAACTCTTTCTCTGATAATTTCATTAGTTTCTTGATTTATTTGATGCAATAGATATTTCAATTGCAGTTACAATGAAAAGTACTGGTGCTGTAAGTCTTATTGCTATTAAAGAATTTATTGCATTTGATAAAGACGATAAAGAGTTCACTTTAATTGTTGGAGCAATACTACTAACTGTAGCACTTCTGATAAACGAACCAGTTAGATATGTACTTCCTTTAATGTTAAATTACTTGCACAATAATTATTGCAAATTGTGAATTAGAATAAGAATGTTTCTATGAAAATTGCGATTAATGATATCTATTTAGCGGAGTGGTATAATAAGATGAATAAAGTAGTATGATGAAAGTAATGATAGAGCAAAAGTAAGGTAATAAAATTAATCTTTTATGACTCTGCAAAATCCGGGGTGAAGAATAGCAAAATTATACCAATTTCCCTTGATTTAAGAAAAGGACAGACAATGATAGAAAAGAAACTATGCTGAAGCAAGTGAAATAGCGAGGTAAAAATGGTATTGAAATTAAAATTATTGAATGGAAAAGCTGTGGAATCAGCGAAAGAAATGCTGAAGAAAGTGCGAAATAATGTATATGTTGCAAAAAATTAAGTGTTAAAGTTTAGAAGAGGGGGAAAATGCTGTAATTGTGGCAAAAAAGAAGCATAGTATAACAGCTGTAACTGTATGGATAAATTGTTTGCTTGGCTCTTAATATTGTAAAAAACTAAATTTGAATCAGAATTAATTTGAATAAGTTGGAGTATAGATGCAAGGAAATTCTAACGTTAAAGAAATGAGAATAAGAGTCCAGGAAAAATTTGATTTAAATGTCAACAAGTCTATAGTATGCTGTGATATGCAAAAAATGAAGCTTTCGTATATTGCGCCAAGACTGATTCACAATGAACAAGGTAATGGTAAACAATGAAGAGTTTAAAAAATTAATGAAACTAAAGTGCAGTTAATCCTAAAAGTAGAAAGAGTTTCAGCTTATTTACGCTTAATGTTAACACTTATTCACAATATTTAGGAATGCGAGAAAGTTTTTTGCATGGATTGTGCTAGTTGAAATAGGTTAAAAAACTCAAAAGTATCTAAAAATATCAGGATTATATAACTATTACTATGCTCATTTAAGGTCTTTCTTAATTGAGAGACTTTTTAATTGTATGTAAAACAGAACATTTTGCGTAATAAAATTTATAATATAAATGTCACTTATTTGACCCACTACCAATAAAAATTGGTATCATTTCTTTAGTGATGATATTAGGCTTTTTCTTGTGTCCATACTCCAGTTTGCTCAGATTGATTCTGATTTAATGCAGTTAGTGCTGTTCTTGAGATGCAACATATTTTTGTTACGGCTATTATACTATACTTTTTGCTGCGATTACAGCATTTAGTTTTTTTTGCAACATATGCGTATTTCACACTTTCTTCAGTATTTTCTTTCTGATTCTAAGGTTGGCTCAGATGTTCAGTTAAACCATATGAGAGGTATCATAATTTCGCTGTTTTTGGCTAATTCAGTGTAATTCTAGCTAGCGCTGAAGTTGTAAACACCTTTCGTTAATGTTAGTTTAATCTTTATTATATATGATATAGCTAGTGAAAATTTTAACTAATCTATGAATGATGATTATCTTTTTGAAAAAGGAAATAATAATAGTAAAAAAATAATGATGATAGAAGAGAATCTAAAAATGAAGGTCATCTAGATCAAAAAGAGCAATACGAAGAGAAAGATATAGTACAGTATGTTCAAACTATTTAAAAGCCTTTGCTTGGACGTTTTGAATCAAGTTGATGAAGGAATAGATGATCTGGATAGTTGGAAAGGACTATGCAAATAAAGCGAAGTATAGATAAGTTTATAGAATTTTAGTATAATCAGGTGGCATCTGAGGATATTGATGCAGAATTTGAGATTGCACAGTGTGCTTGTGATAAATCAGAGCCTATAATTAAAGAATCATGAAAAAGTGGAGAAAGCAAATGTATGAAGGAAGTATTAAGTAATGTGTTTGCTCAGTAACAAAAGAGCTAATAAATGTTAAGCATTTAAATTATGGATATGAGGCAGCGAATAATAGAGATGTTCATGAAATAAAGAAACGAATGAAGTCTTTAATTTAAGGAGGGTGTTGTTTTCAGTTATTGCTCATAGAATAGATCCGAGAAGAAGAGCAAGGGGAAAAACTGTTGGTAATAATGGAAGATAAGCTCGTATACGTGATGAAAAGGTAATTAGAGAAGATCTGGATGTGTTATTGAAAATGTTCTTAATTGCAGTTACTACTGTTGTGTGTGAAATTGCTAAGCTACTTCAGCGTGCTAGTAAATTAGAGACATCTTTTGTAAAACAAGTTGAAAAAAAAGTGAGGATATAGATTTACAACATGGTTTATCTATATATAACTCTGTTATCTGAGTAGGTTCTTTTTTTTTTTGATTATACGCTGAGTTTTTTCTTAAATAATAATTACATAAGAAATCGTTGTTATTGAGAGTTTAGTGAGCTTAAATTATTAGAATAGTAATGTTTATTTTTATATTGACTATTGAGGTTTATTATTTTATAACTAGAACTTAAGTTATTTAATGAGCTTGGGTTTTTAATATATGCCTACGATAAATCAATTGGTACGTAAAGGCAGATTGAAATTGTCCTGTAAGAAGAAGGTGCCAGCTTTGGGGAAAAGCAACCCTCAAAGAAGAGGTGTTTGCACTAAAGTGTATACTACAACTCCTAGAAAGCCTAATTCAGCACTACGTAAAGTAGCTAGAGTAAGAGTTAGTGGGTATGGTGAAGTGACAGCTTATATACCTGGTGAAGGTCATAATTTACAAGAACACTCTGTTGTTTTGATACGTGGTGGACGAGTTAAAGATTTACCAGGTGTACGTTATCACATAATAAGAGGTGCTTTTGATCTGCGTGGTGTGCAAAATCGCAAAAAGGCTCGTTCAAAATATGGTGTAAAGAAATCTGGTTAAAATTTTATGTCTCGTCGGAATAAAGCAAAGAAGAGAAAAATAAGTCCTGATTCGCGTTACGGTAATGTTTTGCTGATGCGTCTCATTAATGTAATCATGAAATGTGGTAAAAAGTCAATTGCAGAAAAAATTGTCTATAATGCTTTATCTTCAGCTGAAAAAGAGGTGAGTAGAAGTGGAGTGTCAATTTTTGAAATAGCAGTGGAAAATGTTACGCCTTCTATAGAAGTGCGTTCCCGTCGTATTGGCGGTGCAACTTATCAAGTGCCTGTTGAAGTTAGAAAAGATAGAGCTATTTCTTTGGCGTTGAGATGGATTGTTAAATCAGCTTCTGCTACGAGAAAAAAAAGTGGAAAGGGGTTTTTTAAGTGTTTGTGCTCTGAAATATTGGATGCATATAATAAACGTGGTGGTGCATTTAAGATGTGTGAAGAAAAATATAAAATGGCTGAAGCTAATAAGGCTTTTTCTCATCTTCGTTTTTAATGTTAGCTAATTGATAATAATATGAAAATTGGTATATCTAAATACAGAAACATAGGTATAATGGCTCATATAGATGCTGGTAAGACTACTACAACAGAGCGTATTTTATTTTATACTGGTAAGCAAAATAGAATTGGTGAAGTGCATGATGGTGCAGCTTCTATGGATTGGATGGAGCAAGAAAAAGAACGTGGTATTACAATCACGTCTGCTGCAACAACTTGTTTTTGGAATAATTATAGAATCAATATAATAGATACTCCAGGGCATGTTGATTTTACTATTGAAGTTGAAAGGTCTTTAAGAGTCTTGGATGGTGCGGTTGCTGTATTTGATGGAGTTGCAGGAGTTGAACCTCAATCTGAAACTGTTTGGCGTCAAGCTGATAGATATAATGTTCCTCGTATCTGTTTTGTTAATAAAATGGATAGAATAGGAGCAGATTTTTATCGATGTGTTAATATGATAAAGAGTAAGCTTGGAGCAGTGCCTTTAATTATTCAACTGCCAATAGGAAGTGAAAAAGATTTTAATGGTATAATTGATCTAATTTCCATGAAAATCATTATATGGGAAGATGAGACATTAGGCGCTAAATTTTCTTATAAAGATATTCCTTTTGATTTATTTGACAAGGCTCAAGAGTATCGAAATCTTTTGTTAGATGCTGCTGCTGATATGGATGATGAAGCGATGAATACTTACTTTGAATCTAATGACTTGCCAGTAGATTTGCTAAAAAGATGTGTGAGAAGTGGAACTATTAAAGGAGCATTTGTTCCTGTATTATGTGGATCGGCGTTAAAAAATAAGGGCATACAACCACTTTTAGACGGTATAGTTGATTTCTTGCCTTCTCCTGCTGATTTTGATGAAATTGTTGGAATTGATCCAAGGGATTCGGGAAAGAAGATTAAGGTTAAACCTTCAGAAAAAGAAAAATTTGTTGCTCTTGCATTTAAAGTGATGACAGATAAATTTGTGGGTAGCTTAACATTTATTCGTATTTATTCTGGTAAGTTAAAATCTAAATCTACTGTGTTAAATGCTGGCAAAAATGAAATTGAGGGAATTGGTAGAATGTTGCTTATGCATGCGAATAATAGAGAAGATATAAATGAAGCTGAAGTTGGAGATATAGTTGCTTTAGTGGGATTGAAGAAAACAATCACTGGTGATACTTTATGTTCATCTGATTTTCCTATATTATTAGAACGTATGGAATTTCCTGAGCCTGTTATTGAAATTGCTATAGAACCTAGAACTATTTCAGATCAGGAGAAATTGTGTATTGCTTTAAGCAAATTGGCTGCAGAAGATCCTTCTTTGAAAATGTCAGTGAATGCGGAAAGTGGTCAGACGATATTGAAAGGTATGGGCGAATTGCATCTTGAAATCGTTACTGATAGAATAAAACGTGAATTTAACGTTGATGTCAATATTGGTGCTCCTCAAGTTGCATATCGCGAAACTATTACTAAATCTGTTGAAATTGATTACATGCATAAAAAGCAATCAGGCGGTGCTGGTCAATTTGCTAAAGTAAAGATTTTGTTTGAACCTCTTGAGCCTGGTTCTGGATTTCAATTTGAAAGTAAAATTGTAGGTGGTGCAATTCCAAAAGAATATATTCCCAGTGTGCAAAATGCTCTGGAATTGGTAAAAGAAGGGGGTATAATTTCTGGCTTTCCAGTTATTGATTTTAAGGCTACTCTTATTGATGGTGCTTTTCACGAGGTTGATTCAAGTCCTTTGGCTTTTGAGTTGGCTGCTAAGGGTGCTTTTAAAGAAATGGCAAGTGAAGCTGGTCCGAAAATGTTAGAGCCTATAATGAAAGTTGAGATTATTACACCTGAAGAATATATGGGCGATATTATGGGTGATGTAAATAGTAGGAGGGGGCAAATTTCAAGTACAGAGACGCATAATAATAGCACTATAATTCTTGCTTTAGTACCTCTTGCAAATATGTTTGGTTATATAAATGCTTTGCGTTCTATATCTCAAGGAAGAGCTCAATATAGTATGCATTTTTCTTATTATGAACAAGTGCCACAGTATGTAGTCAATGAGTTAAAGTATAATTAATGGCAACACAATTATGACGATAGCAGTAGAAACTACAGCGCAAGTAGTGGAAGCTTTTGGGAGGACGCCTGTTAATGTAGGGATGATAGGACGTGTGGGTCATGGAAAGATAATGTTAACAGCAGCGATAATAAAGTATTATGAAAATTTTATAGAGTACGATCAAATAAATAAGGTACTAGAAGAGAGGAAAAGAAGAATTACGATTGTAATGGCACATATTGATTGCCTTGGGCTCATTATGATAGTGAGTACGGCGATGTTGATAGTGTCGGAAGTTGATGGGCCTATGCTGCAAATGAGAGAGTATATATTACTGGCGAGGCAAGTTGGTGTTGGGTATATTGTGGTATATATAAATAAAGCTGATGTATCTGATAATGATATGATAAGTTTGGTGAAGATGGGAGTGAAGCAATTGCTGAGTAAATATGAATTTTCAGTGATAATGGAATCTGTATTAAAAACATTAGAGAAGGATGGTGAGTATGGGAAGAAATTAGTCTCTAAATTGATAGAAAAGTTAGATGAGTATGTAAAAATTTCATCAAGGATTGTGAATTTACCATTCTTATTGCTAATTGAAGATGTATTTTTGATATCAGGACGTAGAATAGTAGTAACTGAGAGAATAAAAAAAAGAGAAATAATAGGTCTGAAAGCTGTACAGAAGACGACATTCACTAATGTGAAAGTGTTTAAAAAATTGTTAAAAAAAGGAAGTGCAGGATTAAATGTGAGGATATTGCTGAGAGGAACAAAGAGAGAGGAAGTAGAGAGAGGGCAAATATTAGCAAAACTAAGAACAATAATGCAGCACAGGAAATTCAAGGCAGAAGTTTACGTATTAAAGAAAGGAGAGGTGGGGAGGTATACACCATTTTTTATGAATTATCAGATACAATCTTATTTAAGGACGACAGATGTAATGGGAAGTATAAGGTTGATAGAAGGGAAAGAGATAGCAATGTCTGGAGTAATGTAAGTGTAGAGATAGAATTGTAAATGTCGATAGCAATGAATAAGAGGTTGCGCTTTGTAATAAGAGAAGGAGGTAGAACTGTTGATTATGGTATTGTTTCTGAAATTTTGGAGTAAGTACAGTGGCTGAAGTGGAGCAAGTTGCATATATTATAAGTAGAGCTTTTGATTGTTTAAAATTAGAGAAGTATGTTAAGGAATTTGTTCATGGATTTAAAGATAAGTTTAAGCATTCTGGTGCAGAGTTGTCAGGTCCAGTGGCGTTGCGAAGAAGGAATTCTAAATTTGATTTTAATAGATCTCCTCATGTTGATAAAAAATCTCGTGAGCAATTTGAACAGAGAACTTCTGGGCGGCTAATTGTTTTACATGGTCTTACCCCTGCTATGATGCAGATGCTTGGAGATTCATCTTTCTTTCCTCCTCCTCCTCCTGGAGTAGAAATTTATTTAAAGATTAAGAAAATCAAGTTTAAAAAAGAGAAATGAAGAGAATAAATTTGCTAAGAAGAATTGGTTTGTTAATGACGAATATCGGTCATACTGCTATATATTCTAATAGTGGTCGTGTAGCTGTGACTTTACTGCATCTCAGTGAAACTTATATTGTTGATGTAAAAAGGCAAGATAAGTGTGGCTATAATTCGGTTATTTTGGGTGCTGGGGACTTTAAAAATATTGCAAAACCACAATTAGAATATTTAAAGAAAATGGGAATACGTAATAGATGTAAATTGTATGAGAGTAGATTAAGTGATCTTTCTGGGATAGAATGTGGTAAAAGAGTTGGTGTTAATCATTTTGTGGTTGGTCAATATCTTGATATTACGAGTTATTCTATAGGTAAGGGATTTGCTGGTGTAATGAAGCGACATAATTTTTGTGGACTCAGGGCATCTCATGGTGTTTCCATTGCTCATAGATCACAAGGTTCTACTGGTCAATGTCAGGACCCTGGTAGAGTATTTAAAGGAAAGAAAATGGCCGGTCATTTAGGTGATAAAAGAGTGACTGTGCAGAATATGAGAATATTATCTATTGATCATGAAAATAGTATAATTGTTGTAAAGGGCAATAATGTTCCTGGATTCAGAAATTCTTATATTTTTGTTAGAGATGCAATTAAAAAGCCTTTACATAAAAATGTTCCTTTCCCGGTAGGTCTGCTATTAAATGCAAGTGATAATAATGTTAGTACTTTGGTAAGTTAGTTATGGAGCATAAATTAGTGAATTTATCTAATAATGATGTAGGTACTATCCAGCTTAATCCTTTAATATTTTCTGTTAAGCAAAAATTGAGTATTTTGCATGATATAGTTAAATGGCAATTAGCAAAGAGAAGGGCTGGTACTCATAAAGCAAAAGGCATTAGTGATGTTTCTGGTACAACAGCCAAGCCTTATAGTCAAAAACGTACTGGTAGGGCAAGACAAGGAAGCTTGCGATCTCCTCAGTTTAGAGGTGGTGGAGTTATTTTCGGTCCTGTTGTTAGGAATCATGCTTATTCTCTTAATAAAAAAGTACGTAAATTTGGTTTAAAAGTTGCTTTATCTTTTAAATATTTAAATAATCAAATAGTTATTCTTGATAGTTTAAGTATTGATGTAAGGAAAACGTCTGAAGTGTGTCAATATATTCAAAATTTTAAATTTTCTTCCTTTTTAATAGTTGGCGATTATGGAGATAATTTGCTACGTGCTGTTAAAAATCTGCACTATGTAAACTTGATCAAGCCTATCGGGTTGAATGTTTTTGATATATTAAATCATGAATGCATAATGTTAACAAATGATGCTTTAAGGTATCTTGAAGGTAGATTATTATGATTAAATATGATAATATAATAAAGTGTCCTATAATTACAGAAAAGGCTTCCTTTTTAAGGGAGAAATTTAATAAATATTCTTTATATGTTTTTTTGAATGTGAATAAATTTAAAATAAAATTAACAATAGAATCTCTATTTAATGTTAAAGTTTCTTCTATAAACGTTATTAGAGTTAAGCCTAAGTATAGGCGCTTTAGGGGTGTAATTGGTTATGAAAAACAAAAAAAGAAAGTATATTTTTCCTTGATGAATGGTCAAAAGTTGGATATAATGAGTGTTTAATATGGGTATAAAATTTCTTAATCCTATCACTCCATCATCTCGTGGAACTGTATTAATAAGCAAGGTAGGTTTATCAAAAAGCAAGCCAGAAAAGTCCCTTGTGTTTGGTAAGAAATCTAGTGGTGGAAGGAATAATAATGGTAGGATAACAACTTGTCATAAGGGTGGTGGTCATAAAAAGAAGTATAGGATTATAGATTTCAAACGCAATAGAAGTGATCAGGGTGTAATTGAAAGGATAGAGTATGATCCAAATAGAAGTGGATTTTTAGCATTGGTGTCGTATAAAAATGATGATATCAAGTCTTACATATTAGCTCCACAAGACGTAAAGCCTGGTGATGTTGTGATATCAGGAAATGATGTTGATATATTGCCAGGTAATTGTTTACCATTGAGGTATATACCTGTTGGTTCTTTTGTTCATGGTATTGAGCTAAAGCCAGGTAACGGTGCTGTGATTGCTCGAGCTGCTGGTTGTTATGCGCAAATTGTTGGTCGTGATGGTAATTATGTTTTATTGCGGTTAAGGTCTGGTCAAATTAGGCTAATTTTATCTTCTTGTAAAGCTACTATTGGTGTAGTATCTAATCCTGATCGTAAAAATAGAAAATTAGGTAAAGCTGGAAGGAGTAGGTGGCTGGGGATTAGACCTACTGTTCGTGGAGTTGCTATGAATCCTGTAGATCATCCTCACGGTGGCGGAGAAGGAAAGACTTCTGGTGGGCGCCATCCTGTTACTCCTTGGGGTATTGCAACAAAAGGAAAAAAAACTCGGAAGAAAAATAAGTTTAGTGATAAGTATATAAAGAAATTGAAAGGTTAGTTTATGAGTAGATCTGCATGGAAACCACCTTTTTGTCATCCTTCTGTGCTAAGGTTGGTAAACAGAGCTTTAAAGCAAGGCTCTATTAATAAGGTAATAAAAATTCATTCTAGGGCTTCTGTAATTCTCCCTAATTGTTTGGGTTTAAAATTTGCTGTTTATAATGGTAAGGATTACATCCCTGTCAGTATTAATGATCAGAATATGATAGGCCATAAGTTTGGTGAGTTTTCACCTACTCGTAAATTTGCTGGGCATAGTGGTGATAAAAAGGCGACAAGAAGATAATTGATATGAAGAGCATGGATGTAATAATTAAAGCTAGTTCTAGAATTTTAAAATCTACTCCTCGCAAATTAAATTTGGTTGCTGATTTAGTGCGTAGTAAAAAAGTTTCTTTTGCTGCTGTGCAATTAAGATTTTGTGAAAAAAAGGCTGCTGGCCTTATAGGAAAGGTATTAAATTCTGCAATTGCCAATGCTCAATATAATTATGGATTGGATATTGATAATTTGTATATAAAAGAGATTTTAATAGGTAAGTCATTTACTTTACGTAGAGTATATCCAAAAGCTATGGGTAGAGCTAGTAGAGTTAGTAAGCATTATAGTAATATAACTATAAAATTAGGGCAAATAGTATGATTTGTAAGAGTAAAAATTAGTAAAGAAAGTGTAAAATATGGGGCAAAAGGTTAATCCTATAGGATTCAGGTTAAAAATAAATGCTAATACCTGGGATTCTATTTGGTATGCTGGTAAAGATTACAGGGAGAAATTGCATCAGGACTTATCTATTCGCAGTTACATAAATGAGTCTTTTAAACATGCCGGTCTTTCTAAAATAATTATAGAGCGCAAAGTTGATTTGGTGTCTGTAACGATACATTCTTCTAGACCTGGGGTAGTCATAGGTAAAAAAGGCTTGGATATTGAAAAGGTGAAACAAAAAATAGCTGAAAGAGTGAAAAACAGTGTGGAAGTGAATGTAATGGGGGTTAAAAGGCCTGAGATAGATGCAGCTTTGATATCAAATAGCATTGCACAGCAGTTAGAAAAAAGGGTTTCATTTAGAAGGGCAATGAAAAAGGCTATTCAAAGTTGTTTAAGAATGGGAGGTGGTGGCATTAAAGTAGGTTGTTCTGGGCGTCTTGGTGGAGCTGAGATAGCTCGTACTGAATGGTATAAAGAAGGTCGTTTGCCATTGCATACTTTGCGTGCTAATATAGATTATGCTTTTTGTGAAGCGAAGACTATATATGGTATTATAGGAGTTAAGGTTTGGGTTTATATTGTTAATTAAGGTGTATTAAAATGTTTGTACCCAAGAAGAGTAAATATAGAAAGGTGTTTAAAGGACGGATTAAGGGTAATACAAAAGGTGGTAACACACTTTCTTTTGGAAATTATGGCTTAAAAACTATAGAAGCAGGTAGAGTTCAGTCTAAGCATATTGAGACTGTAAGGCGTGTGATATCTAGAACATTGAAACGTTCTGGCAAAATATGGGTGAGAATTTTTCCTGATATCCCTGTTAGTAAAAAGCCAACAGATGTGCGAATGGGTAAGGGAAAGGGTAATGTTGAATTTTGGGTATTTAAAGCTAAGCCTGGTAGGGTATTATTTGAGATTAGTAATGATGTCCCCATGCATTTAGCAAAGTTGGCGCTTGAGAAGGCAATAGCTAAGCTTCCTGTAAAATGTAAATTTATATCTAATTATAGTTAAGTGGGGTTTATAGTGGATATAGCTGATATTAGATCAAAATCCTCACAAGAATTACATGAAATTCTTGTGAATTTGAGAAAGGAGTTTGTTAATTTGATTTTTCAAAAAAAGTTAGGGCAGTGTAATAATATTTCTCGTTTTAGCTTGATAAGGAAGAGTATAGCTCGTATTTTAACTGTGTTAAATGAAAGAAGGATAGAGGAAAAGAATGCCTAAGAAGGTTTTTTGTGGTGTTATAACTAAAGCTGAGTGTAATAAAACTGTGAAGGTTTCAGTATTACGTGTGTATAAAAATAAACTGTACAGGAAAGTTATAAAAAGGTATAAGAAGTACACAGCGCATGATGAAAATAATAGCTGCAAACAAGGGGATAAGGTTTTTATACAAGAGCATAGGCCAATTTCTGCTACTAAAAAATGGATTATTATTCGAGTGGAATAAGTTATTTATATGATTCAAAAGAATACATTATTAGAAGTAGCTGATAATTCTGGTGCGCGTGAAGTCATCTGCGTTGGTTTATTAGGTGGTAGAAAATCTGCATCTATAGGTAATACAATTATTGTATCTACTAGGTCAGTTAACCCAAAGGGGAAAGTTGAAAAGGGGAAAGTGTATAGGGCGGTTATTGTTAGGGTAAAGAATCGTATTAGAAAATCTGATAATTCTGTAATCTGTTTTTCTAGTAATGCTGTAGTTTTGGTTAATGATCAAGGTGAACCACTTGGTACTCGAGTATTTGGCCCGATAAAGAAGTTACCTTCTGGTTTTTTTATGAAGATAATGTCATTAGCTGTTGAGGTTTTGTAGTGAGTGCAAAAATAAGAAGTGGTGATGACGTTATAGTTTTAACTGGTAGAGATAGAGGTAAAATTGGTAAAGTAATCAAAATTGTAACATGTAGTGCTAAAAAAAAGGCAGTTATTTCTGGAGTAAATCTGTGCAAGAAACATGCTAAGCCAAAAGCTGGTGGTAGTGGTAGTATAGTAAATAAAGAATTGGCTATTGATATATCTAACATTGCAATATTGGACCCTAAATATAAAGCTCCAACCAGAGTGGGATTTAAGATTATAGATGGTAAAAAGGTACGTTTTGCAAAAGTTTCTGGGGAAGTAATAGACTAGGTTAGTATGTTTAAAGAATTGTACAGAGATAGTGTAGTAAAATCCTTAAAGAATAAATTCAGCTATGACAATATAATGCAAGTGCCTAAGCTTGTCAAGGTGTGTATTAATATGGGTATTGGAGATGCTGCTACAGATAGTAAAGCAATAAATGAACCACTTGATGATTTATATTTAATTGCAGGGCAAAAACCTGTATCAACGTTTGCGAAGAAGTCTATTTCTGGTTTCAAGATAAGGAAAGGTGCCATAGTAGGTTGTAAAGTAACTTTACGTAGAGATAAAATGTATGAATTTTTGGAAAGGTTAATATATGTTGCTTTACCGAGAGAAAAAGATTTTAGAGGATTTAGTGTGAACCAATTTGATGGTAATGGTAATTTATCTTTTGGTATAAAGGAGCATATCTCATTTTTGGAAATAGATTATAATAAAATAAGTAAAATTAGAGGTATGGACATCAATATTGTAACAAGTGCGGCTAGTGATAAGGAAGCAAAGGAATTATTGCTAGCTTTTAAATTTCCCTTTTTTGATTAATTTAAGAGAAGAAGTATATGGCAAAAAAATCTGTGATACAGAGAAATCTTCGTAGGATAAAATTATGTGATCAATATAGAGGAAAAAGAGAAAGATTGAAGTCTATAATAAATAATAAGAATATGACTATTAGCGAGAGATTTGCAGCTCAAAATAAGTTAATTAAAGAATTACCTAGGGATTCTTCTAAGATTAGAATTAGAAATAGATGTGCTTTAACTGGAAGACCAAGAGGGGTGTATAGAAAATTTGGTTTATGTAGAATTGTTTTACGTGATTTGTGTTCTTTTGGAAAAATTCCAGGAGTTACAAAGTCTAGTTGGTAGATATAATATAGGGAGTGTATTGTGGCATTATCTGATAGTGTTGGTGATTTTTTAACAAGGATACGTAATGCTCAATTGGCGATGCATAAGACGACAAGAGTTTTATTTTCTAAGGTGAATTTTTCTATATTGAAGATATTAAAGGATGAGGGGTATATTCTTGATTACCAGAAAGAGGTTGTAGGTGATTTATCATCTTTTATTGTAAAATTGAAGTATTATGAAAGATCACCTGTAATTAGTGATATAGTTAGAATATCGAAGCCTGGGTGTCGTTGTTATTCTAAATATAAGGATATTTCTAAAGCGTATAATGGGCTTGGTATTTTTATTATATCTACGTCCAAAGGGGTAATGACTGATTATGATGCACATAAGTTAAAGGTTGGTGGAGAGATTTTGTGTCGTGTGTTTTAAGTAATAGGAGAAATTTATGTCTCGTATAGGTGCTGCACCTATTAATATTCCTGCTGGTGTTTTAGTTGAATGTAATGATGGCAAGATATTAATAAAAAGTGCTAAAGCAGAAAAAGAACTTAAGCTGTGTAGTGATATTGTGTGTCAGGTTATTGGTAATCAGTTGATATTTTCTATTGATCAAAGCAAAGATAGTTACGGTGGAATAAAATCTATATGGGGTACGTATAGAAGTAATGCTAACAATATTATTAGTGGTATGATTAATGATTTTTCTGTTGATCTTGAGATTAATGGTGTTGGATATAAAGCAGAGTGTGATGGTAAGTATTTGACTTTGTATCTTGGTTATAGCCATAATGTTAAGTATAAAGTGCCTAAAGATATTGAGATTAAGTGTATAAAACCAACTTACTTGGTGATTAGTGGCATGGATAAGCAAAAAGTCCATGCGATAGCATCTGATGTGTGCAAGATTAGAAAATACGATCCTTATAAAGGTAAAGGTATTATAATAAAAGGCAAATTTATGTTGCGTAAAGTTGTGAGTAAAAGGAAGTAATTAAGATGAGAAGGTTATATAATTTTTTAAGTAATCCTGAAAAAAGGAAATTACGTAATAGAAAGAAGCTTAAAGGTGGTATTAAGCGTTTACGTATATCTATATTTAAATCTAATAGGCATTTTTATGCTCAGTTAATTAATGATGAAAAAGGAGTAACTCTAACTTCTGCTTCTACCTTGGACGCTAAAATCAAGGATGTATGTGAGGGGAAGGTCAATACTGGAGCTATAAGGCAAGTTTCTTCTTTAATGATTGAACGTCTATCTAATATGAAATTAGAACAAGAATTGGTATTTGATCGTGGAGCATATAAATATACAGGATTAGTTTCTCAATTTGCTGAAGCTTTACGAAGCTCTGGATTTAAATTTTAGAAGGTTTTTAATATGGCTGTAAAGAATTTGCAAAATAATAATGATTGGTCAGAGCTTTTAGTTTCGATGAGGAGAGTAACGACGGTTACCAAAGGTGGTAGACGTTTCTCATTTTCAATTTTGGTTGTTGTTGGAGATGAGAGGGGTAGAGTGGGGTGTGGAATGGGTAAACATGCGGAGGTTGCTGAAGCAAGAATAAAAGCTGTAAATGCTGCAAAAAAATCTATGGTTAGAGTGTACTTGCGTGAAGGTAGAACTTTGCATCATGATATTAAAGCTAAATTTTGCTCTGGTGAAATGGTTTTAAGAGCAGCTAGAGCTGGAACAGGTATTATTGCTGGAGGGGCGATTAGGTCGGTTTTTGAGGTGTTGGGCATAAAAGATGTAGTAGCTAAATCTACTAGATCGAATAATCCTCATAATGTTATATGTGCAGTGTTTAAAGCTTTTGATAATATATTATCTCCTCGTCAAGTAGCAAGTAAAAGAGGTAAAAAGATTAGCGAGATAGTCGGGAATAGGTAATGTATGGATAATGCTATAAAGTTAAGCTCTATATTTACTAAATTATCGAAAAAAAAGAAGCCTAAGTTACTAGGTAGGGGTATCGGTTGTGGTAAAGGTAAAACATCTGGTAGGGGGCATAAGGGGCAGAAATCTAGAAGCGGTATTTCTATAAATGGGTTTGAAGGTGGACAACAGTCTATATATACACGTTTACCTAAAAGGGGTTTTAACCCTATACATGAAAATGTATGTTCTATAATTAACGTTGGTGATGTTCAGCGCTTAATAGAGGCTGGAAAAATAGAAAAAAGCTCTGTTATAGATAAGGAAATGCTATATAAATTAGGTTTTATAAAGTCTATTAAAGATAAAATCAAACTTCTTAATAAAGGTAAGCTAAACGAGAGATGTGTATTTCATGTTGATTTTGTATCAGAAACTGCAAAAAAATCTGTAACTTCAATTGGTGGTAGTGTGGAAATATTATCATAAGTAATGGGCAGTAAGTCAGCATTTAATAGTTTAGATCCTGCGTTATTATATAAAGGTGATCTATTAAGGCGTATATTTTTTACGCTAATAGCTTTAATTTGCTATCGTTTAGGGACTTATGTACCTATTCCTGGAATTAATCTTGATATAATCAATGATGTATTCCCTAAAGAAGTTACTGGTGTTTTTGGGGTATTTAATCTATTCTCTGGTGGAGCATTAGCTAGGATGACTATTCTAGCGTTAAATGTTATGCCGTATATAGTTGCATCTATAGTTATGCAATTATTATCTTCTGCAGTTAAAGGGATTAATGAAGTTAAAAATGATGGAGAATTAGGACGTCGAAGGATGAATTCTTACATACGTTATATGACCATAGTGTTTTGTATATTTCAATCAGTTACTATTTTAATTGGGTTAGAAAGAATGAATAGGGAAGGAGCATTAGTTGTAATCGAACCTGGTGTTATGTTTCGTATAGTGGGTGTTTTTAGCCTTTTGGGTGGAACAATGTTTCTAATATGGCTTGGTGAGCAAATCAGTGCTAGTGGTATAGGTAATGGTATCTCATTGATTATCTTCACAGGTATAATATCAGAGTTGCATAATGCTTTTTCCTCTCTGCTAACATTAAATAAAAACGGTAATATATCAGTGCCTATTATCCTTTTTATTTTTGGGTTATTTTTTTTACTGCTGCTTTTAATTATTTTTGTAGAATCTTCTTATAGAAAAGTTACTGTTCAATATCCTAAGAGGCAATTTAAAAGATTACATACTGATGATTTTACTTATATCCCATTAAAAATTAATTTATCTGGTGTAATACCAACTATTTTTGCTAATGCAATTTTATTAACACCTATTTCAATAGCAAATTTCTATAAAGGGCATGTTTTTTCTGATTTTATTTTAAATTACTTTATGGCAAACAAAGTAGTTTATATTGTAGCTTACTTAACGCTTATAGTGTTTTTTAACTTTTTCTATACTAATTTCATATTTAATTCAGAAGAAAATGCAGATTTTCTTAAAAAAAATAGTGGTTTTATACCTGGTAGAAGGCCTGGAAAACACACTTCTGATTATCTTCAAGGTATCGTTTTTAGATTAACTTTTATTGGTTCTGCATATTTGGTGGTTATATGTACTGTGCCTGAAGTCATGAGATATTATTATGATGTACCATTTATTTTTGGTGGGACGAGCTTATTGATTATAGTTAATGTTATTACTGATACTATTATGCAAATACAATCCTATATCTTTTCAAGTAGGTATGATAACTGGGTAAAAAAATATAAGTCTAAAACGAAGAAATTAAGATGATTATTACAATTTTTGGTCTTCCTGGCTCTGGTAAAGGTACTCAATCAAGCTTATTAGTAGAAAGGTATAATTTAAAATTAATTTCAGTAGGGGATTTGTTAAGAGGTATTATATCTAGTGGTAGCGAGTTAGGCAAAAAAATAAAAGATACTGTAGAATTTGGTAATTTAGTTCAAGATGGAATTATATGTAAATTATTATGTGATCAGCTTGTATTGATGGATGATAATTTTTTGTTGGATGGTTTCCCAAGAAACCTAAATCAAGCTCATTTTTTAACTCAAATTTTGCGGGAGAGATATAATAAGGATGTGGATGTTGTAATTGAATTGCAGCTTGATGATAAGGTGGCAGTTGATAGATTAATGAATCGTCTTATGTGCTTAGACTGTAAAAGTATATACAGTGTATCTTTTTTCAAAGTTAATGATAACCTTATTTGTATGAAATGTAAAAGTGCAAGGCTAGAAAGGAGAATTGATGATGCAGATTTATCTGCAATTGATAGGAGAATAGGTGAATATCATATGCAAATAAATAGTCTACGTGAATATTATAGAGAAAAATTATTAATGATTGATGCTAGTTTTAATGTTGATCAGGTAAAACAGGAGATTGAAAGTAAAATTTCTTGCAATTTAGTTTGACTCTGAGTTACTTTATGATATAAATTAAGAATTATTTTTAATAAAATACGGAGTATCAGTGGCACGTATTGCGGGTGTAAATGTTCCAGTCAAGAAATGTGTTCCTTTTGCGTTAACTTACATATACGGTATAGGTATTTCTACTGCAAATATAATTTGCTATACTTGCGAAGTTGATAAGAGCAAACGTGTTTCAGAATTGCAAGATAAAGATATAGAAAAAATTAACAACTTCATTAGACAAAATTGTTCTGTAGAGGGCGAATTAAGAAAAGAAGTGGCTATGAATATAAAGTCTTTAGTAGAGATGGGGTGCTATAGAGGGGTGAGACATAGAAAAGGTTTACCTGTAAGAGGGCAAAGAACTCATACCAATGCTAAAACTCGTAAAGGTAGATCTCGTTTACCTATTGCTGGAAAAAAATGAAATTTATTATTGTGAGTTTTAATGAAAAAGGTCAGGACGGTTAGTAAAAGTGTAAAGAAGTTTATTACTGGAGTTGTTCGTATTCGTGCAACTTTTAATAATACTTTCATAAATGTGACTGATATTCAAGGTAATACTCTGTACCAAACCTCTGTAGGTGCACATGGTTTTTCAGGTTCAAGAAAGTCTACACCTTATGCTGCTGGTAAAGCCTCAGAGGCTGCTGCAAAAATTGCGATAGAGAAATTTGGTATGAAGGTTGTTTCTGTAATAATTTGTGGCCCTGGTTTTGGTACTGAGGCTGCAGTTAAGGCACTTCAGAATTGCGGATTAACAGTTACCTCAATTGCAGATAAAACTGCGATTCCTCATAATGGATGTAGGTTAAGAAAAAAAAGAAGGGTATAGAATATTTGAAAGGGTTATTTTATGTATTATGAAAACGGTGTTTCTATTTTTGACAGTTTAGATAAATTGACTAAGCCTAATTCAATGAAAGTAGTATCAAGTGATTCAAGTAAAAAGGGTGATATAGTACTAGAACCATTGGAAAGTGGTTTTGCTTTAACATTAGGTAATGCGTTAAGACGTGTAATGCTGTCTTCTCTTATAGGTAGTGCTGTTTATGGGATAAAAATTGAGGGTATAACTCATGAATTTACTTCAATTCAAGGTGTAAGAGAAGATGTGACTGATATAGTATTGAATATGAGCATGTTAAGGTGTAAGTTAAATGACACTTCTAATAAGTGCCTAAATTTAAGTGTTAAAGGACCTTGTCAGGTATTAGCTGAGATGATAGAAACTGATGATCAGTGCTCTATTGTTAATAAAGATTTGCCAATATGTACACTAGGGCAAAATGTAGAGCTCAACATGACTATATATGTGGCTAGTGGAAAAGGTTACCTTCCTGTAACTAAATATAAGGAAAATGAATTTTTGAAGCTTATGAATGAGCAAGATTTAATTGGTTTTATTCCAGTTAATGCTTTGTATAGTCCTATTAACAAAGTTTCATATAGAGTAGAGAATAGTCGCGTTGGGCAAGTTACTGATAAGGATAAATTGATATTGTCAATTGAAACTGATGGTACAATTTCCCCTAGTCAAGCTGTTGACTCTGCTGCAAAGATATTGCAAGAGCAACTTCAGCCTTTTATTAGTTCTGATGTAAGTTATAAAAAATCTCAAGTTTCTTTACCTAGTGGTTATAAAAATTTGGGTTATGATCCTATCTTATTGCGCAAAGTAGATGAAATGGAGTTATCTGTCAGGTCACATAATTGCTTGAAGAATGAGAATATTACTTATATAGGTGATCTTGTACAAAAGACAGAAAGTGAAATGTTAAGAACTGCTAATTTTGGTAGGAAGTCTTTAAATGAAATTAAGGCAGTTTTGAATAATTTTGGCTTATCTTTAGGTATGGATATACCAGATTGGCCACCTAAAGATATAGATGAGTTAGCTAGGCAACATACTGATGAGGATTAGGTGATATATGAGACATAGGATAAAAAAACGTAAACTATCTCGTCGCACTGAGCATAGGTTATCGATGTTAAAAAATCTATCTATTTCATTAATTGATCATGAGCAGATTATAACTACTTTACCGAAGGCTAAGGAACTTCGTCCATATGTGGAAAAATTCATTACGATTGCTAAGAATAAAAATACTTTACATGGTAGAAGGCTACTACTTTCGCGTCTTCATAATAATAAGTTAGTAGTTGATAAGTTGCTAAATGTTTTAGCTAGCCGTTATCAAGATTGTAGAGGTGGTTATTCTAGAATACTAAAATTTAGTACTCGAAAGGGTGATTGTGCTTCAATGGCAGTAATAGAACTAATTAATAGGGATGTTGCAGCAAAAGGTAAAGTTTATGATAAAAGTAAAGAGGGAAATGAAGAAGCTACGAAAAGTTAATTATTATCATAGTTTTTATGGTGAATAGGTTATACTATTTTATAGGTTATTTTGGTGAGTTGTTAATTTTATTATATTCAAAACTGAAATGTTGTTATGTTATACAACACCGTTGTAAATTTGGTGAAGTTGACTTAATTGTATCTAAAAAAAAAGAGCTGATTTTTATAAAAGTTGAAGTAGGTCTGCTTAAGCGTCAATCTATTGTAAATTCTTTTAAATATTTCTTAAGTAATGACCTTAGTTTTTTAGGTTATTCTATTGGTATGATTTATGTTTCCTTATTTGAAGAGTGAAAGGTTTATATAACTAATTTAGTATGAGAAGGACCCAATACAGTAATTTAGTTTCATCTTATGCTAGAGTACTGTTTTGTGTTTCAGAGAATAAGCTAAGTGTTATAAGAAAAGAAGTGGAATTTTTGTTAGATTTTTTTAAAAGTCAACGTGGTATTTTTATATACTTATCCCATCCTATGATTCCTTTTGCATGCAAAAAAGAAGTTATCCTTTCTATAAAGGAACACTTGAGTGAGAGTTTAGTGAAATTTATTGTAGTTATATTTGCAAATAAGCGTTCTAACTTATTGATCCATGTATTAAAAAAGTTCTTAAATCTTGTAAGAGAAAGTGAGAATGAATTAGAAATTACTATAAGTTCAGCAGAAACTTTAAGCGAATCCAGTATAAAAATAATTACTGAATCTTTGAGCTTTCTTGGTAAAATAGTAAAGGTAGACAGTGTGGTTGACCCTTCTATACTAGGTGGTTTTATAGTTAAGTATGGCTTTAATTTAATT
The DNA here is from genome assembly GCF_013365435.1 of Wolbachia endosymbiont of Litomosoides sigmodontis. GTDB lineage: Bacteria > Pseudomonadota > Alphaproteobacteria > Rickettsiales > Anaplasmataceae > Wolbachia. The sequence goes on from NZ_CP046577.1 coordinate 277,512, forward strand.
GATGCTTCATTGAAAAGTTATTTAGATAGGTTAGTTGATTTAAGTAAAGTGGAAATATTAAAAACAAGGAATTTTGTATGAAAGACAATATGAATGCCTCTGAGATAGTGAATATAATAAGAGAGAAAGTTGAAGCATTTGATTATCCTGTAAAACGGGAAAATATAGGTGAGGTGATTTCAGTGGCTGATGGTATTGCATTAGTTTATGGACTTGAAAAAGCAAAATTAGGTGAAAAGGTATTTTTTACAAGTGGTGTGGAAGGAATAGTTCTTGATTTAGACCATGATATAGCTGGAATAGTGATTCTTGGTAATGATCGTGATGTGAAAGAAGGGGATATTGTAAAGTGCAGTGGTGATGTTATGAAAGTGCCTGTGGGATATGAATTATTGGGAAGAGTTGTAAATGCATTGGGCTGTCCTATAGACAGAGGTGAAGAAATTAAATCTAAGAATAGAATGGATATAGAATCTAAAGCACCTGGCATTATTGATCGTGAGTCTGTACATGAGCCTCTGCAAACGGGAATTAAAATTATAGACTTGCTGATTCCAATAGGTAGAGGGCAGCGTGAATTAGTTGTTGGTGATAGACAAATCGGTAAAACTACTATTGCGCTTGATACTATTATTAATCAAAAGAAGATTAATGATAAAGTGGATAAAGATCAAAAAGTTTACTGTGTTTATGTTGCTATTGGGCAAAAAATTTCAACTGTGGCAAAGGTAGTAAATAAGCTAGAAGAAAGTGGAGCATTAGAGTATACCACTATAGTTGTAGCTAGTGCATCTGACTGTGCTCCTATGCAATTTTTGGCGCCTTATACTGGTTGCACTATTGGAGAATTTTTCCGTGATAATGGGATGCATTGCTTGGTAGTATATGATGATTTATCTAAGCATGCTGTAGCATATAGGCAAATGTCTTTACTGCTGAGACGTCCTCCTGGTCGTGAAGCTTATCCTGGGGATATATTTTACGTGCATTCTCGTTTACTTGAAAGGGCTGCTAAAATGTCTGGTAAGAAAGGACATGGATCTCTAACTGCTTTGCCAATTATTGAGACTCAAGCTGGTGATGTATCTGCATATGTTCCAACTAACGTGATTTCGATTACCGATGGACAAATCTTCCTTGAGTCTGAATTATTTTATAAAGGATTTCGCCCTGCGGTAAATATAGGTTTATCAGTTTCGCGTGTTGGTTCTGCTGCACAATTGAAATCAGTTAAGGAAGTTGCTGGTTCTATAAAGCTAAGTTTAGCTCAATATAGAGAATTGGAGGATTTTGCAAAATTTGGTTCTGATCTTGATGCTAGTGTTCAATTATCCTTAAATAAGGGTAAATATCTTATTGAGCTATTAAAGCAGAAGCAGCATTTACCTATGCCAGTGGAAGAGCAAGTAGTGCTGATGTATATTTTTTCTAATCTGTATGATCAATTAAGTAAAATACAAATAAGTGATATCAATAAATTCAAATATGACATTATTAATTATTTTCATGTCGCATACCCTGAAGTTTTAAAAAAGTTGTCAGATAGTATGAGCGATGATATAAAAGATGATGTTTTCAATATTGTGAGTAGTTTTATTACTCAATTTAATGGCGTTTAGGTGGTGGTTATGTCTTCATCCATTATTAAGAAGTTTCCTATAACAAGAGAAGGTTTTGAGCATATACAAGCTGAGCTTGAGAAATTAAAGGAAGAAAAACCTTCCATTATACAAGCTGTTTCTGATGCTCGTGATCAAGGTGATTTATCCGAAAATGCGGAGTATCATGCTGCACGGGAAAGGTTAGGTTTTATTGAAGGTCGTATAATGGAATTAGAAAACAAGCTCTCACATGCAGAAATAATAGAGGTAAAAAACTTGTTTGGTGATTCAGTGATGTTTGGTGCAACTGTAACATTGAGTATGTTAAATGATAATAGTACTGAAGTAGAATATATTTATAAAATTGTAGGTGAGTACGAAGCTGATGTTTCAAAACAGTTGATATCTACTAGTTCACCTTTGGGTAGTGCTTTAATCGGCAAAAAAGTTGGTGAATATGTGGAAGTAACAGTGCCAAGTGGAGAGAAATTGTATAAAATAGTTAAGATTGAATTTAAGTAAATTATGGTACAAGCCACGTATGCATCAATCAATCTACCTGGTATTTCTTCTGTGGAAGATGTGTTGGAAGATGCTCGTTTTGGTAAATTATTTATTCTAGTTGATGATGAGAATAGAGAAAATGAGGGTGATCTAATTGTCTTAGCTGAAAAATTAAAACCGGAACATGTGGCTTTTATGGTTAGGTATGGCACTGGTATTGTGTTTCTGGCTATGACAAGGCTTCATATGGGTAGGTTAGGTCTTGAGTTTATGAGAAGAAGTAATGTAGATGAAAAGCTTACCTATCACACTGCGTTCACTACATCGATCGATGCACGTTATGGTGTTACAACTGGTGTTTCTGCTCATGATAGAACGCATACGATACTTACCGCTATTGACGGAAAGAGTACTCATAATGATATTATCACTCCTGGTCATGTTTTTCCTATTATTGCAAATGATAATGGAGTTTTAGCACGTAATGGTCATACTGAGGCAAGTGTTGAAATAGCAAAGTTAATTGGCTGTAATCACGCAGCTGTAGGGTGTGAATTAGTAAATGATGATGGCTCTATGATGCGTCTACCTGAGTTGCTTAAATTTGCTGAACAACATAATATTAAGTTAACTACCATCGATAAACTTATACGCTACGTTAAAGAATTGAGCTAGTGTTTATAAATTTATATAATTTAAGTATTAAAATATAAGATTCCTGCTAAGGATACAAGCACAGAATTCTCATGTTTAAAATTGCTGAATTCTTTACCCTATTGTTGTTCTTTTTTATATATTGCAATAGCGCTTGCTCTGTTAATGTTAGAGACAGTGAAGTGGAGGCAGTGGTGAAAGAATTAGCACACCCCTTATTTTCTGCTGCAGCTATTGATGATAGCCGAATAAAAATTTTTGTAATTGATGATAATTCAATCAATGCTTTTGTAGTTAATAATAATAGTATTTTTATTCACTTGGGGCTTTTGCAATATTCGACTGAACCTTACGTTTTACTAGGCGTATTGGCACATGAGATTGCTCATATATCTTCTGGTCATATATTGCAGATGAATGATACTGTGGGTTGTTTTCAATCGATAGCAATGATTAGTTGTATGATAGGGTTAATTTCTACTATTATCATTAATCCCAAGATTGCTAGCGCAATTTTGCTTAGTGGTGTGGCGCTAAGTTCAAGGTTGTTTTTTAACTATTCTCAAGAGCAAGAGAGTGTAGCAGATAGCTATGCTTTGAAGTACCTTGATGAATCTGGCTATAATAATTCAGGTATGAAAGAGATTTTTGACTACTTTAGAGGTATTGAACATGAAAATACAGAAGAGTACTTTCGTACTCATCCACTTAGTAATAAGCGTATATTTGCTGTACAGAATTATAGGGTTAAGAATGAAGTGAACCCAATTCTTGCAGATAAATTATTAAAATTTAAACATATAGTTGCAAAGCTAGACTCGTTCTTTTCTCCTATCTATCTGTTGTCTAGTAAATATGAAGATAATTCTGAATATGTAAATGCTATAATTTACTACAGGCAAGGAAAGATAAAAGAAGCTATTGCTAAAGTTGATTCACTGATTCAAGAATCAAGCAATGATCCATACTTGTATGAATTAAAAGCAGAAATACTATACAAGACTGGAAATTTGAGTGAAGCAGTAAAAATGTATGAAGAATCACTTAGGTATTTATCTGAGAAAAGCAGTTACTTAGTAAAATTAGCATTATCTCATACTTTGTTATTATATGGTGATATAAAGAAGGCAATTTTTTACCTAGAACAAATTGTAAGCGTAGAACCAAGCAATGCTTTTGTCTGGAAATATTTAGGTGTTGCATATAAGCAAGCTGCTAATGTAGCGATGTATTATTTTGCTTTAACAAAAAAGGCTTATATTGAAGGTAATTTAAAGCAATTTGTAAAGTATGCTGAGTTAGCCGTTAGAAATTTACCAAAGGACAGCCCTTACTTATTGCAAATTGAAGATATGAAATATTCCAATAGATAGCAAAAGCCGCTTTTACTTTTATAAATTATTTTGTTCCACACTTTTCCAACATGACTTTTACGTTATCACTCACATTAGGCATGATATTCATTATGATTGCCTTAGCACCAAAAAATACACCGCAAAACATACCTAAAGCAAAAAGAGCTGGCCAAGGCATTCTACCAAATATTGCAAGCAAAGACGCACCAATTATTACTACTGTCATAAGTGGACCGCCTATTCCCCAAACATACCCAATAATGTTACATATTACTTGAGCAGTTGTATCATCTACACCAGTACCATGGGTAACTGCATAGCCTGAGAAAGAGAAAAGCAATACTACACATAAAATACTAAAAATTTTTTTTATTATAGAGCTCATTTTTTTCCTTCAAATATAAACTAGCATAATAAAGACAATTTTAGTTTACATATATTTATTTTAAAGTAAAATTTATGACTTGTCTATAAATTAAGGTGTTACTACATAAACAAACCACCATTAATATTAAGTACATGCCCTGTGATGTATTTTGCCTCATCACTTGCTAAAAACAGGACTCCTGCTGCTATCTCTTCTCCTGTTCCCATTCTTTTCATTGGAATATTATCTAGTATCTTTCTCTTTTGTTCTTCGGTTAAAACTTTAGTCATTTTAGTGATTATGAATCCAGGGGCAATGCAATTTACTGTTATATTACGGCTTGCAACTTCTTTTGCTATAGATTTACTCATAGCTATGATGCCAGCCTTAGACGCTGCATAATTTGCTTGTCCAGCATTTCCTGTCAATCCTATTATTGAAGAAATATTTATAATTCTTCCCCTGTTATTTTTAGTTAGTTTCTTACATGCTTCCCTATTGAGCTTAAATGTAGAATTCAAATTAATATCAATCACTTTTTGCCATGCTTCGTCTGTCATTCTTAACAATAAACTATCTTGTGTAATGCCTGCATTGCATATTAATCCATCAAAACCTCCCATCAACTCGTTTGCTCTATTTATTAACTGATTTACTTCTCCAGCATTTAATAAATTACAAAGAAGTATATGAATATTTTCTTTATATAGTTTAGCAACTTCTTCTAGGGCTTCTTTTTTTGAACCAGAAATACATAGAATTGCTCCAGCTTTATGCATGGTTTTTACAATTTCCTGTCCTATTCCGCCTGATGCGCCGGTAATTAGGAATTTTCTGCTTTCTAGTTTAAACATGGTAATTTTATTTTCCTGACTACTAACAAAATATTGACTGATTGGCAATATGTCTCTGTATAAATTGAATAGCACTTGGATATTTATAAAAGCTTAAGTTGATTAAAATACAGCAGAAATTACCACTAAATGGCTTCTTTGTTTTTAGTATTATTTTACATTAACATAGATTTGCAGTGGTATATGGTAAGTAAGTTGAAAAAACTTAGTGCTAGATTTTCTTTGACAGGTTTATTTGGGCATAGTGATAATGTAAACATGCAAAGGACAAAAAATAAAAAGAAGAAGTACCCAAAACTTTTAGATAAAACGTTTGCATTGATTGATGCAATGGTTAATTTTATTTTAAAGTGTGAGGGTAATAACATGAATGAGGTTCTAAGAGTAACATGGGGACCACTATTTTTTGGGTTGATAGTGATACTCATCTTTTTTGGAATAGGTGGTATTTGGTCGGCTGTAGCTCCAATTGATGGGGCAGTACATGCAAGTGGGGAGGTGATTGTATCTTCAAATAGGAAGGTAGTTCAACACTTGGGCGAGGGAATAATAAGCAAAATCTTAGTCAAAGAGGGCCAAGCAGTTAAAAAAGATGAGCCTTTAGTTTTGTTGAATGATATTAATGAGAAGGCAAATTTAAGCATAATTAAAGAAAAACTCTTATCACTTTTGGCAACTGAAACAAGACTTATTGCAATTAGGGAAGGTTTTTATGCAGTTGAATTTCCTGATGAAGTTAAAAGATTATCTGACGATGAACTTGTGAATAAGGTGATAAAAAATCAGGTAGAATTGTTTAATTCTCAGCGCAAGAGTATATTAGGGAAAACTGACGTACTACAACAACGTATAAAGCAATTGCATGATAAGTTGGTTGGCCTAAATTCTCAATTGGATGCAGCACTCAAGCAATATGATTTAATAACTGAAGAACTGAAAACAAAAAGGAAGCTCCTTATCGGTGGTCACATAGGGAAACCGCACATTTTTGCTTTAGAGAAACAGTTTGCTGAAATTGAAGGTAAAGTCGGTCATTACCGTGCTGCAATATCTCAAATGCAGCAAAAAGTTAAGGAAAATGAATTAGAAATTATAAACGTAAAAAATGATTTTCAAGAAAGAGCAAATATTGAACTTAAGGAGATTGGCACATCTATTGCTGATTTGAAAGAAAGGCTAATGATTGCAGAGGATGCGTTGGCGCGTACAGTAATTAGATCGCCTCAAGATGGAATAGTCACAGATATAAGGTATCATACAGAAGGCGGTGTAATACAATCTGGTGTTCCGATTATGAGTGTAATACCATTGAATGACGACTTAATAATAAATGCCAAAATCCAGACTAGAAATATAGAGGAGATACTTTCGGCACAAAAAAAAGATAGCAATATAGTCTCTATTGACGGTTTAGAAGGGCTGAAGGTTAAGGTTAGGTTAAGCGCTTACAGTGCACGTCATTTAAGCTTAATTAATGGTATAGTAAGCCATATTTCTCCTGATGCTCTCGGCGATCCGAGATTAGGGCGTTATTATTTAGTACGTGTAGTGATACCAAAGTCAGAACTTGCCCAGTTTAAAAGTGTGTATCTATATCCTGGTATGCCAGCGGAAGTGTATATAGTTACTCAATCCCGTACTCTCTTATCGTTCTTATTCACGCCTATAATTGCAACCTTCGATAGGTCTTTTATAGAAAGGTAGCTACTTTGTTAAAGTTATGCTAATTTCTACTGTACAAGGAACAGATAGACAATAATGGGAAAGAAGCTATACTGAAGTAAGTAAAATAGAGAGGTTTAGATGGCGTTGAAATCTGGATGAAAAAGTCGTGGAATCAGCAAAGGAAATGCTAAAGGAAGTGTGTGATGACGTGTATGTTGTGTGTTAAGAGCAGCATTAACTGCATGAATAAATCACCTAAAATTTGGAAGAGGAAAAAATTATTTACTCCTCCCGCCCGATATCGTAAAAAACTAGATTTAAATCAGAGTAGATTTAAACAAGGTGAAGTATGTACATAAAAAAACTGGTGTTACCATTAAAGAAATGAAAGTAAGAATGAATCCAGAAAAAATAATAAAATTTTTGTATATTATGTCAAGACTGATTCTCAATGAACAAGATAAAAGTAAGAATGGTTAGAAAAAACTTAATGAGCCTATTGGCAAGTGCCCTAAAAACAAGAATTGTTTTTCTTTGGTAAATCGCGGTTTAGTACGCATTCTAAGGTTGAACATGGGTGATTTAAAAGTGTGTTAGAACATAGGTTAAAGTAAAATTAGGTAGACAAAAATTTTTGTTTCTACAATGCAATTAATTTTAAAAATATGAAGAGAGTTCTAGCTTATTTACGACGAATGTTAACACTGATTATATGAATATATTTCTTCAATAAATGTTGCATATATTTAAGAATATGAGAAGGCTTTTTTGTCATGGATTATATTAATTAGTATAAATCAAGAAATTTAAAGGTACCTAAGAATATCGAGGTTATATAATATAATTGCCTTGTTTTAGGGTGCTCTATGCAAATTTATTATCTTCATTTCTCACTCAGTAATTAAATAACTCTGCAATATCACTTACTTAACTCACTAATAATGAGAATTATTATCACTCTTCTCGTTGGTCGTAATCTCTGTAAATTAGTATATTATACCACTTAAACGCTTTTAAGCGCGTTTCAGATTATATAGATAAAAATTTAGAAGTATTATGAAGACATAAAGTGTACATAGTGCAAAAAAATTCAACGTCGTTTAATCTGTGCAGACTGAAGATAATTGAATATCTTAGGCTTAGGGGGCGAGCTAAGGATTGTTAAGTAATGTTCTGTTTCTTATAGGTAAAAAAAGCTAGCCTTTTACATCTAGATAAATTCCTAATTTTTATTAGTGAGCACACTAATTATAAAACAATCTATATTGCCATCAAGGATGGAATTTATGTTACCTACTTCATATCCTGTTCTTAAATCCTTTACCATTTGATACGGGTGCATAACGTATGACCTTATTTGATTGCCCCAGCCTATGTCACATTTTTTGCCGTACTCTTCAGACATTTTCTGCTCTTTTTTCTTCAGTTCAATTTGGTATAAACGCCCTTTAAGTAATTTTAGTGCCTCATTTTTATTCTGGTGCTGAGAACGACTGTTTTGGCATTGAACTATAATACCTGTTGGAATATGTGTAATGCGCACCGCACTTTCAGTTTTGTTTACGTGTTGGCCACCAGCTCCAGAAGCACGGTAGGTGTCGATCTTTAGATCTTCCTCATCCGCAGCAATATCAATTAAATTTTCTATTGCTGGAGTTATTCCTATGCTTGCAAAACTGGTATGACGTTTACTGTTTACATCAAATGGTGATATTCTAACAAGTCTGTGAATGCCGCTTTCGCTTTTTGCCCATCCATATGCCTTGTCTCCAACGATTTTTATCGTTGCAGATTTTATACCAGTTGAATCTCCCTCTAATTTTTCTACAACTTCAACTTTAAAATTGTGGTAAATCTCTGCCCATCTTATATACATGCGCATTAACATTTCAGCCCAATCATTGCTCTCTGTTCCACCAGCTCCTGAGTGAATTTCTAAGAAGCAATCATTATTATCTGCTTCATCAGTAAATAAGAACTCTGTTTCTTTACGCTTAATTAATTTTTCTAGTGCTACTAATTCATTTTCAACTTCAGAAAAAAAATCTTTATCATTTTCATCAATAGCGAATTTCATTAAACTAATGGCATTATTATAATCGTTTTCTAGCTTTGAAAATGACTCTAGGTCATTCTTAATTTTAGAACGTTCTTTTAAAACCTCTTGTGCCTTTTGATGGGCTTGCCATAGATTACCGTCTGCAACCTGAGATTCGAGCTCTTCGAGGCGCGACTTCAACTTTTCTATGTCAAAGACACCTCCTGATAACAGAGATACTTTTATCTAAGTTCTGAAAATACTCAAGGATCTCTAAATAAGTTTTCATTATGCTTTAGATTTTAATATATTTATTATCAACAGCAATAACAGTACACAAAATAGAAATTTAACCATATAATAGTTAATTTAAAACAATCTTATTATACTCTAATGTTTAAAGGAATCAAGTATATACGTTTGTTAGGAAATAAGGTAAAACAATGAGTATTGAGGCAAATTTCTATTATGGTTTAGATAAAAATGCTATTGATAGCTTGATAGAGTCACTCAATAATCAGGAACTAGAAAATATTCGTAATATTGTAAAAACAATAGATGGTGTTCAGCTAGCCTATTTTTTATCTACCTCAATCAGTGATCACAGAGAGCAATTAGTTAGTGTTCTTGATCAATATTCATTAAGTAATGCTCTAGTACATGTAGTGCCAGATTTACAAGTGGAGATTATAGAAACATTGGGAATAGAAAATGCAGCAAAGTTACTAATACTCCTCGACGTAGAGGATATAGTAGCCATAATGAAAGATTTAGATAAAAAATCCATAGAAAGCATACTTAAATACCTGCCCAATGAAACTCAAAAATCGGTAGAGGAGTTATTATCGTATCCAGAAGAAAGTGCAGGAAGATTAATACACAAAGATATGGTTATAGCCCCATATTATTGGACGATAAATCAATTAACAGAATTTTTGCGAAGTTATAAAAAAATACCAGAGAAATTTTATCAGATCTTTATTATTAACTCAAAGTTAGAGCCTATCGGTAGTGTTAATTTGAATAAGGTAATATCTCACTCAGGAGAAACGATGATAAAAGAGATAATGAGTCAAGATATAAAGATTATTAAAACTGGAGTAGATCAAGAGGAAGTAGCAAGAGTATTTAAAGATTATTCTCTGTTATCAGCTCCAGTGGTGAATAAGCGCGGAAAAATCATTGGTGTGATCTTGATTGAAGATGTAATAAAAGTTGTTCAACAAGAAACGGAAGAAGATGTACTCAAAATAAGTGGTGTGTCATCTAAAGCCGATATAAATGCTCCTATACATAAAACTATAATTCAAAGGCTACCTTGGTTGTTATTTAATCTCTTAGCTGCAACAGTATGTTCTGTAGTGGTTGGCTTTTTTGATGATATAATAAAGAGCTTTGTAGTGCTACCAATAGTTATGCCAATAATTACATCAATGAGTGGAAACGCTGGATCCCAAACAGTAACGCTAACCATTAGGGCAATTGCAACAAAATATTTGACTGAGCAAAATGCAAACAGAATACTGATAAAAGAATTTTTCATAGGTCTTATAAATGGGATAATTTTATCTATGATTTCATTGGTAGTATTGGCAATAAGGTTTCACAGTTTTAAAGTGGAGATAATTTTTGTAGCTTCCATGGTTATGATGTCAATCATTGCAACATTTATTGGAACTTTCATTCCTATAATGCTTTACCGTTTAAAATCAGACCCTGCAGTTTCTTCTTCAATTCTAACATCAGCAACAACTGATATCCTTTCAGCTTTTATATTCCTCGGTTTAGCCACGCTCTTTTTGTTAAATAGCTAAAAAGATTGTATTATAAAAATCCTGCTTCAGATTTTATGTTTCTTTCATACCTAACCATTCAAAGGTCTATGGCATTTTTTCTAATGAATTATTAAATATTGAAAGAAAATTAAGGCTTTTCAGTTTGATCTTTTTATTATAATAACTATGGGTCTATATTCTTGATTAAAGACAATGTTTAGAAGCTTTCTCTTGATTTTTGTATTTGCAGTACTTATCCCTCTGTCAGATGTTGATGCAAGAAAATATGTCAGAATTGTTGGGTCTTCAACTGTTTTTCCTTTTATCTCATTTATAGCTGAGGACTTCAATCGTATCTTCTCTTTTAAGACTCCGGTTGTGGAATCGATAGGAAGTGGATCTGGGTTTAAAACTTTTTGCTCAGGAATAGGGGAAAATACGCCAGATATTGCCACTTCATCTCGTCCTATAAAAGAGGCAGAAATAGAATTGTGTAAAAGAAATAAAGTTAACGATGTAATAGAGATCATTATCGGCTATGATGGAATTGTCGTTGCAAATTCGAATCAAAGCCGTAGATTTGATTTTACAAAAAAGGATTTATTTGAAACTTTATCTGCATATTCTCAGGAGAATGGTAGGCTAGTAAAAAATAGCAAGAAGTTTTGGTCTGATGTAAATCAAACCTTACCAAAAACGGAAATTGAAATTTATGGTCCACATCAGAATACAGGTACATACGAAACTTTGGTTAATTTTATTATGCTTGATCAATACTCATGCATGAATTCAAAGATTTTTAAAGAGAGTTATAATGATCCTGAAGAAAGAAAGAAAGCATGTAGTAATATAAGAGATGATAGAAGGTACATAGAAGTTGGAATTAATGAAAACATGATAATACAAAAATTAAAAAGTAACAAGGATGCCTTGGGAATATTTAGTTTCAGTTTTTTGATGAGGAACCAAGATAAAGTACAAGGGAGTACAATTGCAGGAATTGAGCCAACTTATGAAAATATATCATCGGGAAAATATGTATTAGCAAGGCCTCTATACCTTTACATAAAGAAAGAACACTTAAATACTGTTGATGGACTCAGAGAGTTTATTAGGGAAGTTATAGATTCAATCAGTACTGAAGGTGGGTACTTATCTAAGCTAGGTCTGATTCCACTTTCGCATGAAGACATAAAGAGAATTTTAGTAAAAGTTCATGATATAGTGTAATACCTTTTATTCTAGGAAGAAATCTTGTAAAAAAATCATTTTAGCAATTGTAGACTTTGTATTCAATTGCATTTATTCTTAGGGATATTCTTATTATTGGCTTTATCCATGATAAGAAAGGCTTCTTGTATTTTAATACTGATTTCCACTATACTAAGGAACGGATAGATAATGATGAAAAATAAACTATACTGAAGTAAGTAAAATAGCAAGGTTTAAATGGTATGAAATCAGGATTATTAGATAAAAAAGTCATGGAATTAGCAAAAGAAATTCTGACTTAAAGTATAAAATAACATATGTGTTGCAAAAAGCTAAATGCTGTATTGCACTAAAAAAGCATAGTGTAACAGCCATAGCAAAGTTACATTTCGAGAACAATACTAATCACATGGATAAAGCACCTAAGCTTAGGAAAGAAGAAAAATTGTTTACTTTTCTTAATGTTGTAGAAAAACGAGGTTGAACCAGAGTCAATTTGAATAAATTGAGGTATGAATACAAGAAAATTTTAATATTACTATTAAAGAAATGATGATAAGAATCCAGGAAAAATTTAGCTTGAATGTTAGCAAGACTATGACATAATGTAATATGCAAAAATGAAGTTTTCGTATATCATTCCAAGATTAATTTACAATAAACGAGATAGAGGTAAACAGAAAATAAAGAAAACTTAATGAGATTATTGGTTAATGTCCTGAATAAGAGTTATTTATCTTTGGTAAATCGCGCGGTTTAGTGCATATTCGGAAGTTGGACATGGATAATTTAAAAATGGCATTAGAGCATAGGTTGAAGTAAAATTAGGTAGGCAAAATTTTTATCTCTACAGTGAGTTAATTTTAAAATGTTGCAATACTTACCTGAGTTTAATCCTATTAGGAGACTCTGGTTTCTATATAAAAAACAGAACATTTTACGTAATAAAATCTACAATACAATTGCTTCACTTGAGGGCGCTTTGTGCAAATTTATTACCTCTTTCTTGCTCTATAATTAAACAACTCTGCAATGTCACTTATTTGATCACTAACAATGAAAATTCATATCATTACTTCAAGTTTCTAATTTTTATAAAGTCAGCTGATAGTTGCAATTATCGACTTCACTTTTAGCTAAAATGTGTCTGTGTAGCACCTTCTGATAATTTGCTACTCTTTCTTTTTGCATCTCCGATATAGTAGCAGCCATACTCTAATTATATTTCATTACGTAAGGCTCTGTTTTAAGGAAAGTCAGCCTTTTAGTGAATATATGGTGTATCACATATTGTAATTTCTCCTCTATGTTCATAAGAAATTCTACTTTAATCACCTGCATCGTTTACATCTATTTTAGTCCGACAATTACCCTTATGCGAGATTTAATTACTAATATTTCTTTTGCTTTTTAGCTTATGCTCTTTTACTTTAATATAGCTCTTTAAAATTTGGTATTGATGAATTCTTGAATTTAAATTGAGCTTTTCCTTTAACTCAGCATTTCCTATCTTTAAAGTCTTGTTTACCTTTTGTCTTTAGACTTTCATTCTCTCTTCCCAATCTTTCTATTTTTGTTTCTAACTTTGCTGTTTTCTATTCTAAACTTTTGTAGAGTTCTAAAGGCACTTACCTTATTACCACACCTTTGCTCTATTGTTATCTTTTTATACCAACTTGTCAATCTTGTTTGACCACTCCACTGAACGGATACGTATATTAAACTTTTCTAAACAATAGAAGTCATTATTCTACCAACGGCAAGGTAATGCCACGTTGATTCATATATTTTCCTTTCATATCATCGTATGATTTTTCACATTCACTATCACCACTTAAAAAAACAAATTGGCACGCTCCTTCATTAGCGTAAATTTTTGCAGGAAGAGGAGTAGTATTTGAGAATTCAAGTGTAACATGACCTTCCCATCCTGGTTCCAAGGGAGTAACGTTTATTATAATTCCACACCTTGCGTAAGTCGATTTACCAACACAAATAACTAGTATATTTCTTGGTATACGAAAATATTCCACTGTACTTGCAAGTGCTAGGCTATTTGGCGGAATTATGCACACATCTGTTTCCTTATCTATAAAACTGTTCTTAGAAAAATCCTTAGGATCAACTACAGCTGAATTAACATTAGTAAAAATCTTGAATTTATTGTCTACTCTTGCATCATATCCATAAGATGATAGTCCAAAAGATATGACACCCTTACTGCTTTTGTGATCCACAAAAGGCTCTATCATTCTAAAGCTTTCAGTTTTTTCCCTTATCCATTTATCAGGCATCACTGCCATAACTGCTCCTTAAAGTTGTGCAATACTTACAATAATATAAAATAAAATTCAAATGTAAACTATAGACCTAACAGCTTTTTATTGCTTAACTGTAGTGAAGATTTTTGGATTTTTATAGATATTATTCCAGCACTTCTTTTGTTTACCTCATATCCCCTTTTCTTGCTACTACAATACGCAGACGCTAGGACTTAGAAAAGTTTACTTTTTGTGAAGCAAGAGAACTAATTTGTTGAGAATAGAAAGTAGTTAATTCTATGTTAGGGTTTGGGGTAACGTCATCTACAAGATCTTGGAAAGTCTGAATTCCAGCGTCATGTGTTAGATAGAGTTGTCATACCTTGATGAGATGATGGTTGTCATTATAGTTATAAATATTTAGGAAACTTACTGAATGGGAAAAAGGCAAAAGAATCCCTAATCATATCAATGCCTACTGCATAAGAATAAGTAGCCAATAATGGAAAAGAAACTATACTAAAGTAAGTAAAATAGCGAGGTTTTTAAATGGGATTTAAATTAAAATTCTTGAATAGAAAAGTTGGGAATCAGCAAAAGAAATGCTGAAGGGAATACGAAATGACGCATATGTTACAAAAAACTAAGTACTGTAATTGCAGCAAATATTCCATGAATAATTCATAATGAATAAGATAAAAGCACAGTATAACAGTCATAGCAAAGATATGTTGTATCTTAAAAACAGCACTGACTACATAAATAAAGCACCTAAAATGTGAAAGAGAAAAAAATTATTTGCTCTCCTCTTTCAATGTTATAGAAAGACTAGATTGAATCAGGTAAGTTAATTTGAATAAGTTGAAGTGTGGGTGCAAGAGGGCTCTTATATTACCATATAAACAAGATCAAGATAAGAAAAAGTTTTAAAAAAACTTATGGTAAATATCCTGAATGAGAGTTATTCATCTTCGATGAATTACGGTTTGCACACATTCGAAAATTTTGGACATGGGTTGATAAAGTAAAATTAAGTAGATAAAATTTTTATTTCTACAGTACAGTCCATCATAGAAATGGAGAGAATTGTGGCTATTTGCACTGAGTGTTATCAACACTGATTGCATGAATATATTTCTTGAATAAACGTTGCAATGTTTAAGAACACGAGAAGACTTTCTTTTTGTATGGTGTGCTAATTAACATAAATCAAAAAAAATTAAAGTATCTAAAAATATTGAAATTGTATGCTTAACGCCATACTCCCTGAGCTCAATTCTATTGAGGGACTTTGGCTGTATATGAAATAGAATATTTTACGTAATGAAGTCTATAATAGAATTATTTTGCTTGAGAGTGCTTTGTCAAAATTTATTACTTCTTTTCTTTGCTACGCAATTAAATAACCCTGCAATGTCACTTTATTTGGCCTACTAAAAATGAGAATTGGTATAATATCAACGACAAGCCTTGAGCCTATTGAAATCCTTTTCAGCATGGTATGATGATCTAGTTAATGGACTTGATGCAACCACTAAGAAGCCTTTAGAATAAGCAATGTATTTATAATGCTCAAATTCTTCTGGGGTAATATACCTATCGATTTTTGCATGCTTTGGAGTTGGTTGAAGATATTGACCGATTGTAATAAAATTAACTTCGGCACTTCGTAAATCATCCATAACTTGAAGCACTTCTTCTTTTGTTTCTCCAAGGCCAACCATGAGTCCTGACTTTGTGAAGAGTTTAGGATTAATTTGCTTCACCGTTTTCAATAAATATAGTGAATGAAAGTAACGAGCACGTGGTCTTATTCTTGCATATAATCTAGGCACTGTTTCAATATTGTGGTTATAGACATCAGGTGATGCAACAGCGATTGCTTCAAATGCTCCTTTCTTATTTAAAAAATCTGGAGTTAAAATCTCTACTGTTGTTTCTGAAGTTATTTTCCTAATTTCTTCTATGCACTTTATAAACTGACTTGCTCCGCCATCTGGTAAATCATCACGGTCGACGGAGGTAATTACAACATGTTTTAAGTTTAACTTTTTTATTACTTTTGCTAAATTTTCTGGCTCATGAGGATCTAACTTATCAGGGATACCAGTTGCAACGTTGCAAAATGCACAAGCACGAGTGCAAACAGAACCAAGAATCATCATAGTAGCGTGACGTTTGTTCCAGCATTCGCCAATATTTGGACATGCAGCCTCTTCGCATACCGTGTGCAGACCGTGTAATCTAACAGTATTTAAGGTCTCATTGAATACTTTACCAATCGGAGCTTTTGCTCTGAGCCATGGAGGCTTGTTATGCATCTGAAACGGCTAACTTTACCTCTTGTTTTGCTAAAACTTTCTTCAACTTTCTTTTTATTTTTTGCGCTTTTTCACTTAATTTAACTGTTCTTGTATTGAGCAAAAAAGTGTCAAGATCACCTTTATAATCTATAGTCCTTAAGGTCCTTGTTGCTATACGAAACTTAAATTTTTTACTCAAAATATTACTTATCAACGTAACATTATGTAAATTTAAGAGAAAGGTGCGCTTTGCTTTACGATTTGAATGTGACACCTTATTACCAAAAGATTTCTTCCTATTTGTTAATTCGCAAACTCTACTCACTTTGATATACCAAATTATTCTATGTATTTAGGTTACCTTATATAGTAAAATAGTCAATGCTCTCTTGCTTAATTTTTATATCATATACTGCTTTGTAGCCAAAAAATATTGTGATTTTCTCTATCACAAAAGAAATCATATGCTGAATTTCCAGTGCTTTACTGCCATTTGTTACTACTAAGTGTAGTATACCTGAATTTATATTTTGCGCATATGAGATTTTTTTTGGTTTTGTATGTTCTGCTATTTCTGCTCCAACTATGCTCTTCCAGTTTAAAATAAGAAGTATTTCGTTTCTGCTTATTCTGTTCCTCATGCATTTTAATGCATAACTTTCTACTATAGACTTTAGTTTCTTTTGGCCACTGCGTTTAAGCATTTTTTCACTGTAAACTAGATTCCTCTATGGTTGCACCATAGTATGGTGAGTATTGTTTATAAGCTCTAGTAACTGTGTCGATAACTGAAACAGGGCACCACAGTAGATTTAATAGAATAACTTTATTAAAACTTTTACTTATCATTGCATTTAGTTGTTTATAGCCTGCTTTTTTACAGTCAATAGACAATGCTTCCGAAGTCAGCTGAGTAACCGCTACTCTAGGGGTAGATGTAACAGAATGGCTCACCTCAGGTGGGTCATTTATAACTCGTTTAACTTTTTCTATTAAGTTGCCTTTACTATCTACTACTTTGATTCTAATTACTTCTGTAGAGCCAGAAAACAGTATTGAAAAGCAATCAGTAAGTAAACTAGTTACGGATATCATTAATAAGGTATTTCTTAACCTAAGAGCCATACAAATATAGTAGTGAAATATCCTACGTTGTAAAATCAATTTTTTGTTATCCCGTGCTTTAGTCCACAGATCAAATTTCTGCGTTCCAGCGTTACACGCTGGAATGGCAGCTCTGCTCCCCAGGCCTCACACCGTAAAAGCAGTATTTTTGTGAAAAAATCAGGTTAAAATAGCACTTGTCAGATAAATTGCAATTGTTCCATTTACCAAATTTTTGCGCTACTACCTTTATTCTATAGTTAATTGTCCTCTCTTTAATTTTTAGTTAGAATTGGTTAAATTATCGTTAACCTGAGTGAATTTTGGACTAAATTTAAGATGTCATTTCAGTGTCAGCTGCTCAGCTTAATAGGCTCTTAAGTCAGATCTCTTATAACTAACTTTTAACTGTAAATATTTAAGAAATCTACTGAACAGAAAAAGGAAAAAAAATCACGTGATACTGATTTTGATCATATAATAGTTTGAATTAGCGCTATAATAATTTGCTAATGCTTAGTTTAAGTGTGATTTGGCTGAGCGTGAAGAAAATTTAAAAGGCATGTAGCCACGATAATTTAATGTAATACTAATTCTCTCATTGTTAGTGGATTAAATAAGTAACATTTCAGAGTTGTTTAATTGTGAAGTGAGAAAGAGAGGTGATAAATTTGCATAAAGCTCTCTATTGAACTTGGGCAAGTATGTAATCTCAATATTTTTAGGTATCTATAATTTTTTTTAACTTATGCTAATTAATGTAATCTATGATAAGATAAGCTAATCTCTCTCCATTTTAAAGATTAACCTCACTATTTTACTTATTTTAGTATGGTTTCTTTTCCATTATTATCTATCCGTTTTTTGTATAGTGGAGATTGGGATGGATCAGAAATAACCCTACTACTATGATGATGAAATTGTTAAATTTTGTCAAATGGCTTTTTTAGCTCTGCCTTTCAAGGCTTTTACTTGTAACCACTACTGTGCCTGCAATCTTATCGTGCCAAGTTTGGCAGCGCTTGTTAAAATTCGACCATATAAAACCCAAAAATAGTGGCGCAACTGACACTATTAAGGAAAAAAACCTCTTAATTGCTTGTTTTAGAGATATTTTCCCAAAGGCTTTTGCATCTACAACTCTAAGTCCAAGCAATAATTTGCCAGGTGTAGCAGCGAACTTTATCCACATGTATGTAACATAGCTAAAGAGCATAATGAATTGGACTATTTGATTTAGGATCCATAATTTAATGAGTCTACTCTTTGCCATTTTTTCTTCTGCAGAAAGTGGTACTTGCATTTGATATTTTGCAGCAATTTGGTTAAATGTTATGCCATCTTCTTGATTTATAAAGAGATGATTTAAGGCCTGGATGAAAAAACCCAAGAATAACAAGAATAAAACGATAATAATAAAATCAAGCAATATCGAAATATAGCGCCTAAGTCCTGTAACATAACATATTCCATTTTCATCATTTTTTGTTTTTTGAATAATATTTATAAGAGAGAAAATAGAAAATAAACGACCGAAAAATTTGTGTAACATAATGCATTTTCCAATATTTGAGTGCCCCTGACCGGACTTGAACCAGCATGCTTTTGTAAGCAGCAGATTTTGAGTCTGATGTGTCTACCATTCCACCACAGGGGCCTTTTCAAATGGTATAGATAACACAGAATTAGTCAATTTTTTTTGCTTTTATATCTTTTAAATGGGTATTAAATATACTACACTGATTGACAGTTACTTTGGAAACTTAAGATGAATGAATTAGCTAGTCTCATCGATTCAACAAGTGTTGGTAAGGAAATATGTAAATTACCACATAATTTAGAAGCTGAACAAATGCTTATTGGCGCAATGATTCGTGATAATAGAATCTGTGATGTAGTTGAAGATATAATCACTGCAGAGAATTTCTATGATCCACTGCATCAAAGTATTTTTACTCAGATATCTAAAACTAGAAAGCGCGGCATAGTTGCCAATGAACTGAGCCTCAAAATGTTTTTTGAAAATGACCAAGCATTTACTAAATGTGGTGGAGTTAAATATCTTGCAAAACTTGCAGTAAAGGCAAGTATTGTGCTTGATATCTATAATTTAACTAGAATAATCCGTGATACTTACTTAAGAAGGTGTTTAATCAAGCTTGGACAAGAGATAGTTAGTGATAGTTATAATTATGATATCGAAAACTCTGCGCAGGTGCAAATTGAACAAGCTATGACTAAGTTATTCAACTTAGCAGTAAAAAGGCAAAGTGAAAAAACATATATAAAGCTTGCAAGCTCAGTTAAAGATGTAATTGAAAAAATCAGGACACTGAAGAATAATCCAGAGGCACTAGGTATTACAACCGGACTGCAAGATCTAAATCAGCTCCTTGGTGGTTTGCAGAAGTCTGATCTATTAATTCTGGCTGCAAGGCCTTCTATGGGTAAGACAGCATTAGCATTAAATATTGCGCTTAATGCTTGCAAGCTCTTGCAAAAAAGGGTAGATAAACAACGCTATGTAGCGTTTTTTTCACTTGAAATGTCTGCAGAACAATTAACTGCAAGATTGATCACCATAGACTCAGGAATTAGCTATTATAGAGCATTGACTGGAAAGATTAGTGATTTTGAGTTGCATGAATTCATCAATACTAGTTCAGAATTAGCTGAATTACCTTTCATCATAGATGATACTCCTGCGTTATCAATCAGCGCTCTTCGTACTAAGATACGTTTGTTATATCAGTTATATAACATAGAAGCTGTGTTTATTGATTATTTGCAGTTAATTAGAGGGACAACAAAGAGAAGCAATGAAAATAGAGTACAAGAGATTTCAGAAGTGACACAAGGATTAAAGGCAATTGCAAAGGAACTAAATATTCCTGTTATTGCACTATCGCAGCTCTCTCGTTCTGTTGAGCAGAGAGATGATAAAAAACCACAACTTGCTGATTTGCGTGATTCAGGAAGCATAGAGCAAGATGCAGATATAGTAATGTTCCTTTATAGAGAAGAATATTACGAGCTGAGAAAGCAGCCAAGTGAGGGAAGTAATAGACACCGGGAGTGGCAAGAAAAAATGGAGAAAATTAGAAATGTTGCAGAGCTTATTATTGCAAAGCAAAGAAACGGGCCAATTGGCAGTGTGAAATTGTATTTTGACTCTAATCGAGGTGCATTTAGAGATTACACTGAAAGGCATATTTTGTAGCTTTTAGCAATCTTTTACCAACGTCTATCTTTACTATGATTCCTTGATTTATTAATGAATTGCACAAACATTATGATTTCGTAAACAGGATTTCAAGTAGCTCATATAGAAATGCAAAACTACTTGATAGACCTTGCTAATTCCGTTATTTCAGGCACTGAAGCTATTTATTTATCTTCTCTGTACAGATTAAACGACGAGAAAACTTAGTGTATCTGTTGTCTTATGTTTAATGTTTTGCACTTATGTGTATTCTGTATTTTTTTCATTATTATGTATATTGTTAACTAGTGCTATGAGTCATGCTTAGTAAATTTCTTAATGCTTATAATTTAGATTAGTTATGGCTTTAAAGCGGCTGAGTTGCAATTATTGAGTATTTAAAACATAAAAAGTGATAATTTTTTTTATATAGATATTAACCATAGCTCTTTTTTTCTCTTAATGTCAATTCTCATTGTTAATGGGTTAAATAAGTGACATTGCAGAGTTATTTAATATTGCGGAGTGAAAATAGAGAGTTAATAGCTTTATACAAAGCGCTCTTAAGCAAAGCAATTGTATTATAGATTTTGATTACGCAAAATGTTCTGTTTTATATAGAACCAAAGTTTCTCAATAGGATTGAGCTCTGTAAATATGGTAGTGGGTATATAATCTAAATATTTTTATGTTTTTTAAATTTTTAACTTATACTAACTAGTACAATCCATTTAAAACTTGCTATTTTACTTACTTCAGTATGGCTTCTTTTTCATTATTATCTATCCATAATATAATGTAAATTAGTATTAGACATGTACTTTTTCACTGCTTCGACAAGCTTAATCATAATACCTATTCTTAATTTTAGTTAAAATTGTGAGTAATAGTGCTGCAACCTCTATAGCTAACGAAGAATTTGCTGTAATTGATAAAGATAATGAAGAATTTATTTTGGTTGTTAGGCTAATACTGTATGCGCCAAGACTAATTTCAGTTAACGACTTTTAATGACTCGCTTATATTGCGGTTATATAAACCTTGGAACGAGAGAGTTATTATAAGAGCTGCAAATTGATGATACTATAGAAAATGCCGCCAACAGTTCCACTTATTATCAAAGGTGAAAGACTGGTCAAAGTACTTAGTACAAGCCTGTTAAATACTTATTTCAGCTCATTTTATAAAACTGTTAGTTCTCAGCTTAGTACTGTTTATGTGAGTTTCGGGTACAAGTGTTAAGTTAATCAGGTTATAGCAGGTAATCCAAAGAGACTAATTAGTGCTCTTTGTATTAAGTATCGTCTTCAGCAAAAGCTTCCTCCCACGTACCTTGAGTTGCTGCACGGCTATATTCTGTGACTCTGTTTTCAAAAAAGTTCGTGTGTTCAACACCATTTAGTATTCCATCAAGCCACGGAAGGGGGTTTTCATTAATATCATATATGGGTTTCAGACCCAATTGCGTTAGCCGTCTATTTGCTATATAGCGTATGTAATTACGTACTTCTTCCGCAGATAGTCCTTCAACATCTCCTAAGTCAAAGGCAAGCTTTATGAATTCATCTTCAAGGCTAACGATAGTACGACATGCAGAATATAGTTCCTTTTTGAACTCATCATTCCAAATTTCATTGTTTTCTTTTATAAACGTATTGAATAAATTGATAATTGAATTGGTATGTAAGGTTTCGTCACGTGCTGACCAGGCAATTATTTGTCCCATGCCTTTCATTTTTCCAAAGCGTTGAAAGTTGAGCAAAATTGCAAATGATGCAAATAGCTGTAATCCTTCAGTAAATGCACCGAATACTGCCAGGGTTTTGGCTATATGTTTTTTATCATGTTTTTTACACTCCTCAAATTCTAGCATATATTCATATTTCTTTCTCATAGCATCATATTTTAAAAATGCTTGATATTCACTTTCTGGCATGCCAATTGTATCTAAAAGATAAGAATAGGCTGCAATGTGTATGGTTTCCATATTGGAAAAGCTTGCGAGCATCATGCATATTTCTGTTGGTTTAAATATATTTGAGTAATGTCTCATATAGCAGTTGTTTACTTCAATGTCTGCTTGAGTAAAGAACCTGAAAATCTGAGTTAGTAAATTTTTTTCTACATTCGAAAGTTTAGCTTTCCAGTCTTTCACATCATCAGCAAGAGGAACTTCTTCTGGTATCCAATGTATTCTTTGCTGCTGTAACCAGGCATCATACGCCCAAGGATAATTAAAAGGTTTA
This sequence comes from Wolbachia endosymbiont of Litomosoides sigmodontis, assembly GCF_013365435.1. Lineage (GTDB taxonomy): Bacteria > Pseudomonadota > Alphaproteobacteria > Rickettsiales > Anaplasmataceae > Wolbachia. Next base: position 300,653 of record NZ_CP046577.1, read on the forward strand.
TATATTGGATCTGCTTCTAACAATAACATAGAACACCTATTATTTTCTGAAGTAAATATTATATTAAGCGATATCAAAAATCAGTCAATTTAACTTTTACAAAATTTGACGACAGGTGATTTGTTAATGTTTGTAGCTTTAAGTGATTTATTAATAGAGATGCAAGTGCTAATATTTTTTATTTTATTGTTTTTAGTGAGCTGTCACACTATTTCCAATCATGGAGCTCTAGTCATTAGTATTGGATTGTGTAGTAAGATAAAAGTAATGATGATAAAGGAAAAATGGTTTACACTTTAGGGTCATCAGCATTGATATCTAAGTTTGATGAAAATATTTGGTACTATATCTCATATAAAATTAAATAGGTTAATTTCTTAAAGAAAGGAAAGTATAGCAGTAAATCTCTGCAAACTAAAAAAGTCTTTGATTGTTGTTGATTGTGAAAATTTGCTGACTGTGAAATCTCCTGTAAAAAATAAAATTTTACTGTGCATTACTGATGTTATTTCAGTGTATGATATATAACTTCACGAGCATTGTGATTTGATAAACCTTCTAATTCATAGAAGTGCAAAAAATTGCTTAACGGATTTGAATAGATTTTTTGCTGTAGTATTAAAGCTATTTATCTTTAGATCTGTACAGATAACATGATAAAAAAGTTTAACGTATCTGGTGTATCATGTTTAATTTTTGCACTATGTACACTTCATGTCTTTCACATTGTTGTCTATACATTGACAGCTAGTACTGAGCGTTTAGAAGATATTAAGATTAGCTGTGACAGAGTTTTTTTGCATTTTTCCTTACTTGGTAAATTTCTTGGCGCTTATAGTTTAAGTTAGTTGCGACTTAAAGCTAGCTGAATTGTGGTCATAAGTGTTTGTACTAATTCCAATTATACAAGAAACGTATAGGAAATAATGAAAAGGAGGCTATACTGAAGCGAGTAAAATAGCGAGATTTAAATGGCATTGAAATCAAAATTAGTAAATGGAAAAGTCGTAGAATCAGCAAAAGAAGTGCTAAAGAAAGTGTAAAATACTTATATGTCGCAAAAAAACTAAATGCTGTGATTGCAGCAAAAAAAAGCATAATATAGCAACCTTAAGAAAAATATATTTCTCTTTCAAGAACAGCACTAACTGCGTAGATAAAGCACCTAAAACTAGGAAGAGAAGAAAAATTGGTTACTTCCACCCTTCAACGCCATAGAAAAATTAGATTGAAATTAGAGTAACTTCGAATAAGTTGAAGTATGGATACAAGAGAATCCTAATGTTACTGTAAAAAATGAGAATAAGAATCTAGGAAAAATTTATTTTGAATATCAGTAAATCTACAGTACACCTTAGAATATGCAAAAAATGAAATTTTCGTATATTACGCCAAAACCGGTTTATAATGAGCAAAATAGAGGTAGACAAGAAGAATTATAAGAACTTAATAAGAGACTATTTGGTAAGTATTCTAAACAAGAGCTATTATTCTTTAATAAACTGCGGTTTGATATACAATAGAAAATTGGACATCGGTAGTTTAAAAAGGGTGTTGTACCAACTCTTATTATTAATGAGTCAAATTATTATTAGTGGGTCAAATAAGTAACATTACAGAGCTATTTAATTGCGGAGTGAGAAAGAAGAAAGGTAATAAATTTGCACAAGCACTCTTAAGCAAGGCAATTGTATTGTAGGCTTTATTATGCAAAATGTTCTTTATATATACAACCAAAGTCTCTCAATATGATTGAGCTCAGGTGAATATGGTGATAGGCATGTAATCTTGATATTTTTAAGTACCTTTAAATTTTCTGACTTATGCTAATTAGCCAGTCCATGACAAGAAAGTCTCCTCGTGTTCTTAAATGTTGTGACATTTATTTAAGAAATATATTCATACAATCAGTGTTGACGTTCGGTACAAATGAGCTATGACTCTCTTCATTTCTAGGATTAACTGCATCATAGAGATAAAAATTTTATTTAATCAATTTTACTTCAATCTAAGTTCTAACGCCCTTTTTAAACTACTGCTGTCCAATTTTCTAATGTATATCAAACCGCAGTTTATTAAAGAATAATAGCTCTTGTTTAGAATACTTACCAAATAGTCTCTTATTAAGTTCTTATAACTCTTCTTGTCTACCTCTATTTTGCTCATTATAAACCGGTTTTGGCGTAATATACGAAAATTTCATTTTTTGCATATTCTAAGGTGTACTGTAGATTTACTGATATTCAAAATAAATTTTTCCTAGATTCTTATTCTCATTTTTTACAGTAACATTAGGATTCTCTTGTATCCATACTTCAACTTATTCGAAGTTACTCTAATTTCAATCTAATTTTTCTATGGCGTTGAAGGGTGGAAGTAACCAATTTTTCTTCTCTTCCTAGTTTTAGGTGCTTTATCTACGCAGTTAGTGCTGTTCTTGAAAGAGAAATATATTTTTCTTAAGGTTGCTATATTATGCTTTTTTTTGCTGCAATCACAGCATTTAGTTTTTTTGCGACATATAAGTATTTTACACTTTCTTTAGCACTTCTTTTGCTGATTCTACGACTTTTCCATTTACTAATTTTGATTTCAATGCCATTTAAATCTCGCTATTTTACTCGCTTCAGTATAGCCTCCTTTTCATTATTTCCTATACGTTTCTTGTACAGTTGGAATTGATATTTACAACCACTCTCCTACTCTTTCTAGTTGTTTATAGTTGTTAAACCTTAGGAATTTATCAAAATATGGAGAGGCAATAAAGGGAACAGTATTTTTTAAATAATGAGATAAAAAATCTGGCAAATCATTTTGAAACTCCTGCATTTTTTGCCTATAACCTTTCAGAAAAATAACTTTTATTTTATCATAGTCAAGTTTCCAGTAAGCAAGTTCTGAAACTTCTTTCCCGGTTGTGTATTCTACTGCTAAAGCTTGTAAAATTAATTGCGGGAAAAATCCTGACATAACTTCTTCATTGGAAGGTGGAAAACCAAGCTTATAATCTATAATTGCCACTTTTCCATTTGGCAGATACTCAACTCTATCGCATCTTGTTGTCAGAGAAATTTCTTGTAGCTTACAAATGGCTTTAGCATTATGTGCAGGAACGCGGGCTACCAGATAGGAAAAGCTCTTTTCCGACTCAACTAGATTGCTTCTAGCCTTATCAAATTTAACAAAAGATTGAATTATCCTTTGCAGTTTTACCCACCACATATTTGAAAAATTAAACTGACTAGTTGAGTATACCTCTTGTGCAATGCTCATTGGTGATTTTCTGTTACGTGAATATTTCTCAAGAATGTTGTGTATCATAGTGCCAAATTCTAATATCGACGGCTTGAAATTTAAGTCTTTCAATTGTTTAAGTTTCAGTATGTGCTCAACATAAAATGAGTAAGGATTACGGATTAGCTTTTCTACTGCGCTGCAAGACATCACTTGCATTTTTTCTTTTCTAACTTTAGTTTGAGGTTTTGGCATAGGTTGAGTGTACGGGGTAGTACATTCAGGCGTATTTAATACTCTTAGCCAATCGCGATAGGAGTGCTTTGACTCTTGTAATAGAATTCCCAGGCGACGCAATAGAATTGGCTTCTTATTACTTAACAATCTTGTAATGTAAACTTTACTTGCGCAAAATAAATTGCGTAAATTATACAAAAAATATCCCTGATCCTCTTGCACGGAAGGAATATTGAACTTTTCTCTTGTCAGTGCATTTAAAAATGGACTTTGAAAGCTTGGTATATCATTTAATCCAGCAAGTATTACAACTTTATTATGGTATAAACTAAATTTATTTAGGTTACTTGCTGTAGGAAAAAACTCTTTTTTAAAAAACAAAGCTATAATCCGGTTATATAACTCTAAGGAGCATTTAATTGATATGCCCTCACTTGCATTTGAGAAATCACGGATAAAATTACCCATTTCATTACTCAATTCCAAAAAATTTATACTAGACAGCATACTAACACATCGCAAATGAGCTGTTACTACATCAGAAATAGGGCAATTCATAGAATTAAGTAAAGGATTAAGTATAGTTGCTAATTTACTGATAATGCGTAATATACCTTCTTTATGTCTTAGCTTTTGATGGGTATTAATAGCTTTTATAATGTCATCAAGGCCTCTTGTATTAAAGCTACGTAATATCTCTATTTCAAACTCAGATAGAATTTTACTGTACTCTTCTTGAGAGAAACCAAAAGTCACTAGTTTATGTTTAAGGAGCGAAAGTAATGCTACACTGTTCCAACTTGAAGTCAAAACCTCGATACTATAGAGCAAGAGCGTTATATAAGGGTAATTTTTTGGTGCGGAACGTGCCATGCAAGCTGCAAGTAATTTGTCAAAGACGACTAAAGAAACATTTTCGTAACCTTCATTCTCTATAATTAATGATATCACTTGTGATTCTTCCTTCCTAGAATCACAAGTGATAATTTCAATATTTTCTATGTACCCGTTACTAACTTTGCTTAAGTTAGCGGTAGTATCAAAGATGTGATCTAGATATTCTACAGTTATCCTGGTTTTCTGGTCATAGATTCCAGCATTATGTGCTGAAGGAAGTGTTTCTGGTAGGAAATTCACATTCTCTCTGCTTACACTTAAATAATCCAGCAGATCTTTTAGGCAATATTGATAATGTCTTTTATCAAGCGATTTCCAATCCTTCTCTTTAATTTTTAAATTTAGATTTGGTAAAATTATCTTTCCGAATGGCAATTCATATATAACCTTAATCAATAACTTGTGGATCTCACCCTTCCCAATTCCAACGAAGATTATATGTTGATCTTTCTGTAGAGAGACTACCATATTATTTATATAGTCACTTTTATGTTTTAGTATATCTACTACTTCTAGATCTTTTAAAGTTTTACTCCAACTTTCAATAAGCAAGTTTATGAAATTCTCTATTTTCTTTGAATGTTTGTCAAATTGATAATCATCTTTTATTTGAGTACATTGAATCTTATCAAGTAATGATGCTAAGCTATAAGCTAAATCTATTGGGAAACAGTCGTTGTTTTTTTTATTCCACTCCAATATGAATTGGATCAATAGTAATATCCTTTTTGTTGGCTTGATAACTTTAATCTTGTCAATATTTAATATTGAATCTTTCTCGTTAATGTTCTCTAATGAAATTATCTCTGGCAAAATTATGCATTTTTTAGCGTTGTAATTCTTAAATGCACTTAGCATCGCTATCACGTCGCTTTTGCAAGGAAGTATTACTTTTATCTTGGAAATTTTTTCTTTTTCATACTCAGAAAATATGTAATGAACTAATATATCAAAAAAGTGTTCATCCACATTGACAGTAAAAATTCTTCCCACGAAAGATAGCAATTAATAAGATGCTTTATTGTACAGTAAAATATAAGTGTGCTTACGATTTCTTAATGTTATTATAAGTTGAAGTCTTTTAACATTATATGACAAATATCAGAATAGAAGTTTTAAATAAATATGAACAAGTTGGTAAGAGATGGCTAATCAACGTTTATTCGATCTACATAAGTAAAGAGTTACCATCAAAATTATATGAAGAAATTTGTAAGCTATTTTATAATGAAACCATACAAGACTGCCGTTATTATTCTTACAGTAAAAACTTTGGAGAAATTCGATATGATTTCATAGAGTCGCAAGCTGAATGGGGCTTAGAAGTGAGCTTATTACCTGGTATGACCGATAATGTCGGCAACACATCAAAGCAAATTGTTAGAGAGTATTTAATAGGTAAGGGCTATGTCGACTCATCTGTTTTTTTAGAGCTTGACACTGAGATCCAGAAAGGGAAAAAGGCACAGACTCAAATATCAAGTGCTAGAGTGACACCAGTTGAGGTAAAAGCAAGAAGTTCAAGATTGATTCTAGGGCAAGGAAATTTGCTAATTGAAGGCGATATAGAATTTAACCCACTCACTGAGTATTGCACGCTTATTTATAAAGAAAACGGCAATTGTTATTGGAAGCGTTATGGTAAATTAAAGGATGTCATTCCAATGCCAAGATACTTGGATCTAGAAAATTTAACTGGAATTAAGCAATTGCATAGTGAAAACTTGATCTCAGTGTCAAGCACTGAAATGACACCATCTTCTATGCAAACTACCTGTAAATTACAACATTCATATACTAAAGTGCGTTGCATGGAAGTAGGAGCTAAGCTTGTTAATCTCAATCTAAGTGATCAAGAGCTTAAAAAAATCAGTAGAGGTGGAATCCATGGTAATGGCACACTAGGACTGTCTCTTGCAGCAATGAAAGCCATAAGAGATTATTTTAACAGACTTGGTAGAAGCCCATATGATATTGAACTTGAGTCTCTAGCACAGGCTTGGTCTGAACACTGCAAGCATAATATCTTCTGCTCTCCCATTGATGAAATAAAAGACGGCTTATATGCACATTATATTAAGCGTGCAACGTATGAAATAAACTCCAATATATGCGTATCAGTTTTTTCTGATAATGCAGGGGGCATAGTTTTTGATGACGATTACCTGATTGTAGATAAAGTTGAAACTCATAATAGTCCTTCGGCTCTTGATCCATTTGGTGGAGCAATGACTGGGGTGCTTGGGGTTAATCGTGATATAGTGGGTTTTGGTAAAGGTGCGGAGCCTATAATGAATACTTATTATTTTTGCTTTGCTAAAGAACTAAAAGGTAAATTTTATAGAGACAAGGAGTGTACTGATGAAGTTTTGCCACCAAAATATATTATGAAAGAAGTGATTCGTGGCGTTAATATTGCTGGGAATTGCTCTGGTATTCCAACACAACTTGGATCGGTATATTTCGATGACAGATTTTGTGGAAAGCCATTAGTCTTTGTTGGAAGCGTAGGAATTATTCCACGCAATATAAACAACGTGCCTTCACATATTAAAAAGCCCCAAAATGGGGATAAGGTCGTGATTATCGGGGGAAGAGTTGGAAGAGATGGAATTCATGGTGCAACGCTTTCTTCAGAGGCATTATCAAGAAACAGCACCTCAACAATTGTGCAAATCGGAGATCCCATAACACAAAAGAAATTATCTAGTGCCATCATAGAAGCAAGAGATCTCGGTCTTTACAATGCAATAACAGATAATGGTGCAGGTGGCTTATCATCGTCGATAGGTGAAATGGGAAAGGATGGATTTAAGGTTGATTTAAGCAAGGTTCTACTTAAAAGCGATGGTATGGCTCCATGGGAAATATGGATATCGGAATCACAAGAGAGAATGACCTTAGCAGTGCCAGAAAAAAATTTACCTATGCTTAAGCAAATCATGAAAAAGCATGATGTAGAAATTAGCGTAATCGGAGAGTTCAATAATACAGGTGTGTTGACAGTTCAAATCTCTTCTGCCCCGCCAATAATGAATATTGAAACTGGGTTTATGCATGGCGGTAATCCTAAGATGCACTTAAAAACAAAGCCTTGGTCTAGGAAAATTATTACTGCCACTTCAGCGTCACGCGCTGGCATAACACTGAGCCAGGAGGTTGAACTGAAAGAAATGCTAAGTAGACCAAACATATGCAGCAAAGAGTTCATAGTGGTACAATATGACTATGAAGTTCAAGGGTCTTCAGTGTTAAAACCGTTACAGGGCGAGGGAAGAGTGTGCAGCGAAGCTGTTGTCTTAAGGCCAATTCTTTCTTCAAACAAAGGTATTGTAAAATCTCAAGGATTTGGTTCAAGTTATGGAGAGATTGACACTTATCATATGGCAGCATGTGCAATTGACACTGCCATACGTAACTATGTAGCTGCAGGAGGAAATATAGACCATCTAGCGTTGCTTGACAATTTTTGCTGGTGTGATGCTTACAATCCAGAAAGGTTGTGGCAACTAAAAAGAGCTGCAAAGGCTTGTTATGATTATGCAACTGCATTTAAAACACCATTTATATCCGGAAAAGATAGTATGTTTAACGACTTTAAGGGATATGATGAAAATGGTAAGGAAGTGATGATCTCTGCACCACCTTCATTACTTATCTCAGCAGTTGGAATTATAGAAAATATTGAAAATGCAGTATCTCTTGACGTAAAAATGCCAGGGGACTTGATATATGTGCTTGGTACAACTGACGATGAACTTGGTAGGTCTGAGTATCAATTATATAGTGGAATAGATACCAACAATGTGCCAAAAGTTGATGCAAAGAATGCCAGAAAATTATACGAGCGTTTCAACCAGGCAATAAGAGAAAGCATCATTGCTTCCGCAATTGCACCAAATCTGGGAGGGCTGGCTATTGCTTTAGTAAAATCGCTAATTGCAGGGAATCTTGGTGCAGAAATTGATTTTTCACTAGTGCCAATAGGGAAAATACAAAATACAGATATAATAAACAAAATAATAATGTTTTCTGAATCGCAAAGTAGAATTTTAGTTACTATCGCACCACAAAACCAGAAGAGGTTTGAACAATTGTTTAAAGGTGTAGTCTATTCATGTATTGGTAAAATAACAGACGAGAAAGTTCTGAATATCAGGGATATTTTAAAAGTAAATTTGAAAGACTTAAGATTAAGTTATGCTAGTTTAAATATTTTTTAATTATACTAAATAATTCTTTCATTATGTGTGATATTTGCTTAGAATGAGTGTATATTGCTATATTTTGGTAGGTAATTATGTCTATTTTATCAATTCTTTTGTTTATTAGTCTTTCTTTGCTCAACATTTCAAAGAAATTGATAATATGCGCTGTCTTAGTTACAGTGGCTGCTTTAGTTCTAAATTTAATAATTGAGTTTTATGGTAAAAGAAAAGCTATGTATAGCTTAATAACGTGCATATTATTATGTTGTGTTCTTAAATGGCAAGATTTTAGCTTGATGATATTGATTTCATACACTGCAATTTTAGTATCACTCTTCTCAAGTATAATCTTTTTTCAAAAATTGAAATCCAAGTTTAGATTCCATATGACAAATTTTATTACTTTAATCGCAGTATCGATAATTGATAGTACAGTTATGTATTTTGGACTACTATTGTGCAAATTTTCTGTAGATAAGTGCTTATTGATATATATCAAAGACTTAGCTCTCAAGTTTTCCTATGTATCAATATTAAGTGTCTCCTTATTTGTAGCAGCACATTTATTTTATCTAGCAAAAAGAAAATATATTAAACTTTATATCTAACTTGCTTTTCGACAGTAATTTTATGTTTCTAAAGTCGAGCAATTTGTACTAATGAGGTGCTAGATCAGCTATAATAGTTTTACACACTAGGGCCTTTTACTTACTTTGGTGGTATGGTGTTTCACAGTGAACTACTGAAATATATTTGACTTTATGTACAGTATTTGGCTTTAAATCAGTAAAGTAGATTTTAACATATGCGTTTTCTTTGTTCTACTATGTTTATTTTCTATCTTTAGGTTGTATTTTGTTTTTTTATTACTTTCAGTAAAGGCTCATACAAGTGATACTGCAGTAATAGAATTTGTTCTTACACCAAAAAAAATAGTTAAGCAACTCAGTGCTGCTGCTATGAAACAAACAGCACAACTGAAGCAAATCATTGAAATTCAAGAAGAAGTCACTATGATAAAAAATCAAGAGGTATTGCAAAGCTTAGAGAAACAAAAAGTGAAATAATGAGTTAGTCTTAGCAAAAGTTATCGTCTCTATAAGAGACAGCTCACAAAATGCTGGAGTGTTCCTGAAAGGATAGCTTATAAAAATAATTCCCTCTTTAGGTCAATAGCAGATAGTGCAATGCGCGTGCAGCATATAAATATATGCCTTATAACAGACTTGCCCCATTGAATACTACCATATTTGGCGTGAAGTGAACACTAGGTTTTATTCTAAACGAATAAAATCTTATGACACATATATTATCTAAGCAGTAATACTAATTCTCATTGTTAATAGGTTAAATAAGTGACATTATAAAGTTATTTAATTGCGGAGTGAGAAAAAGAGGTAATAAATTTGTACAGAGCACTCTCAAGCAAAGCAATTATATTATAGACTTTATTACGCAAAATGTTCTATTTTATATACAACCAAAGTATTTCAATAGGATTGAGCTCAGGTAAGTATGGTGCTAGTATATAATCTCAATGTTTTTAGATACTTTTAAATTTTTTGACTTATTCCAATTAGCAAAATTTATGATAAGAAAGGTTTTTGATGTTCCTAAATATTGGGATATTTATTCAGGAAATATATTCATATAACTAATGTGAACATTCTGTGCAAATAAGCTAGAACTCTTGCTATTTCTAGAATTAACTTGCACTGTAGAGATAAGAATTTCGCCTACCTAATTTTACTTTAACCTGTGTTTTAACACCTTTTTAAAACACTAATATCTAACCTTTAAATATGTGCCAAACCTCGTTTATCAAAGAAGAATAACTCTTATTCAGGATACTTATACCAATTCTCACTAAGTTTTTTAAAACTCTTTATATATGAAAGTTTTATTTTTTTTGCATATTATAGTGTATTATAGACTTATTGATATTCAAGCCAAATTTTTTCTGGGTTTCTATTTTTATGTTTCTTTTGCAATTTATGCATTTTCGCACTTTCTTCAGCATTTCTTTTTTTGATTTCAATAACTTTTAAATCTCTCTATTTTACTTACTTTAGCATAATTTCTTTTTCTATTATCTATCCATTACTTTTGTAGTGAGAATTGGTATGAGGATAAGAATCGAGAGAAAAAACTAAGCTTGAATATCAACAAGTCTATATTACATCATAATTGGTATAAATATCCTGAACAAAGGTTAGATATTGGTGTTTTAAAAAGGTGTTAAAACACAGGTTAAAGTAAAATTAGGTAGGCGAAATTCTTATCTCTACAGTGCAAGTTAATTCTAGAAATAGCAAGAGTTCTAGCTTATTTGCACAGAATGTTCACACTAGTTATATGACGAATATATTTCCTGAATAAATATCCCAATATTTAGGAACATCAAAAACCTTTCTTATCATGAATTTTGCTAATTGGAATAAGTCAAAAAATTTAAAGGTATCTAAAAACACTGAGATTATATACTAGCACTATACTCACCTGAGCTCAATCCTATTGAAATACTTTGGTTGTATATAAAATAGAACATTTTGCGTAATAAAGTCTATAATATAATTGCTTTGCTTGAGAGTGCTCTGTACAAATTTATTACCTCTCTTTCTCATTCCGCAATTAAATAACTTTATAATGTTACTTATTTGACTGATTATAACAGTGAAGATTAGTGTGCACTTCTTAAGTGCCTCATTGTTCCAATCTCACTATCAAATATAACGTTGATTCGCTTTATAATAGTATCATGCAAATCTAAAATGGTAATTTATTAACTGCTCTCCCTCACATATCGCGATTTATTTCGGTATTTCTAAAATCTCATTAACAAACAGCAGGATGACGGTGGCTGAAAATATTTGAGAAATTTACCTAGTAAGAAAAAAAAGCAAAAGGAGCCCTGGTAAAAAACATAACAAATTAAAGATAACTTAGTACTTCAGTGCTATGATTAAGGGGCTGCTGAAGTTTATCAAGTAGTTTTTTGTATTTTTAGTACACACTGTGCTTGAACTTTTGGTTAAAAAGTTAAAATAAAATGTAAAGACATGAGTTTTGTTTTGACTTATTGTGCTAATTTTGCAGAATGTTAAGATTATCATTTAAATCAAATGCATGACAAACGTGGATTGGGAAGTGGTAATTGGGCTTGAAGTGCATGCTCAAGTTTCTTCTAAGACAAAGCTATTTTCTAGCTCATCAACTGAGTTTGGTGTTGAGCATAATACTCAAGTTTCTCTAGTTGATGCAGCAATGCCAGGCACACTACCAATACTGAATTACTACTCTATAGAGCAGGCAATACGCACTGGTCTTGCGCTTTCTGCAGAGATTAACAAGAGCTTTTACTTTGATCGAAAAAATTACTTTTACCCAGATTTGCCACAAGGTTATCAAATAACTCAGTTTTTTGAGCCAATAGTTAAAAATGGTAAAATATTTATCAATAATAATGAAAAAGAAATAAGAATTACTAGAATTCATCTAGAGCAAGATGCAGGAAAGAGCGTTCATGAAAAGAGCAAAACTTATATAGATTTAAATCGTGCAGGGATTGCTTTAATGGAAATTGTCTCGGGGCCAGATCTTCGGTCATCTGCAGAAGCTGCTGAATTCATGAAAAAGTTGAGGCAGATTTTGCGTTACATTGGCTCATGTGATGGTGATATGGAAAAAGGGTCACTTCGTTGTGATGCAAATGTTTCTGTTTGTCCAAAAGGTAGTAGCACATTTGGTATCCGCTGCGAGATAAAAAACCTGAACTCAATACGTTATATTGTACAAGCTATAGATTATGAAATACAAAGGCAAATTGGAATTTTGGAAAGTGGAGGAAAAATAAGTCAAGATACTTTATTGTTTGATGTTGCCTCAGGTAAAACAAAAGTGATGCGGAATAAAGAGAATGTAAGTGATTATAGATATTTTCCAGAACCAGATTTACTACCTATTGAGATAACTCAGGATAAAATCGATTCTATTAGGTTATCTTTGCCAGAATTGCCAAATCAAAAAAAGCTGCGATACATTGAAGAATTGAATATCAACGAATACGATGCTGATGTCATCACTTCTGATAAAGCAATTGCTGACTATTTTGAAGAATTGATAAAAAAGCACGATTTAAAGCTTGCTATTACTTGGCTAACCGTAGAGCTTTTTAGTCGCTTGAATAAAGCAGGTATTGATATTGTAAGCTCTCCAATTAAAGCAGATGCCTTATCTGAACTTTTAGATTTTATTGTTGATGGAACGATCTCTGCTAAGCTTGGTAAGCAAGTTTTTGATATTATGTTTGAAACTGGTAAGCCAGCATCTTTAATCATAGAAGAGCGGGAGCTGAAGCAAATAACCGATAAAGGTCAAATATCAGAAATTATCAACAAAATTGTTAATGATAACCAAAGTAAGGTTCAAGAATATAAAAATGGTAAAACAAAACTGTACGGATTCTTTGTTGGCGAAGCCATGAAACTTACAAAAGGAAAAGCCAGTCCTGATATTGTGAATTTGGTTTTGAGTGAAAAGTTGAGTAATTGTACTAATTCCTACTGTACAAGGAAGGGATAGATAATAATAGAAAAGAAAGGCATACTAAAGTAAGATAGCGAGGTTTAAATAGTGCTGAATCAAAATTATTAGATGGAAAGGTCGTGAAATTAGTAAAAAAAGTGCTGAAAAAAGTGTGAATGAAGCATATATTACAAACAAGCTAAATGCTGTAATTGTAGCAAAAAAGTATAGTATAACAGTCATAGCAAAAGTATGTTCTATTTTAAGAATAGCATTGAATACATTGCAGAGTTGTTTAATTGCGGAATGAGAAAGAGAGGTAATAAATTTGCACAAAGTCTCTCAATAGGATTGAGCTCGTATGAATATAGTAGCAGGCATATGATCTCAATATTTTTGAAGTACCTTTGAATTTTTTAACTCATACTAACTTAAAGTAATCCATGACAAGAGTGCGACATTTGTTCATGAAATATATTCATAGAATCAGTGTTAACATTAGGTGTAAGTAAGCTAGAACTTTCTCCATTTTTAGGATTGACTACTCTGTAGAGAAAAAGTTTATCTGCCTAATTTTGCTTTTATATGTGTTCTAACGCCCTTTTTAAACTATCCGTATCCAGCTTTTTTGCATGTTACAGTGTACTGTAGAGTTGCTGATATTTAGGCCAAATTTTTCCTAGATTCTTATTTCTTAATGATAATATTAGTTTTTATATCAGTACTTCAACTTACTCAAATTAACTCTGATTCAATCTAGTCTTTCTATGATATTGAGGGGGTAAACAATTTTTTTTCTCTTCCAAATTATAGATGCTTTATTTATCTATTCAATGCTATTCTTGAAATACAACATATTTTTGTTATGGCTGTTATACTATACTTTTTTACTGTAATTACAGCATTTAATTTGTTTGTAACATATGTTACATTTCGCACTTTTTCAGCATTTCTTTTGCTGATTCACGACTTTTCCATCTATAATTTTGATTCAGCACCGTTTAAACTTTGCTATCTTACTTCAGTATGCCTTTTTTTGGCTGTTGTAAGATAGAGGATTAATGTAGGCAAAAAATTACCAAAACACAGTGTAGACGTTAACGCTAAAAATAATGAAGCTAAGGTAGCGTTGTACTGTGCTGCTGAATCTAATTACCACAAGAATTTGTGGAGTTACTTTTTTGCTCAGGAGGATTTGTCTTGACAGTATATATAACGTCCTTTACAATTAAAATTATATAGTAAAAGTGTATATTTGTTATGTTTGCGGTGATTAAAACAGGTGGAAAGCAATATTTAGTAAAAAAAGGTAGTATAATAAAAGTAGAAAAATTGGAAGTTGAGGAAGGAAAGGAGATAGAGATTGATAAAGTAGTTTGCCTTTCAGGTGGCAGTTTGTCTTGTTTAACTAGTGCTACTGTTAAGGCTGAAGTGCTTGGGCAGCATAGAGGAAAAAAAATTATAATTTTTAAAAAGAAGAGAAGAAAGAATTACCGTAGGAAGACTGGTCATAGGCAGTATATGACTGTTCTTCGTATTAATGAAATTAATCATTGAGAATGAGAAATAAGATATGGCAACTAAAAAATCAGGTGGTAGTTCCTGCAATGGCAGAGATTCCGCAGGTCGTAGATTAGGAGTAAAAAAAAACGGAAGAGTTATTCCTGGTGACATAATCGTTCGTCAAAGGGGTACAAAATTTCATCCTGGAAAAAATGCTGGTATGGGTAAAGATCATACGATTTTTGCTAAAGTGGAAGGCTGGATTAGGTTTAGAAGATCAGTAAATAAAAGAACTTTTATTGATATTGCACCTGTAGATAATGTACAGGCTTTAGCTTGAATGAATTAGGGGTTTGTAGCTCAGGTGGTTAGAGCACACGTCTGATAAGCGTGAGGTCGGAAGTTCAACTCTTCCCAAGCCCACTATTTAGTAGTTGCTAGCTAAATTTTCTATGATAATTTTTATTGTATAAGCAAATCTAAAGCATGAGTGTACGTAAAAATTTAATAACTAGTGAGTCAGTTGCTGCTGGTCATCCAGATAAACTAGCAGATCAAATTTCGGATGCAATACTTGATGAATATCTTTTGACTGATCCTTTCTCACGAACTGCAATAGAGACCTTAGTTACTAAAGATAATGTTGTTATAGCTGGGGAGGTATTTGGGCCTAACATTGCAAATGGTAGGATTGAGAATATTGTAAGGGATACAATAAAAGATGTTGGTTACGAGCACGATGGTTTTCATTGGGAGACAGTCAAAGTAAATATATTGCTGCATGAACAATCAAACGACATTGCTATAGGGGTGAGTCAAGGTGCTGGAGATCAGGGCATAATGTATGGCTATGCAACAATAGAAACAGGAGTGCTTATGCCAGCTCCTATTTTTTATGCGCACTCTATTCTGAAAAACATCATGAATATGGTTAAGGAAGTAAAACTTGGTCCGGATGCAAAATCGCAAATTACTTTAGCTTATGAGAATAAGCGTCCAGTACGTGCTGAAAGTATTATAGTTTCAATACAGCATCCTGAAGATCTGGATCAATTAAAAATAAAAGAGATAATTTATCCTTACGTAGTTTCGTCTTTACCTAAAGGATGGATGTGTGCCGAGGAAAATTTTTTAGTCAATCCAGCTGGTGGATTTGTTATCGGTGGACCAGTCGGTGATTGTGGATTAACCGGGCGAAAGATTATGGTTGATACTTATGGAGGCTATATTCCACATGGTGGTGGAGCATTTTCTGGGAAAGATGCAACAAAAGTTGATAGATCTGCAGCTTATATGGCAAGATATCTTGCTAAAAATATTGTCTTTGCGAATTTAGCTGAGCGCTGTCTTGTGCAGCTCTCTTATGCAATTGGTGTGTCAAAGCCTACCTCGTTTTACATTGATACGTTTGGTACAAGTACGGTAGATGAAAGAAAAATTAAAAAACTTATTGAGAGTAATATAGATTTGTCAACCAGAGGTATCATTAGTCATTTATCACTCAACCGTCCTATATATAAACGTACAGCCTGCTATGGCCACTTTGGTAAAGAATTAAGAAAGGATGGTGGATTTTCTTGGGAAAACTTGAACTTATCTCTCTCTTTCTAGAGAATTTGATATACGGAATAATGGGGAAGTTTATTTAGATTGCTAAAGTTTTTAATTTATAACTCAATACTAGTATACTAACTTATATTAATAATTATACTATATTAACGGCAGTTTTCTTATTTATAAGGCTCGAGAAGTGTATAAAAAAATAGAAGGGGAATTTTATGGTATAACTATGAGAGAATTATCTGATTTTGTTAAAAAGATCAGAGAACATTTTTTAATATTGAATTAATGAACAATACGCTAGGTTGTGAAAAGTTTAAATTCTACCTTTAGTAGAATTTTTTTATATGTAACAGATTGTACTCGAGCTTTATTGACTATTGCAGCTAATACTAATTTTCACTGCACAAGGAACAGATAGACAATAATAGAAAAGAAGCTATACTGAAGTATAGCAATATACTAATTCTCATTTCTAGAAAGTAAAACAAGTAACATTGAGAGTTGTTTAATTGCGGAGTGAGAAAGAAGAAGTAATGAATTTGCACAAAATGCTCTCAGGCAAGGCAATTATATTATTGCTTTTATTGTGCAAAATATTCTGTTTTATGTGTAACCAAAGTCTTTCAATAGGATTGAGCTTAGGTGAGTATGGTGATAGGTATATAACTTCCTTTGTTCAAGAAATATGTTCATACAATCAGTGTTAAACATTAGGTGCAAATAAGCTAAAGATTTTCTCATTTTTAAGATTAACTGCTCTATAGAGATGAAAATTTTTCTAACTAATTTTACTTTGACTTGTATTCTAACGTCCTTTTTAAACTACTTATATCAACTTTCAAATGTATGTCAAACTGCAATTCATCAAAGAAAAATAACTCTTGTTCATGATACTTACCAATAGTCTCATTAAGTTTTTTTAACCCTTCCTGTCTACCTCTATCTTCTCTTCAATTGTAAATTGGTCTTAGTGTAATATACGAAAGCTTCATTTTTGCATATTACTGTAGACTTGCTAACATTTAAGCTAAATTTTTTTTAGATTCTTATTCTCATTCCTTTAATGGTAATATTAGGGTTTTCTTGTATCAGTACTTCAACTTGTCCAAATTGTTTAAATTCAATCTAGCTTTTCTATAGTATTGAAGTGGGAGTAAACAATTTTTCTTTCTCTTCTAAATTTTAGGCGCTTTATCTATGTAATTAATGCTATTCTTGAAATACGACATATTTTTGTTACGGCTATTATGCTGTATTTTTTTGCTGTAATAAAAGCATTTGGTTTCTTTGTACATGTGCATTATTTCACACTTTCTTCAACTTTTCTTTATAACGCCAATGCTGATTGTATGAATATATTTCTTGAATAAATGTTGCAATATTAAAAAATACGAAAAGCTTTTCTTATCATGGATTGTGCGAGTTGGAATAAGTCAAAAAATTTAAAGGTACCTAAAAATATTGAAATTATATAACTACCATCATACTAACCAGAGTTTAATCCTATTGAGGTGCTCTGGTTGTATATAAAACAGAACATTTTGCGCAATGAAAGGCAATAATAACAATTGCTTTGCTTAAGAGTGTTTTGTGTAAATTTATTGCCTCTCTTTCTCACTCTGCAAATTAAACAACTCTGTAAACTTATTGACCCACTAACAATGAGAATTGGGATTAGGAGCTGTTATAGTTAAACCTCTTAAGTGATATGATAGATCAACCTTTTGATGGTGGGCTAATGAATAATACTTTGAATTATAGAGAGTTTTAAGTTCTGTCTGCAACAAGATGCATTATTTTAGATGATTATATTCGTACCATATTAGCTATTGTATCTGGGATAAAAGGCTATAGTGACATAATCCTACTGCTATGATAGTGCGGAAGATAAATAGCCCCTAACAGGTTTCTGTATAATTACTATTATGCTTTATATGGCACGAAAAATGGGGAAAAATCTTCTACATGTTTTAACTTCGCCAATTTTTTTTTGTCTATCTCATATGGTAATATCTATGAGACTATAACAGTTTCATGTTCTTGTGTATTTGTATATAAGACTGTAATTGATAGTATGAAAGTGAATTTGAGGAAAATAACAGATACAAAGACTGGTTTGATTTTTTTAGCAGTAATTTGATAGAGTATGAGTGCACTTCTTTAAAGAATATCATTGATGAATATTGCAAAAGGGTAAGAAGAAATGGAGAAGCAGAATATTTGAGTTTATTTAAGGTCAGTACCAATTTGAATTAGTCTTTTGGGATAGTGCATATGATTTTCTAAAATTTGATCAGGTTTCTAAGAAAAGTTGATAATTTTAAGCTAATTTGTATGCTTAATACATGTTTTTGAGGATAGTGTATGAAAAGTAAGGAACATGATTTTCATTTAGTAGATCCAAGTCCTTGGCCAATTGCCATATCAGCAGCAGTTCTTATTCTTGTGCTTGGATTAGTTTGCACGCTCCATAAACAGGTTTCTGGAGTATTTTGCTTAATTTTAGGAATCTTTGCAGTATCAGGAGTGTTGTTTTATTGGTGGAGAGATGTAGTAAAAGAAGCCATTTATGATAAATGTCATACTGCAATTGTCAAGCATGGACTCAAGTTTGCAATGTATTTATTTATTCTTTCAGAAGTTGTATTTTTTATAGTGTTCTTTTGCTCATTTTTTAAAGCTTGGCTTGACCCGGTTTTTTTATTTGAAACATTTTCTCCTACAAAAAGGATTGAATGGCCTCCTGAAGGAATTTTGCCACCTGATCCATGGTCACTACCATTCATGAACACGTTAGTATTATTACTCTCTGGTACAACGATTACCTGGGCACATCACTCTTTGTTCAATAATGATAAAAAGAGCATGATTAAGATGCTGTCCATAACTATATTACTTGGAGTGTTTTTTATAATAGTACAAGCAATAGAGTATCATGAAGTTGGCTTCTCTTTACAAGAAGCAGGGATCTATGCATCCAATTTTTATATGATTACCGGTTTTCACTGTGCGCACGTTATAATAGGAGTGATATTCTTGTTAGTGTGTTTATTCAGAATGTGGAAAGATCAATTTACACCTCAGGATCATTTATGCTTTGAGTTCGCTTCTTGGTATTGGCACTTTGTAGATATAGTCTGGATATTTTTATTTGTGTTTGTTTATTGGCTAAGTGTTTTTTAAGTAGTAAAGATAATGGATCTAGGTTTGGCGATGAGTAGAGCCTGGTGGTCTATTATTATTAATCTAAATGAAAGAAGCAATATCTAATTTCTAATTAGCAGCACTACGAACTTTAGAATGTTCAAGAGTGGTTGTAATTTTATACCAATTCCTTCTATGTAAGAAATGGATGAACAATAATGGAAAAGAAGCCCTTACTGTAATAAGTAAAATGTGAGCCTTAAATGGTGTTGGAATCACAAAATTATTAGATGAGAGAATCGTGAAATCAGCAAAAGAAATGCTAAAAGAAATACGAAATAACGCACATGTTGCAAAAAAAACTAAATAGCTATAATTTGCAGCAAAAAAGCATAGTATAGCAGCCATGTAAATATATTTACTCTTTCAAGAACAGCACTAACTGCATGGATAAAGCACTAGAACTTGGAAGAGAAGTAAAATTGTTTACTACGGCTCAACGTTATAGAAAAATTAGATTGAATTAGAGTGAATTCGACAAAATTAAAATGTGGATACAGGAAAACACTAATATTACCGTTAAGAAATGAGAATAAGAATTTAGGAAAAATTTATTTTGAATGTCGGCAAGACTGCAGTACACTTTAGAATATGCAAAAAATAAAGTTTTCTGTATATTACGCTAAGACCGATTTACAATGAGTAAAATAGAAGTAGATAAGAAGAATTAAAAGGACTTAATATAAAGTGTAATTAATCCTAGAAATAGAGAGAGTTTTAGCTTATTTGTACCGAATATCAATACTGATTGTATGAATATATTTCTTGAACAAATATAGATTATGTTAGCTAAAATAAGTTAAAAAATTTAAAGTTAATCTAAAAATATCAAAATTATACACCTATCACCATACTTACCTAAGCTCAATCTTATTGAGAGGCTTTTGTTGCGTAATAAAGGCAAATAATATAATTACTTTGCCTGAGAGCGCTTTGTGCAAATTCATTATCTCTCTTTCTCACTCCGCAATTAAACAGCTCTGCAATGTTGCTTATTTGATCTTCTAACAATGAGAATTGGTATTACTTGCTTTAGTATATCTGCTTTTTTGTTGTTGTCTATCTGTTCCTTATGCAGCAGTAAGAGGTGCTATAATTATGAATGAATATAATGCAAACTATTTAAAGAAAAGCATTGTAGAAAATGGCTCTGCTGATGAGGATTGGGTTATATTCATGATGAAACAGATAATTAAAAATTTAAATATAAAATATTACCATGTTGCTGCTCTTACTGTAGAGCTTTGTCACGTTTATACGAAAGGTTCTTGTTTTGTGTGTAGTTTTATTATTTAATTGGAATTTTAAATTCAATAATTCAAGAAAAATTATTTAATTACATTTATCTTATCTAGCGTTCGTTGTAAAATAATACATGCGGAAATTTTATCGTCTATTTTTTTTGATTTTGTGATTGATACTCCGGTAATCTTTAGTACATGAGCTACAATAGACGTTGACAAGCTTTCATCTTGTAAATATATGCTTATCTTATATTTTTTTATTATTTTGTTCGCGAATTTGATTATGGTTTCACACCATTTACTTTTTTGTCCATCTATTTCCAGTGGTAACCCGATTACTATTGATTCAGCTTCATTTTTTTTGAATATTCTGTTTAAATAACCTAAATCTTTGCTTATATTTTTTCTGTGATATACACTATGTGCTGTAGCTATGAGCTGAGTTTTGTCACTGAACGCTATGCCTATTCTCTTTTCTCCCATGTCAAGACACATTATGCGCTTGTCTTTTGAAATGGACTTTAAAAATTCATAAGGATCTCTATGTAGCATCTATTGGCATGATAAGCATTCATCGTAATCAATATCTGTTCTTTGCTGCAATGTTTCATTTTTTTTGAATATGTCATGAGAAACCTTGTCAGCTCTCTGCATTGACTGTGACCGACAATAATATAAACTCTTTAGACCTTTTTTCCAAGCAAGCATGTGTATTTTGTGTAAGTAACGTTTATGTATATTAGCTGGTAAAAACAAGTTTACTGATTGAGATTGACAAATATATGGGGTTCTATCACTTGCGTGTTCTATAATCCATCTCTGATCAAGCTCGTATGCTGTTTTAAATGTTAATTTTTCATGCTCATTAAAGAAATCTAAATGCTGCACAGAACCTTCATTTGTCGAAATCGAAGACCATATTTTATCATTGTTTTTATTTTTTTTTGCTAATAATTTTTGCAAAAATTTATTTTGTACTACAAATGAACCTGTTAGTGTCTTTTGTGTAAATACGTTTGCTGCATATGGTTCGATTCCAGGGGAGGTATTGCCTGCAATAATAGAAATTGAGGCAGTTGGAGCGATGGCAAGTTTATGTGTAAATCTTTCCATTAGATTGATTTCTTTGGCATCAAGACATGCTCCCTTTTCTTCTGCTAATTTTTTGGAGACCATATCTGCTTGCTTACGTAAGTACTTGAATATTTTTTTATTCCACTGTTGTGCTGTTACTGATTCAAAAGGAATCATTTTACTTTGCAAAAACGAATGAAAGCCCATTACACCAAGACCAATACTACGCTCTCTCATTGCGGAATACTTTGCTCGCTGTATTTCATCTGGTGCTTTATTTATAAAGTCTTCTAGTACGTTATCAAGAAAACGCATTATGTCTTCTATAAAGAGCTCATTGTGTTTCCATTCTTCATAATATTCAAGATTTACTGACGATAGACAACATACAGCAGTACGCGATTTGCTTAGGTGATCGTAGCCTGTAGTTAAAGTAATTTCACTGCATAGGTTTGACATTTTGATATCTAAATTGAGTCTTTTGTAAGACTCTGGCTTATTATTATTTATTGCATCGAGAAAGATAATGTAAGGCTCTCCAGTCTCAATTCTAGCTGTTAATATTTTAATCCATATATCACGTGCTTTGACAGTTGAGATAACTTTGTTATTATGTGGGCTGATTAAATTCCATTCTAGATCGCTTTCGATAGCTTGCATAAATTTGTCATTTACTATTACAGCATGGTGTATATTTAATGCCTTGCGATTTGGGTCTCCTCCTGTTGGCTTGCGTATATCAAGAAACTCTTCTATCTCTGGATGTGATACGGGAAGATAGACTGCTGAACTTCCTCTTCTTAAGGACCCTTGACTAATTGCAAGAGTTAGAGCATTTTGTACTACAATAAATGGTATAATTCCTGATGTTTTACCACTTCCTTTCACACTCTCGCCAATTGAACGTAAATTTCCCCAGTAACTTCCTATTCCTCCTCCACGTGCGGCGAGCCAAACATTTTCATTCCACAAATTAACTATTCCCTGCAGACTGTCTTCGGTTTCGTTGAGAAAGCAAGAAATAGGCAATCCTCTGTTCGTGCCACCATTGCTAAGTATTGGTGTTGAAGGCATGAACCACAAGTTGCTCATGTAATCATAAAGACGCTGTGTGTGCTCTTTATTATTAGAATAGTAGTTGGCAATGCGTATAAAGAGATCTTGATAACTTTCATTTTCTATTAAATATCTATCTGATAGAACTGCTTTTCCAAAATCAGTTAATTTGCTATTTTTTTCATGATTAATAGTAATATTATTCATAAATTCCTCTCTATAATTTATAGTACATAGACACTGTTTTAAGCAAAAGTAATACTTTAAGTTAGACTTTTCGATTTTTTTTGTGGATGCTGTAATGCAAATAAGATACCATCGACCTGACTCCCATATATTTTACAATAACTCATATAACTTATTTGCATATTTATTTCTTTTACAACGTGTTGAACATAACTTTCTGAGTGACGAAAGTAGTCTCCTTTATTTACAAAGTCAATACCTTTACCTTCTTTTCTTCTTATTAAACATACAATTGCTCCTTTTTTACTTGTAGATTTTTTTGCTAATTCCAATTCTACTTTAAAATCATGTAGATAATGTAGCACTTCAGCGAAAATAATGACATCATATAGATGGCTTCTTTCTTGTTTAAGGAACTCTGTCATTTCTATATGTATTAGTTCGTTATAAACAGGTTTACCCTTTATAAAACACCCTCTAGCGATATTTAACATTCTGTTTGAAATGTCAATTCCTGTTATGTGATTTCCAGTATTGTGTATTTTCAAGAAATGACCGCATATTCCAGTTCCGCAGCCAAGATCAAGTATGTTGAGTTCAGAAATAGAGTTGTTAAAAATTTTTGTAATTACCGTGTGTACGAGTTCATGACCTCTATATTGTTTTGCGATTAACCAATGCTCAACAAAATGTTCGCCAGTATAATCAAAGTATTGTTTTATAATATTTTTAGGTAATTTTATAATAGGTGCTGGATTTATCATTTTTTTTATGTAATAAGATGCTTCTTCATAATTATTGTCTAATTTTAGTGTCTTTGTTAAATAGGTGTAAGCTTTGCTGGTATTTCCCATTGCAAAATAACACCTTCCAATGTTGTACCAAACTATAGGTAAGTTGGAGTAAAACATGCCGGTTAACCAAAATCTTAACTTTGCATCTGAGATATTACCTTTGTAGAAGTGATATAAACCTATTTCAATATTAGTGCTTAATAGATTTTTGGATTTTTTAAGAAATGCTGTTGTTTCTTTATGGAGAGTTCTATATTTATTTACAACAAATTGTTTGGCCTTCTTAAGGTTAAACATGCTGATTAACTTACAAATAAAATTTAAAATAATATTTATGAAGGATAAATTGCTTTTCATACCTTAAAAATACCCTGTAATGTTCACTATCATTTGAGTAAAGTCAATTTTAAAGCATTTTATATTACAAAATGTTTTTTTCATTAATTTCTATTGTATACAATACTGCTTTGTCACTTACCTAGGTTTAAAATTTTACCTAACTTAGGGTTACAGTATATTATCGTTGTCAACTTAAGTAAATATTTTGTATAAAAAAGCATTGACATATTATTTATTGATTTCTATTCTATAAAAAGTTAGTTTAGTTTTTAGATGTTTGACAAGTTTTATGGTAGAGATTAATTTAATCTCAATTCAATTTTAATAATATTTAACTCTGCATATTCTGCATATAGCCGGACAAATAAATTATTAAGAGCACTTGATGGATGCCTTGGCGTTAAGAGGCGATGAAGGACGTGGCAGGCTGCGATAAGCTGCGGGGAATTGTCAACAGGTTTTGATCCGCAGATTTCCGAATGGGAAAACCTAACTAGTTAAGCTAGTTATTGCATATTTAAGTCAATATGTAAAGTAAACTTGGTGAACTGAAATATCTAAGTAGCCAAAGGAAAAGAAATCAACGAGATTCTGTTAGTAGTGACGAGCGAAAGCGGAAAAGGCTAGTGATTTAAGAATAAGAATTAGAATACTCTGGGAAGAGTAACCATAGAAGGTGATAGTCCTGTATAAGTAGAAGGTTTTTAAATCCTCGAGTAGAGCGGGACACGTGAAATCCTGTTTGAATATGGGGGGACCATCCTCCAAGCCTAAATACTCCTTAACGACCGATAGTGAACAAGTACCGTGAGGGAAAGGTGAAAAGAACCCCGGGAGGGGAGTGAAATAGAATCTGAAATCAAGTGCTTACAAACAGTTGGAGCTCTATGTTTTTGCTACAAGAGCAATCTTAATAGCTAATTTACATTAGAGTGACAGCGTACCTTTTGCATAATGGGTCAGCGAGTTAATCTATGGAGCAAGCTTAAGCCGTTAGGTGTAGGCATAGCGAAAGCGAGTCTGAATAGGGCGTTTTAGTTTTATGGATTAGACCCGAAACCAAGTGATCTAGTCATGACCAGATTGAAGGTGTGGTAAAACATACTGGAGGATCGAACTAGTTAATGTTGCAACATTATTGGATGAGTTGTGATTAGGGGTGAAAGGCCAATCAAACTTGGAAATAGCTGGTTCTCCGCGAAATCTATTTAGGTAGAGCGTTGTATGTATGTTATTGGGGGTAGAGCGCTTGATAGACTAGGGGGACTCACCGTCTTACCAAATCTAACTAAACTTCGAATACCAATGATTGATTATACAGCAGACACACTGCGGGTGCTAAATCCGTGGTGAAAAGGGAAACAGCCCAGATCACTATCTAAGGTCCCAAAATTACAGCTAAGTGGGGAAGGAAGTAGAAAAACCATTACAGCTAGGAGGTTGGCTTGGAAGCAGCTATCCTTTAAAGAAAGCGTAACAGCTCACTTGTCTAAATAAGTTTTTCTGCGCTGAAAATGTACCGGGGCTAAAGCTGTATACCGAAGATGTGGGTACTTATTGATTGCGGTCAATAAGTGCGGTAGCGGAGCGTTCTGTAAGTCTGTGAAGGCAATTTGTAAAAACTGCTGGAGATATCAGAAGTGAGAATGCTGACATAAGTAGCGTAAAAGAGTGTGAAAAACACTCTCACCAAAAATCTAAGGATTCCTACGTTAAGTTAATCTGCGTAGGGTTAGTCGGTTCCTAAGGCAAGTCCGTAAAGGAGTAGTCGATGGCAATCAGGTTAATATTCCTGAACCTCTTAAGTGTGACGAGTTTTGTATTTGTATAGGTCTTATTGGATTGACTTATGCTTAAAAGAAGCTCCAGGAAATAGCACTTATATTTGTGAGGCCGTACCGTAAACCGACACTGGTGGATGAGTAGAGTATACTAAGGTGTTGAAAGAATGATGTTGAAGGAACTCGGCAAATTGTACCTGTAACTTCGGAAGAAGGGTAACCTCCTTTTAGGCAACTATGAGTAGGTGGCACAAAATAGGGAGTAGCGACTGTTTACTAAAAACACAGGACTCTGCAAACACGTAAGTGGAAGTATAGGGTCTGACGCCTGCCCGGTGCTGGAAGGTTAATAGGAGGGGTGTAAGCTCTAAATTGAAGCCCCAGTAAACGGCGGCCGTAACACTGACGGTCCTAAGGTAGCGAAATTCCTTGTCGGGTAAGTTCCGACCCGCACGAATGGCGTAACGATTTCTCCACTGTCTCCAACATCAATTCAGCGAAATTGAATTCCCCGTGCAGATGCGGGGTACCCGCGGTTAGACGAAGAGACCCCGTGCACCTTTACTATAGCTTTATATTGCTATTAAAAATGTGATGTGCAGGATAGGTGGGAGACTTTGAAGTTATGGTGCTAGCTGTAATGGAGTCAACCTTGAGATACCACCCTTTACACTTTTGATACCTAACTATGTTCCATTATCTGGAACTAGGACATTGTATGGTGGGTAGTTTGACTGGGGCGGTCGCCTCCTAAAGAGTAACGGAGGCGTGCGAAGGTAAGCTAGAGCTGGTCGGAAATCAGCTTAATAGTATAATGGCATAAGCTTGCCTGACTGCGAGGCTGACAAGCCAAGCAGAGACGAAAGTCGGTCATAGTGATCCGGTGATTCTGTATGGAAGGGTCATCGCTCAACGGATAAAAGGTACGCCGGGGATAACAGGCTGATGGTGTTCAAGAGTTCATATCGACGACACCGTTTGGCACCTCGATGTCGACTCATCACATCCTGGGGCTGAAGAAGGTCCCAAGGGTTCGGCTGTTCGCCGATTAAAGTGGTACGTGAGTTGGGTTTAGAACGTCGTGAGACAGTTCGGTTTCTATCTGCCGTGGGTGAAGGAAATTTGAGAAGATCTGACTCTAGTACGAGAGGACCGAGATGGATATACCTCTGGTGTACCAGCTGTTATGCCAATAGCATTGCTGGGTAGCTATGTATAGATGGGATAATTGCTGAAAGCATATAACTAAGAAACCCTCTTCAAAAAGATTTCCCAATTAAGGCCGTGGAAGACTACCACGTTGATAGGCTAGATGTGGAAGCATGGTAACATGTGGAGCTAACTAGTACTAATAGCCTGATTGATTTATTTGTTTGTTTTCTATATGTGTATATGCAGTGTTAAATATTGGGAAATTTATTGAATTAGAGACTTTTATTAACTTGGTGGTTATAGCAAAAATGAAACACCCGATTACATCTCGAACTCGGAAGTGAAACTTTTTAGCGCTGATGGTACTTGAAAAGGGAGAGTAAGTCGCTGCCAAGTTTATAAAAGTTTCTTTATTAATTAAGTGGTAAATATACTTTTATTTTAATTCTTTTGTTTTTTTAACTTCTAATCTTCAGCAAAGTTCCCTGCCTTTTCTTATACTTCCTTGATTGTTTTTTATTATATTATCTAACTTTGTCCCTACTTCCTCTCTGTATAATTGATTTTCTTTTAAAAGAGAATGACTGATTTCTAATAGCATTGCATTGCTTTCTGCCTCTAATAATTTTTGTTGCTTGAATGCTGCCTTCCAATCTATCCATGTTCCTTTTCCATTTTCTTTAGAGGGAAATAAAGGTCCATACATCTCACCAAAGCTTATATCATTTACCTCTTTTATGTGCGCCATCGTTCATCACACCTATTAATTAATTTTAAAAATTTTACCTATGTTATCATGAATAATATAGTTGTAAATACTTTAATTGAGATTTTTTCTTATTTTATTTTTTTAAAGCAAATAGTTATATCTTTCTGTAAGTTTTTATAACTTGCTTGCATAATATTTTTATGAGTTAATATTATGTAGTAGTACCCTATATTACTTGTATCTAAAATGTTAGTTCTAGCAAGCACTCTTAATCTTCTTTTGGTTTTGTTTCTTTTTGTTGCCTTTCCAGCTTTTTTATTAATAACAATGCCTATCCTAATGGTGTGAGTATGTTTTTCAAGTTCTCTCTCTTTTATAGCATATAACGACATATAAAGCCCACGGTAAAAAAGATTACTAAGCGCTAGCTTGTTTTTAAAGGCAAATGAAAAATCTTTTTTTTTATGCTTGATAATTTGATTATGCACATAATTTTTTACATCCTAATAAGCGACGCCTATTAAGAATTTTTCTTCCAGCTCTTGTCGCCATACGTGAACGGAAGCCGTGTCTGCGTTTTCTTATTAAATTTTTTGGTTGAAATGTTCTCTTCATTATTTTTATAAATATAATTAGTTATTTTAAATTGTTTTGCTTTGTTGTCAAATGATGGTTGCATTATATGTATTGGATGCTCTTAAAAGTTGTATTCTCGTAAAATAAGATTCGATATGTGAGTAGATGAATTCATTGACAATAATCTTTTTTTCTATATCTGTACTACTGCTTCTTTTATTTTGTTTTAATGAGTTTCAGAAGGTGGATAAGGTTAAATTTTATTTATGCCTTAGTTATATATGGGTGTTAACTTGGTTGTTAATACTCTGTGACAATTGCTTTATAACTTTCGTTTTCATAACGTTCCTTTCTTTCGTATTTGCTTTTATTTTTAAAAGTAAAAGAAGTAAGGTAGTCAAATTTATGTTATTTGCTGCTTTAGCCATATCGTTTTTTATCACTTTATTTGTAATGCTGTCTGTTCTTACTCAATCTATTGAATTTTTTAGAAAGGTATCTATTTCAGAATTCTTGTTTTGCTTAAAATGGGGCCACAGTGTGGTCACTATTAATGAAGAAAAGATAGGGTGTTTCGGTGTAATCCCGCTTTTGGTTGGTACATTAATTATAACTATTGTAGCAATACTAGTTGCTGTTCCGCTAGGTTTATTTTCTGCGATATATATTAGTGAATATGCGAGTGAGAAAGTACGTTATATTGTTAATACAATGTTGCAAGTTTTGTCTGCTATTCCTACGGTTGTGTATGGATACTTCTCAGTTGTATTTTTATCTTCCTTTGTAAAGCAGATAGCAAATTTTTTTGGTTTTAATATACACTCAGAGAGTGCCTTAGTTGCTGGTTTATCGATAGGGATAATGATTCTACCTTTTATTATTTCTTTATTAGAAGATGCAATCAGGTCTGTGCCAAAAAGCTTGCGCTATGGCTTTATGGCATTGGGGGCAACTCCAGCAGAAACTATATGGCATATAACAATACCTTATGCAATGCCTACAATTTTAAGTGCAATTTTATTATCTATTTCAAGAGTAGTAGGTGAAACAATGATAGTATTAATGGCTGTAGGAATCAACTCGAACTTGACTTTTAATCCTCTTAATTCAGTTACTACCATTACTGTGCAAACTGCTACATTACTTACAGGGGATCAGGGTTTCAATAGTGTACAAACCCTTGCTGCTTATGCGCTTAGTTTGGTGCTATTTATTATTACTTGGTTGTTGAATGCGTTTGCATTGTTTATAATAAAGCGTAATTAGCGAATGTTGTTGTAAAATTTCTATTAATAATATAGAATTAATTTTTTTCATAGTTCTTTATAAAGTTTTTTTTGTTAAATTTATAGCGTTAGGTAATAAAAGTAAGGAAATGAATATAGGTAGGGCAGTTAAGGTAACTCAAGCAGTTGTTGATTTGAAATTTGAAGGTGAACTCCCTAGAATATTTAATGCTTTAAAGAGTAAATTAGAATATAAGGGTAAAGAGCTAATTTTAGAGGTTTCACAGCATATAGGTGACAATATAGTCCGTTGTATTGCTATGGATAGTACAAATGGTGTATCAAGAAACGACGAGTTCATTGATACGGGTGCGCCAATATCAGTTCCAGTTGGACGTTCAACTTTAGGAAGGATTTTTAATGTTGTTGGAGAGCTTATAGATGAATGTGGTCCACTGAAAGGAAAGTATCATTTAGAATCTATACATAGAGCTCCTCCAAGTTTCATTGAACAGAAAGTACAGGAAGAGGTTTTAGTTACGGGAATAAAAGTTATAGATCTTCTTGCGCCTTACCTTAAGGGGGGAAAGATTGGCTTATTTGGTGGAGCTGGTGTTGGTAAAACGGTTTTAATAATGGAATTGATTAATAATATAGCAAAAGCTCATAAAGGATTTTCTGTGTTTGCTGGAGTGGGGGAGAGAACGCGTGAAGGTAATGACCTTTATCATGAGATGATCACTTCAAATGTAATAAATGTAGGTGAATACGAAAAATCTCAAGCTGTTTTAGTTTATGGTCAGATGAATGAGCCTCCTGGAGCAAGGGCTAGAGTTGTTTTGACAGCACTAACTATGGCGGAATATTTTCGTGACTGTGAAAACCAAGATGTTCTATTTTTTGTGGATAATATCTTCCGTTTTACACAAGCTGGTTCAGAAATTTCTGCTTTACTTGGAAGAATACCTTCAGCTGTTGGTTATCAACCAACCCTTGCAACAGATATGGGTATAATGCAAGAGAGAATAGCCTCAACTACTTCAGGCTCTATTACTTCTGTGCAAGCTATATATGTTCCTGCAGATGATTTAACTGATCCTGCTCCAGCAACTACATTCTCTCACCTTGACGCAACCACAGTGTTGTCAAGGCAAATAGCTGAAATGGGGATATATCCTGCTGTTGATCCACTTGATTCAACTTCTCAATCTTTGTCTACTGAAATTATTGGTGAAGAGCATTATAAGGTAACTTCTGAGGTGAAACGTATATTGCAAACTTATAAATCATTGCAAGATATTATTGCTATACTTGGTATAGATGAATTATCTGATGAAGATAAAATTACTGTTGATAGAGCCCGTAAAATTCAGAAGTTTCTTTCTCAACCTTTCCATGTTGCGGAAGTATTTACTGGTATGCCTGGTAAATTTGTTTCACTTTCTGATACTGTTTCCAGTTTTAAAGGAATTGTTGAAGGTAAGTATGACCACTTGCCAGAGTCTGCTTTTTATATGGTAGGTAATATAGATGAAGCAATAAAAAAGGCTGAATTAATCAAGGCTGAAACTAAAGTTGGAGCTGAAAATTGAGAATTATGATGAAAGTACAATTTTTCTCTCCTGATGGTCAGGTTTCTTTTGAAAAAGTAATTTCTCTTTTAGTAAATGGGGTCAAGGGAGAGTTAGTGATTTTATCTTACCATTCTCCTTACTTAATTTATTTATTGCCTAGTATAATTACTGTTAAAACTAGTAGCCAAGTGGAGAAGAAGATTGTTATTGATAATGGAATATTGGAAGTTGCAAGTAATAATTGTAATATTATAACAAATCAAATTCAGATTTTTAATCATGTGATTCATGATGAAGAACTGCTTAAAAATAAGAGAATTAGTATATATTTAAATTATCTTGATAATAAGTTTCTTTTTTAGCTATTTCAAGCAAAAAGTCACTTATTATTTAAGTAGCTGTAGGATTTTTGTTATCCAGTGCCTAAATGCACAACTATATGAACGTTATAATTTGAACTTGCCTAAGATGGTGTATCATTTAGTGTGTGACACTAGTATTTTGTGATATTTTGTATTTACCACTATAACGATAGAATTGTGTGTCAAGCTACTTGAATAACATCTTTTTTCTTGGTATAAGAAGTTTTGTGCTTGTAAAAGCTAAGCAGTAAGGCAGCAAAATTCTGCGAGGATGTTTTTTTCGTGAAAAGTTAATATGGAAATTTTTCTTGATAGCGTTGATTTAAATGAAATTGAAGAACTGAAAGAGTTCATTGATGGTATAACAACTAACCCTTCTTTGATAGCAAAATCTGGGTGTAAGGATAAATACGAAGATTTGATAAGTGAAATATGCTCTATTATAACAGGACCTGTTAGTGTTGAAGTTGTTGCAGATAACCATGAAGATATGATTAGAAAAGGTCTTAAATTAGCGAAAATCGCTAGTAATATTATGGTAAAATTACCTCTTACACATGAAGGATTGATTTCTTGTAAAAAGTTGTGGACAGAACATAAAATACCTGCTAATGTCACATTGTGTTTTTCTCCTGGACAAGCACTGCTTGCTGCTAAGGCCAGTGCTTGTTTTATTTCTCCTTTTGTTGGTCGCCTTGATGATACAAGCTATGGTGGCTTATCGCTAATAAAGGATATATACACTATATATTCTAATTATGGCTTTGATACTAAAATTCTCGTTGCATCTGTAAGGAGTCCAGTGCATGTAATAGAAGCTGCAAGACTTGGTGCTAATTCAATAACTGTGCCAGCAAGAGTACTTAGACAGTTATTTAACCATCCACTTACTGACCAGGGGCTTGCGATATTTGAAAAAGACTGGGGTACAAAGCAATAACCGATCAAAGGAATTTGCTAAATGGGAAAAAGTAAAAAAATATATTAATCTAATGGGATCACAAATTTTATGATGTTGCCTGCTTTCATTGTAAAAAGCCTTTTTACGCGTGAAGCTGGTAATATTCTACTAATACTATATGAATAACAAGCTATACAGCGTAAAGAACCATGCAGTTATAGACATCCTATACAATTTCTGCTGTATAGAGAACTGATAGAGAATAATGAGGGGATGTATAAGTAGAATAGCGAAGTTTAAATGGTGTTTGAAGTCAAAATTATTGGATGAAAAAGTCGTAGGAATTAGTAAAAGAAGTGCTGAAGAAAGGTGAAATAATGTGTGGCATAAAAAAATATGTTGCATTTTAAGAACAGCATTAACTACATGGATAAAACACCTAAAATTTGGGAGAGAAGAAAAATTATTTATTTCTCCACTCAATTTCGTAAAAAACTAGATTGAGTCAGAGTCAATTTGAATAAATTAAAGTGTAAATATAAGATAATTCTAATATTCTTATTAAAGAAATGAGAGTAATGATCTAAGAAGAATTTGGCTTAAATGTTAGCAAGTTTACAGTCCTCTGTAAGAGGCTTATCGGTAAGTATCTTGAACAAGAGTTATTTATCTTTGAATAAATCGCGCCGGTTTGGCCTACATCTGAAAGGGTTAGCACAGATGATTTAAAAAAGTGCGTTAGACACGAGTTAAAGTAAAATTAGGTAGGAAAATTTTTATTTCTATAGTGCAGATAATTTGGAAATAGAGAGAGTTTTATCATGTTTGCACTGAATGTTAACATTGATTGTATGAATATATTTTTTGGATAAATATCGCAATATTTTAGAATAAGATAAGCCTTTCTTGTATAGATTGTGCTAATTGAGGAATAAGAGTCAGAAGATTTAAAGGCACCTAAAGATATTGAGATTATATACCTAACTACATATACCTACTCGAGGTAACTTTATTGGAGGACTTTGGTTATATATAAAAAGTCTATAATACAGTTGCTTTGCTTGAGAGCACTTTGTTAAATTTATTATTTCCTTTTCTTACTCTGCAATTAAACAACTCTGCAATGTCACTTGTTTAACCAATTAACAAATGAGAGTTGGTATTACCTAAATATTTCATTCCAACTGTATGACCATGCAGTCTAATATTCAATCTATTACGCTGGGATTTATTATCCAGATTGCACCTGCCTTTTTATCTTCTTGAGCTTCAAAAACTACCTGCAAAATGCATGCTATCTAATTCCATTTTATCTAGTTCACCACAAAAAAGATGGGATGTAGTTTGGACCTTGGAGAACCTGTTTTAAGATTCAAAGTTAGTTTATGAGTTTGCAATCACTAAAATGGAAAAATCATTTAGATTGCAACGCAGCAATTCCTGGCATCTTGTCACCGCTAAGCCAACTCAAAAATGCTCCTCCACCAGCCGAAACATATGTGAAGTCTTTATTGGTAAGACCTGCTGCATTTATTGCAGATAAACTATCTCCTCCTCCTATTACGCTAGTTAATTTTCCTTCATGCGTTAAGTCACTTATAACTTTCATTACCTTTATTGTGCCATTTGCAAAAACTGAATGTTCAAAAGCACCCATAGGTCCATTATATAGTATGGCCTTGCTGCTTGCTATTATACTACTTATTGTGCTTAAAGTTTGAGGGCCTATATCCAGAATTACATCGTTATCCAAAATAGATTCAGTTTTTCTTAAAATGCAAGTGCTATAACTAGAGTTTACTGCAACTAAAGCATCTTCAGGTATAACTATTTTGCAATTATTTTTATTTGCCATTTCAATAATATCATGCAGAAGATCATTGATACCATTTTGAAAGAAAGATTTTCCTATGTTAACTTTATTAAATAATAAAAAATTATTAGCAATTGCACCACCGAGAACTAGATAATCAACCTTTTCTGTTAACCTTATAAGCATTTTTATTTTAGTTGATATTTTAGCCCCCCCAACTATTGCAGTAATAGGCTTGGCATCAAATGATACAGCCTTCTCAAGATATTTTAGCTCATCTTGTAAGCAGAACCCTGCATAAGAAGGTAAAAATTCTGTAATACGTGAAATAGAAGCATGAGCTCTATGAGCACAAGAAAATGCATCATTAACATATATATCCGCTAGAGTCGCCAATTGTTTGGCAAAATTTGTGTCATTTTGCTCTTCTTCTTTATAAAATCTCAGATTTTCCAGTAATATTACATCTCTTATAGCTATTGCATTCACTGCTTTTTGTACTTTTTTACCAATACAACCGTCAACAAATTTCACTTCTTTGTTTAATAGTTGTGATAAAGTTTTAACTATATTTCTGAGTGAAAGATTATTCTCTTTGGCTCTTGGGCGTCCTAAATGTGATATAATAATAACCTTTGCACCAGTATTTATCAAATACTGAATAGTAGGTAATACCCTCAAAACACGAGTAAGATCATACACTTTTCCATTCTTTATAGGAACATTGAAATCAACTCTGAGCAAGACAGCTTTACCGTAAAGATCACAATTCTCTATGTTAGGTATATTCATCATCAAATTAAAGCTATGAAGCCACTATACAGCAGTTTGACCTAAAGTAAATCGCTTTTTTTTCCATACGCTCCCTTCGAAGTTGAATATTGAAAATTAACTGGAGAATTGTGGATCACTTTGTATATGTCATAACAAGCCATGGCACTCTCAGCAAAACCATTTAATATTAGCTTTAGTTTGCCTAAATAAGTAGCTACATCTCCAATTGCATATATTCTATCTCTACTGGTTCTAAGTGTAGCCTGGTCAACAACTACGCGGCTATGTTCTAACTGAATATCCCAACTACCTATTGGACCCAAATCCATTGATAGTCCAAAGAACGGTAGTAAAAAATCAGCGAATATTTTTTTTTCTTCCTTAGAAAGAATATTTTTTATTATTACCCCATTCAACTGCCCATCTTTTCCAGCTAATTCATGTAATTGATATGGTACTATAAGTTCTATCTTTCCACTTTTTTCAAGCAATTTTAA
Organism: Wolbachia endosymbiont of Litomosoides sigmodontis; assembly: GCF_013365435.1. Taxonomy (GTDB): domain Bacteria; phylum Pseudomonadota; class Alphaproteobacteria; order Rickettsiales; family Anaplasmataceae; genus Wolbachia. Next base: position 336,081 of record NZ_CP046577.1, read on the forward strand.
TTTATTTTTCATTTCGGGAGTGCAACGAAATTCTTTTCTTCGATGTACCACATAAATTTTCTTTGCAACTTTAGAGAGTTCTACGATCCAATCAGCTGCAGAATTGCCTCCTCCTGTAATAACTATGATTTTGTCTTGAAAATCAGAAATTTTATTTACGTTATAAAATACTGATTTATTTTCATATTCTAATATATCTCTAATGGGTGGACGATTAGGTTCAAACATTCCATTACCTGCAGCAATGATAATAGCTTTGCATTTTACCTTTGTATCTGCGCTCGTTACTACAGTAAAACTTTGGCTGTCATTATTAGTAATTTCTTCTACCCTTTGACTTAAATGGTAAACAGGCTCAAATGGTGAGGCCTGCTCCATTAATTGTTCAATTAATTTTTGAGCAGTGATTACGGGATAGCCAGGTATATCGTATATTGGTTTTTCTGGGTAAAGAGTAATGCATTGCCCTCCAGCTTGATCTAAAACATCTATTATATGACATCTCATATCAAGCATTCCTGCTTGAAAAGCAGTGAATATTCCAACAGGTCCTGCACCTATTACTACTATGTCAGTTTCCATATTCATGTGGTAATTTACTTAAATATTAGTTGATTTTGTTAATAAGGTCAATTAGTTAAGCTATAGGAATGTTGCCATAAATTAAATGGCAAAAATTACTTGACATAATTGGTATCTTATTATTTTATTTTGGCACTATGTGTACCTTAATGTCTTCACAACATATTTCTAAGTTTTACGTAATATAAACTGAAATGTGCTTGTAAAGCATTTAAGACAGGTATGGTACATCAATTTGCAAGCTTAGAAAGCGGGTAACTTCTGCCACTAGATTCTTTTTCCCTAGTAAATTTTGTATCTGTTTAGTGGAGTGGAAAAATAAGATAGATAAGATAATACAAGAAGATGGTAATGGAGCAAAGTGAGACAGTATAGTAAATTTTTTTTAAACTCTGCAAATTTAGAGCGTAAAATAGCAGAGTTATACCACTTCTCATTGTTAATGATTCCAATAATGACATTACAGAGTTATTTATATGATTGAACTTAAGTGAGTATAATTGCAACATTTATTTAAGAAATATATTCATATAATCAGTATTGAGATCATCAGTGTAAACAAGCTGAAGCTCTCTTTATTTCTAAGATTAACTACACTCTAGTTTTACTTTAACCTGTATTCTAACGTCCTTTTAAACTATCTATGTCCAACTTTCGAATGTGTACCAAAATGTGCTTCATCAAGAAAAAATAACTCTTGTTTATTACTTTGTGCTAATTCAGCCTTTGCAAAGAATGTGTAGATAATAATGGAAAAGAAGCCATACTAAAGTAGATAAAATAGCGAAGTTTAAATGACATTGAAATCGAAATTATTAGGTGAAAAAGTCGTAGAATCAGCAAAAGAAATGCTGAAGAAAGTGCGAGATAATGGATATGTTGTAAAAAAAACTAAATGCTGTAATTGAAGAAAAAAAAGTATAGTATAACAGCTATAGCAAAAATATGCTGCATTTCTAGAATAGTACTAGCTGCATAGATAAAGTACTAAAATTTAGAAGAGAAGAAAAATTGTTTACTCCTCATCAACGTCGTGGAAGAATTAGATTGAATCAGAATCAATTTAAATTGATTAAAGTATGGATATGAGGAAACCTAATGTCTCACCATTAAAGAAATGAGAATAAGAATCCAGGGAAAATTTAGCTTGAATATCAATAAGTCTGCAGTACGCATATAATATGCAAAAAGTGAAGTTTTTGTATACTATGCTAAGACCAATTTACAATAAACAAGATAAAAGTAAATAGGAAAAGTTAAAAAAAACTTAATGAGACTATTTTATACTGATAATGTTAATACTAATTTTATGAATATATTTCTTGAATAAATGTTGCAATTATACTCACTTGAGTTCAATCATATTGAGGAATTTGGTCCTATATAAAAAAGAACATTTTATGTATAGCTTGAGAGCGCTTTGTCAAGCGCTATATTATTTTTCCTTTACAATTAAACGATTCTATAATGTCATTATTTAAATCACTAACAACGTAAATTGGTATTACTGTATGTTCTATGATAATTGGAGACAGAACGTATTAAAGCTATTTTGCCCTTTTTTGTTAATAAAGTTTGAACCTGTAGCAAATTGACATTTTAGAATGAATATTGTTGAGGATGAAATTTAACTTCCTAACAAGCAAATTGCAGTACTTCTGTACACTGTTATATGCGATATGTTCAAGCTCATATACAAATTTATCTTGAGTGACGGTTGATAATCCTCAACTTCTTCATTAAACGCTCCTAGCTTCTTTTCCTACTCTTGAAATTTTTCATGAAAATTTTCATATTTATTTATTAATCGCTATTATAATTGTAATGATGATGAAAAATTATCAAAGTAAAAGGTTGATACTCTCCCTATAACTGGGTAAATACCTGATTAAAAATCAAACTCCTCTTCCGTCATTATAACTTGCAAATATTTTATACTAGATTTCAGCTATTTAAAAGCTTTCTTCTCATAAACACTTTGATGTACAAATAACTCAACTCCATCAGCGTGCAAATTTGCATGGCTTTTTCTAGTGTTGAGTAATGCGAGTCCAATGTTATCTATGCTAGAGCGTAGCTCTCCCACTTCCTCATTATTTTCATTCGTTACTTTAGCACCAATATTGGGAAGTATATTATCCCCCTCAATAAGGTAAAGCTTTTTTCTGAATGTTTCTTGTCTTCTCATTTGCCTTGTAACTTCCTGACCTATATAACATCCCTTCTCAAAGCTTATACCGTTGACCTTATCGATTAAATATTGTAGCGGAAATGACGAATTTTGCACCATATCTTTCGCTCCATCTGGAACGAGATTTTGAATTCTTACTCTTTCATATTGAGTGGAATCTCCAACTAATTCCTTTATTTCATTTTTGTGTATTATTCTCATTTCCAATAACTTGTGTCTTGGGTCTTGAAAAATGACCTGTGACTCACAGCTACACTCCATTGAATTAGTATTAAATAAAATTCCAACTCTATATAGTGAGCTAATATTCTTAATCTTCACTCTTAAATAAGTTTTAAGCAAATCTAATTTCTCGATTATCTGTTGCAAGTATAAGTTTTCGCATTCTAAGAGAATATATTTACCATGTTTAATAAGGAAAAAATCGTATAGGTATTTTCCCTGGGGGCTAAGTAATAAAGAATAAATAGCCTTTTGACTATTCAATTTATTGATATCATTTGTTATAACACCCTGCAAGAAACTCCTCACATCTGGGCCGTATAAAACTATTACACCACGATTTAGCAATGGTATATAACTCATAAAATTTCTACTAATGAATCCAAATTTTATTATATAGCATTTGGCACTTCTTGTCTTCTTAATTATATTTTACAAGTTTCAGCCCTTGAAATCTAACTTATAAGTACATATATAAGCTTATAAGTTAATTTGTTGAGAGGAAAAACAAATGTCAAGTGTAAGCTTAAGTGTATTGGATGATAGTGTTCTAATTAAACCTATCAATGAAGAAAAGCAAGGTGGGATTGTACTTCCATCAAGCGCTGAAAAGAAACCTACTAAAGGTGAAGTTATAGCAATTGGTGAAGGTTCACGCAATTCAAGTGGTGAACGCATAGCTTTGACTGTGAAGGCTGGTGATAAAGTGTTTTATCGCCAATGGGCTGGTACAGAAATAGAACACGGTAATGAAAAGCTTATCGTAATGAAGGAGTCAGATATACTTGCTATTGTTAAGTAGCAGTTTTTAATTTTACTAAATTAAAATAAAGCACAATAGTGTGTTATAAATAATTTTATTTATGGTTTTCTAAATTTTTTATTAACAATGAGGTGATAAAAATGGCTAATGTAGTAGTGTCAGGTGAGCAGTTGCAAGAAGCTTTCCGTGAAGTTGCAGTAATAGTGGACTCAACAGTAGCGATAACTGCTGGACCTAGAGGGAAAACAGTGGGGATTAATAAGCCCTATGGAGCACCAGAAATTACAAAAGATGGTTATAAGGTGATGAAGGGCATTAAGCCTGAAAAACCTTTGCATGCTGCAATAACAAGCATCTTTGCTCAAAGTTGTTTTCAATGTAATGATAAAGTTGGTGATGGTACAACAACGTGCTCAATATTAACCAGTAACATGGTAATGGAGGCTTTAAAGTCAATTGCTGCTGGAAATGATCGTATTGGTATTAAAAACGGGATGCAAAAGGCAAAAGATGCGGTATTAGAAGGAATTATATCAATGTCTCGCACGATTCCTTTGGAAAAAATGGATGAAGTAGCGCAAGTTGCAATAATTTCTGCAAATGGTGATAAGGATATTGGTAATAGTATTGCTGATGCTGTTAAAAAAGTTGGAAAAGAAGGTGTGATTACTGTTGAAGAAAGTAAAGGATCAAAAGAGTTAGAAGTTGAGCTTACTACTGGTATGCAATTTGATCGCGGTTATCTTTCTCCATACTTTATCACAAATAATGAGAAAATGATTGTAGAATTTGATGATCCATATCTCTTAGTTACAGAAAAAAAATTGAGCATTATACAGCCATTGCTTCCTATTCTTGAAGCTGTTGTTAAGTCTAGTAGACCTTTACTTATTATTGCGGAAGATATTGAAGGTGAAGCATTGAGTACTTTGGTTATTAACAAATTGCGTGGTGGTCTGAAGGTTGCTGCAGTGAAAGCTCCAGGTTTTGGCGACAGAAGAAAAGAGATGCTTGAAGACATAGCAGCTTTAACTGGTATTAAACATGTAATAAAAGATGAGCTTGGAATCAAGATGGAAGATCTAACTCTTGAAGATCTTGGTACGGCTAAAAATGTTAAAATTACTAAAGATAATACCATAATTGTCAGTGAAAGTAGTGACTCTGACAGAGTGAAAGCTAGAATCGAACAGATCAAGTCTCAAATTGGAACCTCAACTTCTGATTACGATAAAGAAAAGTTGAGAGAACGTTTAGCAAAACTATCAGGTGGTGTTGCTGTGCTTAAAGTTGGTGGAGTAACTGAAGTAGAAGTTAAAGAACGTAGAGATAGAGTTGAGGATGCATTACATGCAACAAGAGCTGCAATTGAAGAAGGTATAGTTCCTGGAGGTGGGGTTGCGCTTCTTTACGCTTCATCTGCTCTTGATAAGCTAAAAGGTGGAAGTGATGAAGAACAGATAGGCATAAATATTATTAAGAAAGCTCTCAGTGCTCCAATCAAGAGATTAGTTAAAAATGCTGGCCTTGAATCTGCTGTTATAATTGATCATTTAACTAAGCAGAATGACAAAGAGCTCATATATAACGTTGAGGCTATGAATTATGCTAATGCATTTACTGCCGGTGTTATCGATCCAGTAAAGGTGGTACGTATTGCTTTTGAAACAGCAATATCTGTTGCAAGTGTGCTGATTACTACTGAATCTATGATAGTTGATGTACCAAGCAAGGAAGAAAACGCTTCATCTCATATGGGCGCGGGCAGTATGGGTGGAATGAATGGGTTCTAAGTAAATATAGAACTTGGGGCAAAAATTTTTTGCCCCAAGGATGTCTTTTAATTTTTAGAATCTCATAATTTACTATCCATTAAAAATGATACGAAATAAATTGTAATACTTTTTTGAAATACAGTATGTTTTTGCTATGACTGTTGTGCTGTGCCTTTTATTGCAATTACAGCATTTATTTTTTTTTGCAACACATATATACTATTACGTTGTATTTCTCAGTACTAATTGTATTAATGTATTTCTTAAATAAATATTGTTATATTTAAGAATATTAGAAGTCTTACTTATTATAGGTTGTGTTAATTAGCATAAGTTAAAAAAATTTAAAGGTACATAAAAATATCGAGATTATATACTTATCACTATACTCAGTCAAGCTCAATTCTATTGAGAGGCTTTAGTTGTATGTAGGATAGAATATTTTGCATAGTAAAGTCTATAATATAATTGTTTTACTTAAGAGTACTTTATGTAAGTTTATTACCTCTCTTTCTTACTTTGCAATTGAACAACTCTGTGCAATGTCACTTATTGATCTATTAACAATGAGAATTGGTATTATTTGTGCCTTACCTGAACGAATAACGCTACAAGAACTTAATTAAAATCAACCCAGTTATTTTTTGATAAGTATTAATAAGATCCCCTTGGTTTGTGTGGGTTTTATCATGCAGCTATCAATAGAAGACTTAATTGTAGTATTTTCTAAATCTAATTTAGGCCTTTTTAGGTCAGCTTTTGCACTTGCAGCACAATAAAATATGCAGCTTTTGCTTATATTTGTGTTCTATAGCCTTTTTTGCTAAGCTTGGCCGAAGAATCATATTCAACTTTGTGCTGCTTTAATAAAACTTCCTGGCCTTTTTAACTTGTTGAGTTTTGCTAAGATCCACCCACCCTATCTTTAACACTACTTCGCCCTTTTTTTGCTGTCTCACCATCAGCTAAATAAATAGCAGTAACTTTATCACTTACTTTTTGAGGTAAGGGGGCTTCCTTTATGTAAGGAACTTTCTGTATTGGAAAAATTTAAATATACAGTGCGATTTTATGATTCACATTCTTGAATTTTTGCTGAAAAGCCATTAATTGTACTATCACTATAAACTGCTTGATTTTCTCTAAAAACGCATTGTTAATAAAAACAGTGAAATAAGAATAATGCCAGAAATAATGATTACTTTACTTCTCATCTTTAAGTAATAAAATTTATTAGCCAATTTTATCAGGTGCGACCATATAAATTAAATTTTCGAATTAGGAATGTAAGTGAGTGTATTGTTTTCATTGCCACTTTACAAATAGTTTTATAAATAAGCCTATGATGGGACTAGTGCGGCTTGAACGCACGACCTTCGGATTAGGAATCCAACGCTCTATCCTACTGAGCTATAGTCCCATGTTTTCTATTATTTATGAAGGTTATAGCAAAAAATCTTGCATTTTTCTAGATCTCTTGTGTAACCAATTTACAACATCACAAAACATTTTTGTATACTTTTTGAGTACAATGCTATTATATTTAATAACGCAGTTTAAGTTGAAAGGTTCATGTTAGTTAACGACATCAGTTATTTTTATAATAATTAAGACGGCTTTACTTTAAGTAACATAAATATTAAAGTAAAAAGAGGAAGAGTTGCTTGTCTATTAAGGTATTCAGATTTCGCTAAATCAATAATTCCAAAATTAATTTCTAGAATAGAAACCCAAAATCTGGGACCATAGTACATCAATTGCTATATAGCATAGAAATATCTGATTTTATCTTCCAGAATTCTGCATTATTTCTTCATAAAACAGTAATAGAGAGTGTAACTTTTACTATTCGCAATTCTTCCAAAAAAGAAAAGCACCTCGTTATATTGGAGATTTTGAAACTATTGAATATCGCAAAATATGAAAATATGTATCCTAATGTTTTATCTGGAGGACAACAACAATTAATTGCAATGGCAAGAATAATGGCACAAAATCTTGGTGTTGTTTTGCTCGATGAGCCATTTTCTAACTTAGATGTACTGTTAAAGTGTCAAATAAGACAATGTATATTATCTCTTTTTAGAAATAAAAACATTCCTGTGCTTGGCGGTAATTTTCATGACTCGCAAGAAGCATTGAAAGTTACAGATTTTATTTATGTAATGAAAAATGGTAGAATTATTCAGTCAGGAGTTTCTAGTGATATATATCACAGCCTAAAGGTGATACATTAGCAAAATTCTTTAGTGAACTACCTTTTACCCTACAGTTAAGTGAGAAGTTTTTACTTAATGATACATTTTTTGCTAAAAAATAATCTAGTCTAAAATTGTTATAAAATAGAACTAAACATTAAAAAATTTTGATCTATAATTAAATAAGGGGTGATATAATTACTTGACTTCAGTCAGGTTTTAATATCTAAATAACATTTTTAATGGTAGTACACAATGAGTTTAGGTCCATGGCAATTATTTCTAGTCTTAATAATAATATTAGTTCTGTTTGGTGCAGGTAGGTTACCGCAAGTTATGGGTGATTTAGGGAAAGGCATTAAAAATCTCAAACAAGAACTTAAGGACTCAGAGAAACTATCGTCTAACGAGCCAGATCGTTAGCGTTTTCGTACTTCATGATACGCACTGGAAGTGCGTATCATTTGTTTAAAAACTTAGTTAAGCTAAAGAATTAAGGAGAGGTAAAATATCAGGTTGAAATGTGACGATAATTGTGTTAATTAGAAAGAATAGTTCTGTTGAAGGGTAGCTGTGCAAAAAAGTGAGAAACTAGCCACAAATAAAAAATTAGCGTCTGATCTTCTGAAAGAAGTTGTAGGCACCAATAACGCTGATAGCGATAAGGTGACATTGTTTGATATTAAAGTGGCTTTGCAAGAGCGTGGTTTTGGTATTTTAATAATTATTTTTTCCTTACCACTATCTGTACCTATACCAGTTCCACCTGGGTATACAACTATATTCTCTATACCTCTAATCCTATTTGCACTGCAGCTTTTGTTTGGTTTTCACTCTCCTTGGATGCCTCACTGGTTGGAAGGGAAGTCCTTCCAACGTTCAACGCTAGCTCTTGTAGTAAAAAAAACTTCTCCTGCATTAAGAAAAGTAGAAAAATTCATGAGGCCAAGGATGTCTTTTATTTTCTATGGGCCAGGTGAAAAGATTTTAGCATTTATAATGCTGTTCTGTGCATTATCTATAGCCATTCCACTGCCTTTAACTAACTTTATTCCTGCAATTGGCACAACTCTCATTTCACTTGGTATTGTAAGTAAAGATGGACTTTTCTCTATCTTGGGAGTCTTGGTATCACTGTGTGGGTTGTTACTTACTTTTGTTGTACTAGTTAAAGGACCACAGCTCATGCTTGGAGCATTTTCGTTTTTAAAGAGTTTTGTATATGGTTAGACTTTATAATACTTTAACAAAAAAAAAGAGCTTTTTATACCGATCGATAAAGATCATGTAAAGATGTATGTTTGCGGACCAACGGTATACGATACAGCCCATATAGGTAATGCGCGTTCTATTGTTGTTTACGATGTATTATTTCAATTGCTTAAGTTTTGTTATGGCAAAGTCACTTACGTGCGTAATATAACTGACATTGATGATAAGATAATAAATGCGGCAAGTGAAAAAAATAGCAGTGTAGAAAGTATCAGCACATATTACGCTAGGGTTTTTCATAAGGATATGAGAAGTATAAATTGTGCAGACCCAACACATGAGCCAAGAGTATCGGGAAATATAAATTATGTTATTGAATTGGTCAAATATTTATTGCAATCTGGTCATGCTTATGAATCCAATAAACATGTATACTTCAGCATAGAGTCTTACCCTGAGTATGGTGCTCTATCGGGGAAAAGAATTGATGAATTGGAATATGGAAGTAGGATTGAAATTGGTGAAAATAAAAAGCATCCAGGAGATTTTGTATTGTGGAAACCTGCGAACGACATTGATTACAAGCTTTCAAGTTATTGGAATAGCCCATGGGGAAAAGGAAGACCAGGGTGGCACATAGAGTGTTCAGCAATATCATATGCTTACCTCGGTAAAAATTTTGACATTCATGGTGGTGGTATGGATTTACAATTTCCTCATCACGAAAATGAAATTGCGCAAAATAGGTCTGCATTTGCTGGATCAATATTTGCAAAATACTGGGTGCATAACGGGTTTCTTACGGTAAACGAAGAGAAAATGAGTAAATCTTTATTTAATATAGTTAAGGTAAGAGATTTATTGGAGAGAGGAATAAAAGGTGAAGTAATACGTTGTGCACTGCTTAAAACTCACTACAGAAAACCACTAGATTGGACAGAAAATATTATTTATGAATCGCAAGAAACTTTAAACCGATTTTATCGGTTATTACGTAACATAGATGTAGCAAGCATCATGAATGGTACAGAGATCTCTAGAGACTTTATAAAAGCTTTAAAAAATGACCTAAATATTCCTGAAGCTTTAGCTATATTGCATGAAATGGCTACAAAAATTAATAAAACAAATAATAAGAATGAGAAGCTTAAGTTAACTGGAAGTTTTATTAAGAGTGCAAGATTCATTGGTCTTCTTGAGTCAAGCTATCAAGAGTGGTTTGCTGCTAGTGTGAGTTATAAAAAGATAAAAAAATTGATAGATTTAAGAAAAATAGCAAAACAAAATAAAGATTACGATGCTGCAGATAAAATAAGAGATCAATTAAAACAAATGGGAGTTACAGTTTCTGACAGCAAAGATGGTACAACAGTCTGGTAAATTTATATGGAAAATTATCTCCTATTGTTCACAGATAACCTAGTATCATCTCTGATTTTACCTATACACCGTGGTTTTGTATTTTATACTATGTTGTATTTTAGGTCATATTATAATCCACTACTTACGTTACTTTTTGGAGTACTGGGATCAAGCTTTGGTGGAGTGGTCAATTGGTATTTAGGTAGAATAACAATTTCTATCAGGAAATCGTACCATAAATTAGAGAATGAGCATAAAACGCCAAAAATCATAAAAAATTCACTGGTCTATGCAGTTACATTGCTTTCTTGGGCACCAGCATTTGGAAGCGTGATACAAATTTTGTCAGGCTATTTTAAGTTAAACCTTAGTGCCTTTACTTTGTTAACTATTTTATCCAACCTTCTTTATTTGTTATACCTCACTATTACTGTTCAATAAGTTGTTGTCAAGTAGCTGGTACCAATATTTCCACTGTACAAGAAACTGATAGACAATAATGGAAAAGAAATATACTGAAATATGTAGAATGGCAAAATTTTCAAATGACATGAAATCAAAATTATTGGATGAAAAAGTTGTGAAATCAGCAAAAGAAATGCTGAAACACATATGTTGTAAGAAAACTAAATGCTGTAATTGCAGCAAAGAAAGCACAGTATAACAGACTCTAGCAAAATATGTGCATTTTATAAAAACAGCACTAACTGCATGGATAAATTACTAAAATTTGGAAGAGAAGAAAAATTGTTGCTTACTCTCAATGTTGTAGAAAAACTAGATTGAATTATGGTAAATTTGAATAAGTTAAAGTATGGATATAAGAAAACCATAATATTGCCATTAAAGAAAATGAGAATAAGAATCTAGGAAAATTTAGCTTGAATGTCATACCAATTCTTATTGTTAATGGATTAAATAAGTAGTAACATTACAGAGTTGTTTGTTGCGAGTGAAAAAGAGAGGTGATAAATTTGCATAAAGCACTCTCAAGCAAAGCAATATATCATAAACTTTGTTACGCAAAATGTTCTGTTTTATATACAATCAAAATCTCTTAATATTTTTAGGTACCTTAAACTCTTGACTTATGCTAGCTAGCATAATTCATAACAAGAAAGGCCTCTTGTGTTCTTAAATGTTGTGATATTTGTTTAAGAGATATATTTATACAATCAGTGTTAGAACATTCAGCATAAATAAGCTGTGACTTTCTCTATTCCTAAGATTTAACTGTACTGTAGAGATAAAAATTTTGTTAACTTGTGTTTTATAACGCGTTTTTTAAACCATCTGTCTCCCTTTATCTTGTTCATTGCGAATTAGTTTTACCGTAATATATGAAAACTTCATTTTTTGTACATTCAAGGTGTATATAGACTTGCTGATATTTAAGCTAAATTTTTTCTTAATTATTATTCTCATTTTTTTAATGGTGGTATTAGGGTTTCTTGTATCCATGCTTCAACTTGTTCAAATTGACTCTGATTCAATCTAGTTTTTCTACAACATTGAGGAATATAAACAATTTTTCTTCTCTTTTAAGTTTTAGTGCTTTATCCATACTTTCTCAGCATTTATTTTACTGATTCCATAACTTTTAACCTTGCTATTTTGCTTGCTTCAGTATAACTTCTTTTTCATTATTGTCTATCTCCGTTTCTTGTGCAGTGGAAATTGGTATTAGAATAAGGTTAAAGTAAAATTAGATAGATAAAATTTTTATTTCTACAGTGTAATTAATTCTAGAAATGAAAGGAGTTATAGCTTATCATAAATTGTACTAGATGGCATAAGTCAAAAAATTTGAAAGTACATAAGAATGTTGAGATTATGTACTTATCACTGTGCTTGCCTGAGATTAATCCTGTTAAGAGACTTTGATTATATATAAAACAGAAACATTTTACGTAATAAAGTTTGTGATGTAATTGCTTTACTTGAGAGCACTTTGTACAAATTTATTACTTCTCTTTTTCACTCCACGATTAAACAACGTGTATTCCTCTAATGCATTCTTTTATATTGAAAATTCCTGATCTTATCAATTTATTTTTGCTACTTAGTAATATTTTTATATGTATTTTTCTCTTTTCTACTACAATAGGAAATTTTTAAGTTAATATTAGCATTTCTTTGAGAATCAAAATCTACCAATAAAGTAATTTTTCCTACAGCAGCAAAAGTTGTCGATAAATCTATACTAATAGTGATTTTATAACTCTGCCCTTTTGATTTACTTTGTAATAACCTTGTTTATATTCTTTATATTTTATATTAAATAACCCATATCTTAAAAGCTTTTGCGTTAGAATTTTTTTTTATTTCCTAAAATTAAACCTCTTTTTTTACTTTATGTAATACACTTTGAACTTTGTTTTCTAATTCACTTAGAGTAAATGGCTTTGGTAAAAAGTGAAAATCTTCTATATTAATGTTGTCGTTCTTCAAAAAAGCATCCTCTGCGTATCCAGAAATAAAAATAACATTGATATCAGGCCTGTGAATTAGGGCTTCTTTTACTATCTCTGGACCGCTGACTTCTGGCATTATTACATCAGTGATTATTAGATCTATATGTTGATTTTTTTTACTTATTATTTCTAATGCTTTGCTACCCATACTAGCTTCTATTACATCGAATCCTTTTCTTTTTAATGCCTTGGTGGTGAATTCCCTTACTGAATCTTCATCTTCAATTAATAAAATTATACCATTTATACTATTATCTTTCACTTCATTTGCTACAGGTTTCTCTATTTCTTCACTACCTTTCTCTCTATGATTATCATCTAATATGTAAACCATAGGCAAAAATATGCTAAATTTAGTTCCACGATTTACTTCACTAGCAACATAGATGTACCCCTCAGTTTGTTTAATAATACCATATACAGTAGAGAGACCAAGGCCTGTACCAGAGGTAATATCTTTGGTGGAAAAAAATGGATCAAATACCTTTTCAACGGTATCACTTGCCATACCACATCCAGTATCAATTACTTCAATCATAACATAATTCCCGTGTTCAATTGCTTCCTTATCTGGAGAAAACATACCTTGAGGTGTAGAATTTAATGAATCAATCTTTTTATTAAAAGTTTGTATAGTTAACTCTCCTCCTTTTTCCATAGCAGCACTAGCATTAACTGCTAAGTTAAGTATAACTTGCTCTAATTGTCCTTGATCAGCTCTAACCATACCTAAATCTCTACCATAATAAGTAGTAAATTTTATATTTTCACCTATTAATCTTTTTATCATTTCATAAAGATTAGCTATCGTACTATTTACATCAATAATCTTTGGTTGCATAGTTTGCCTTCTTGAAAAAGCGAGCAATTGCTTAACTAAATTTGATCCACGTTTTGCATTTTGCTGTATTTGTATTATATCTCCGAAAGATGGGTCACCAGCTGAATGCTGTAGTAAAAGTAAGTCACAAAATCCTATTATTCCAGTGAGTATATTGTTGAAGTCATGTGCAATACCACCTGCCAGTTGACCTATGGCTTGCATTTTTTGATAATGCTCAAGCTTTATCTCCAAGTTTTTGTGCTCAGTGTTGTCAACAAAATAACAAAGTATAAACATCATTCTATTATGAAGAAACTTATTGAAATATATTTTCATGTTATCATTGTTATTGAGTTGCACATCAAAAGACGCATTATTTATCCTGTTGCTCGAGAAGTATTCACGTATTTTCATATGATAATTATCAGATATCAATGTAAATATTGAAGTATTGTCTGGTCCTGCAAGTTTTATCAGTGCTGTATTTTTCTTTATAAAACTGCCGTTTATATCACATTGTGCAATAGCGATTGATGAATTTGCAAAACAAGGGTGTAATTGATAATCAATAACGTTTGACTCAACTGGTGTAATAAGGCCATATGTATAGCTATGGTGATGTTTATCACAAAACATAGCAGTGCTCATATAAGCCTTAAATGGGATGCCACTTACAGTAAAAAATAAAATGTTATTATCAGCTGCTGTATTGTTATACTTAGATTGAAATATAAAATCATTAATTGAACTGCCTTTTTCTAATTTTTTCAGTTCAAATATGTCCAAAAACCTTTTATTTACAGATAAAATTACTCCCTTAGTATTTGCAATATAAGTTCCTATATTGTGCTTTTCTATTAATTCCTCGTATACCTGTTCTTTGTTCATTTGTGTTGCTTTCAACACGAAATACCCATGTGGTCTTGCTATTGGTGCTAGTGATAAATTTAAGATCTTATTACTACTTATAGCAATTTGTGGATTATCTGGTATTGGTTCACAAAGCAGAAGAAAGCTAGATATTCTATTTTTCTTATTTATGGCAATGCGTACCTGTACAGAAGAGTTATTCTTTAGTGCATGATATAATGCTTTTTTATCTTTTTCTAAGATATCCCCTACTTCAAGAATTTTGCCTAGTGTAACATCATTATCTATGTGATCTTTAAATCTTTCATAGAACCTTGCATCGGCATAAACAACATCTTCATTTTTGTGTAGAATAAGGCAAAATTCTGTATTGTGGTTTAGTGCATTTGCAAATATTGCATTTTGAAATTCAATAATATTAAGTAAGTATCTATAATGTTTTATATTATATACTATAAAGAGAGTCATTAAAGTACTAACTAATAGATTAATCTCTATGTTAGTGTGATGATCATATATATCAAGAAAGTAGAGTACTGATATTGCTACTGTAGGTAAGAACATAATAACTGCCATAATGACAACTGACATTCCGTGATTCCTCAATATGAAGTCAACCCTGTTCTCTTTTTTGCTATCTATGTATCTTTTACTCATTGTGTATATAAAAATATTTCATTATATTTGTTTAATTATTATAGGTTTATTAACATCTTTGATAGATAATTACCATTTAAATCTCTTTAAGTTAGTATTAGTGGCAAAATATTATGAAAGAACAAAAAACACAAGCTTTCAAATGGTTCTGTGTACTAAGGGATAGAATTGTTGAGTCTTTTTTGTTAATTGAAAGGCAGTCGCCTACAGGTCCCAAAATTGAAAGAAGGAAATGGAATCGTCCAGGTGGTGGTGGAGGGGAATCTACAATTATCTATGGTAACATCTTTGAGAAAGTGGGAGTAAACGTTTCAGAGGTATATGGAAAATTTACAGATTCAGTTATAGATGAAATTCCTGGTGCAAGTGAGAGTAATGGAGAGTTTTGGGCAAGTGGTATATCTTTAGTGTCTCACATGCAATCGCCACTTATTCCTGCAGCACACATGAACACAAGGTTGATGTATACATCAAAACAATGGTTCGGTGGGGGGATGGACTTTACTCCAGCATATAAAAACGAAAAAGATTATAAGTACATCCATGGATCAATCAAAATGACATGTGATAAATTTGATGTTGAATATTATCCAAAATTCAAGAAACAGTGTGACAGATATTTTTTCTTGCGACACAGAAAAGAGCCACGTGGTATTGGCGGGATCTTTTACGATAATCTTAATTCTGGTAGATGGGAAAATGATTTTGAGTTTACAAAAGCAGTAGGTAAAAATTTTTTGGAAATTTATTTACATATTGTACGTCAACATATGCACAAGCCTTGGACGAAAGAACAACGAGAGGCCCAATTAATAAAACGCGGCAGGTATGTAGAATTTAATCTGTTATATGACCGTGGCACAAAGTTTGGTTTAATGACAAATGGTAATCCAGATGCAATTATGATGTCAATGCCACCTCTTGTTAAGTGGATGTAGAGAGCTATCGGACGTAAAGGGTTGCTATTAAAAGTAGTAATATAAAAATTTTGAAACTAGCTTTAATCAATCCTTTTAGCAATATAAGGTCATTTAATATAAATAATAGCAAGTTTTAGCTGTGCTTTAGGGGTACATAGTGAAGAATTTTGATTGTGATTTATTTATACTAGTTTTGATTATTAATAAATCAAAAGAGTTTAATCTTATTGGGAGGTTTTAATTGTATATAAAATAGAATGTTTTGCATAATAAAGTATATAATACAATTATTATGTTCGAGAGCACTTTGTGCAAACTTATTACCTCTCTTTTTTATCACAATTAAATAATTCTGCAATACCACTTATTTGGTTTACTAATAATCCTTAGCCTTAAAAAGGAAGACATTATCATGTTTTTTAGTTGCATTACGTTGTAAATATAGTGACTTTGTTTTAGATTATAAGCTTAAAGTTCAGTCTACTAAAAAAACTACCATAACTGCAAGCAGAAGACTGACTACTTGTACTCTTGGCGCCTTAAATGACTCTTACGGGACTTGAACCCGTGTTACCACCGTGAAAGGGTGGTGTCCTAACCACTAGACGAAAGAGTCAGTGTGAATTAGTTAAATTATACTGATTATGCATATGAAGTCAATTCAATTATTTTGAAACATAAAAACCTTTTTCTTCCATATTCAATATTCATCGAATTTACTTTAAAATTAGAAGTTTTGGCTCTCTATTTTTATACTAGTTCTCATTGTTAGTAGGCAAATAAGTGGCATTGCAAAGTTATTTGATTGCAGAGTGAGAAAAAGAGAAATAATAGATTTGTACAAAGCGTTTTCAAGCAAAGCAATTATATTATACACTTTATTATGTATAATGTTCTGTTTTATATACAACCAAAATCTCTTAATAAGATTGAGCCAAGGTGAGTGTGGTAGCAGTTACATAATCTCAATATTTTTAGATACGTTTAAATTTTTTGGCTTATACCAACTAGCACAATTCATGACAAGGAAAGCTTCTCAAATCAACCGTGGTCCAATTTTCGAATGTGTGCAAAATTACGATTCATCAAAGATGAATAATTATTGTTCAGGATGCTTACTAATAGTTTCATTTAGCTTTATCTTGTTGTTGTGAATTAGTCTTGTCGTAATATACGAAAACTTAATTTTTTGCATATTCCGATGTGCTGTAGACTTGCTGATATTCAAGCTGAATTTTTCTTGGATTATCATTTCATGAATGATAATATTAGAATTTTCTTATGTTCATACTTTAACTTATTTAAATTGACTTAGTTCAATCTAGTTTTTCTACGATGTTGAGTAGGAGTAAGTAATTTTGCTTCTCTTTCAAATTTAGGTACTTATATCCATATAAAGTCTATAATATAGTTGCTTTACTTGAGAGCGCTTTATGTAAGCTTATTACCTCTCTCTTTTTTACTCTACAATTAAATAATTCTGCAATGTTATTTATTTACCTAGCTAATAATAAGGATTGGTATCACTTTTCCAAAGTATTTTTTTACTCTGGGATTTTTTAGGAATGGAAAAGTGGTAAATATATTAGTATATATTCTCTAGTGCTCTACTTTTCTTTTAAAAAGTACTAGTCTTTTTTCTACCATGCTTAATTTTTAGTGCACTTAGCCTTCTAGAAACTTTTTTACTGCTACGTTTCTTAAATTGTACATTATAATCAAAATTTAGCTCTCCTTTTTTATCTGTTAGTGCAGGTAGCCTTTTTTTATCTTGAGGGGTAATAAAGGATAGTGCGTACCCTTTAGCTCCAGCACGTGCAGTTCTACCTATGCGGTGAATATAGTCAGCTTGCGATTGTGGTGCGTCATAATTAATAACATGTTGGATATGGGAGATATCAAGACCTCGAGAAGCAATATCTGTTGCAACCATAATTTGATTATTGCCATGACGAAAAGAATTAATAACTCTCTCGCGTTTGTGCTGCTGCAAGTCACCATGAATTGCCAAAGCACTATGGTTATCCTTGCGCAATTTGTAAGCCAGTTGATCTGCTCCTTGCTTTGTCTTGACAAAAATAATGGTCGATCCTTCACGTTGACGTAATTGTGTAACAAGCTTTCCATACTTTTCTGACTCTAATGCATAAACAATTTCTTGCTTGATCTTTGCAGGAGTTGTAGCTTCATTTCCAACAGAAATACGTTCTGGGTGATTCAAGTACTTCTCAGCAAGTTTAACTATATTATCAGGAAGAGATGCGGAAAACATAAGGGTTTGCCGCATTTTTGGAAGATATTTCATAATCTCTTCAATTTGAATTCTGAAACCCATATCAAGCATACGATCTGTTTCATCAAGTACAAGAGTGCTAACATTACCAGTCATCAGAGTTTTGCGTTCAATATGGTCTATAATACGGCCAGGGGTGCCTATTATAATTTGTGGGCTTCTCTGAAGCTGACCTAGCTGCCTGAAAATAGGCTCACCACCAATTAATAAAGCAATCTTTAGCACAGAGTTTTGAAACAAAAGCTTCCTTATTTCATTCATTACCTGCTGTGCAAGCTCTCTGGTTGGTACGATAACTAAAGCTGAACTAACGTCAAACTCACCTAATAACTTAGCAATTAATGGAATAGCAAACGCCAAAGTTTTCCCAGTTCCAGTTTGAGCAGAGCCAAGGATATCTTTACCCTTTAAAGCTAAGGGAATTGCCTGTGCTTGAATTGGAGTTGGAACAGAAAGACTATTTTTATCTAGAGCTTGTCCAAGCAATAGTGGAAGCCCCATTTCGTAAAAATCGTTCACAATATATCAGCTTTACTAAAAACTTTTATTATCGGAACGCAAATTAATCTCCTAACAACTTCAAATTTATTGCAGATTTTTTTCCTTCTCCGTTTCTACCGCGCTCTTCTTTAAGCTCATAGCTTACTCTTTCTCCTTTTATTCCCCTTTCCTTATTTTCTCCTCTAAGTGAATCAGGTCTTATTCCTGAGCGTTCTAGCGTGCTGATATGTACAAAAACATCACTGCCATTAACTTCTGGCTTAATAAAACCATAACCTTTTTCAGCATTAAACCACTTTATATTACCGAATTCCATTAAAAAAACTCCCAAATTCATTAACTAACATTACTAATGTGATGAAAAACTTTGAAATTATAATTGAGAATGCCTAAAGCTTAGTTGCTGAAATCAAACTTCCATATTTCATAGTCTATTCTTAACATTACACAACTATAATACATAATTGTTATACTTGATGCAACTAAATTTTTTAATTATTAAGCGAACCTGCAACTGTCATTTCACTAACTTTAATTGTTGGTGAATTAAATTGCCCACAGAAGGTTAGATCGTCCGCGATGACTAAGTTGCTAAACATTTTTTTTAAATTGCTGGCAATAGTAATCTCGTGTATTGGGTACGTTATTTTGCCATTTTCTATGAAAAATCCTGATGCACCTTGACTGTAATCACCATTGATTAAATTGATACCAAAACCAAATAAATCAGTTATATATATTCCCTCTTTCACTTCTTCAATTAATTCTTTAACTGATATATTACCATTTTCGACGTAAAGGTTGCTAGCTGCAGGAATAATTGCAGCATTACTCGCACGAGTTGCGTTTCCAGTTGTTTCTAAGTTTAACTTTTTAGCCGAGTATAGATCTAAAATCCAATTTTGTAGTACTCCGTTTTTTACAAATATGTTTTTTCTGCTAGTTATTCCTTCTCCATCAAATGGTCTTGATTCTATTCCCCTTGGTAATAATGGGTCATCAATAATGTTGATTCTATCATTAAAAATCTGAGTATTTAAACTATTTCTCAAGAAAGAGCTGTTATTCACAATGCTGCTGCCGTTTATAGCAGAAGCAAAACTTCTTATTAGCTCTTTTGCTGCTCTTTTTTCAAAAATAACTGGAAATTTACCAGTTTTAATTGTGCGTGAATTCAATTGATCAATTGCTCTTTTTGCTGCTTCTTTTCCTATTAACTCTGGCAATTTCAAATCACCAAAGTTACATGCTATATCGTAATCATAGCCAACCTTCATCTCACTTTCCCTTCCAGCAACAACAGAAACATGATTAGCAAAAGTTGATTTACTAAATGAGCCAATAAAACCAGAGACAGTAGATAATACTGTATTTACTAAAATATGTAAAGAAGAGGCTCCTTCAGAATTAATGATATTTTTATGTGCAAGAGCTGAGTTTTCTGCAATTTTAACAATTTCTTTTAAATTATCAATAGTTACAATATTATTATCTAAGATACCTAAATCTTTAGAAGATGTACAACTATCTCTATCTATGGTAAAATTAACGCAAGGATCTTCTTGTGCATTTTTTGCCATTTCTACTACTTTATTTACCGTGTCACTAAGATTATTTAAATCGTTTGTCGAAATATATGCAGCTTTTGTTTTACCTGCTATAGCTCTAATCCCTATAGTGCAATTCTTAGATTGTGATATTTGTTCAATTTTTGATAGGCGTTGAGAAACCAAGATTTTGTTAGTGTCATATATTACAACCTCTGCGTCTTGGTTTTGCTTTTTTATTAATTTAGTTATGTCTGCTGCAATATTTAATATATTCATTTTTGTTCATGAAGCTTCTATAAAGATTCTGCACCACCTATCACTTCGATTAAGTCAGTTGTAATCGCTGCTTGACGAGAACGATTGTAAAGTAATGCCAGATTATTTAGCATTTCCTTAGTATTTCTATTCGCAGATTCCATAGCAAACATTCTAGCACTATTCTCACTTGCTGCACTTTCAAGTAAAGCAGAGTAAAGGGCAGCTACAACGTAATTTTGGATCAAAGATCGTAAAATAAATTCAGTATTTGGTGGTTCATATTCGTAGTTATAGCCGATTGTTGAATTGGTTAGAGAATCATCAATCAAAGATGAATTTTTACTCCATGGTTTTATCATTTCCAAAATTGGCTTCTGTGTGAAAGTATTGTAAAATTTGTTGTAAAAAACTTTAACCTTATCATATTTATTAAGATCCATACTATCAACTAAAGCTTCTATACGTTTTAGCGTAACCTCTTTACTATTTACAATTTTTAAAATGCTTTTAGAGTCGAACCTATTTTTACCTATATCAAAAGCTTTTTTACCAAGAAATACGATATCTACTCCTTTACCACTCGCAATCAACTTATTTACGTGCTCTTGGCTAGATTTTATAATAGAGGAATTAAAATTGCTACATAAGCCACGATCAGATGCAATGATAAATACTAGATAAGAATCATTATCACCAGTATTGAAGATTTTTGCCAATAATTCCTGGTCTGTTGATAATATTAGTGAAGAAATGATGCTATGCAGCTTAGATATATACAATTTTGAACTTGATAACTTTTTTTGGCTCTGTAGTAACTTTGCTGCAGAGACCATTTGCATTATTTTCGTAGTTTTCTGTACAGACCTAATATTCTTAATTCTTAAAGATAATTCCTTTAAGCTCTTCATTTTAAATACAACTCTGATTTATTAAAAATATATAATTATTCATGTTAAAAAGCAAGTTCTTTTGATGTGAAGAGATATAAGTTTTTCACATCTCTCTTTTATACACTATGATTAAGGAATGAATAGACAATAATGAAAAAGAAGCGTACTGAAGTTAAGTAAAATAGCAAGGGTTAAATGGCATTAAAATCAAGATTATTGGATGAAGAAATTTCGTAGAGTTAACATAAAGAAATGCTAATGCTGTGGGTGTGGCAAAGAAGTACAATATAACAGCCGTAGCAAAATGCGTTACATTTCAGAACAGCATTGACTACATGGATAAAGCACCTAAAATTAGAAAAGGAAAAAAATTGTTTACTTCTCCTCAATATCATAGAAAGACTAGATTGAATCAGAGTTAATTTAAACAAGTTGAAGTATAGATACAAGAAAGCCCTGATATTATTATTAAAGAGATAAGAATCCAGAAAAATTTAACTTAAATGTCAGTAAATCTATAGTATACCTTGAATGTGTGAAAAATGAAGTTTCGTATATTACGTAAAGGTCAATTTATAATGAATAAGATGAAAATAGTCAAGAAGAGTCATCCATCTTCGAAAATTGAAAATGGGTGATTTAAAGAGGGCGTTAAAACATAAGTTAAAGTAAAATTAGGTAGAAAAATTTTGTCTCTATAGTGCAGTTAATCCTAGAAATAGAGAACATTATAGCTTATTTATACCGAATATAAACACTAATTCTACAAATATATTTCTTGAGCGAATGTCGCTATATTTAAGAATAGGAGTAGCCTTTCTTTTCATAAATTGTGTTAGTTAGCATAAGTTAAAAAATTTAAAAGTATCTAAAAATATTGGGATTATATACCTACCACCATACTCATCGAGCTCAATCTCATTAAAAAACTTTGGTTGTATATGAAAAGGAACATTTTGCATAATAAAATCCATAATACAATTGCTTTGCTTGAGGGTAGTTTGTGTAAATTTATTACCTCTCTTTTTCTTCCGCAATCAAACAGCTCTGCAATGTTACTTGTTTGACTCACTAAATGAGAATTGTTATTACCAATAGTCTTAATTAACTTTTTTTAAGTCTTCCTGACTATTTTTATCTTGTTCATTATAAATTGACCTTTGCATGATATACGAAAACTTCATTTTTTACACGTTCAAGGTATACTATAGACCTGCTAACATTTGAGTTAAATTTTTCTAGATTCTTATCTCTTTAATGATAATATCAGGGCTTTCTTGTATCTATACTTCAACTTATTTAAATTAACTCTAATTCAATCTAGTCTTTCTATGATATTGAGGAGAAATAAACAATTTTTTTCCTTCCACAATTTTTAGGTGCTTTATCCATATAGTCAATGCTGTTCTGAAATATAACACATTTTTGTTAAAGATATCTCCTATGGTAGAAGTTGCTCGCTCTCTGATTCTGCAAATCAACATGCTATACTTTAAACGCTTTATGAGTGTGTTTCAGCTTATATAGGGAAAAATCTAGAAGTGTTGCAAAGTTATAAGGTACACATAGTGCAAAAAATTAAACATAAGAGGATAATTGCATGATACCTCGTTGTTTAATAAACTGTACAGTTGAGGATAACTGGAAATATCTTCATGGACTAAAATGGAGAGCTGTCGAGTTTATCAAGTAATTTTTTTGTATTTCTGCAAGCTACTTGAATTTTTGAAATCACGATATTCTTACAGATGTGGGCTAAGTGTCACTAAGATGATTCTAATAATTGTTAAAAGAATTGCTAAAATCTAGAAATTCAGAACATTACTCCTTGTCATTTGCAGAGTACTGCATTAATATTTGCATGTTAACTCAGAAGATGTTGATGAATAATATTGTAATTATTGGCCTACAGTGGGGCGATGAAGGTAAAGGTAAAGTGGTAGATTATCTTTCCGAGAATGCAGATGTGGTTGTAAGATTTCAAGGAGGAAATAATGCAGGACATACCATAGTAATAGATGATGAAGTTTATAAATTAAATTTACTGCCTTCCGCTGTTTTAAGGGCAGGTAAAATATCCATAATAGGGAATGGCGTTGCCCTTGATCCATATGCTCTAATTTCAGAGATAGAGTCGTTGAAAATTAAAAGAATGAATATCGATCCTCATAATTTAATGATATCGGAAAGCTGCCCATTAGTACTTAGTGTACATAAAGAAAAGGAGAAACTGTTTGAAAATCTAAATAAAAATTACAAAATTGGCACAACAAATAAAGGGATAGGGCCATGTTACGAAGATAAAGTTGGGAGAAGAGCTATACGCCTTTGTGACTTAGAAGATGCAGATGAACTTAACAAAAGGTTAGATACTCTCTTAAATTACCACAATACTATCAGGAAAGGCCTAAGCTGTCGGGTGATAAAGAAAGAAAAAATATTAAGGGAAATTAAAGAGATTGCAGAAAAAATCCTTCCATATAGGAAGCCAGTTTGGAAAATATTAGGTAATCTTGTGAAAGAAGGTAAGAAAATAATATTTGAAGGAGCCCAAGGGACTTTTTTAGACATTGATCATGGAACCTATCCTTTTGTTACTTCAAGTAATACCATAGTATCACAAGCAATGACAGGCTCCGGATTATCCTCTAATGCTTATGTTATTGGTGTAGTAAAAGCTTACACAACAAGAGTAGGCAATGGCCCATTTCCTACTGAGCAAAAAAATGAAATAGGAAATAGCTTATTCACTATAGGCAAGGAGCTTGGAACAGTAAGCAATAGAAAAAGGCGCTGTGGATGGCTTGATGCAGTTTTAGTACGACAAGCAGTACAACTTTCTGGAGTTTCAGGCATTGTATTAACTAAATTAGATGTCCTTGATTCTCTTGATAAAATTAAGATATGTACTGGTTATCAGTACAGTGGAAAAATGTATGATTATTTGTCTGCATCACATTCAATTCAAGAAGAATTAGAGCCAATATATGAAGAATTTCCTGGTTGGAAAAAAAGTACTAGAGGTGAAAAATTAGCTGAGAAATTGCCTATTAACTTGGTGAAATATATAAGAAGAGTGGAAGAATTAGTAGGTATACCGATTCATCTAATTTCGACCGGTCCAAAACGAGAGGATATTATTAAGCTTAAAGATTTTGAATTTTCTGAGGGTGTTTTTGTATCTTATTAACTATTACCTAAATAAAAAGATACTTAATTTACAAAAAACACTTACATAGCTTTATATTAGGAAAGCAAAAAAGTTAAATTTAATTCCAATGCTTGTAATTACTTTCAGTATTTCATTATTAAAGTTAATATAAGGCAAGGCTTTAATAGCCTGGTTGCTCTTAAAGTGGAGTATGTTTTTTAGAGTAATGTATAGATGTGATGTATTG
The DNA here is from genome assembly GCF_013365435.1 of Wolbachia endosymbiont of Litomosoides sigmodontis. Taxonomy (GTDB): domain Bacteria; phylum Pseudomonadota; class Alphaproteobacteria; order Rickettsiales; family Anaplasmataceae; genus Wolbachia. The sequence goes on from NZ_CP046577.1 coordinate 361,020, forward strand.
AATGCAATTACTAGTTATTTTAAGGATTTTTTTGAAAAAGCAAAGCAACGAAAGCAGAAAAAATAACAATCAAACTATGGATAATGGATGGGCTTATGAACTAGTAAAGAACATGTCTTTACAGATATCTGTTCTTTGATAGATAATTTATATATATTGCAGGATTTTATTTTTCGTGATGAGGAAGAACTAAAGGAGTATATCAGTTCTATGTACTGCCTGCTTTTATACGTCTCGAAGAAAAGATCAAAAAATGAAAGAAAGTTCTTCAGTAAAAACTTTACTGGCCAATCATATAAAATAACGCTTTATATAAAAATTAAATAATCTCGTTAAAAGTTTTAGCAAAATACTGATTATATCTGTTCTTAATCAAGAAAATGGTGATAGGTTCTAGATTAGAAAATCTAGGCACAAAGTATGTTTTTTGGAATTTTTTAAAGGAAAACGAGCTTTAATACTATGTTGTCGAATTAAAAAAACTCTAGGTGCCATATTTATGGCCTAATAACTGATACGGACTTTAAACAAATTCATTAAGAGTCAATGGTATTTCACAGAAGAGAAAAATGTTAATGAGTTGAAAATCTATTACAATAAAAAGTATGATATATACTCTCGTCGAGAAGGTAAAAAAGATATTATGGATTTTAAGATGGTGTATGTTATAAAGTAATAAGTAAGTGACTCATAAAAGATGAGTCTGGTTTTCATTGTTAATAAGTCAATAAATAGCATTGCAGAGCTGTTTCATTGCGGAGTGAGAATTAAAGAGGTAATAAATTTGCACGAAGCGCTCTCAAGTAAGGTAATCTATCGTAGACTTTATTGTGCAAAATGTTCTGTTTTATATAGAACTAAAGTCTCTCAATAGGATTGAGCTCAGGTGAGTGTGGCAGTATGTATATAATCTCTATGTTTTTAGATGCCTTTAAATTTTTCGACTTATGCTAATCTTGTTCTTAAATATTGTGACATTTGTTCAAGAAATATATTCATACAATCAGTGTTAACATTAGATATAAATAAGCTAGAACTCTCCGTTTCTAAGATAACCGCACTGTATAGATAAAAATTTTTTCTACTTAATTTTACTTTAACCTGCGTTCTAATGCTCTTTTTCAATTACCCATTTCTAACTTTTGAATGTGGGTAAACCACAATTTCATCAAGGATGAATAACTCTTGTTTATGATATTTATCAATAGTCTAATTAAGTTTTTTCACTTTTCTTGTCTATATTTTATTTTGCCAATTGTGAATTGGTCTTGAAGTAATATACGAAGACTTCATTTTTGCATATTGTGGTGTGTTGTAAACTTGCTAACATTAGCTAAATTTTCCCTGGATTCTTATCCTCGTTTCTTTGATGGTAATATTAGTTTTTTTTGTGTCTATATTTTAAATTAATCTAGATTAAATCTAGTTTTCTACGATGTTGAAGATGTTGATAAACAAATTTTTTTCTCTTTCAAATTTTAGGTGCTTTATCCATATGGTTAGTACTATTCTTGAAATGCAACATATTTTTGCTTATGCATTATTTTGCACTTCCTTTAACATTTCTTTTGCTGATTCTACGACTTTCTCATTCAATAATTTTGATTTCAATGCTATTAAAATCTCCTATTTTACTTACTTCAGCATGGCTTCTTTTTCATTATTGCTTATCTGTTCTTATACAGTGGGAATTGATATAAGCTTAATTATACCAGTTGAATTAATACTAGCTGTGTTGAATCTATATCTGGTAGTTAGAGTTTATATTAAATTTTCCATCTTGTATTGAGGGTCAGATGCAATGCCATATACTCTGTTTGGCGGGGCAATTTTGTTTCCTATTCCAAAAGTAATACCTTCAATTATTGCTGTGATCACTTTTTCAAGTTTACAATCTGCCCCAGGAACACGGTGTTCTAGACGGCACTTACTACCGAGACAGGGAATTCTTATTGCAGCAGTTCTATTGTTCACGCCCCAACTAATTGTAGTTGGCGTGTGAATATCTGGATATTGAAACCTTAAATATGAATCATTGCTTGGAGCGAAAAATGGCATGTGTTCTTTCATCATAGCGCATAACCCACCAATACCATGAATTAAGTAATCACTGTACTTTTTTTCATTACAGTTAAATAAATTACTGTTGGTTGAATCTACCAAATTAACATGCACGTTTAATGCACTGCCTGCTCTATCCAAATATGGCTTTGCTTTAAAAGAAATATTCCCGCCAAGTTTTTGTGCTGTTTCGGTAAGTAATTCTTTTGCTAACTCAAAATGCTTAATTAGGTTATTAGAATCATTATAACAGCCACTTTTTATCTCATATTGATGTATAGAACTCTCTTTCTCGCAAGAAAACCCAAGCAAAGCTATTTTACTTTTAACGCTATTAAGAAATAAATGCTCTCTCTCTATTCCTTCAATATAGAATTCTAATTCAATGCCAAATTCAATGCAACAATTCAAATTGCTTAATATAATCATAGACTTGTTTCAGTAAATTCACGTTAGGTTAGTCTTACTTATATAAGTGCTTTACTTTTTTACCAACAGGTTTAATATCTTTTTTACGTATCAATGTATCATTACTTTTTTAATATACTGCTAATCCTTGACACAAGCGATGTTTCATTTATTGAAATAAAAATGATCAATTTTAGTGCTTTTATACCCTTTACAACGCATTAAAAATCGCCATAATTTTAAGTGTGTATTAAGTAGTATTAGTTTTTTGCAGCAAGCTGTTAATTATCTTATTACTTTTCTAATTATTGCTTTTGTCTTGGTGTAGTGTATGAGCTTAATTAAGCCTGAGGTTTCTGCTATGTTTTTCGATCAAATTGTTACAGTAACGGATCATAATATTGCTTGGGAAAAAATCCAAAATCTTCTTTATAACTTTTATGGAGAAGCAACATATAACAGCTGGTTAAGTTCACTTAAATTTGTTAGTAGTAGTAATGGAGAAGTTTTGTTATCTGCACCAACGAAATTCATAAAAGAGTGGATTATAGTTCACTACATGAAAAAGATATTATTATTATGGCAAAATGAAGATAAAAATATATGTTCTATTGATATTCAAGTAACCGAAGAAAAGAATTCAAGCCCTGGCATCATATTAAAAAGCAAGGAGGAAAGTATTAATAATCTTGGTTCACCACTAGATCCGAGATTTACTTTTGATAATTTCGTGGTAGGAAAGCCAAATGAATTAGCATTTACGGCTGCAAGGCGTGTGGCAGAGTCCATAGATCCGATATCAGGGAGTAATCCTCTGTTTTTGTATGGCGGAGTTGGACTCGGTAAAACACACTTAATGCATGCTATAGCTTGGCACATAGTTAATTCTCCATCAGCAAAAAGAAAGGTAGTATATTTGTCGGCAGAGAAGTTCATGTATCAATATATTACAGCACTACGGAGCAAAGACATTATGTTATTTAAAGAGCAGTTTAGATCGGTAGATGTATTGATGGTAGATGATGTACAATTTATCAGTGGTAAAGATAGCACACAAGAAGAATTCTTTCACACTTTTAATGCATTGATAGATCAAAACAAACAATTGGTTATATCAGCTGATAGGTCTCCTAGTGATCTTGATGGAGTAGAAGAAAGAATAAAGTCACGGCTAGGCTGGGGGTTGGTGGCAGACATTAATGAAACGACTTTCGAATTAAGACTTGGTATACTGCAAGCCAAAGTGGAGCAAATGAATATTTATGTTTCACAGGATGTCCTAGAGTTTTTGGCAAAGAATATAAAATCTAACATAAGAGAATTAGAAGGCGCATTAAACAAAGTTGCCCATACTTCATTGATTGGAAGGAGTGTGACAGTGGAATCAGCTAGTGAAACTCTGATAGACCTTCTTAGGTCAAATCATAGATCAATTACAATAGCAGAAATACAAAAGAAGATAGCTGAATTTTTTAATATAAAGGTTACAGATATGCATTCTAATAGAAGGCTCCGCGGTCTTGTAAGACCAAGGCAAATAGCTATGTATTTTGCTAAGAAATTTACACACAAAAGCCTGCCAGACATTGGAAGAAGCTTTGGTGGCAGAGATCATGCTACTGTTATACATGCAGTGAAACAAATAGAAAACTTTATAAAAACTGATTCAGAATTTGCTGATGAAATCAATCAGTTAAGGAAAATGTTTAAGTAGAGTTCTTAAAGTTATAGCTTTAATCTATCTTAAGCTTAAAGTCTTTCGTTAGCTTTGCAGAATATATTTCCTCATTATTTTGATCATAGAAAGTAAATTTATGATCATCTAAGTTTAATATTGAAAAACCGAAGCCAAAAAAGTTTTTAACTTCATGTGCTAAGTAATTTTTGCCATTTGAGCAGCTAAACTCTATGTTTTGGTAAACAGGATCTTGGTCTTGAGCGTGTAATAATGCACCACCATTTCCAACTATAATCTGGTCTGGTACATTATTCATTAATAAAATTTGAGCTATATGAATATGTCCAGAAACTATAGTAGTAACATTGTTTGGAAATTTATCACTAAAAGCTTCAATTTGTGTAAGGTTGCCATGACTTTTTAATATCAGAAATTCCTTTTTTGGAGATCTCCAAAGTGGTCTGTGAGTTAAAAACCACGTGGGCTTGCTAGAACTATCTTGTGTTAATTTATTAAACTGTTCTTTAAAAGAATCAATTTTACTTTGAGTTGTAAAAATATCCTCACCATAAGAAGAGTCAAAAACAAAAAATTTCATCGGTCCGATATCTAAAAACCAGCTAGGAACAAAGTTTTTACATTTTTCAGGCGAAAAAGAGTATGAATCCAGATATCTAAACCATCCTTCATAAGCTCTATCGCAATTTTCATGGTTTCCTCTAATAAAAAGAAAGGAAGATTGTAATAAAATATCTTTTGCAGGCTCAAACCAATCAGAGTACCAAGCTTCTTTGTTGTACCCATAAATGTTGCCACACTTTTGTGCATTTCTACATTTAGTTTTTCTATAATGGTAATCGCCAACGTGGATAATTAAGTCTGGTTCATGAAGAGCAATAGAATCTAAATTTTTTTTTAAGGGCCAATTATCTACTGAATTACATTCTTGTTGAAATAATGTATTTATTCTGCAGCCTGTATCACCAATAAAAGCGATTCTACTAATCTTTTCTGGTAATATAGGAATTTGTATTCCATCAATGCTAATGTTTTGAGCACCAGTTTCTACTGTTAGTTCACAAATTGTTTCAATGTGATCGTCATTGTTAATTGAGCTGCGGTTTAACATCTCTACTTTTTTATTATCAACATGAGCAACAGGACAGGTGTTATTGTCTATAATTGCACGTATGCTTAATTCATTATTTGGAATAACCTGAGACCAGGTGTATAATATTTGTGCTTGAATGGAGTGAAAGCTAATTACAAAAGATAAAGCTAAAAAAATAAGGATGTTAGCTATATTCATTTGTATAGAAATTTAAGTTAAAGGTTAGTAGTAGAATCATCTTAAATAATTGGAATTTATGATCTGAAGTTCATAACTGGATGATACAGGTAGTTCTTAAATTATTCTAGTATTAGATTGACACTTTAGATAAAAAATTCTAAAATGATTAAGTAATTTAAAGTAGTTGTATAAAAGCTAGAATAAAGTGCGGCCGTGGTGGAATTGGTAGACACACAGCGTTGAGGTCGCTGTGGCCCATAAGGCCTTGGAAGTTCAAGTCTTCTCGGCCGCACCATATTTTTTTGTTGTTTAATGTAGGCGAAATGTTTATAGGGAATCGAAGTAGAAATAAAGTGGAGAGGGCTATCAGCGAAGTTAGGCGTGGTATGCCAATTATAATATATGATAAAAGTAATTATCTATTGGTCACTGCTGCCGAGATTTTAGAAAGAGACTTGTTTAATCAGTATAAGCTTATCTCAGATAAGATATATGTTACTCTGCCTTCAAGTAAGGTAACGTGTATATCTCAAAACGTAGAGCATGGCAACAAACGCTTATTGATAAACAATTTTAATGAACTATTTCAGTTAATAAGCTGTCCAAAAGAAGATTATACAAAAGAATTAAAACATTCAAAAACAATAGATGAATGCGCTATTGCTTTGCTAAAAGCTTCAGAATTATTGCCATATGCATTAGTGATTGACATGAATTTCAAATATAAACATGAAATGCGAGGTTGGTGTGAGAAAAATGACGTTATTGCACTAGACATGCTATTTATAAATAACTTTCAACAAAATCAGGATGTATATGAAGTGTGCAGAACATCATTATTTTTAAAACAGACTCAAAGAGTAAATATCATATCTTATAGAACCTATAATGGCAGAAAGGAGCATTACGCAATTGTTATTAATAATCCAGGTGAAAATAGTGAACCATTAGTAAGAATTCATTCTTCATGCTATACAGGTGACTTATTAGATAGCTTGTCATGCGATTGCAGAAGCCAGTTACATCAAGCAATTCAAATAATGACTGATTCTGGAAATGGCATTATACTATACTTGATGCAAGATGGTAGGGGTATTGGATTAACTAATAAATTAAGGGCATATGATATGCAAAGGAAATATCACCTCGATACTGTAGATGCAAATAGAATATTGGGTTTTGAAGATGATGAGAGAAGTTTTGTTGTTGCAGCTAAAATGCTCAAGAAATTAAGCATCAAAAAAATCCAGCTACTTACAAATAATGGCAGAAAGCTATCAGAGTTAAAAGATAATGATATAGAGGTTACAAAGTGTTTACCACTTATTATGGAGCGTAATATATATAACAATTCGTATATGGAAACAAAATTTAGCAGACTAGGTCATGAATTAAGGGTTCTTTAGCTTTTTTATTATAACTACCTTGTTAATTTACTATGTTTGTTAATATAGGTTGAGGTTTTTTAAGGATATTTAAGGTGCTGAGATTTTTTAAACGCGAGAAAAGTAGTGAATTATTAGATAAGGATATGGATTGGAATTTCAGTCGCTACAGCACAGTTATTGTTCAGAGAAATATTTTGCTTCTATTTACATTAGTATTATTAGTAGCAATTCTTGTAGCTATATTAGCTATATTTAAGATTAGTACTAGCAGCACTATTGAACCATTCATTATAGAAATTGAAAAAAAATCAGGAATAGTGCGATTGGTTGACCCTGTCACAGTAAAACAATATTCTGCGGATGAAGTGCTAAATAATCATTTTATTGCAGAGTACATAAGAGCAAGGGAAGTTTTTGATCCATATAGCTACAATTATAACTATTATACAAAAATTAGATTATTTTCCTCACCTAATGTATATAATGAATTTAAAAATTATATAGGATCACAAAATATGGATGACCTTTTTAACTTATATTCAGGCTTTGTCAAAAATGATTTTAAGATTCGCTCAACTCAGAAATTGGATGATGATACCTTTCAGGTAAGGTTTACTGTGGAATTTACACAAAAAGGTGGAAGTTCTATAAGAAAAAACAAAATAGTTATCATGTCGTACAGGTATGCACCGCTTGAAATGAATGATCAGCAAAGATATGTTAACCCGTTAGGGTTTCAAGTTACTTCTTATAGAGTAGATGATGAATATGTATAAAATATTATTAATTTTAGCTTTATTGGTAAGTAGCAACTTAAATGCATTAATCAGTTACAGTAAGCCCATTTCCATAGACAGTAGAATAAAAACTTTTGTGTACAGCCCTAACGAAGTATTCACGGTTATTTTTAGTCAAGGTTACTATTCTTATATTGAATTTGCAGAAGGAGAGAAAGTTAAAAATATTGCTGTTGGCGACGCATCGAGTTGGAGAATTAGCCCTTATGACAATAAGTTGCTTATTATGCCGTTTGAAGTTAGTGGCCGTACTAATATGATCATTACGACAACTAAAAAGAGGAATTATATTTTTGATTTGATCTCAAGGCCAAATTATGATAAACGTCCTGGTACTGATGCTGAGAAAGTAAGTCGTGATTATTCTACTGAAAAGGATATATCTTATGTAGTACGTTTTTATTACCCTCAAGAAGAAGATGAATTTGATATTGATTCAGATGAAATGTCCTCACTTACTCAAATGCAATATGTTGTAGATAAGCCAGAAAAGATAATACAGGAAAATGACACGAAGTATAATTATACATATATTGATGGAGGTGGCAATGCGGATATGATACCGATTGAATTATTTGATGATGGCTATTTAACCTATTTTAAATTTAGAGATAGTAGTAAGATACCTCAGATTTTTGCAGCAGAGGGTAAAACTAGACTACCTTGTAAAAGGTTATTGTTCGATGGTTATGTTATAATAAAAGGAGTATATAAGAAGTTGTTCATGCGTTATGAGAACGATGAAGTTGAAATCATGAATAAGTCACTTTAGTTGTGGTACATGTAATATGAATAAAGAATGGCGCGGTAATCCAGAAAATGAATCAGAAATAGAGAGCAAGGTAGTAACAGTTGGTTCTAATCAAGGTCATAGAGTATTAATGGTTATTATTTTAGTGACTCTAGTTATTGGAGTATATTATCTCTATTTTAGACCTTCTTCCAACAAAGAGAATGTAGAGATCATTAAAAAAGAAGAAACAAAGCAAAATGTTCAAGAATTAAAAGAAAAGTTAGAACAAGTTCCAGAAAATATAATAGTTCATGAAAGAGCAATCATTGATTCTTTGCCGCCTTTGCCTCCTCTTACTGTGCCACAAGTTATACCAGAAGTAAAGCAGACTAAAAGAGAAAAAGTAGTAAAAAAAGAAGAAGAAAAGCCAAAAGAAATCCCTATATCCAATATACCTGTATTATCAAAGCAAAATTTTCCTTATAGCAATATTACTAGCAACTTACCTACCACGTTTCCTACAATAGGGAGCGGTGGTTATCCTAAAGATAGGCGTGGCGCGCAAATGTTAGCAATTTCAGCTAATAATAATAAGGAGAACAAGACTGTTGATGCTATTTTATCTGATTCTTCAGTACAGTCAAGCATAGCTACCAGAGTGGGAAAACTCGGGTTCATGATCACTCAAGGCAAGATTATCGATGCTGTTCTTGAAACTGCGATAGATTCTGATTTACAAGGAATGCTGCGTGCCGTAGTTAGTAGCAACGTTTATGCAGAAACTGGTGATACAGTTTTAATACCTAAAGGTTCAAGATTAATAGGCAGTTATTCATTTGATTCAAATGTTACGAGAGCTCGCATAAACATAAACTGGAATAGGATCATTCTTCCTCATGGAATAGATATTGCTATTTCATCACCTGGTACTGATGAACTTGGTAGAGCAGGGATAGCTGGAATAGTTGATAACAAAATAGCAAGTGCATTATTCTCTTCAATATTGCTTGCAGGTGTCTCAATTGGTTCATCTATTATAGGGCAAAAGGCCTATAATCTGATCGATACGTTAACTGCCATAGATGCAATACAGTCCATCACTGCAACTGAAATAGATACTTTTCCACTCAAAGGTACTATTATCAAGGGGCTACAGAACGATGGTGCAGCTAAAAGTGCAGTTGAGAATGTAGTAAGAGAAAAGTGGAAATTGGACCTTGGGGCTATTGGAAGAATTCGTAATGCTCAAAACGAGCAAGATTTGCTGAGAATATTGAAAAAGGAAATGGCAGAATCACTAGAAATTGGGGAAGACAAAGTAAACATAGGCCTAGAAGATGTAAACCAACTGTTAAGACCTATTCAGAGAAAAAACAAGTCTGTTTATAAAGAGGCGATTGGAAAATCAACCGATGATTTCTCTAAAGATATGCGGGATATAGTTAACAGATCTACAGACAAGAACCCAACTGTTTACGTTGATCAAGGTACCACATTGAAGGTATTTGTTAACCAAGATATAGTATTTCCTCCACAAGCAATATTAAATCAATGAAATGAACTATGCTGCACTTGACACGTATTTGGAGCCATTACAAGGCATATTTCAAGAGGAAGGCGTAAACGAAATATCAATAAATAAGCCAAAGGAAGTCTGGATTGAAAGTTGCGGTAAAACAAGATGTGAAAAATTAGAAATATTCGATCTTAACCATCTAAAATCTCTTAGCAGACTGATCGCTCAAGCTACAGAGCAAAAACTTAGCGAAGAAGCGCCTTTACTTTCAGCTACACTACCGAATGGTTATCGTATACAGATAGTATTTCCGCCGGCGTGTGAGTCTGATAAAGTCGTCATGTCAATTCGCAAGCCCTCTGGTCTACAATTAGCGTTGGACGATTATGAAAAAATGGGAGCTTTTTCTGAAACTGCTATAGAAGCAGTCGATAATCCAGTGAATCTTCATCTAGATTCACTGTTAAAGCAAAAGAAAATAAAAGAATTTTTAGAATACGCTGTAGTAAACAAGAAAAACATCATAATTAGTGGTGGAACTTCTACCGGTAAAACCACTTTTACTAATGCTACTTTGCGTGCCATTCCAACTGAAGAAAGGATTATTACTGTTGAGGATGCAAGAGAAATTGTTTTAAATGATCATCCAAACAGGGTGCACCTTATTGCCTCAAAAGGAGGGCAGGGTAGGGCAAAAGTGATCACTCAAGACTTGATAGAAGCGTGCTTGCGTTTAAGGCCAGATAGAATAATAGTTGGTGAGCTCCGTGGAGCAGAAGCTTTCAGTTTTCTTAGGGCAATAAATACTGGTCATCCTGGGTCAATATCAACTCTTCATGCAGATAGTCCAGCAATGGCTCTCGAGCAAATAAAATTGATGGTTATGCAAGCAAACCTTGGTATTCCTCCGAATCAGATTATACCATATATTAGAAATGTAATTGATGTTGTTGTCCAGCTAAAGAGAACTAGTGGAGGAAAAAGAAATATTTCTGAAATATTATTTACTAGATCTTTTAATGAAAATGCTTAAATTTATACATAATTAAGAAAAAGTAGTTTATGAGTCATAGTGGTAACCATCTACGTAATATTTTGATAGGTGGTGTTGTGGCTTTTAGTATACTAGAGTTTTGTTTCTATTTGTCTGGTATACTATTTTATCTATTTGTTGATGGTCCAGATGGTGTGAACTTTAAGGCAATCAACCCTAGCTTGACGCCTTTCCCTCAAGCTCTTTGGCCAACAATTTTTGATCATATACAAAATTGTTGGCATCATCCATGGTTATATAATTTAGAGCTTAAGATAAAATTAATTATATCTTTTGCATTACCTGTTGTTGTTTTAATGATTATTTTATGGAATTTAAGAGAAAGAATAATTGAGTGGCGGCCATTTAGAAAAAAAGAATCGCTCCACGGAGATTCGAAATGGGCATCAGAGAAAGAGATACGAAAGGCAGGCTTAAGAAGCAAAAAGGGACTATTGCTTGGTAAGGATAAAAGAGGTTACTTCATTGCTGATGGATATCAACATGCATTGCTATTTGCACCTACAGGTTCTGGTAAAGGTGTTGGTTTTGTGATTCCCAATTTGTTATTTTGGACTGACTCAGTAATTGTACACGATATAAAATTGGAAAATTATGAAATAACAAGTGGCTGGCGGGAGCGACAAGGGCAAAAAGTGTATGTATGGAATCCAGCACAGCCAGATGGAATAAGCCACTGCTATAATCCATTAGAATGGATTAGTGAAAAACCTGGTCAAATGGTTGACGATGTGCAAAAAATAGCTAACTTAATTATGCCTGAACAAGACTTTTGGCAGAACGAAGCAAGAAGCTTGTTTGTTGGAGTAGTATTATATCTACTTGCTGCGTCAGAAAAAGTTAAATCTTTTGGTGAAGTTGTGCGTACGATGCGTAGTGATGATGTAGTTTACAATCTTGCTGTTGTTTTGGACACAATGGGCAAAATAATACATCCTGTAGCATATATGAACATCGCTGCTTTTTTGCAAAAGGCTGACAAAGAAAGGTCGGGCGTTGTTTCAACCATGAACTCATCTCTTGAGTTGTGGGCAAATCCATTAATTGATACTGCAACTGCATCAAGTGACTTTAATATTCTAGATTTTAAGAGGAAAAAAGTTACAGTTTATGTTGGTTTAACTCCAGATAACTTAAACAGGTTAAGGCCTTTAATGCAAGTTTTTTACCAGCAAGCAACTGAATTTTTATGTAGAAAATTGCCGTCGGATGATGAGCCTTATGGTGTGTTGTTTTTGATGGATGAATTTCCAACACTTGGAAAAATGGAACAATTTCAAACTGGTATTGCATATTTTCGTGGCTATAGAGTTAGATTATTCCTAATTGTTCAAGATACTGAGCAACTGAAAGGAATATACGAAGAAGCGGGAATGAACTCCTTTTTGTCAAACTCAACTTATAGAATAACTTTTGCAGCTAATAACATTGAGACAGCTAACTTGATATCGCAACTTATAGGGAACAAAACTGTACAACAAGAATCGTTGAACAGACCTAAATTTTTAGACTTAAATCCTGCATCAAGATCGTTGCATATCTCTGAAACGCAGAGAGCATTGCTGTTACCTCAAGAAATTATTATGTTACCACGTGATGAACAGATAATTTTGATAGAGTCGACTTATCCAATTAAATCAAAGAAAATCTTATATTATAGTGATAGCGCCTTCATAAAAAAGCTACTTAAGAAGACTCATGTGCCTACACAGGAGCCATATGATCCAAACAAAGTTTTTTCTGATATTAGTAAAGGTAAGATCAATAACGAAGAAAACAACCCTATTGAAGGGCCTAATACTGCTAATTATCCTATTGAGGCTCAAACTAAAAATGCGGTATACGATGAATCAGAGCTCGATAATGAGCTTAAAGAGGAAGAGATCGATGATGAAGATGTTGACGATAAATTTAATAAAGGAGGTGATAACAGATTTGATGATGAAGATGATGTCAAATTTAAAGACGATGATGAATATAAAGAGGAAAAATATGATGATGTATTCGATGATGAAGATGACAAATTTGAAGAAGATGATGGGCTTAAAGAAGAAAAATATGATGATGTATTCGATGATGAAGATGACAAATTTGAAGAAGATGATGGGCTTAAAGAAGAAAAATATGATGATGTATTCGATGATGAAGATGACAAATTTGAAGAAGATGATGGGCTTAAAGAAGAAAAATATGATGATGTATTCGATGATGAATTTGAAGATGATAACGATAAGCCAAAAAGTAATGGGAAGTAAAGTCAACTTTGTCTGCTTTTTTAGCTCATGCCAATTTCTACTGTAAAAAAACTAAATGTTGTAATGGGTGGCAAAAGGGCATAGTATAACAGCCGTAGCACAAAAATATGTTGTATTTAAAGAGTTATACACTAGCTGTATGGATAAAGCATCTAAAATTTGGAAGGGAAGAGAATTTGTTTATCTACATTCGCAATGTTATTGAAAATTAGATTGAATCTAGATCGATTTGCAATATGAATGCAAGAAAATCATAATATTACCATTAAAGAAATGAGAATAGAATCTAGGAGAAACTGAGCTTAAATGTCAACAAGTCTAAGGAACTACCTTATTTTTATCTCTACAGTGCAGTTAATTTTAGAAATGAAGAGAATTCTAGCTTATTGAGCGACTTTGATTCTATATAAAATAGAACATTTTACATAATAAAGTCTATAATACAATTGTTTTGCTTGAGATTGCTTTGTGCAAATTTATTATCTTTCTTTTTCACTCCGTAATTAAGCATCTCTACAATGTTATTTGTTTGACTATTAATAATGAGAATTGGTGCAACCTTGATTTGACACTAAGATTTAATACAGTTACTCTAATCTTAAATTTTATACTTCCCATAGGGTGTCATCCTATGATTAGAAAGGTCAAATTTTGAGAAAAATGAAAACAATCAGCACTTTAATTCAAGAAGGATCAAAGCTATTATCATCGTATAAAGTTGAATCACCATATTTGGACTGTGAAATCATCATGCAACATGTTCTTGGCGTAGAAAGATCTTTCATAATTATGAACTACGCTGATCAAGTATCGATAGAGAAAGAACAGCTGTTTTGGAAATTAACGAAGAAAAGAGTAAAAAGATACCCAATATCGCAAATAATAGGCAAACGTGAATTCTGGAGTAAAAATTTTATAGTTAATCGGCATGTTTTTGACCCAAGAGCAGATAGTGAAATACTAGTCTCGGCAGTGTTAAAATATTATCCAAACAAGAAACAGAAAATGAAAATTGCAGATTTTGGTACAGGCACAGGTTGTTTATTGATATCCATACTTAGTGAATATGAACATGCTGTTGGTATAGGTTTTGAAAAAAGCTTGAAAGCATGTAGAGTTGCCTATCAGAACATAAAAAAACATAATCTACTTGATAGAGCTAAAGTATTTCCAAATTTGTGGACAGAGTGCAGAGGCTTATTCGATCTTATAATCAGCAATCCTCCGTACATTAGAAGAAGCAGATTAAAAGACCTGCAAGCTGAAGTGCAAAAAGAGCCGAAAATTGCTCTTGATGGTGGAATTGATGGCTTAAGCTGTTACCTGAGTATTTTTCCAATATTAAGAAGGTGCCTTAAGAAAAATGGGTTTGCTATATTGGAAATAGGTGAAGATCAAAGTGATATTGACAAAATGGTTCCATCGTACGAGCTAACTTTCTGTGAATACATGTATGATTTAGCAGGGATGAGAAGGTGCATTGTTGTGAAAAGAACATAGCTAATGTTTTTTGTATTGCCTCACCCTATGTCACATTTCCTTTTACTCTGTGATATCAATGCTTTACACTGGCATTCATATTTCTTTTTTTTTAGATTTTAGTGTTTAGCTACGTATTCGTTTAGTTGAGCGGTGTGATGAATGATAAATAGGAGATTGTGGAAGAATTTTGTCTCCTTTTATTTCTATGTTGATACTAATTTCTACTGTATAAGGAACAGATATATAGTAATGGAAAAGAAGACATGCTGAAGTAGTAAAATAATAAGGTTTAAATGGCTTTAAAGGCGAAATTTTTGGATAAAAAAGTCGTAGAATTAGTGAAAGAAATGCTAAAGAAAGTGCTAAATGATCCATATATGGATAAAGCACTAAAATTTGAAAGAGAAGAAAAATTATTTACTTTTCCTGACACCGTAGAAAAACTAGATTAAATTAGAGTTGATTTGAATAATTAAAATATGGATATAAAAAAACACTAATATTACCATTGAAAAAATAAGAATAAGAATTAGGAAAAATTTGTTTTAGATGTCAGTCTACAGTATACTTAATGTGCAAAAAGTGAAGTTTTTATATATTATGTCAAGACTAATTCATAATGAATAAGGTAAGGGTAAGCAGAAAGAGTTAAAAAGAACTTAATGAGACTTGGTAAATATCCCGAATGAGAGTTATTTATCTTTGATGTATTGTAATTTAGTACACATTCGAAAATTGGACGCGGGTAGTTTAAAAAAGGCGTTAGAACATAGATTAAAGTAAAATTAGGTAGAAAAATTTTTGTTTCTATAGTGTAGTTAATTCTAGAAATGAAGCTTTTCTTATTGTGGATTGTGCTAGTTGTAATAAGTCGAAAAATTTAAAAGTAAAAGTACATAAAAATATTGAGGTTATATACCTACCATCATACTTACCTAAGCTCAATTATATTAAGGGACTTTGCTTGTAATAAAATAGAAAATTTTACATAATAAAGTCTATAATACAATTGCTTTTCTTGAGAGTGCTTTGTACAAATTTGTTACCCTTTTTCTTACTCCATTATTAAATAACTCTGCAATATCACTTATTTGACCTACTAACAATGATAATTGGTATTAATATTTAGTTTTACTTTCTATTAATAGACTTTTTGTACAACTTAACTAAATAAAAAACATGGCAAATTAATATTTTAGAAGTTTTAAATGCCAGATACTTTTAAATTGCTTTAGCTATGAATACTTAAGAAATTTATTAAGGAGGAAAAAGGCAAAAGAAACCTCGTTAGCTAGTTATTCAGTATCTATTTTATAGCGTTTTTCAATGTTTTTAAAATGCTTAGCAGATGTGATTTACAGCACTAGCTGACAGTATAGAAGACATGAAGGTGCATATAATTGCGAAAAATTAGATACGATGCATCAATACTGCGATAAGAAGGCTGGCAAAGTTATCAAGGAAATTTTTTCATATTTTATTTCTATATTAAGACTTTAATTTATAGCTCGTTATTAGTAATATTATTTATACAAATAACTATGATTTATGCCTGAGTTTGGGAATATATTACTACTATTATCCTGCTTATTATCCTTAACGTATCTATTTCTGCCACTTAATTCTTACCTATTTATTACTACTGCCATATTCTTCTGTGTATCAGCGTCAATGGCTATTTTGATTTACTGCCACATTACAAATGATTTCTCACTCGAAAACGCATATTACCACTCTCATACGACAAAACCTTTGATCTATAAAATCTGTGGCGTTTGGGGAAATAAAGAAGGGTCCATGTTGCTTTGGACTTTAGTGCTTACTTTTTACCTATTTCTGATGAATATTTTTATTGGTGATAGTAGTGAATTGAAGAAGGTATCCTTAATCACTCAAGGCTTGATCTGCTTTTGTTTTTTGCTATTTACTTCACTTAAGTCCAATCCTTTTACTAAAATGCCAAGCATGGAAATAGATGGCCTTGGTTTTAATCCAATATTGCAGGATATAGGTCTTGCCATTCACCCACCAATATTATATTTGGGGTACCTTGGATTTAGTGTTCCCTTTTCGCTCTCTATGGCCGGGTTAATTATAAACATCGAAGGAAATATTTGGGCTAGAATTATTAGACCTTGGGTACTTATTTCTTGGTCACTGCTTACCTTAGGCATTAGTCTTGGCAGTTGGTGGGCATACCGCGAATTTGGTTGGGGTGGATTTTGGTTTTGGGATCCAGTAGAAAACGTTTCTTTAATGCCATGGTTAATTGCAGTAGCGTTGACACATCTGTTACTTGTGGTACGAAATTTCAATGTTTTAAGGAATTTTGCTATTTTACTTACGCTCACAACTTTTATATTGAGTGTAACTGGAACATTTTTAGTCCGTTCTGGAATACTCGTTTCAGTTCACACGTTTGCAAATGATCCAGAATATGGACTGTATATACTAGGTTTACTTGGCGTCATTACAGCCAGTAGCTTAGCAATATTTATAGCATTTACGAAAAAGGGTGGATCTCTTATGTTGCCACCCGTCATCCAAGTAGCTGATATTGGGATCAAGGGAAGGAATGTACGGTCAAGCTCTGGTATAATACCAAAGAACACACCAAGGCAAAACTTTCCTATTTTCTCCCGCTTTACGATGGTACTGATGAATAATTTGTTATTGATTACTGCCTTTTTCATCGTGTTTGTTGGCACTTTATATCCTATAATGCTTAAATATTTAACTGGTGAACTCATTTCAGTTGGAGCACCATATTACAATTCTTTATTTAACCCTATTGCACTGGCTATTCTAGTGCTCACTATGATAGGGCAATACTGCCGTTGGCAGGGAAATAATCTGTTGCCAATATTCCATGAGTATAGAATCTCATTCTGTAGTGCTGCAGCGAGCTTACCATTTATCTTTCATATGGATCTAATAATTGTACTATCAATTACCATCTCCATGGCACTATTAGTCTTTGTTTTGGAAGCGTACGGCAAAAGAATCCACTTGTTTGAAGTGGAAATTGGTAAATCAATTTCATTAGCAAGAAGAATTTCCAAGTCTTACTATGCTATGATGTTAGCTCATGCTGGAATAGCAATTCTAGTACTTGGTATAGCCTATTCAATTGGTTGGCAAGAAAAAAAAGAAGATTACCTTAGAATAGGGGATAGCATAACAGTCAATAAATTCAAAGTTACTTTACGAAATACTGAATTTATAAGAAAGAAGAATTTTCATGCAGTGAGATGCATAATGGATATTAGAAATATGTTGAACAACAAGATACTAGGTGAAGTAACTCCTGAATATAGATTTTATCTTGTGGAGGGTCAGAAAAATATTGAAAGCAGTATTTACCACAATTTATTTTCTGATATTTATGTTGTAATTGGAGAGATTGATAAAAATAAGAGCAGAATCGCCACTAAAGTACATTATAAGCCTGGAATGCCTATAATTTGGGTTGGGTCTTTTCTCATTGCTTTTGGTTCACTTTTTGCTGCTTTGCCCTTATTGAGAAGATCTTGTACCAATTTGCACTGAATAAGAAACGGATAGACAATAATGGAAAAAGTGATTTCAATGGTATTGAAATCAAAATTATTGGGTAAAAGATTGTGGAATCAGCAAAAGAAACGCTGAAGAAAGTACAAAATGATGCATACGTATAAAAAAATTAAATGCTGTAATTGTAGCAAAAAGTATAGTATAACAGCTTTAGCAAAAATATATTGCATTTCAAGAACAGCATTTACTGCATGGATAAAGTACCTAAAATTTGAAAGAGAAGAAAAATTATTTGTCTTCAAACATCGTAGAAAAACTAAATTGAATTGTGGTAAATTTAAGCAAGTTGAAGTATGAATACAAGAAAACCTTGGAAAATTTGCCTTGAATGTTAGCAAGTTTACAGTATACTGTAATATGTAAAAAATGAGATTTTTGTATATTACGCCAAGATTGATTCACAATGAGTAAGATAAATGTAGGTAGGGAAGAGTTTAAAAAAACTTAATGATATTATTGGTAAGTGTCATAGACAAGATTGTTCATCTTTGATGAATCTCGCTTGACATACATTCGAAAGTTGAGCACGGGTATTTTTAAAAGGGCGTTGGAATACAGGTAAAAGTAAAATTGGGCAGACAAAATTTTTATTTCTACAGTGCACTACAGTTGCTTTACTTAAGAACGTGTTTTGGCAAATTTATTACTTTCTCTTTCTTACTTCGCGATTAAACGACTCTGCAATGCTACTTATTTGACTAATTAGCAATGGGGGATTGATATCAGGTTTATATCAACTGATAAAATTGTATAACTTGAGGTGTTTAACTGTAAAAAAACAAAATTTAGTATGCGAAACTACATAATATATTAGTGAATCTTTTTAAAAGTGTATAAAATTCAATTTTGAGTAAGGAACATGGCAGTTAGGTTCACTCCAAGTAATTTCAATATTAAGTTCAGTAAGTATAGAAAATTGACTACATTAATTAGTGTTATTCTTGTCATTTTTTCGCTTTTTATTGTTGTGTTACGTGGAGTAAATTTAGGCATAGACTTTACAGGTGGAATTTTGATGGAAATAAAATCTTCAAGTGAAGATCATACTATTTTAAATATATTAAAAGAAAGTGGTTTTACGGTGCAGAGTTTAAAAGCTGGTAGTAATTTAGTCATGCGTTTTAAAGAAGAAGGAAATGAGAATAAAATTAAAAAGATCAAAGATATACTAAAAGAAAAGCTGGGTGACTCAATAAACTATCGTAAAACAGACTACGTTGGCCCACAAATAAGTTCAACGCAGATACTTGAAGGGATTTTGTCTATATTTATTGCAGTTATTGGAATATTTTTTTACGTTTGGTTTAGGTTTAATTGGCAATGTGGATTTGGTGGAACAATAGCACTGATTCATGACGTGATTTTAACTGTTGGTTTTATCAGCCTGACTGATATTGAATTTAATATTTCATTAGTTGCAGCTCTCCTTACTGTGATTGGTTATTCAATCAATAATTCAGTAGTTATATATGATCGGATTCGAGAATGTCAAAAAAGTGATAAAAATAGGCAGATGAGTGATATAGTAGATGCGAGTATTAATGCTACATTATTTCGCACTGTTTTAACTTCAGGTACAACTCTTCTTGCTGCTATCCCTTTGATATTAATTTGTACAGATGCGGTCAGAGATTTTAGTTTGATTGTCTTTTTTGGTGTTTTAATTGGCACTTGTTCTGCAATGTTTATCTCTGCTCCTATATTAACTTGTAGAGTCTTAACAAGACTAATTCCCACTGTACAAGAGACAGATAGACAATAATGAAAAAGAAGCCGTGCTGAAATAATACTAATTCTCAAGCAAAGCAATTGTATTACAGACTTTATTACGCAAAATGTTCTATTTTATATATAGAATCAAAGTCGCTTAATACACTAGAACTCTCTCTATTTCTAGGGTTAACTGCACTGTAAAAATAAAAATTTTGTCTGCCTAATTTTACTAACCTTTGTTTTAACGTCTTTTCTAAAAAATATGGTCCAACTTTTAAATGTGTGTCAATTTTGCATATTGCAGTGTACTATAGACTTGCTGACATTTAAGCTAAGTTTTTCTTGGGTTCTTATTCTCATTTCTTTTATGGTAATATTAATTTTTTATATCCATGCTTCAACTTGTTAAACCTGATTCAATCTAATTTTTCTGCGACGTTGAAGGTAAACAATTTTACTTCTCTTCTAAATTCTAGGTGCTTTATTTATGTAGTCAATGCTATTTTAAAAATGCAACATATTTTTGTTACAGCTGTTATACTATGCTTTTTGCTGCAGTTACAGCATTTAGTTTTTTTGCACATATGCATATTTTGCACTTTCTTCAGCATTTCTTTTAATGATTTCACAACTTTTTTATCTAATGATTTTGATGTCAATGTCATTTAAACCTTGCTATTTTACCATACTTCAGTGTAGCTCTCCCCCGTTTAGTGAAGAATTACTATTAGTAGCAAATTGGATGATAAAAAGTGGCTTACTGTTAAAATTTGAGACCATTAAAATAAATTTTAAAGATTAGCATTAAAGGTTATTATTGAAAATAAGTAAATTTTATTGTCTTGGTACAATATTTAGTATACTATTTAAGGAGATACATTTAGCTTAAGTTTTATGTCAGAAACAAGAAATCTAGTTTTGGCAGCTATACTTTCCATGTTGATTATGATATCTTGGCGCATTATTTACGATAACTTTTTCAACGAAGCTCAAAATTATTCATCAATTGAAAACATTGAACACATAGAGTCTTTTAACGATCTTGCTCCCATAATACATCAAAGCCGTTACGAAATTATTAATTCCACTCGAGAACAAAGAATTAATTTAACCAATAATATGCTCAAAGGGTCAATTTCTTTAAAAGGTGCAAGGTTTGATGACTTAATTTTAACTAATTACCACTTAGAACCAGATCTTTCTTCCCCACAGGTAGTATTGCTATCACCTGCAGAATCGAAAGATGTATATTTTGCAGAATTTGGATGGCTCGATCCAAGTGGTAAGGTAAAAGTTCCAGATTCCAAGACAGTCTGGCAAGCAGATAAAACTGAACTTACTAACCAAAAGGCAATCAATTTATTTTGGAATAATGAAAATGGCATTGTGTTTAAGATGAGGGTTAGCCTTGATAATAACTACATGTTTAAAGTTGAGCAAGTTGTTGAAAATAATACAAATGGTGATATAGTTTTGGTTCCTTATGGTAAAATTAATCGTAAACGTGATAGTATTAATGAGTCTTATTGGATATCACATGAAGGTGTGCTAGGTGCATTTGATAATAAACTAGAAGAGTGGACATATAAAAATATTGCCAAGAAACATTTAATAAAAACAAGCACAAGTAAAAAAAACTGGTTTGGTTTTGCTGATAAATACTGGCTTACAGCTATCATACCTGAAGGGTCTGACAAAACAAATGTAAGCATTAAACATACGAGTGCTAACGGTATTGATAAATTTCAAGTGGATTTTGCTAAACCTCGCAAGAACATACTTTCCGGTACTAGTGCTTCTAATGTGAATTACTTTTTTGCTGGAGCAAAAAAGCTGAATTTGCTGGATTACTATAAAAGTATTCTCAACATACCTTTATTTGATAAAGCTGTGGATTTTGGTGTTCTTTACTTTATAACCAAGCCGGTGTTTTTACTGCTTGAATATTTTAACTTTGTTTTAAGGAATTTTGGCCTAGCAATATTGTTACTGACTTTAGTAATTAAGCTTTTTATGCTTCCTTTATCCAATAAATCACATATTTCAGTGTTTAAAATGAAAAGCTTGCAACCTGAAATAGCTCGTATAAAAGAGTTATATAAAAATGATAGCTTAAAGCAACATAAGGAAACAATTGCATTGTTCAAAAGAAACAATGTGAATCCAATATCAAGCATTCTTCCTATAATAATACAAATACCAGTATTTTTTGCTTTATATAAAGTATTATTTGTTACTATAGAAATGAGGCATGCTCCTTTTTGTTTGTGGATTAAGGATCTTTCAGCCCCTGATCCAACGAACATTTTTACATTATTTGGGTTATTTAATTATAACTTTCCTATTTCTATAGGTATCTTGCCTATAATTTTAGGTATTACCATAATGATTCAGCAAAAGATCGGTAAAAGAGATCAGACCAACAAGGATGATATTCAAGCCAGTGTTATGAAAATTTTTCCTTACATTTCTATCTTCATTTTCTCTTCTTTTCCTGCCGGTTTGATAACATATTGGATATTTAGTAATATCATAACTTTAATTCAGCAATCATTAATAAAATTGTTTTTAGCAAGAAAGGCGGAAATAAATGTTGAAAATACTAATAGTTAACTCAATTTATTATACTGAAGTAGCAAACCTTTTGCTTGAAGGTGCAACAGATAAATTAAAAGGCAGTAATGCTAGTTATAATGTAATTAAAGTTCCTGGTACATTTGAAATACCGGCAGCAATTCTTTTTGCACTCAAGAGTAAGCATGTTAACTATGATGGTTATTTAGCTCTTGGGTGTATAATTCGTGGTGAGACAGATCATTATCAATACGTTTGTAAAGGAGTGATCGAAGGCTTGAATGAAGTTGTTATGCATAATATAGTACCTCTTGGTATGGGTATAATCACCGCTGATAGTGAAGATAAGGCTCTAGTAAGGGCTGATAAAGATAAAAAGAATGTTGGTGGTCACGCAGCCTCAGCTGTTTTACATATGGTAGATTTATATAATAAATTAAGGTAATGGAGAAAGAGCCTATAGAAAAAAAGTGGCGTACAAAAAGAAGTGCAGCAAGATTTCTTGCTGTGCAAGTTGCTTACTCAAATATTTTTATAGGTTATGACGAAAGCACTTTTGGGTTGGAGAACTGTGAGCTTAAAAACTATGTAAGTAAGTTAGCAGATATTTTTGAATGCGAAGAATTTGATCATCAATTTTTAGAAAAACTGTTATATAAAGTTATAAGGAACAGTGAAGAATATGATAAAATAATAGAGTATTATTTACATCCAAGTTGGTCTCTTTCACGGTTAAATCTCATAAGCTTATCTATTTTGCGTGTTGCAATATGTGAATTAGCCAATTGTGATACGCCAGCTCCAATTGTTATCAATGAGTATACTAACATTGCTTCCGATTTACTTGATAAACTAAGCGAAATTGGTTTCATTAATGGGTTGTTGGATAGAGCAAAATGTTCAGTTAAGCTAAGTAAAAATTCTTGATAATGTGTTAGTACTTGAGCACTAGTAGCAAAAAGAAAAAAACTTAAATGATAGAAGAATAGTCCAAAAGGACTTTTATCTTCTTTAAGATCTATGATAGACTGATATGAATTGTTGAACTATAATGTAATAAATGGTAAAAGACGGAAAATTGAAAACACTTTTTGAAGTAGAAGGAGTAGTAACTGCTTTATTACCCTCAGCAGAATTTAAAGTGAAGTTGAATAACGGGCATGAGATCATTTGTCATGTATCAGGGAAAGTAAGAAGAAGTAAAGTACGCATCTTTATTGGAGATAGAGTGTTAGTAGAGATGAGCATTTATGATAGGAATGCAAAAAATGGTAGGATAACTAGAAGGCTTAAAGGTACAGGTGATAGAACAATCTCTAAATAACCTTATTCTTGCTTCATCATCAGAAAGGCGTATAGCTTTACTAAAACAAATAAATATTGAGCCAGGTTTAACTTTGCCAGCAGATATAGATGAAACTCCTTTAAAAAGGGAACTTCCAAAGAATTACTCAATCCGCATGGCAAAAAGCAAAGCTGAAAAAATACAAAATTCAAATCCAAATTATTTTGTGCTCGGTGTTGATACAGTAGTTGCTTGTGGTAGAAGAATCTTGCTTAAAGCTAAAAATATTGAGCAAGCAGAAAGATGTATCCGTTTGTTATCTGGACGAAGGCATAGGGTGTATACTAGTGTATGTTTATTAACTCCTGATCGATCCAAAGAACATATCAGAACTGTAGTTACAATAGTAAAATTTAAACGTCTAAGTGAACAAGAAATTAAGTACTATTTAGCGTCAGAAGAATGGAAAAATAGGGCAGGGGGGTGCAACATGCAAGGCTTAGCTGGAATATTCGTGTTGTTTCTACGTGGCTCCTATTCATCTATTATAGGATTACCATTATATGAAACCTATTGTTTGCTAAGTAATTACTTTAACCTTAATTTATATTGACATACCTTATATCTTTTTCTTGTCATTTCTTAATGTGTTTAGTCCAAGGCAATTCTCTGTTTTTGTTGGCTAATGCGATTCTATTTCGATTATAAATATCAGTATATTCTGCTGAAGTACCTTCTACTATTTCTTCTATTACTCCACAACTTCCAGTTGGGCTTTATCTTTTTCTAGCAATTTGTATAGCTCTTTATTTTTATTTTATCTATAGTCGGACTAATGTTGGCATTCTTACTGGCAGATTCTGTAAGTAGAGCGTTATAGTGGTTAATATAAGTTGAAGATAAATAGTCAGAATCTTTTACATTTTTGGCGAATAAGTAGAAAGTGGCTGTACGCTAGTGGCAGCTTCTGCCATTGTTTTCACACTGTTAAAAACAGTCTTTCAGGGTCCAGCTTCTATTGGGTATTTTTTAGTTTGTGAATTAGCGTAGCGTGCCTTAGAGCTGATTTGTTTTAACTTATAATTCTTTTGACTTAGTCTTTGCTCAAGCTCCTTGAATAAGGTTAGGTTATTTACATTATTTCTATTGTGCTAACTGAAGATAGAAGCTTGTCAATAGAAATACTTCTTTGCTTTTAATGGATCTTTTAACTGCTCTTGAGTCATATTACTTTCAAAAAATTTTATGCCTTTGGCATCAATATTAATCTTGATAATACACTTCCTTCCTATTGTACTAATTCAAAGTCATTTCATATCAATCATCAATTACGACATAATACCTTACTTTTTTCTTATCTTTCCCTTTTCCTTTCTCAGCAATAAAACCGTGCATTTCGCTCTTTTTATCGCCATGCAACGTTGAAAATTAAGAATCCCATTCTTTCTATTAAAGACTTTACTATATTAAAATCAACCATAGCATTATAAATAGGATCACGTTCCTTTTTTATTTTATCAAATAAAGAAAAAAATTCTTGCTGTATATTTTCAATGTTCATATTCTTCCTCACTAATAATCCTCTGTTTTTAGCTTTATCTGGTATAATTATTACAGGAATTAGTTGAATTTTTGTTAAAAGAGGTTGTATTGCAGATATTATGGCATGAATTATCTTATGCCAATTCTTGTTCTTGGGGATGTAACATTTAAGATAGAACTCTCTCCATTTCTAAGATTAACTGCACACTATAGAAATAGAAATTTTGTCTACTTCTAAATGTGTGTAAACTGTGATTCATTAAAGGAAAATAACTCTAATAGTCTCATTAAAATTTTTTAAAACTCTTTCTGTTTACCTTTTCATTGTAAATTAGTCTTGGTATAGTATAAGGAAACTTCATTTTTTGCATATTACGTTGTACTGTAAATTTTCTGACATTTAAGCTAAAAATTTCCCTTAGATTCTTATTTTCATTTCTTCAATGGTAATATTAAGGTTTCTTGTATCAATACTTCAACTTGTTCAAATTGACTCTGATTTAATCTGGTTTTTCTATGATGTTGATGAGGAATAATAATTTTTCTTTATTTTCTAAATTTTAGGTGCTTTATCTATATAGTCAATGTTATTCTTAAAATGCAGCATATTTTTGTTACAGCTATTATACTATTATTATCTATCCGTTTCTTATTCGGTAGGAATAAGTATTAGAATCTGTACATGATTTTATAGATTACGTTAACAAGTAGCGGAATGATGTTTTTTACTTAGTTGTAAATTTTAAAGAAATTTACTTAATAAAAAGGTAAGCGCTATAGTAATTTGCTGACACTTAGTTTAAGCGTGATTTAGTTAAACATAAAAGAATTTAAAAGGCATGCAGCCACCATAATTTGGTGTAATTTGCTAAAAAATTTCTTGGTAACAAAGTTGTTGAAATTTGTCGAGTTAGTTTTTTTTCATTTTTATGAAATGCTTGAATGACTGATAACAGTCAAAAAGTCTATTATTTTATGCTTGCATAGAAAGCAACAAAAATGACAAATAATCTAAAAATATAGCAATTTATTTTTGAATAAACTCCATTTGCATTTCTCGTATATTACTTTCTATTTGCTCTATTTGTTCTATCAGTCTTTCCTCTAAGTCAAAATCACCTCCTAGCCTTGCTTCGATTCTTTCTTTTTGTAATGTATTTAATACTTTCTGTAACACTATGTTATTCCATACAATTTTCGCAGATTGTTCTGTGTTCAATTGATTATTGAGTACGCTAGTCTTTTTAAATATAAACTTTATGGTTTCATCAATGTTAAACTGTTCTAGCTCTTGTAATAAAACCTTTTTGTTGAGCTCACGTCCACTATTTGCTACGTTAATTATGTGCTGTTGCAATCTTTTTATTTTAGCATTAGTAAATTTAAAATGGGAAAATTGCTCAAAATATATAGGTTGATTCAAGATGTCAGGAAATTCTAGGATTATACGTAGAATTATGGCTTGATTTTGTTCTGCTTCAATTAATTCTGGAGATTTGTTATAAAGATATTCACTTTTTCTTACTCTTGTTTTATTATTAAAAATCTTCTTTTTGAAATTGTTTCTTAGCTCACTAGTCTTATTATAAAAGTAATCTCTATAATACCTTCTAATACTGCTGTTACTGATAGCATTGACATATTGCATGAACTTGTGTTCAAGAATTGAATATTTTTCTGGGACAAGTTTCTCATAGTTTTGCAAATTGCTATCGATTATGTGATGCCATAAATATTCAGAATGAAGTTTTGTTGAATAGTTAAGCGCAGAGAGTATGGTTTCTTTCTTATATTTTAGCTCATTACATACATCATATGGATCTTTATCGGTCGGCAAAGTCACAAATTTTAACGTATACCCAAGCTCTAATATTGGCAGAGCAAGTTTTGCAACTCTGATTGCGGCATTACGTCCAGCACTATCACCGTCCATACAGATGGAGATTTCTTTAGCAAATCTCCATAGATTTTTTATTTGTTCTGCAGAAATTATAGTACCTAGTGGAGCAACTGTATTGCTAATTCCTGTTTGATGCAGTGCTATCACATCCATATATCCTTCAACAACAAATACATGCTGTTTTTTGCGTATTTCACTTAAAGCAAAATTTAACCCGTATAGGTTTTCTCTTTTCTTGAATAGCTGGCTTTCTGGGCTGTTTAAATATTTTGGCTGTTGTTCAGAACTCAGCGTGCGTCCTCCAAAACCGATAACTTTTCCTGCGATGTTGCATATAGGAAATATCAGCCGATTACTAAAATAATCACGAGAATTCTTATTTATTAATCCAACATCAATTAGAATTTTGTCCTCAATATCCAAGGAATTTAAATATTCTTTCAAACCAGAACTTGGTGCATAGCCTACTTTAAATTTATCTATGATTTCAGGCAAGATCTTGCGCTGCTTTAGATAAACTATAACACCTTTATTTTTTTGTATAAACCAACTTGTAGCTAAATTTAGCGTTGAAAGAAATTTACTGTTCTTTTCAGTGACATTACGATTTTTAGGTAACTCAACACCTACAACTGATGCCAGCTTTTCTAGTGCTTCTTTAAAACTCAGCCCCTCAGTTTGTGAAATGAAATTGAATATATCACCATGAGCAGAACAACCAAAGCAGTAATACGATCCTTTAGTATTACTCACCGAAAAAGATGGTGTTTTTTCATTATGAAATGGACAGAGTCCAATAAAATTATTTCCTCTTTTTGTTAACTTGACTTTCTTGCATACTATATCGGATAATAATAACCTTGATTTTATAACATCTATATAGCCCATCTTATTGAATTAGTAATAGGACAAAAATTATACAGAATTTATTTATATCTGGCTTAAAATTTATTTTAAGCTTCAGAATTTCAAAAAGATTAAGAGTATTTGGTGGCTTGACAGAAAGCTTAAAATGAATTATCCATATTTAGATGTCTTTAAGCCATGCAAGATCATTTTCTTATATGTCAGATATAATATCAATTGCTTCAGACCATGCTGGTTATGAATTAAAATCGGAAATAAAGCCTTACCTGAAAACTCTGGGTTATAAAGTGCTAGACCGTGGCTGTGCTGCTGAGCAAAAGTGCGTAGATTATCCAGACTATGCTATTAAGATAGTGGAAGATATAACAAACAAAAAAGCAGATTATGGAATATTAATCTGTGGCACAGGTCTAGGTATGAGTATTGTAGCAAATCGCTTTAAAGGAATACACGCTGTTTTATGTAATAGTGTTGAGATCACGAGATTAGCCAGAGAACATGGTAATGCAAATGTATTGTGTCTTGGTGCAAGATTTACTGCTAATGGATTAGCAAAAGATATAGTCAAAAAATTCCTTGAAACAGAATTTTCAAAAGAAAGCAGACATAAAAAACGCCTTGATAAGCTCAGCAATATAGTCTTTTCTAGTGAGAAAAAAAAAACACAAACTTATAACGAAAATGAGGTATCAAAATTTGCTAAAATGGCAGGCGAATGGTGGAATGAAAATGGCAAATTTAAGTCATTACATATGATGAATCCTATAAGAGTGCTTTACATTATCAAGAAGATAAAAGAGTTAAAGAAATGTGATCTAAAAGAATTATCATTGCTTGACGTTGGGTGTGGTGGTGGCATTTTATCAGAGTCAATGGCACGTGTTGGTATTAATGTTTTAGGAATAGATGTATGTGGAGAAAACATAAAAGTGGCACAGTTACATGCAAAAAAAGTAGGGTTAGATATAGAGTACATACATACCAGTATTGAAGAGCTAGGCAATAACAAAAAATACGATGTGATTCTGTTGATGGAGGTAGTTGAGCACGTACATAATTTAGAACTTTTTATGAAAAAAGCAATAGAATTATTAAAACCAGAGGGATTAGTATTTATATCAACAATAAATAGAACTATTAAATCCTTCTGTCTTGCAATAATTGGTGTGGAGTATATATTAAACTTGCTGCCGAAAGGTACGCATAATTGGAGTAAGTTTCTTAAGCCATCAGAGATTGCGAATCACCTAAGAGAAGGTAATGTAACATTACAAGACATGGCTGGTATGGAATATAACGTAATAAAGAATGAATGGAATTTAACTAAAGGTGTGGACGTTAACTATATACTTTGTGGTGTGATGAATAGTTAGATTTTATTCTAAAAATGCCGTCTTTTTTCCAAAGTGGTAAAGAAGGATCAGCATGTTTTTCTTATTATTTAGAGACTAATCTAGGAATATAGTCTACTCTACACTTTCTATTTTTTGTATCATTTGTTCCTCATAGAGGCAGTAAATCTAAAACATGCTAAGCGAGAAAAGTGTAGGCCAAGGGCATTTTTCCAAGTATTGCAAGTAAGCTTGCACTGAATTATTACTATTGTAAAAAGTAGTTTACTATTTCATGAATGTAGTTTACTACATTACATATTATATCTATTTCTCGTCAGCTTGAGTATCAAATATATCGGAGAGAATCAGAACTATGAATAGGATAAACAGGGAAATTTACCTTTATTCTTGTTATGATTTTCAATTTTGCACTTAATTATCTCTTATTTCAATTAAGTTTTAATAAATAGCTTTTTTGAAAAGATTATATTAAATACGCTTAGCAGCTTTTCTCTATCATAAATCCGTATAACTTGCAATGAGAAAAATCAGTAGCTTATTGATTTTTATCGTAGTGTGGATACAATAGAGCTTTAGGCACTAGATAATGGAGCAATTCGAAAATTTTTATATCACCACGCCAGTATATTACGTAAACGACAAGCCACACATTGGTCACGCATATACTTTCCTTATCTGTGATGTTACAGCCAGGTTTATGAAGCTAGCTGGAAAAAATGTTAAACTTACTACCGGTACAGACGAACACGGGCAAAAAATTGAAAAAGCAGCTAGAGCAAGGGGAATGCATCCAAAAGAATTTACAGATGAAGTAAGCGTTTTGTTTAGGGAATTAGCTGAGTTAATGAATTTTCAATATGATGATTTTATTCGCACCACAGAAGAACGTCACAAGAAAGCGGTTATAGCTTTATGGGATAGGCTTGAAAAAAGAGGGCAAATATATCTAGATTCCTATTCTGGTTGGTATTCAATCCGTGATGAGGCATTTTATCAGGGATCAGAGCTGATAGATGGCAAAGCGCCAACAGGTGCTGAGGTTGAATGGGTAAAAGAAGAAAGTTACTTTTTTCGTCTGTCGAGTTGGCAAGATAAATTGCTAGAACTATATAAAAACCAGCCAAATTTTATCTTTCCTAAAAGTAGAAAAAATGAAGTAATATCGTTTGTAAAATCAGGACTGACTGACCTTTCAATTTCTCGCACCAGTTTTAACTGGGGAATAAAAGTGCCAGGAAATGACAGACACATAATCTATGTCTGGATAGATGCATTAACTAATTATCTTGCATCAATAGGTTTTCCTAACACGGAAAATGAAGAATATAAAAAATTTTGGGTAGAATCACAGTCTGTTATTCAAGTGGCCGACACTGAGGTCAAGAAGGAAATAAAGATTTCAACATCGCGCGCTGGGATGACATCAAATCTAGCTAATAACTCCTTTAACGTTCATGTAATTGGTAAAGACATATCACGCTTTCATGCTGTATATTGGCCAGCAATTCTCCTTGCAGCAGATTTGCCACTGCCAAAGCAAATTGCAGTTCATGGTTGGTGGTTAAATGAGGGGAAGAAGATATCCAAGTCTCTCGGTAATATTATAGATCCAATCAGCTTAGTTAAAGAGTTTGGTGTTGATCAGCTGCGCTATTTTCTCCTGCGGGAAGCAATCTTCAGCCAGGATGGTAATTTCAGTAAGAAGAACATGATCAGCCGAATAAATTCAGAACTTGCGAACGATATAGGTAATTTAGTGCAAAGAACAATTTCATTTTTACATAAACAATGCTTTGGAGTTGTACCAATGATTGACCAAAGCTTACTTAAAGGTGAGGAAAGTCTTCCAAATTATAGAGCTATATTTGATCAAGTAATGGATCATTTATCAAAGTATGAATTTAACCATATTATATTTCTGATTATTAACATTTCTTCCGAAGCTAATGCTTATATAGATAAAAGAGCACCATGGATACTGAACAAAACTGACAGGGAGCGTATGAATCTAGTAATCTATAAACTACTGGAATATATCAGGATAATTGGTATTCTATTGCAGCCAATTGTCCCGAAGTCAGCAGAGATAATACTCGACCAATTGCAAATCCCAAAAGGGCAACGAGATTTTAAATCTATGTGCGACGCGTGCGTAAATTCAGGTACTACATTACCTAAACCTACGCCGGTTTTTCTGAAGATTAAGTAGAGATTGCATAATATGCCTTGTTATGGGAAAAACGTGAGGCAAATAGCTTGTATCTAATGGGATATAACTTTTGTTGCTTGACCAGCAAGCCAATTAACTGCGCTTACTGCTTGATTAAAATAACCATTAACTTTAGTTCCTTCTTCAGTTGGCTGATTTTCTGTGTTAAGAACCTCAGTATTTTGACTTTGTGCATCAAAATATAATTCATCTTCTAAATCATTTAAATTTCTAGAAGTTGCAAGATCTAAAAAATCTAAACTATTAGCATGTTTCTCTTGTTTACTAGAATGAATCTCAAGATCTAAGTAGTTCAAATTTCCCTCTTCTTTAGATGATTGTTCTTGCTTATTAACAAGACGAGTTTTCTGTTCTGCAGCCCTTTCCTTTTGAGCCTGCACTAAGCTATCTTTCTTAGCAGGTTTAGCATCTTTCTCGGAAATGGTGTTGTTTTTACTAATTGCTGCAGATGAAAGTGCAATAACTATAGTGGAATATACAGTGCTACCAATAATAAGTGGAAGGACAACACTTAACGCTGCGACTGGAGCTGAGAAAGCAACATAAGGAGACACAGTAAATACTCCTAGTGTTAGTAAAGCTCCAATAGCCAAAGCACTACCTACAAGATAAGGTGCACTAGTTTTTTTAAATATATTTTTCATTATATACCTCACTAAAATAATTAGTATGTTATTAAGATAATAGCACAAATAAATAGATAGTGTCAAATTTATTAACAAGCTAATAAATTGCAGTGATAGTATTAAAGTCAAAATTATTAGATTAAAAAGTCGTGAAATCAACAAAAGAAATGCTGAAAGAAGTATAAAATAACAGATAATGTTGTAAAAAACTAATGGATAGAATACCTAAAATTTAGAAGATTAGCTTGAATATCAGTAGGTCTACAGTACATCGTAATATGTAAAAAAAGTTATTCATCTTTGATGAATATAGTTTATACACATTCAAAAATTGGACATTGGTAATTTTAAAAGGGCATTAAAACGCAGGTTAAAGTAAAATTAGGTAGATAAAAAAAATTTTACCTCTACAGTACAGTAGATCCTAAAAATAGAGAGAGTTCTACTTTATTTACGCTTAATATCAACACCGATTATATGAATATATTTCTTGAATAAATGTCACAATATTTAAGAGCGCAGGAAGTTTTTCTTATCATAGATTGTGTACTTAGTATAAGTTGAAAAATTTAAAGGTACCTAAAATATCTAGGTTATATACCCATCACCATACTTACCAGAGCTTAATTCCATTAAGAGATTTTGGGTTGTACATAAAACAGAACATTTTGCGTAATAAAGTCTATAATAAAATTAAAACTTAGTTTCATATTGACAATTGACATATCTACAACGACTGCTAGGTTGATGATATTTTCGCGATACTTTTACTTTCTTTTTCTGCTGAGTAAGGTAATACCAATGTGGTGTTCACACCACTAAAGTAAGCGCTGTTACTATCATATATCTGTTGAATTTTTTTTATTACCTATAGCTTCACTTTGATCAGATTAAGCTTTGTCAACTTGTATTCTAATTTTAATGAAAAGCAACCGTTAAGTTAGTTTTTATGTAATAAGCAAATAAATCTTGAAGCACGATTTAAAATCTCCATGCAACATGTGCATAAATTCAAACATCATACTACCTAAACCTAAATTTTTTTGAGAGTTAATGCTTTAATAAGCATTAATGAACCACTAAGCTTATATCTGTACGAACATTGCAATTTGTAGGTAGTTTATATGACACTTTACTAATAAAGAGTGCTTTTGTAATTGCAACATTGTATAACCAAGATTACCTTAGTTAAAATATTAAAGAAAATCTACCAAACGGGAAAAGGCAAACGTTAATATCCTATACACTCGACAAGTAGCTAACCTTTGGATTATAAATAACTACAATTTCATGAGTTAAGCAGAATAAAGCATCACGTCTAATTTAATACTGTGCTTTTATTACTTGAACAACGATTGAAGATAAATTTTATGTCTAAAAACCATATTTCTATAATAAATGGATTGGTAAGGTTGATTAAGTGGTTTTTTGCATTTCTGTGAGTTGCTTGAATTTTTAAAATCGCCAATGTTAATTATGCGAACTTTCATAAAAATAGGCTTGGGCATTTTCAACTTTTGTTTATATACTAAGTCAAGATGCTTATTTTCAGCACATAGATGGATATAGTAAAGTCTATTTTATTACTACCAACGATATTACTAATACTAGTCGCTAGTGTTTACCTATCAATTAGGCTAAAGTGGTTGCAAATATTTAGGTTGCCACATGCCTTTTCATTTATTGGAGTTAAGAAAGGGGAAAATAAATTTTCCTCTATAGCTGCCCTATTTACAATCTTAGGAGGAAATTTAGGAGTTGGAAATATTTCAGGAACTGCTGTTGCTCTAAAAACTGGAGGACCTGGTTCTATTTTGTGGATGGTGATAATTGTTGTTATTACTTCTGTGATAAAATATATCACTTGTTACCTGAGTATAAAGAACAGAAAGAAAAAGAATGGAAGGTTTATAGGTGGCCCTATGGCCTATATGGCTGATGCATTTAATTCTAGAAAAGCTACAGTTATATTTCTAGTTATTATGATGATGGTTTCAACAACCGTTGGTAACCTTGTTCAGGTAAATTCTTTGTCAATACCACTTGATATGATAGATGTGCCTGTGGTTACTGGTGGGATTATAATGGCCATAATATTTTTTGTTATTTCAGCTCTCAGCTTAAAGAAAACTAAAATTTTCATATCTGCTATGATACCGATAATGACGGTAAGTTACCTCACACTTTGCAGTATTATATTATTTAAATTTAATGAAAATATTCTTCCTTCTCTAAAGCTAATAACAAGCAGTTTTTTTACAACTAGTAGCTTCAATTTTGGTTTATCTTTAGGTTTAGTTTCAGAAACGTTAACTATTATTCAAGTAGGAACTTTGCGAGGTATTTTTGCAACAGACATAGGGCTTGGCCTTGAAGGAGTTGTACACTCTTCAATTGTTCCTAAGAAAAATAATAATAAATTTGTTATCGAACAGAGTTTAATCACGATAATATCACCTTTTATAGTTGCATTCATAGTATTTATTACAACGATGGTACTGCTTGTTACAGATTCTTGGGTTACTAATTTAGAGAGTACTAACATGTGCATATTTGCTTTTAGAAAAGTAATAAATTGGCCTTGTATTGACTATCTAATTATGGCCATAATGTTTTGTTTTGCTTTTACTACTATTTTCACCTGGTTTTTTTGCTCGAAGCAGACAATACGTTATGTATTTCAAAATGATAAATACACTAAAATCTGGATTGTAATTTTCACTGCGGTTATTCCACTTGGTTCAATAGGTAAAGTTCAGTTGCTATGGGATGTTGCCGATATTTCGATCGCTGCTTTATTGTTTATTAATATATTAGCTATACTCAAGCTGACTTCTCGAGATCCGGAAGTGTTCACTGTGAGCAGAAGGTATCTGAAGTTGAGTCAGCGTTCTTAACAAAAATAAAGCTAGAAACTGCCTAGTTGTCTTCATATTTATTACTTGTGTAATTCTTGTTATTATGTTAATAGCACAGACTTTTTATAAAAAATTAACCTATTTTCATAATAGTGCCTAGCTAAAGCTAAAAAGCCAAAGGGTTATTAGTGAAGAGAGGAATATGAAAATTAAAAGCACACAATGGAAGTAACGCATATGTTTAAAAAACTAAATGCTGTAATTGCAGCAAAAAAGTACAGTATAGTACCCAGTGGCAAAAATATGTTCTATTTCAAGAGTAGAACTAACTTTATAGATAAAATACGTCAAGTTTAGAAGAGAAAAAAATTGTTTACTACTTGGAGTATATGTGCAAAATCAGCAAGTTTACAAGTACACCTTAAAAATGAAGTTTTTGTGTATTTACGTCAAGATCAATTCATATTAATGAATCACGGATTGGCACACATTCAGAAGTTGAACACATGTGGTTTAAAAAGGGTGTTAGATATAGGTTGAAGTAAAAAATTAAGTGGTAGAAAGAATTTTTATTTCTACAGTGCAGTTAATTCTAGAAATGGAGGGAATTCTAGCTTATTTATAGCAAATATTAACGCTGATTGTATGAATATATTTTTTGAACAGTAAATTTGCTAGTTGGCATGAGCTAGAAAATTTAAAGGTACCTAAAATATCGAAGATTGTATATCTACTACCACACTTACTCGTCAATTCTAACTTAAGGGCACTTTATATAAATTTATTGCCTCTTCAATATAATTTTTCTATGACGTTGAAAGAGGGGGAGCTGGTAATTTTTCTCCTCTTCCAAATTTTAACAGTTAGTGCTATTCTTGAAATGTAACATGTTTTTGCTACTGGTTATTATACTGTACTTTTTTAGTTTTTTTCAACATGTACGTTATTTCACGCTTTCTTTAGCATTTCTTTTGTTGATTTCATAACTTTTTCATCTAATAACTTTTGTTTTAACACTATTTAAACTTTGCTATTATTGTCTATCAATTTCTTGTATAGTAAAAATTAGTATTAGATATCCTTCATCTTAATTAATTTAAATAAGTTACGCAAGGGGATTCTGTTGCATAGTAACTAGTAAAGAGAGTAAAGATGGAGTGGAAGAAAATGTTCAAACCGCGTACATTGGTGCAGTGTAGTGGTAAAGTCTATTACCATCAGCTATTCAAGTATTCTTCAGCATATTTAAGTAAGAAGTATATAAGAATTGCGATTGTAGAACATATAACTGTCAGTAGTAAATTTGATAAAACTCCATAAGAAAAGAATTTTCCCACTATATATATTCCGATAGTTCCAAACATCATATTGCAGAATGAGAGGACTGCACTACCTAGACCTATGCCTCTGATAGTTTCTAATGCAGAGGTTACGTTATTGCTTATTATCAATGCAAGTCCAATATTGTTTGGAACCCAAAATATTATGAGGGTGGATATGTTTAATTTATCTATTAGATAAAGATATATTAGCGAACAGTCAGACATTATTGGTAATACTAAACCTATCATTAACATCCTGCTAACTCCTACCTTCGGGATATATCTTCTGTTAATTAAAGTTCCGATTATGTAAAATATGACTATGATTGATATAAAATAACCGAAATTTCGCACATCAATGCCCATAGATTCAAATATGAAAGGATAGTTAGCAATATATGCCCAGAGCCACATGAAAGTTAATCCATGAATAGCTGAAAATCCAAGAAAACGGTAATTCCTAAATATTGATATATATTGCTTAGAGACATCAATAATTATATTAGTTATGCTAATCTTAGCTCTATTAATATTGAGTGTTTCTTGTAACTTAAAGTAGATAAATGTAAGCATAATAATTGCTGCTAGTGATATGATAAAAAACAAAAATTTCCAGTGATAACCATGTGAAATCATATGACTACCTATCACTGGAGCGATTCCAGGTGAAAGTGCTACTATCATATTTAACTTTGAAATTACCCTTGAGTATTCACTACCAGAGTACATATCCCTTATTGCTGCGTATCCAACAACACCTGTAACCCCAGCTCCTACCCCTTGTATAAAGCGAATTAGTATTAAGAGCACAATGTTATCAGCTATGTAACATGCAATACTTGCTAAAGTAAAAATTGTCATACCAATCAGCATTACTGGACGTCTACCATAATAGTCAGATAATGGACCATAAATTAATCCAGACATCGCAAATCCAACTAAATTTAAACTAATTGTAAGTTGTACTACATGACCTCCTACCTCAAAATAATTGGCAATACTTGGTAGTGCAACTGAATACAGGTCAGTTGCCATATCGACAATTGCTACAGAAAGTATCACGATAAGAGAGATGATCTTCTGTGGAAGAATTATTACCACTTAATGATTCGCTTGAGTACAGAAATCTTATTATAATATATTTTCTTTATTAGTACATTAATTTAACCACCTGATTTTAAAATACCTTTGTCGTTCAAGTGGTCTAGTTTTTTAAGTTTAACAAGAACACCTAAGTTAGAAAATAATATAGAAAAGTTAGTATATAAAGTATATCTAATGTTTTATGAAGTAATTTAAATCTTCTATGCTACTTAAGCTTAGTATGCATGGTTCATCAAGATTTATCTTGCTCAAGAGTAGAGAATTTTTTACTTATTTCAATAGAAAATTTTAGGTGTGCTTGAATTTTATAATAGCATAGCCCAAAACTGGGTATGATATTGAAGGACATAATTAAAAATTAAGAAAGTATTCTAGTAATAGAATTACTGGATGTATTTTTATGATAATGGTTCAATAACTTTATGCAATGTTTAATAAAAATTAAGAAAGGTATGAATAAGTCAGAATTAGTTAAGAAGGTTTTTGATTCTGTGGCAAATTATTACGATATCATGAACGATATAATGAGCCTAGGAGTACACAGACTATGGAAGAATAAGATGGTAAATAGCGTGCCTTTTACAAAGGGCTCTAAGGTTCTAGATGTAGCTGGGGGAACAGGAGACATAGCAATAAGAATAGTAAGAAGAGAGCCGAGTGTCCAGGTTACAGTATGTGACATAAATCAAAACATGCTAAGTAAAGGACGTAATAAAGCTATAAACTCAAATCAGCTTAATTTTAGTTGGGTGCATGCAAGTGTGGAAAATTTGCCATTTAAAAACTCTGAGTTCGATTATTGCACAATAGCTTTTGGTATTCGAAACGTTTCCGATCGCAAAAAAGCTTTAAGTGAGATGTATAGAGTACTAAAACCCAATGGACAATTTATCTGCTTAGAATTTGCTCCTATGCACTATCAAGACAGGATATTTACTAAACTTTATGACTTATATTCACTCAAAGTAATTCCTAAGATTGGCAATGTAGTTGCTAAAGACAAGAGCTCTTATGAATATTTAGTGAAGAGCATCAGAAAGTTTCCAGCTCAGACTGAATTCAAAATGGAAATTGAAGAGGTGGGCTTTAAGAAAGTTGAATCTCATAATATAAGTTATGGAATAGTGGCATTATATATTGGAACAAAATGAATATTAAACTTTATTATAGAACACTGGATGATTATCTTATTCTTCCAGTAGTTTTTTTGTTAGCTATGAGATTCATTATTGTCTATTCTGCAAGCCATGTAATTGCACAGTCTTTCTTTGCCACAAGATTACTTTTATACGACGCCACATACTTTATATAATTCTATCATTGATTACCTTAGTGACATTTTCTTTTCTCAATACAAAAACTATACTTAACCTCTTATTTGCAAGTCTTACTTTATTTATTATTTTAATGGTGGGTGTGTTAATACTTGGTATAGAGACAAAGGGCACAGAAAGTTGGTACATATTGTCAAAATTTCAGTTCATCTTATCTAAGGTTGTGAGGATTTATAACTTTCTCTTTAATTTACGCAGCACGACAATCTTCAAGTTTTAAAATCATTAGAAGTATTCAAAAAAGGTCAGTTAACTGATATTTGGCCTGGTGAAGGCAGTGTAAAGATCTTTCTTCCTGATTGTCAACACAGATTTTAATTTTCTGTTTTAGTAAAGGAATTTGGTTTGATTATGTGTTTAGCCACATTGATGTTATTCTGCACCATTTCTGCTCGCTTACTTTCTATTGCATATAGAAAAAATGAACTATTTAATTTGCTGGTGATTTTTGGTATCTTAATTCAATTTATTACACAATTTGTAATAAACATATGTGGTAACATTGAGCATTTTTCCAATCACTGGCATAATCTTACCGCTACTTAGCTACGGTGATTTTTTTTATCTTTTGAGCATCGTAGTTGTTATGATGCTGCCTTTTAGTAGAAATTAGGCTATCATATTAAATTTTCGTAAGTGTCTTTCTTTGAAAGACGCACTATAAACTAGTTCATTTATACTATACCTTTCCTCTTTCTCCTGAAATTAAAACCCATATACTTAATTTCAGAAACTTCAAAATAAGATGCGATCTAATATCAGGCAATTATTTTATTACATAAAACCTAATCTGCATTATTTTATCATAGCTTTTATTGCCGTTTTATTTTCAGCTTTAACAATTCTCCTTTTTGGTAGAGGCTTGAGTAACATAATTGATTTTGGTGCGGAGCACAATTTTACCACCAAGCTATTAGTTACTATGTTTATAGTTTTAGTCATTTCTCTCACCGCATTTATTAGGTTATATTTCATTGGAATTGGCAGCGAAAAAGTTATTGCAAAAATAAGATATGACTTGTATGGCAATATTACTGATTTGCAACCAAGTTTCTTTGAGAATACAAGTGTTCAAGATGTCATCTCAGCGCTAATTACTGATACCTCTGTGCTGCAATCGATAATGAATAGCAGCTTACTAACCATATTACGAAATTCTGTAATTTTGATTGGTAGTGTTGTTATGCTACTATATACAAACCTACATTTAACTGCATATGCTGCGGCAATAATACCAATACTACTCATTATCATGACTTCACTTGGGAAGAAAGTACGCAATTATGCATGCTTTGCTCAGAATAAGCTAAGTGAGCTTGCATCATTTAGTGAAGAAAATTTTAGGTCTATAGTAACTATCAAATCATTTGTATTGGAAGAAAATGAAAAAATCCGTTTTAAGGAGTATTTAGATTCAGTGTCGAGGTCATATGTAAAATTAGTATTCTTGCGTGCTATTTTAGTAACCTTGGTTATAGCGTGTGTGATAGGTTCATTGGTAATTTTACTCTTTTTTGGTATTAAAGAAGTCTTAAATAAGAATATAACCATTGGAGAATTATCTTCATTTGTATTTTACTCAGCACTTGCGGCAGGAGCTGTAAACAATTTGAGTGATAACATTAGTGACCTACAGCGTGGCTTTGGAATAATAGAGCGTTTGTTTGAATTTAAGAATATGAAAAGCTCCATAATGGATATTGATGATCCTGTAAAAATTTGTGATATTCAAAAGGGAATTTCCTTTAATGGTGTAACATTTTTTTATGAGTCTCGACCTGATAAGCCAGCACTAGATGATGTATCATTTTCTATAGAGCCTGGCCAGGCAGTATCGATCGTTGGCCCATCTGGTAGTGGTAAGAGTACTATTTTAAAGCTTCTGCTCCGTTTTCATGATCCAAGCAAAGGTAGCGTTACTATTGATGGGTGTAATATTAAATCAATTGCTTTAAGTAAT
This sequence comes from Wolbachia endosymbiont of Litomosoides sigmodontis, assembly GCF_013365435.1. GTDB lineage: Bacteria > Pseudomonadota > Alphaproteobacteria > Rickettsiales > Anaplasmataceae > Wolbachia. The sequence goes on from NZ_CP046577.1 coordinate 401,926, forward strand.
CTTAGATCATTGTTTGGTTTAGTGCCACAGGATCATATGATATTTTCGTGTTCAATACTGGAAAATATACTGTATGGCAAACCAGATGCTGAATATGAGGAAGTGAAGCAAGCAGCTATCAGTGCTTATGCGATGGAATTTGTTGAAAAGCTGCCTGATAAATTTGACACATTTGTAGGAAGAAGAGGATTAAAACTTTCCGAAGGACAAAAACAACGTATTATAATAGCAAGGGCCATACTAAAAAATCCCCAAATTTTAATACTGGATGAAGCAACTTCTGCTCTTGATTATAAAAGTGAAAACCTCGTGCAAAAGGCACTAAGTAAACTAATGCGAAATAGAACAACAATCATGATTACACATAGGCTATCAACTGCACTTAAAACTGATAGGATTATAGTAATTAATCATGGAAAAGTAGAAGAAGTAGGAACCCATGACTCTTTAATGAGTAAAGATGGATTGTATGCAAAATTAACGAAAATATAAGTGGTATGACTGTTAAAGTGCTATGCAAATCAAAAAAATTCAAGTTATACTGCTATCATTGGATAAATGTACTGAACTTAGAAGAAAATCATTAAATTCCTAACTGTTTTAACCTATAATAACTTAATACTATTTTAAAAATGTATAACTTCTCATTTACCAGTACGATTTTTCTAATTATTTATATTATTATTGCTATAATACATATCACAACTCTTGTAATGTATAATGACATTGCAGAATTATTTAATTGCGGAGTGAGAAAGAGATGTGATAAATTTGCATAAGTCACTCTCGAGCAAAGCAATTGTATTATAGACTTTATTACGCAAAAGGCTTCTTCCATTTCTATGATTAACTGTACTGTAGAGATAAAAATTCTGTCTGCCTAATTTTGCTTTAAACTGTGTTCTAGTACTAATTTTCACTGTACAAGGAATTAGTAGATAATAATGGGAAAGGCCGTGGTGGAGTATAAGTAAAATAGCGAGGGTTAAATAGCGTTGAAATCAAAATGAGCAGGTAAAGTAGGCAGGAAGAGTTTTAAAAAAACTTAGTGAGGCTATTGGTAAGTATTATAAAAACAAGAGTTATTTTTCTTTGATAAATTGCGATTTGGTGCAAGAACACAGGTTAAGTAGAATTAGGTAGATGAAATTTTTATTTCCACAGTGCATTCTATTTTAGAAATAGAAGGGGTTATAGTTTATTTCACCGAATGTTAACATTAATTGTATGAATATATTTCTTGAATAAATCACAACACTTAAGAACATAAGAAGCCTTTTTTATCATAGATTGTACTAGTTGGCATAAGTCAAAAAAATTTAAAAGTCTGTAATACAATTGCTTTGCTTGAAAGCTCTTTATGCAAATTTATTATTTCTCTTTCTCACTTCGTTATTGAGTAACTCTGTAATATCACTTGTCTGACTCATTAATAATGAGAATTAGCGTAATATGCGGTCTGTTATATTGCACTTTTTCTGCAATTACAGCATTTCTCTTGCTGATTTTACGACTTTTCTATCCAATAATTTGGTATATATAACGCAACCCTTTCATTAGCCTTATTTATTTGCTATATTGTTAGAGGTTTTCGTGATTTTTTCAGTCGATGAATATTTTTAAACGGATTTCTTCCTTAATTTTAAGTAAATTAAGTGAGTTAAAGCAAGGAACGTCAAGTGCAGTAAGTTTTATTGTGGAGCCTCCAAGCAATAGAGCATACGGTGATATTTATACAAATGTTGCTATGGTGCTTGCAAAGCACGAAAAGAAGAAACCTGTCGAGATTGCAGAGGTTTTAGCTAGAGAATTTGCACTATTTGATGAGATTGCAAAAGTAGAAATAGCTAGCCCTGGTTTTATCAATATAAACTTGAAGGTAGAAGTATGGTATGAGATTTTAGAGCAGATAAATGAATTAAAAACGGAGTTTGGTACTCTCAACATTGGAAATGACCAGGCTATTAATGTTGAATTTGTATCTGCAAATCCAACTGGCCCACTGCATATTGGTCATGCAAGAGGTGCAGTATTTGGTGATGTTTTAACAAATTTGCTGAAAAAGGTTGGTTATAGGGTTACTAAGGAATACTATATTAATGATACAGGAGTACAGATAGACAGGCTAGTTCGTTCTGTGTATTTGCGATATAGAGAAGCTCTAGGAGAAAAAATTAACATTGAAAAAGGTTTATACCCTGGTGAATATTTAAAGCCAATAGGAGAAGGTCTAGCCAGAAAATATGGCAAAGGGCTTCTAGAAAAGCAGGATAATCAAATAATTAGAGAATATACTTTAAACTCCATCTTAGAGATGATAAAGGAAGACATGAATTTACTTGGAGTAAGGCATGATGTTTTCACTTCAGAGTATGAGCTACAAAAAAGTGGTAAGATTGGAAAAAGTATAAAGCTGTTATCTGATAAGGGCTTAGTGTATGAAGGATACCTAAAAGAACCAAAGGGTAAAGGGAGTGAAAATTGGATTTCCAGGAAGGAGATGTTGTTTCGCTCTACAGAATTTGGTGATGATGTTGATCGTGCACTGAAAAAAGAAGACGGCAGTTGGACTTATTTTGCTTCAGACATTGCTTACCATTTTGATAAAATATCACGTGGTTTTAACAATATGATAGTAGCACTTGGTAGTGATCACGGTGGCTACACAAAAAGGTTGAAAGCAGTTATTCCTGTGCTAAGTGATAATCAAGCAAAAATAGAGGTAAAACTGCATAACATTGTGAATTTTTTTGAGAATGGAAAACTTGTTAAGATGTCGAAGAGATCAGGAAACTTTCTGACAGTAAGGGATGTAGTAGAAGAAGTTGGTAAAGATATTACTCGTTTTATAATGCTAACACGCAAGAACGACATGGTTCTTGACTTTGATTTTACTAAAGTTAAAAAGCAGTCAAAAGACAATCCTATTTTTTATGTGCAATATGCGCATGCTCGTGCTCATTCACTGATGTGCAACGCTCCAAAAAAACTCCCAAAAGCGAATCCTTCACTCTTGAGGACCAATGAAGAGCTCTCTCTCATAAAAACCTTGGCAAAATGGCCAGATGTAGTGGAAACTTCAGCAAGGCTTTATGAACCGCACAGAATCACTTTCTATTTGCTTGAAGTTGCAGAAGCATTTCACGTTTTATGGGGTTATGGAAAGAGTAATTTAAATATGCGATTCATACTAGAAGATAACCTAAGTCTTACCGCTGCGAGAATGTTTCTTGTACGAGCTTTAGCACATGTCATCGCTTCTGGACTTTCTATCTTTAACATAGAGCCATTGGAAGAGATGAGGTAAATAAAAAATATAAAAAGCAGTAATACACCTGAGTTAATAAAGAGATAGGTGATACGGAAGCTATACTTCTTATTAGGCAGTAGTTGAGAATCATAAGACAAAATACCTTATTGAATACAAGCAAAAATATCTAGTAAATGTGCACTACGGTACGGTGCAATATTATCACTTAGCTATTATTAGCAACTAAAACAGTGAATATAGATGCAATACCCGCTACGGTAAATTCAGTCTAGGTTTTTGTGATATTGCTTTTTGATCTTGTTTATACATTATATGACTTGGTTCACTAACACTTTTTTTTAATTATGTATATATTAGAAGCTTCTTGTGAAGAAAATAGATGCAATAGTAATATCAGATATCCATTGAAAAAGTTATCGCCAAGTACAGCGTCACAGATGTGCCAATTGCAGTTGAAATAAAAAGCAGAGGCCAAAAACATTTCAGGCAGTAATAATTTAGCAACACTACTAATTGATTGAGTGACTGCGAAAAGTGCTTGGAAAACAGAGAAATTAAACACATAGTAAGGGTGTTTTTGTTATCCATGATGCCCTCAATGACAGTGTAGAGGTTGTGCTAAATCTTATTTGTACTACTACGTGATACAGCAAAAAAAGTGCTGGTAATAAACAAATTACTGATGAAGTGAATTACTAATTCCAATAAAGGAAAAATAAGTGCCACTTCTAAGATATAAGATTAAAAAAATAACCAGAGGGAATAAGCAAGTGCTAATGATAATTTTCATTGTGGTAGGTTAAATGGGTGAGACATTACAGGCTGTTTAATTACGGAGTGGAAAAGATGGAGGTAATAATTTGTACAAAGCACTCTCAAGTAAAGCAATTGTGTTATTGCCTTTATTACGAAAATGTTCTGTTTTATACATAATCAAAAGTCTCTCATAGGATTGAGGGCTCAGATCAGTATAGTAATGGATACCAACTAGTACAACAATTCATGATAAGAAAGGCTTTTTGCATTCTCAGATATTATGCGACATTTGTTCAGAAGATATATTCATACAATTAGGTTGACATCTGGTGCAAATAAGTTAAAATTCTTTGCTGAGGTAAGTAAAATAGCGAGATTTTTAAATTGTGTTATAATCAACAAAATTATTAGATGACAAAGTCGTGGAATTGGTAAAAAATGCTGAAGGAAGTACAAAATAATGCATGTGTTACAAAAAAACAAGTACTGTCTCATTGCAGCAAAAAAGCGCAGTATAACATCTGTAGCAAAAATATGTTGCATTAATGTGCAAAAAATGAAGTTTTTGTATCTTATGTCAAGATTAATCACAATGAACAGGATAAAGGTAGACAGAAAAAGTTAAAAAAAACTTAATGAGGCTATTGATAAGTATCCTGAATAGTAAAACACAAGTTAAAGTAAAATTAGGTAGACAAAATTTTTACTCCAATGCAGTTGACCTTGAAAATTGGTATAAGAGACTCACATTTTCTACTATTTAAGCTTAAAAAATGTATATGATAGTGTTATTTCACTTAAATCTTTTGTGCTATCATCAAGCATTATACTAGGATCTATATAGAAAGCTACTGGCATAGCTACTTTTTGTTTAGGTAACAACATTTGCTCTTCAAAACAGAAGCACGCAACTTTGTTAAAATACTTACCTGCTTTGAAAGGTATGACATTATATACTGCCATTCCAAGTAAAGGCTGATTAGATAGATTTTCTGCGTAATAAAAAGCTAGGCTTTGTTCTCCTATATTTATGTCAATATAGTTAGTTTCTGAGTTGAACTTCCATGGTAATTCTGGCATTATATCAGCGTTAAAATAAACCCTAATTTTTTGGCTGGTTATGTTAGTTATCGCACCTGTTGCTTTTTTTGTTGTACCACCGTATCCAGTAGCTTTACAAAAAATGTTATACAGTGGTACCGATGCATATGCAAGACACAGCATCAATATCACTAAAGATGTTAGAAAAAAAACTATAGAACTCTCACTCCTTTTTCCAAAGGAAAGCATCTAATCCCTATTGTTGAACAAGTTAAGTAACTTGAGTAAATTAAGAAATATATTGATAAAATCAAAATAAAGATTAGTTGCACCAAGTATAGCTAGCTTAGTAATTGTAACCTCTGAGCCATCATTATACCTATAATAAATATCTTTGATTCTCTGAGCATCGTATGCAGTCATGAAGGTAAAGATTATTACTGATATGAATGATATTGTAAAGTAGAGAGGACTGCTTCCAAGGAATAAATTAACTATAGATGCAATGATTAATCCCCAGGTTCCCATAATTAAAAATGAACCAATACTAGTCAAGTCTTTTTTTGTACTGTTGCCGTATAAAGCCATAGAACCAAACATGATTGATGTGATAAAGAATGCTCTTGCTATATTTTCTGCAGTGTAAACTATAAAAATATAGGATAGAGAAATTCCCATTAGAACTGAAAACAGGAAAAATACAGTGACTGTAGACTGAGCACTTAGGTAGTGAAGCCTATAAGACATGTAAAATACCAGTGCAATTGGAGATAGCATTGTTACAATCGACAGAACTGGATTAGAATAAATTACCTGGAAAAGACCAAAAAATACCGTTAGAAATGCAACAAGCCCTGTCACACCCAAAGCTAAAGCCATATAATTATATACTTTAGTTAGATAATTTCTAAGCCCAGCGCTATAGTAAACGCCTTGAGAACGGATATCCTGCTCATTTTTCATATAAGACATAATAATATACTCCTTGTTGTCCCTTAATAATACTTATTGTAATACGAAACTGCACTTTTATCAAGTATAAAATCACTTTTTATTATAACTAATATGCAATGTTTTAGTATAGATAGAGTACAATCCTATTGCTGCTGCATTTGAAACATTTAAGCTATCAGTTACATTTGACATTGGGATTTTTAAAAGATGATCACAATTCTCTTTAACCAACTTCCGTATTCCTTTCTCTTCAGAACCAAAAATGGTTACTATTCTTTTCCCAAAGCTCTTTATTTCATCTATGTTCTCTTTAGCATTGCTATCAAAACCATAACACCAGTAACCTACTTTTTTAAAATATTCCATAGTTTTTACTATGTTTGTGACGTATACTAGAGGGACAACATCTAATGTTCCACTTGCTGCTTTTGCGATAGAAGCATTTTCACTTGGTGAATGGTTATATGGTAAAATCAATGCGTTAATATTAAAACAAGCTGATGTTCTTAAAATTGATCCAATGTTGTGCGTATCAGTAACTTGATCTAAGATGACTATAATAGAGCTGTCGCTCGAGTTTTTAGATATTTCTTCAATGCTCAAGGTATGGGAAATAGGGGCAACTTTTAAAGCAATTCCCTGGTGGTTAGCACTTTTAGATAGAACTTCATTAAGTATTTTATTCTTCACTAGCTGGAGTTTAATACCCTTATTATTTGCACATTGCATAATTTCTTTTTCATATTCTCTATAGAAATTTTCTGTTACCAATAGTTCTATACACAGCCTATTTTTGTTCTTTAGTGCTGACATGCAGGTGTGTTTCCCATACAACCAAAAGTTCTCATTAAGTTTTGACGGTTTCATCATGTTGTCGAAAGTCTAATTTTATAAGATGAGCAACATTTTACTATATTTAGATATTGTTGTAAAATTGTATAATTTAATTAATATATTTATGTTAGACGATGATTTAGATTGGAAAAAAAACGTTAAGCTAACAAAATGTGAAAAAGTTACTTTGAAAGTAGATCATAAGGTGGATGTAAAATCTATAGTCAATAAAGGTACTTCTGACTTACAAGAAAAATTTTTTAGCACTAACAATATTAGCTTGTCATTTTGCCTTGACTATAACACAAAATCAAAAATTGATAAGGGTAAATATTTTATAAATGATAGACTAGACCTTCATGGCTATAATATAGAGTGTGCTTACTGTAAATTGATAGATTTTATTATTAAAAATTATCAAGCAGGAAGTAGGTGTTTATTGATAATTACGGGGCAAAGTAATGTAACAGGTAAAACGGACACTATAAAAAATAATTTAAGTAGGTGGTTAGATGATACTAAAGTTCGGCATATGATTCTATATTATCAAAGGGCTACAAAAAAACATGGTAGTAAAGGGGCTTTTTATGTTTTATTGAGAAAGAATAAAAATTTTATACTCTGAATTGTATTGTTATCAGGTACTAAAATTTTCTTTTAAGCTTTAATTTGGATAGATTTCTTGCATAGCATAGAGAAAAGTAGATAATTCACTTTTTAAGTTGACTTTTTTTATAATGCTGCCGACTTAAGTTGCTTCTACCATAAATACTTCAGAAATTTATTAAGCAAGAAAAAGGCAAAAGAAACTCATGAACTAGTGTTCAAAATCCTCTGTCTTAAATGCTTTTAATGCAGGAAATTAAGCGTGAGATGCTGAATATTCTATTTTTTGTCATTAACTCATACAAATTGCGAAGTAAATAATTCGTTTTCATCAGCACCTAAAAATGATGACTAGATACTCAAGTGCACTGCTAAAGATATATGATTATACAGAAAATTTAACAGGTTTTAATTCCCGTATATCTGAAGTAATTCTTGTGCTCTATCCTTTATTAGAGTTGGGCATTTCCTATCATTTAATAGTAAAAGTAATGTTTTAATCGCACCTTTAATGTCATTATTATGTATCTTTACTATAGCAATAGCTTCTTGGCTTGAATAGGGGTATACTGTGCTTGATTCTAGATTATTGATTTTATCTTCATTTATTTTTTTACCATTTAAGTGAAGTAAATTTATTACTTCTAAATATTGAGCTAGCTCGCGTAAAACATTAGGAATTTCTTTATTATTTGCCATATCACTATAAATAGATAGTGCGTCTGTTAGTGTTAAATTTAAGATGTGATTAAATGCACCTTCAAAATTTGCTAAATGCTTCCAATTTGAATCTGTTTTTTCTAGTAGGTTATTCTCTTTTTTAAAGAATAGTATTTTATAAAACTGATTACCTGCGGTTATAGATTGTTTTGTGTTATCAATATTACGTAATAAGTATAATATAATAATGCTTACTAATGTTGATACCAATGCAAGTAAAAAGATGTATTTCTTCATAGTAATATCTCAATAGATATGTACTTATATCTTAGTGCTTTATTAATTTGCAAAAATATATTGACATAGTTATTACGTCATGTAATAATATTTTTAAAGTTGTTTGAATAGTTGGAAGTTAAAATATTTCTAGAGTAGAAATAAAGACAGCAGTATAAGGCTAAATTATTTTTTTATCGGATTTATCCGATATACCCTTAACCTTTTATAGGTTAAAGTCTAAATTTGAGAGTTTGATCCTGGCTCAGAATGAACGCTGGCGGCAGGCCTAACACATGCAAGTTGAACGTGGTTATATTATAGCTTACTATAATATAGCTAAGTAGCAGATGGGTGAGTAATATATAGGAATCTACCTGGTAGTACGGAATAATTGTTGGAAACGGCAACTAATACCGTATACGCCCTACGGGGGAAAGATTTATTGCTATTAGATGAGCCTATATTAGATTAGCTAGTTGGTGGGGTAATAGCTTACCAAGGCAATGATCTATAGCTGATCTGAGAGGATGATCAGCCACACTGGAACTGAGATACAGTCCAGACTCCTACGGGAGGCAGCAGTGGGGAATATTGGACAATGGGCGAAAGCCTGATCCAGCCATGCCGCATGAGTGAAGAAGGCCTTTGGGTTGTAAAGCTCTTTCAGTGAGGAAGATAATGACGGTACTCACAGAAGAAGTCCTGGCTAACTCCGTGCCAGCAGCCGCGGTAATACGGAGAGGGCTAGCGTTATTCGGAATTATTGGGCGTAAAGGGCGCGTAGGCTGATTAGTAAGTTAAGAGTGAAATCCCAAAGCTCAACTTTGGAATTGCTTTTAAAACTGCTAATCTAGAGGTTGAGAGAGGATAGAGGAATTCCTAGTGTAGAGGTGATATTCGTAAATATTAGGAGGAACACCAGTGGCGAAGGCGTCTATCTGGTTCAAATCTGACGCTGAGGCGCGAAGGCGTGGGGAGCAAACAGGATTAGATACCCTGGTAGTCCACGCTGTAAACGATGAATGTTAAATATGGGAAGTTTACTTTCTGTATTACAGCTAACGCGTTAAGCATTCCGCCTGGGGACTACGGTCGCAAGATTAAAACTCAAAGGAATTGACGGGGACCCGCACAAGCGGTGGAGCATGTGGTTTAATTCGATGCAACGCGAAAAACCTTACCACTCCTTGACATGGAAATTATACCTATTCGAAGGAATAGGGTCGGTTAGGCCGGATTTCACACAGGTGTTGCATGGCTGTCGTCAGCTCGTGTCGTGAGATGTTGGGTTAAGTCCCGCAACGAGCGTAACCCTCATCCTTAGTTACCATCAGGTAATGCTGGGGACTTTAAGGAAACTGCTAGTGATAAACTGGAGGAAGGTGGGGATGATGTCAAGTCATCATGGCCCTTATGGAGTGGGCTACACACGTGCTACAATGGTGGCTACAATGGGCTGCAAAGTCGCGAGGCCAAGCCAATCCCTTAAAAGCCATCTCAGTTCGGATTGTACTCTGCAACTCGAGTGCATGAAGTTGGAATCGCTAGTAATCGTGGATCAGCATGCCACGGTGAATACGTTCTCGGGTCTTGTACACACTGCCCGTCACGCCATGGGAATTGGTTTCACTCGAAACTAATGACCTAACCGTAAGGAAGGAGTTATTTAAAGTGGGATCAGTGACTGGGGTGAAGTCGTAACAAGGTAGCAGTAGGGGAATCTGCAGCTGGATTACCTCCTTGGGCTTTGTGCATGATTCATCACTTTCAATAGTGATGCTATTATGTACTATACTGCTGTCTTTACTTCTACTTTATTTTTTTAATTTCCTAATAATGGAATTTTATGAGTGATAGACCACTTTCTCCGCATTTACAGATATATAAAATACAAGTTACTGGTTTCTTCTCTATGGTACACAGATTGACTGGTATCTTACTATTCCTTTTATTAGTGGTGCTTTCTTGGTATTTTATATTACATATTTATTTTCCTGCTCTACTTGTGGTAGAGTATTTAGAAGTATTATTATCTACTTTTATTGCTAAGCTAGCTTATGTTCTATGCTTTATGAGTTTTTTATACCATTTTCTTAATGGTATTCGTCATTTATTATGGGATGCTGGGTTTAACTTAGAGATTGCTGATGTTTCAAAAAGTGCTATGCTACTGGCAGTAACGCTGCTTTTTTCTACTATAGCTTTTTTATTTGTGTTAATATGAGTCAACCTGGAAATGCAGTATATTATTGGTGGGTTCAGCGTACTTCTGCTATAGTTTTAATATTTTTACTTCCATGGTTTATTTATTCATTTTCTTGTGCATTTTATGCTAATGGATCTTTATCTTTTAATGAAAAATTATTTCAGGCTATTAATCATCCTCTAGAGCTTCTATTTTTTGTTGTATTACTGTTTTATATTTTCTGGCACGCAGTTCTTGGAATGCAGGTAGTGTGTGAAGATTATATACACAGCATACCTCTAAGGATTTTTATAATTACATGTATAAAGTACTTATCAAGCATTACTTATATAATTCTTACCTTTACAATTTTTTTCTTTTATAAGCATATTTTCTTGTAAAATTGCCAGCTCTATATTAATAGATTATTAAAGTGTTAATTTTATTATTAAACTATAGTGTTTATAGTAATCTTAGTCTGATGATATGTTAGAGACATTAAAGAAAGTAGGAGCAGATTTTATACTGAAAGTAAAGGATCTGTTTACTCCATACGAGTCTCAAGTTTATGTCAAAGACCTTAGAAAGGTAATGATATATAAAGATGGACAAAAATTTCGATATCCAAAAAACTATGATCGAATTGTAAAATTTGGTAAAATCATAGAAAATATTGATATGCATGGAAATCCTGTACTAGATAAGGATAAAAATCCAACTTATAAACTTTTATATGGCAATAAAAACAAAGATGGATGGCCATTTTTTGAATTAACTAAGGTTACGGAAATTGGTGACAAGTCTTATTTTACCATTAGATTTTTAATTGATAAAGGCAAGATTAGTGGGGATAAGCGTAGTAATGATGATTATCGTGGGTTTTATGAGTTATTTGGGTTTTCAAGAATAGACCTTGAAAAAGATTTGCCAATTTTTGAAGCTCAAAAAACTAAAAAGTCTACATATTCATTTGAATTCACCAATTCTTCTATGTCTACTAAGGAAGTTAGGGATAATAGAAGTAATGGAGTCAAAGAAGTTGTTGACGAAAAAGGGAAAAATGGAGAATTATTATATATTAGTGATTATAAGAGACTAAACACTAGTTTTTTTGAAATTAGAGATCAAAGTAATAACTTGGAGCTAGACAAGAGTATTATATCTGTTCCTGTTATTTTTGCTGCAGGCTTAGCTAAGATTTGTGCTAAATTGCTGACCTATGTTCCTATGGAGTTGGGAGAGTATTTAATAGGCAAACAAAATCTGGTCGCAAAATTTTTTGGTTATTTTTTTTTATTTACTCCTGCAGTGATAGTAAAGAATTCGGTAAATATATTAGCTACCTTGTTAAAGGTGCCAATTTGTATATTGGTAGCAAATAAAGATAAGTATAGTGATGCTTACTGGACTATGTGGAAGTATCAATTAAAAGAATGTTGTCGGAAAGCCAAAGGTGATTATTTGGTCATTAAAGATGGAAAAAGATCAGAGCTAGAGAAAAGAGACTACCCTATACGTGAGATTGTAGATACATGGAAAGAACTTGATGCTAAGAGGTCGATTCTTGAAGAAGAGTTGGAGGGTGAGTTGAGCAAACATGATGAAAGTATGGCTAATCCTGGGAAACAAGAAAGAGACTTAGAGCAAAATACAACACAACCAGGAACTTTTAAGCAAGGAAAGATTAGTTATGTTAATAAGTTGAATGAAGAACGAGAGCAAGACAAAAGTGTTTTACGAATCTGCAGTTGATTTGCTATTACTTTAAGTTAATTCACTCTCTATTAACTGTTCCGCAGTAGCTGCACCATATAATATTATTAAATCTAAGATTAATTCCTGCTAAAGATTCAAAGATTAAACTGGGCTAGGGGCTAATTTGATTGCCGTGACCTCTATTCAATTCATATATTATAGGGTTTCTTGCATTATCATATATCACCTAAATAAGTAAATGAGTTTTATTTAAAAGGAGAGCATGGATGGATGACAAAAAAATAATAGTGTATAACAATACACAGTATTACTAGAGGGTTTTTTGCTTAAAAATATATTTTATTTTATTTAGAATATTTTACTTGGTTTATTTGTAATATAGTGAATAAGTTATTGCAGAGATTTTATAGTATTGTTTATTGTCTTTATCGTGCTTTGATTGATACAATTTATAATGATGGAATGGAATATGCAGGATACTTATCATTTTTAATCTTGTTATCGATATTTCCATTTCTTATTGTCTTAATAACTTTATCGTCAACATTTGCAAATTTCTTAGACCAATATAATATTGGCTGGACATTTATAATTGATAGCATGCCGCAGGATATTTTGGTATCTTTAATGCCGCGCATTAGGGAAATAATATCAGGTCCGCCACAAAGTTTATTAACTTTGGCAATTGTGGGTGCTATTTGGACTGCTTCATCGACAATTGAAGGATTGAGAACGATATTGAATAAGGCCTATAAAGTTCCGGTTTCACCTCCTTATATATTAAGAAGAATATTAAGTATATTACAATTCTTGATGGTTACGCTTATCATAACTCTAACTATAGTGTTTTCTACGTTAGTACCAATGCTAATCGATTTTTCTTACCATGGGCTAAGTTATACTAAATATCTTCTCATTGAATTCATACTTTTCATAGTGGTTTCCTGGCTGTATTTTATGCTGCCTAACATAAGACAAAATGTGTCAGATGTATTTCCTGGATCTTGTATAGCTGTTATGCTTTGGATAGTTTCTGCTTCAGCTTTCAAGCAATACTTAAGGGCTTCCTTTGATCAACTAGATTTAATATATGGAAGCTTGGGTGGTGTGGTAGTGTCATTACTATTTTTTTATATGGTGAGTTTAATTTTTATATATGGAGCAAAGTTTAATTTTCAGCTAAAATGTTTTTATGGGTCTCTCGCTAAGGAAAAAGAAATGGGTAAGTTAGAAGGCAAAATAGCTTTAATTGCCGGGGCTTCAGGTGGAATGGGATCTGCTGTTGCAAAAAGGTTTGTAAGAGAAGGTGCATATGTAATTTTGATTTCTAGATCCATTGATAATCTCAAGCCGCTATATGATGAAATTGAAAAGCTTAAGGAATTTAAAGTGGATTCTGTTAAGCTAATTCAACTTGATCTTTTGGACTTTGAGAATGTAAAGATATTAGTAAATATGATAGAAAGCCTAAAATTATCAGAGTCTGGGGCACTTGATATATTAGTTGCATGTACTGGAATTTTAGGTAAATTGAACCCTGTTCATGAGTGCGAGCTTGAGGAATTACAGAATGTAATGAATACAAATTTTACTGCAAATTGGTACTTACTAAAAAACTTAGATCCAGTGCTAAAAAAGTCCAATTCTGGAAGAGTGGTATTCATGACGTCAGAAGTGACGCTTTCTCCTTCTTCTTATCCATATTGGCTACCTTATGCTGCAAGTAAAGCTGCACTGGAAATTATGGTAAAGATATATGCATCTGAGACAAAACATACAAAATTGTGTGTAAATGCTGTGTATTCGGAAGGACCTGTTGATAGTGAAATGTATAAGCAAGCGTTTCCTGGAAAAGATATATCTGAGTTAATATTACCTGATAAACTAACAGACAAGTTTGTAGAGCTAGCTTCTGAAGATTGTAGTATATCAGGGCAAATCTTGCCATTAAGTAAATCCCTTGAATAAATTACGTGAACGTTATACTTTAAAATAAACTTTTTAAATTGCTTGCAATCATTAGGCCTAAAGTACGCTGTATGAACATTAAGATTTATGGTAATTTTACACTTAGCAGACGATGTCATTTTTCTCAAATGCTTCCTTTTTCTATTATCACAGTGCGTAATATTCAGCTGTATAAACTTGCAGAAAATGATATCAAGATTGCGAGAGAGAAGAGCTGGGGAAATAGGTAAGGCTGTTGTTGAGCGTAGTTATAGAATTAGCAAGTTTACAAAAGAAAATGTTTTCAATTTATTGTTGTATAGCATATTAGAGAAAAATGAGCTGAGTTTGAAGACAATTGAGAAAAATTATTGCCGCATGTTCATATTTAAATATACACCGTTTATCGGTAATAGGACGCTTAAAATAGTACTTATTGAGTACTTTAAGAAGGTTTTTCTGTTCGTGTTGCAGAGTTTTTGTAGCATGAAAAATCAATGAAAATTGCTGATTATAGATTTAATAATATTTCACTTATCAAGTAAATTATTTATGATAAGTGCACTATTGCAATAGACAGAAGATTTACAAAATTGCTTAAATTTATGTACTCATACCAATTTACCCTGTAAAAGGGACGGATAGATAATAGAAGCAATGCTGAAGGAGTATGGATATTGTTTGCTCCACTTTACTTTGTAGAAAAATTAGGGGTTGAATCGTAGTCAGTTTTAATAAGTTAAAGTATGTATATAAGAAAATACTAATGTTACTATAGATGAAGTGGAAAATTTGCTTCTGCAATTGGTATATGACCTGATCTTGTAATAGAAGATTTGGATGATATAAAAGAAGCTACATCTTAAATCTGTAGAAGTTCACAGTAATGTATATTTAGTAATGGTTTATTTTAAAATAATAGATGATGCTGATATGTGTTAAGTAAGAGGGTAAAAATTAGAGGATTTAGTAACTAAAATTCTTCTACAATGTGCTGATGATTCTACCATTTTTAGGCAACTGTCTACTTTTAGCTAGGCTTCAGTGTTATCGCGTTTTTATTCTATTATAAGTGCCCTGTTTGTTTTTAGGTTTTGTGTTACTGACGATCATTCTCGATGAAGTTTAAAAAATACTCAATAATAACATCAAGTAGGCTTTTTTTACAGTATCATTTAATTGTTATTGTTTTTCTTTACTAATGGTATAATGTTTTTTCAAACCCCTAGGAAGAGTTTACCCTATACAAGGAACTGAACTGATAGGCAATAATGGAAGAGAAGCTATACTGAAGCAGGAAGAATAGTGAAATTTTAATGGCGTTTTAAAATCAAATTATTGGATGAAAAAGTTATGTAATCAGCATAAAATGCTAAAAAAAATGCGAAATGATATATATGTTATAAAAAACTAAATGCTGCAATTGCAGCAAAAAAGCATAGTATAACACTGTAGCAAAAATATGTTGTATTTTAAGAACAGTATTAACTGCATGGATAAAGTATCTAAAATTTGGAAGAGAAGGAAAATTGTTTACTTCTCATCAGTGTTGTAGAAAAACTAAATTGAATCAGAGTCAATTTGAATAAGTTGAAGTATAAGTGCAAAAAACTAATATTAATGTTCAAGAATCCAGGAAAAATTTGGTTTAAATGCTAGCAAGTCTATATACACCTTAAATATGCAAAAATCTCGATTTTGCACACATTCAAAAGTTGAATACTGGTAGTTTAAAAAGGGCATTAGAACACAGGTTAAAGTAAAATTAGGTAAACAAAACTTTTATTTCTATAGAGTTCTATCTTTTTATTTGCACCGAGTGTCAATACTGATTGTATAAATATATTTCTTAAACAGATGTTCAATATTTAAGAACATGAGAAACTTTTCTTGTCATGGATTATTTAATTAGCATAAGTCAACAAATTTAAAGGTACCTATTGCTTGAGAGCACTTTATATAAATTTACGACCTTTCTCTTTTCTCACTCCACAATTAAACAACTCTACAGTGCACTTATTGACCAATTAACAATAAAAATTGGTATTAGTTTGCTGAAGTCAAGCTTTTCAGCTTGAAGCCTTGATATAACTATTTGGCTTCTTTTGCTTTTGTCATAACATTTTTTTTGTTAACATTTTATGGTTAATTATGTTATTAAAATTATTAATCATTTGATAAAAGTAACTGTTATGTAGATTAAGATTTTTCTTTGGTTTAATATAGATATACTATGAAAGGAATTCATAGCAAAAGAGTTATTAGTTAAAATTAATGTAGTGAAAATTGAAGATAAAAAAACAGCAAAAGGTTTTTCTAAAATATTGGGTGGAATGGCGGATGCTGTAAGATCATGGATTGGCAATGTTAGCCCAAATTTAAGCAATAGTCGAGATATTGATAGTTTAGTTTTGAAGATGAGTGAGTGCTTAAATCCAAAGGGTGGGGAGGTTTCGGCACGTAAAAACACTGTATCTCTTGGTAATCTGTACTTAAGTTTATCAGAGAAGGGCAGAATAAAGTTTCTGCAAACTCTAGCAGAAAAATTTAATCCTAACAAAGCGGAAATAGATGAAAAAATAAAAGGATATAAGACAGATCTAGATTCCGAATTGAGCTATAAGTTTGAACAGGACTTAATAAAAATTCTTGAATCACCACGTTCTAAAATATTGAAGCAGTTTATCTCTTTACCAGAAGGTCTTAAATTTATTGTTGATATGCGTTCTGATGTGCTTAAATTAAAGAGCCAATATAGAAGTCTAAATCCTCTAGAGAATGAATTAAAAAGTATACTCTGTACTTGGGTTGATGTTGATCTATTAGATCTTCGTCAAATAACTTGGGATTCACCTGCATCATTGTTAGAAAAACTTATAAAATATGAAGCTGTGCATAAAATTTCTTCGTGGGGTGATTTAAAAAATAGGCTGGATTCTGATCGTCTTTGTTTTGCTTTTTTTCATTATAAAATACCAAATGAACCTTTAATTTTTGTAGAGGTTGCGTTGATGAATGAAGTTGCAGATAGCATTCAACATCTTTTAGATGAGTCGATACCTTCAAGCGATCCAAGTAACGCAAATGCTGCCATATTCTATTCAATATCAAATACCCAAGCAGGATTATCTGGAATCAGTCTTGGTAATTTTTTGATCAAAAGGGTTGTGGAAAAATTATCACAGGACTTTAAAAGTATAAAGTTGTACGCAACTCTTTCTCCAATACCTGGCTTTGTAAAATGGCTAAAGGAGAATTTAATCAAGGATATTACTTTATTATGCAAACTAAATATAAAACAATCTAGTGCCGAGATTTTAGGAGGTATAAATCAACTGAAAACTAACGTTGAATGTGAAAATGGAATTAAACAATGCTTGCTGAAACTTTGTGCACATTATTTGCTAAAGGTTAAAAACAATAATGGTAGTGCTTATGATCCAGTAGCGCATTTTCATTTAAGTAATGGTGCGTCGATAAAACAACTGAATTGGATGGCGGATACTTCTGAAAAGGGTATAGTTCAGTCAGCTGGAATAATGGTGAACTATTTGTATGAATTATCTAAAATAGATAACAATCATGAAAGTTATATGATTAATAAAGTAATTTCTCACTCAAAAAAAGTGTCTTCTATATTAAAGGAGTAGATAAGTTTATTAACAAATAATTGCCATTATAATACTTAAAATGTAAAATAGTTCTACTTAAATGAGTAGTAAAATAGGCCATCAATGAATAATATAAGGAATTTTGCTATAATAGCACATATAGACCATGGTAAATCAACGCTTGCTGACCGTTTAATAGAGGAATGTAACGGTCTTAAGGGAAGAGAAATGACCAATCAAGTGCTTGATTCAATGGATATAGAGCGAGAACGTGGGATCACGATCAAAGCACAGACGGTAAGGCTAAACTATACTGCAAATGATGGTAATCGATATTGTTTGAACCTTATGGATACTCCAGGTCATGTTGACTTTTCGTATGAAGTAAGTCGAAGCTTAGCTGCATGTGAAGGTTCGCTTTTAGTAGTAGATAGTGGTCATGGAGTTAAAGCTCAAACTCTTGCGAATGTACATAAGGCAATTGACAATAATCATGAAATAATAGTTGTACTCAATAAAGTTGATCTTCCTGCTGCAGATCCGGAAAAGGTAAAGCTTCAAATTGAAGAGGTACTTGGTGTTGACGCTAGTGAATCAATTTTAATATCGGCAAAAACTGGACTTGGAATAAGAGATGTATTGGAAGCAATAGTAACAAAGCTTCCAGCTCCACATGGTGATATAAATGCTCCACTGCAGGCGATTTTAGTTGATAGTTGGTATGATCATTATTTGGGGGTAGTAATTTTAGTCCGAGTTAAAAATGGAGTGCTAAAAAAAGGTATGAAGATTGTTATGATGTCTAATAATGCTGCATATCAAGTAGACAATATCGGTGTTTTCACTCCTAAAAAGGTAATAACAAGTGAATTATCAGTGGGTGAAATTGGTTTTATAACTGCTTCAATGAAAGAAGTAGAAGCTTACAAAGTAGGAGACACTATTACTGAGGAAAAAAGACCTTGCAGTGAGGCATTGCCAGGCTTTAAAGAAGTACACCCTGTGGTATTTTGTAGTATTTTTCCTAACAAAATAGATGATTTTAAATATTTAAGAAAGGCGCTGGAGAAGTTACATTTGAATGATGCAAGTTTTACCTTCGAAGCTGAAGCTTCAGATGCGCTTGGCTATGGATTTCGTTGCGGTTTTTTGGGAATGCTGCATCTTGAAGTTATTCAAGAAAGGCTTGAGAGAGAATTTGATTTAGACTTAACGGCAACTGCACCTAGTGTTATATATAAAGTTACAACGCAAAGTGGTGAAGTTCTGAATATTCATAACCCAAGTAACATGCCAGATCTAATGAAGATTGAAATAGTAGAAGAACCGTGGATTGCTGCAACCATAATGGTACCTGACCAATATTTAGGAGAAGTTTTATCTCTATGTAAGGAGAGGAGAGGAAAACAGGAAGATTTATCTTATGTTGATAACATGACGATAGCATTGTTGAAGTATAAGTTGCCACTATCTGAAATTATTTTTGATTTTTATGATAAGTTGAAATCAATTTCTAAGGGATACGCAAGTTTAGATTGGGAAATTTCTAATTATCAGAAAAGTCAAATAGATAAATTAAGTTTTTTAGTTAATGGGACATCTGTAGATGCATTAGCCTGTATTGTTCACAAAAGTAAGGCCGAGAAAAGAGGACGTGAAATATGTGCACGTTTGAAAGATTTAATACCACGTCAGCAATATAAAATTGTAATTCAAGCGGTAGTAGGTAGTAAAATTATTGCAAGAGAAACGATTAATTCATACAGAAAGGATGTAACAGCTAAACTCTATGGTGGAGACGTAACACGAAGAATGAAGCTTTTAGAAAAGCAAAAGAAAGGTAAGAAAAGACTACATTCTGTAGGAGACGTGAACATTCCACATAATGCTTTTATTCAAGCTTTGAAGATAGGTGATTGATACATTAGAGAATAGAAAAATTAGCAAATTATCATAAATTATATTTTTTCCAAACTAAAAGCTTTTCTTGTTAATGAAAATTGGTATGAAATTATAAGCAGGAATACTGTTTTAATGGAACGATGTGAAGCTTATTTTCTTCTAAAACAAACCTGATGTACAGCTTCAACTATATCTTCTACTTGCGGTAATGCTTTTTTTTCTAGATTTGCAGCATAGGGAAGGGGAATGTCCTTGCCAGTTACGCGTACAACTGGAGCATCAAGATAATCAAAACCATGTTCCATAATAACAGCTGAAAGCTCTGCTCCTATTCCGGCAAATGGCCAACCTTCTTCTATGCTGACTAATCTATTAGTTTTTTTAATAGAATTAATAACGGTTTCAGTGTCGAGAGGTCTTAAAGTTCTTAAGTCAATAACTTCAGCTTCTATACTTTCACCAGAAAGTAAATCTGCTGCGCTTAAAGCGTCAGTTAATTTCAATGAGAAAGCAGTAATGGTTACGTCCTTTCCTTCACGGATAACAGCAGCTTTACCTATCTCAAGTAGATAATCTTTATTCGACAGCTCAGAATCAGGAATTTCATGCTGATGCCCATAAGCGATCTCATTTTCTAGAAATATTACTGGATTAGGATCACGAATTGCTGCTTTGAGCAGCCCCCTACAGTCAGAGGCAAAATAAGGTGCTATTACTTTTAACCCAGGTACATGCGAATACCAAGATGCAAAACATTGAGAATGTTGTGCAGCAACTCTTGCTGCAGCACCGTTTGGTCCACGAAATACTATGGGACATCCAAGTTGTCCACCCGACATATAGTTTGTTTTTGCTGCAGAATTTACAATTTGATCAATAGCTTGCATAGAAAAATTAAAAGTCATGAATTCAACTATTGGCCTTAGTCCAGCAAATGCCGCTCCAATGGCAAGACCAGCAAATCCGTGTTCAGTAATGGGCGTATCAACTACCCTATTTTCTCCAAACTCTTTCAGCAGTCCTTTTGTTACTTTATAAGCGCCATTATACTCAGCAACTTCTTCACCCATGATAAATACATCATGGTTATTTTGCATTTCTTCTCTAATTGCTGTACATAAAGCTTCTCTTACACTTAAAGTTGCCATTTATAAACTTTATAGATCTTAGCTTAATAATTATATCAAAGTTACCAGTGATGAGTAAAGCAGATATTGCTGTAAGTGTAGCAAGGTTGTAACATTTTGTGTATGCAATTTGCCACTGTCTATTCCCCAAGAAACTACATTAATACTGATTCTCACTGTTAGTAAGTCAAAAAGCGACACTGTAAGGCTGTTTATACCAATTTCCACTATGTAGGAACGGATAGATAATAATGAAAAAGAAACCATGCTTAGGCATTAAAATCAAAAATACTTTGGATGACAAGAAAGGTGCACAGGTTTATATCTTTGGCTTTTACCTAATTAACAAAATCTGGATCCTCTATAAGATAGATAATTTTCTGACTTTTAGTTTTTTTAGAGTCTCAGTTTTAATTAAGTGATTTCAATATTAGTTCTGCACTGTTTGCAGGATTATCACTTTTTGTGATTGGTCTACCAATTACGATATAATCAGCTCTTGAATTCATTGCTTCTTTTGGTGTTGCTATCCTTTTTTGGTCATCATGATCAAAATTTACACGAATTCCTGGAGTAATAATTTTAAAGTCTTTACCACATTCTTGACGCACTTCTTGAGCTTCTGACGCAGAGCAAACTATTCCATGTAACCCAACCTTCTTTGCAAGCTTTGCAAATAGAATTACCTGTGATTTTACCTCTCTTGCTACTCCAAGCTCACTTAAATCCTCGTTGTTCATACTGGTTAATACTGTTACTCCAATCAGTTTCATTTTTGTATCTTTTACTATACTTAGAGCCTCTTCAAGCATTTTTGTTCCACCACTGATATGTAGTGTTAGTATTTCAACGTTCAAAACTTTTATTGCTTCAACTGTTTTAGCTACAGTGTTTGGAATGTCGTGCAGTTTCAGATCTAAAAAAATTGGTACGTTGTGCTTTGCAACTTCTCCTACTCCAAAAGGACCATGAGCGGCAAAAAATTCTAGCCCCAGCTTTATCATACCAACCTTATCGCGCAAAGTATTAGCCAAAGATATGGCCTCATTTAAATCTTGAGTATCTAGTGCGCATATTACTGGATTCATTGTATACCTCTACGTTTTTTTTGTAGACTATAAAAATAACTATTGCATTTTGCAATTTCTTTTATCTTAGAAAGAACACGAAAATTCTTGATCAATAGGGCACTAGGTGAGCTTATTTAAATTTTGTATATCTAATGTGATGTACAATTGTATAATAACACCAATTTTCACTGAAAAAGACTGATAAATAATAGAGGTGGACAGTAAGAGTAAAAAACTTAACGAGACTAAAAGTAAAGTTAGATAGACAAAATTTTTATCTCTATTAAAATTATATGTCTATTACCATATTTTATTTGAGCTAAATCCTATTGAGAGACTTTGGTTGTATATAAAACAGAACATTTTGCATAAAGAATATGAAACTTTATATATACAAAACTATTTTTTAGCTATAGTACTAAAAGTTTTGTATTTGCTGCAATGACTTCACTTTTAGCTTGCTGTTCTTTATATATTGAATTGCAAGCACTAAAGCTTTACTTCCAGAAGCCGTGGTGCTGTGAGCTATATTTTGTAAAATAACAGTTCTGCGAATATCTCTGCTGTCTGAGACTGATTTTATACCTTTCGAGGTATTGATTACCAGATTTATTTTTCCATCTTTGAGCATGTCAATTATATGTGGCCTACCTTCTCTCATTTTATTTACAGCTTCCGCAGCAATGCCGTTATTGTTCAGGTATGAAGCTGTACCTTTGGTGGCATATATTCTAAAATTCATCTCTTTCAACATTCGTGCAACTGGTAATATATACTCTTTATCATCATCTTGTACTGAGATTAGAGCTGTCCCTTTTGTTGGCAGCTTATATCCTGCAGCCATGTGCACTTTTGCAAGTGCTGCTTCAAAGGATGAGTCGATTCCCATTACTTCCCCTGTTGACTTCATTTCTGGACCAAGTAGGGTATCAATTCCTGAAAAACGCGCAAACGGGAAAACAGCAGCTTTAACTGCAAAGTGATTAAGAGATTTTTTTTCTTGGTTTAATTTTTTACCTAAAATAACCTGAGTAGCAAGCTTTGCAATAGGAACATTGATTACTTTGGAAATAAAAGGAATTGTACGGCTAGCTCTTAGGTTCACTTCAAGTATATATATGTCATTTTCTTGTATGGCAAATTGAATATTTATCAGACCTCTTACTTTCAATTTAAGGGCTACTCTTTCAGTCTGTAGCTCAATCTCTTTTATGATTTCATCATTTAATGTGTTTGTCGGTATTGAACAAGTTGAATCACCAGAGTGAATTCCTGCTTCTTCAATATGCTCCATAACTGCTGCAATGAAAACTTTTTTTCCATCACATATAGCGTCAACATCGACCTCAACTGCATTAACTAAGAACTTATCAAGCAGCAGCGACCCATGTCTAAAAATTTTAGTTTGATCAAGTACATATTCCTTAAAGCTCTCAATATCGTACTTAATTGACATAGATTGACCACCTAGGACGTAGGATGGCCTAACTATTAATGGAAAACCTACTTTTTCTGCGTTAGCTAACGCTTCTTCTGCTGAATAACAGATAAAGTTCTCTGGTTGTTTTAAATTAAGCTGTAAAGCAAGGTTTCTAAACCTCATACGATCTTCAGCAAGATCTATAGAGTCAAAAGACGTACCCAAGATATTAAAACCCCTTTTGTTCAGTATCTTTGCTAACCTTAAAGGTGTTTGACCACCTATCTGAACTATAGCACCTACTAGTGTACCATTTTCTTGCTCTTTACTTAGTATTTCAAGTACATCTTCTATAGTTAATGGAGCAAAATATAAACGATCAGCGGTATCATAATCAGTTGAAACAGTTTCAGGATTACAATTAATCATTATTGTTTCATATCCCATTTCTCTGGCAGCAGAAACTGCATGCACACACGCATAGTCAAACTCAATACCCTGACCAATACGATTTGGTCCGCTACCTAAAATTACAACCTTTTTTCGGTCAGAAACGTCTGCTTCACATTCAGTTCTATTTATAACGTCTCCTTCATAACAACCGTACATGTAAACAGCACTAGATTCAAATTCAGCTGCACACGTATCTACACGTTTGTAAACTGGACTAACACCAAACTTTTTTCTCATTTTTTCAATCTGCTCTACTTGATCTGCAGTACACGAAGCTGGAATAAATTTATTGCTTAACTTTGCCAACCTTGCATCTGAAAACCCCATCTTTTTTAGTTCTAATATTTCGTATGCTGTTTCAGGCAAGCCAATTTCTTTAATTTTTTGTTCAGCCAAGATGATTTGCTGTATATTCTGCAAAAACCATAAGTCATACCCTGTAATTGAATTTATTTCTTCTATGCTAATCCCATGACGCATTGCGTCAGCAGCAATTAGCAATCTATTTGGTAGCAATTTTGCTAATTGTGATTTTATGTAATCAACATCCGTGTCCTTAGAAAATACCTCGTCAAGTCCTGTAAGGCCAGTTTCAAGTGAGCGGAAAGCTTTCTGTAATGACTCATTAAAAGTGCGACCTATAGACATTACTTCTCCCACTGATTTCATGGAAGTTGACAGTTCACAATCTGTTCCCTTAAATTTTTCAAAATCAAAACGAGGAACTTTAGTAACAACGTAATCAACCACTGGTTCGAATGCAGCAGGTATAGTTGGTGTACAATTATTGCGTATTTCATCAAGTGAATAGCCAACAGCAAGCTTTGTTGCAATTTTTGCTATGGGGTAACCTGTTGCCTTTGAGGCGAGTGCAGAAGAACGAGAAACTCTTGGATTCATTTCAATTATAACAAGGCTTCCATCTTCTTTAGGATTAACCGCAAATTGGACATTTGCACCACCTGCACTAATACCAATTTCTCTAAGTACTGCTATAGATGCATTTCTCATTTGTTGGTATTCTGCATCACGTAGAGTCAAAGCAGGAGCAACGGTAATACTGTCACCTGTGTGCACTCCCATAGGATCGACATTTTCTATCGAGCAGACTATTATGCAATTATCTTTGCAATCGCGGATAACTTCCATTTCGTATTCTTTCCAGCCGATAATGGACTCATCTATCTGAATTTCATTTATCGGTGAAACTTTCAGGGCATCCTCTGCAATGTTAAAAAACTCCTCTTTATTATACGCTATGCCACTACCTGTACCACCAAGAGTAAATGATGAGCGTATGATTGCAGGTAACCCTATATAATCGAGAGCTTCCCTTATTTGTTCTTGATTTTTTATAATGATGCTTTTAGGGTATTTTAGCCCTATTTTATCCATAGATTGGCGAAATAATTCTCTATCTTCCGCTTTTTTAATTGCTTCTCTGTTTATGCCAATTAGCTTTACGTTGTATTTATCCAATACTTTATCATCTGCGAGTTTCATTGCACAGTTCAAAGCAGTTTGCCCGCCCATTGTTGGTAATATTGCATCTGGCTTCTCTTTAATTATGATTTCTTCTATGACTTCGGGTAATATAGGTTCAATGTATGTTGCATCAGAAAACTCAGGATCAGTCATTATAGTTGCAGGGTTAGAATTAACCAAAATGACCTTATAATTCTCGTTCTTTAATACCTTGCAACTCTGAGTTCCAGAATAATCGAATTCGCATGCCTGACCTATAATTATCGGACCTGCCCCTATTACTAGTATAGATTCTATATCTGTACGTTTTGGCATAATTATAATAATGATTTCTTTCTAGATAATATTAGCAATCTTTCTTATATATGTGAATTTTTATTAGACTTATGGATCAATTATGTAGCTCATGAAGATGTGAAAAATTACTTAATATATTTCACTGGCTCTCTTATCATAGTACTGTTGATTTTTTAGTATAAAATTTATCTTTACTCAAGAGCGTTTTGTGCAAATTTATTACATCTCTTTCTCACTTCGCAATTAGATAATTCTGCAATGTCATTTATTAAAATAATAACAATGAGAATTAGTATTGCCATTTGTAATTAATTACTATTTAAACTAATCGTTGGTTGTGCATCTTGCTCAGAGATCAAGGAAATTAGTAAATTATTTATCAATTGAACTTTCTGCTTTTTATCCAATTGTATGCTTTTATGTTTTTCAAAATGAGCCATTACTTCTTCGATAATTCCTATTGCATTTTGCACTATATATTTTCTTGCAGAAGTGATAGCATGTGCTTGTTGACGCCTTAGCATTGCTTGTGCAATCTCAGATGAATATGCTAAATATGATATCCTTGCTTCTGTAATTTCAATTCCAGCAATGTCTAGTCTTTGCTGTAACATTAACCGCAATTCACTTGAAATTTTATTGGAATTTTTACGCAAAGACTCCTCATCACCTTCACTATCATATGGATAATTGCTTGCCAATTCTCTAATTACCGAGTCACTTTGTACGAAAACAAAGTCATGATAATTATTAACATTATAATGTGCTTTTGCAGGACTACTTACTCTCCAAACAATCACTGCTGAGATCTCGATTGGACTCCCGTTTGCATCGTTCACTTTTATTTTTTCTGTATTGATATTTTGAAATTTCAGGGAAATGATATATTTGTTTGAAAATGGAAGTGTGATAAACATCCCATGCTTAAAGTAAGTTCCAATATAATGACCAAGAAATTCTATTACTCTTGCTTCATTAGGGTCATTGATAAAAAATCCTTGAGAAAAAGCCAACATTAAAATAGTAGCAATTCCAAGTGTAGTTGCATTATCATATGCTGCAAAAAGTACTGATAAAATTAATCCTAATACTATTAGTATAGGAAAAATCTGGAGTTGACTCAATTTTCTATCATTTATCATATTATTACCTATATCATCCTTAAACTTTTTTGTCACTTGAACTCTCCCTATTGATAGTTTTATCTATTTTACTTATTAATAATTTAAATTCCCTCAATTCATGACCAAGTAACCTCATTTTGCTTTTATGTACTATTGTAAGTGGATCAACGTATTTGCCGTTGTATATAACTTCGTAATGTAAATGTGGTCCTGTTGTAACGCCAGTGCTACCAACATAAGCGATAACTTGTCCTTGCTTTACTCTAGAGCCTAGCTTCACATCACTACTAAATCCGTTCACGTGTGCGTAGCAGGTTGAATACCCATTCTTGTGTTTTATTTTGATGTACTTGCCGTATCCTCTATTATTTCCTATGTATTCTATTATACCTTCTGCAGTAGCAAATATAGGAGTGCCAGGTTTGGCTGCATAATCTATCCCTTTATGAAAAGCAATTTTACCACGAATAGGATGCTTTCTATTGCCAAATAGTGAAGATATACGATAATCTCCTCTATTTAAAGGCTTTATGAAAACTTTGCCATCGTCCTTTAAGCTTATTCCTTCTTTATTAAAATACCCTTCTCTGCCGTTTTTTAATTTGTAATGATACAAACTAATGGCCTTTTTGTTTGTTGTCAATGAAGTATATAAAATTTTCTCTTCAATCTCCTGCTTATTAAGCAATCTCCCAAAAAGAACTTCTAGTTTACTTTCTGATATAATATCTTTTTTTAAATCAATACCAAGATCTTTGTATATTTCAATTAATTTCATCGCTGTGTTTGGTGCTAATTCTTGTTCAATTCTTACAGCAAAGAAAGAAGATTTTATGTTACTGGATATGAATAACAACTTTTTATCATGCACTAAGTTTACTGTGTTGCTTTCTGTTATCTTTAAATTCTCTCCTGCCATTTCAGTGTATGATACTAAATCACAGTTTTTATCACATAACTGTTTAATGTGTTCATTTGTAATTGAATTTACTAAATTATGATGTCTAGTCACTGGAATAATCTCTCTCTTGGTAGAAATTATTCTTATATCGCAATGTTCACACAGTTGTTTGTTTGGCACTGATTCTTTTCTTCTGATTACACTTAAGAATGACATTGAAAGATCTGTTGATGCTCTAGTGATATGTAATGGTAAGACAAAAAGTAGTATAAGTATGGTTAATTTCATAACTCAAGTTGCAGATCAGCAAAAGCAAAATTACCTTCAACGTATTGCACATCATCATTATCTTCCAGCTCTTCAATCAATCTAGATAATTTATCGATCAATTCTTTATCGCTAATTTTAATTAGGTCCTTTGGCTGCCATGAAAGGCGAGCAAGTTCTGGCTCTCCAAACTTTGCATAGAAAGCATTGCGTACTTTGCCAAAATCTTTCACTTTACAGGTTATAACATATACTTCTTCTGTGTCATTTTCCTCAATATTTAATACTTCTAATTCAATTCCATGACTAAATAAATCTTCAAAATTTATACCTTCTGCTTTATAAACGATCAGACCTACATGATCAAAGAGATAACTAACACTTCCTGTTTCTCCTAAACTTCCATCTTTGCGAGAAAAAATATAACGCATCTCAGAGGCAGTTCGATTGCGATTGTTCGTCAAGACATGAATAATGAGTGCAGTACCAGAAGGTCCATGGCCCTCATACTGTATTTCTTCATAATTTTCCCCAGCAACATTACCAGCTGCATTTTTTATTGCTGTTTCTATCTTATCTTTTGGCAGATTTTCTTTGCGTGCGGCAAATATGGCAGAGCGAAGACGCGGGTTGAGTTCGGGATCAGGTAGCCCTTGCTTTGCAGCGACTGTTATTTCTCTAATGAGTTTTGTAAATTTTTGAGAGCGCTTTGCATCCTGGGCACCTTTCCGGTGTTTTATATTTGAAAACTGTGAATGACCAGCCATATTCAAATAGTTAAAATTATGAATTATATACTAAAGTTGGAGAAAGCTAAAGAAAGTTTTCAAGGTTGTTGTTCTACGGTATTCTCTTTGGGATTCTCTACTAATAGGCTTTCATACTGCCAAGCTTCTAGATCAAGACCAAGAGCTAAATGAGCTGCTATTAAATAGTTAACGGATCTGGGGAAATAGCTAGAATCACTGTTGCTTATTATATTTTGAAAACGCTTAATTGCTGCTAAATATTCACCACGCTTAAAATAGAACTTACCGATAGAATATTCCTTTGCTAATATATGCTTAGTGATTAGTTTTGCTTTTTCGTTTATTTCTTCTGTATATTTACTATCTGGAAAAAGGTTAACGTACTCTGTAGCCAGCTCCAAAGCCTTATATGCAGTTTGTTGCCCAAATTGCACTTTATTAATTTGTATATAATAAAATAGTACCCTTAAGTAATACACGTATGGTAAATCCTCACCATTTGGATAAATATATATGTAATCTTCCATATCACTTGCAGCACTGCTATAGTTGCTTATATTGTAGTGAGAAATACCAGACAACAATTTTGCTTTCATTGCCCAATATGAAAAAGGATATAGATCTTCAATTTTTTGAAATACTCTGATAGCTTGTTTATACTTTT
Source organism: Wolbachia endosymbiont of Litomosoides sigmodontis (assembly GCF_013365435.1). Lineage (GTDB taxonomy): Bacteria > Pseudomonadota > Alphaproteobacteria > Rickettsiales > Anaplasmataceae > Wolbachia. The sequence goes on from NZ_CP046577.1 coordinate 431,245, forward strand.
TTTGGTCAAAAAGCTCAACTGCTTCTTCATATAGCTTAGTCTCACTTTTTTCAAGATGAGTATCATCACTCGCATATGACTGCATAAAGGAGCAAATTAAAAAAATAAAGTACACGATTAAAGTCTTATACATAAAGATTTTCTTTGATCAAAATAACGTAAAGTATAGACTAAATATTATCTAGATAAATAAATTTCTGGAATTATTTAAAAGTTAAAGCGTCATTTCTTAATTCATAGACCAATTGTATGGACATTATTATTTGATAAACTAAGGTTTAAAAGTAGCTTCTAATAGAACTTAGGACATTTATTTATCTTCAGCTTATGCAGATAAAACGGCAAAAAACTCAATGTGTTGAGATTTATCAACAGCTGCTGCTTATTAATGTGATCTATATCGCAGTGATATAACAGCATTACGGGCTGAAATGGCATTATTTACTATGAATATTTCATCATATACGTTAGATCATGCCAGTGCCTATTATATTTTCACCAACTTTCATCACATTCTTCAACTCTCTTCTTATAAGAATGTGCAAGATGCAGATGTTATTAACATTGTCCTTCTTATTAACATGGCAGAAGAACCGTAAGTGTTAATCTACATGCTATAGAGGTATATCGCTATTATTTCTGCTGAGTTCGTCACTATGGCTAAATTTCTCTGTTTCACTTTTCTTATTTTCTTTTTTCTAATTGTAAAAAGCTATGACAAAAGAAAAGTATACCGGCTGTGAAAAAGCGCTCCCTCTACCGCTTCAAATGGCAATACTTTACCCATTATCTGACCAATAATGACCAACACAGTTGATATTATTTCGATATAAGCTAAGCAATGACCTGTATTAAGACGATTATACTTTTTCTTTTTTACTTCTCTTTTATTTTTAATATTTTCTAATTCTCGTTCTTTATTGTGTTATCTTTCTATTATTGTAAATTAGATATAACTTGCAAATTAGGAGATAGAACTGAAAAAGGTAGTAAAATATAGCATAGTCCAATACTTATTATACTGAATAACACCTGGTCGCTCTACATATATTTTTTCCAGCTCAGTAATCATGAGCAACGCAAATGGAATCATTATAACCAATGGTACATATTGTCTATATAATTCCCTTTTCTTTAGTGTTAATAACTCTTATTTAAACTTATCTTTTTTAACTTTTTCATCAACTGTTGGCCAGAAATCTCGGAAAAATCTTCAGCAGAAAATTTAATTCCAAAGTTACTAGTCATGCGAATCCTATTGATCTATGAACTAATATAGTATACAAGATTTTAATTATTTAATCAAAACTACTGAAGTAGCAACCTATTTTGTCTATTAATTAATCTTCAAGAAATTTAATCAATCTGCTTAATACCAGCTAAAGTATAACTATAGCCTGACCACACAGTCATAACAGCAGCAATCCATAAACAAATTGCACCCATATATTGAGCTGCTTCGTAATCGTTCATTATTAGTGCCACTACAGCAACCATCTGTAAAAATGTTTTGATTTTTCCAGCTTTACTTACAGGTAAGTTAACATTCTTAGCTATTAGAAATTCCCGTAAGCCAGAAACTAGTATCTCCCGACAAACGATAATAACTGATGGTACTATCGTGTAATCATTGATCTTATGCTTATAAGCTAGCATCATTATTGTTGAAACCACTATTAATTTATCAGCAATTGGATCAAACAGCTTGCCAAATTTTGATTGAACTTTCCACGTACGTGCTAGGTAACCATCAAAAAAATCTGTAATGCATGCAAATATAAATATTGATATTGTTATCGAGTTTGCATATTTGTTTTCTATATAAAAGCTCAATATTATTGCTGGTATTGCAAGTGCGCGGGAAATTGTAAGTGAGTTGGGCAAGTTTTTCTTAAACATGTAGTGCAATTTCAATCCAGCATGATAAGCTTATACAGAAGTAGAGCACAATTCACAAGTTAATAGTTTGCAATTGAACATTTATAAAAACTTAATATACTTAAAAGTTTACTGGCCATAAGCTCAAAATATAAGGATGTAGTGATGACTGATGATTTATATAGTACAACAAAACAAGATGCACTGAAGTATCATAGCAGAGGTGGCAATCCTGGTAAAATATCTACCTTACCAACAAAGTCTTTGTCTACTCAGCATGACTTGTCACTTGCTTATTCACCTGGAGTTGCAGCTCCATGTCTTGAAATAGCTAAAAATCCTGATGTAGTCTATAATTATACGGCAAAAAGCAATTGTGTTGCTGTTATTTCAAATGGTACTGCAGTACTTGGGCTTGGTAATATTGGTCCTCTTGCTTCAAAACCTGTCATGGAGGGCAAAGCTGTGCTATTTAAGCGTTTCGCTGATATTGATGCAGTCGATATAGAAGTCGATACAGAAAATATAGAAGATTTTATTAATGCAGTAAGATATCTTGGGCCAAGTTGGGGAGGAATAAATTTAGAGGATATAAGATCACCAGATTGTTTTATAATAGAAAAGCGTCTGAATGAATTGATGGACATTCCAGTGTTTCACGATGACCAACATGGAACTGCAGTAGTTGTTGCGGCTGGCATAGAAAATGCTCTTGATATTGCTGAAAAGAAATTAGAAGATGTTAAAATTATTATAAATGGCGCTGGGGCAGCAGGTATTGCATGTTTAGAAATGCTCAAGTTCATGGGTGCTAAAAATATAGTGCTATGTGATAAACAAGGAGTAATATATAAAGGAAGAAATGAGGACATGAATGAGTGGAAGGAAAAATATGCAACGGACACTAAAGAACGTTCTCTAGTTGATGCAATAAAAGACGCTGATGTATTCATTGGGCTATCTACAAAAGATGTATTGAATGAAGAGATGTTAAGTAATATGGGTCAAAACCCAATCATTTTTGCTCTTGCCAACCCTGACCCAGAAGTAAGACCTGAACTTGTAAAATCTGTGAGGCCAGATGCAATAATTGCAACTGGGAGATCAGATTACAATAATCAAGTTAACAATTTAATGGGATTTCCTTATATATTTAGAGGAGCGCTTGATGTACATGCAATGACAATAAATAATGAAATGAAAATTGCAGCTGCAGATGCAATAGCAAAGCTTGCTCGTGAGCCAGCACCTGAAGAAATATCTGCAGTTTATGGAGGTCGTAAAATGAGCTACGGACGTGAATACATAATACCTACTCCATTTGACCCAAGATTAGTTTCTATGGTGTCTTCTGCAGTTGCAAAAGCCGCAGTTTGCTCAGGTGTTGCAAGAAAGGAAATACAAGATTGGAATAAATATGCAAATCAATTAAAATCTCGTCTTGCTAATGCTCTTAACACGCTTAACCTATTGTTTCCATAGTTTTAAACTTATACCAATTAATATAAATCCATGACAAGAAAAGCTTCTCGTATTCTTAAATATTGTAACATTTATTTAAGGAATATATTCATAAGAGATAAAATTTTTATCTACCTAATTTTAGTTTAGCTGTGTTCTAGATCAAATGTAAGAAACTGATAAACACATCAAGAACAACACTAACTGCCATGAATAAGGCACATAAAATTTAGAAGAGAAGAAAAATTATTTGCTTCTGAGATTATTAGAAGCACACTAAACAAAATGGGCTACGGGCAATTTTGGAAAGGGTGTTAGAACATAGATTAAAGTAAAATTAGGTAGAAAAAAATTATCTCTACGAAGCCTTTCTTGTTATGGATTGCACTAGTTGGATAAGTCAAAAAATTTTAATATACATGAAAATATCGGATTGCATATATCATTATGCTCATTCGAGTTTAATCCTATTGAGAGATTTTGGCTATATATAAAATAGAACATTTTGTGTAATAAAGTCTATAATATAATTGCTTTGTTTAAGAGTGCTTTATACAAATTTATTACTTTCTCTTTTTCACTGTGCAATTAAACAACTCTGCAATGTTACTTATTTACCTCACTAGTAATGAAAATTGATATTACTATACTTCAGTATAGCTTCTTAAAGACAAGGCTCAAAAGAAATTCTTACAATATTATTTCTAGTAGAATTTACTTAAATTTAATTAAAGTATGGTAAAGTAAAAACTATTGAAGATATAATGAAAAGATTTCTTCTACTGCGTTTGATAAAAATGCTGGTGCTGATAAAAGTGATGTAACATTATTAGTGATATACAAAATAGTAAACTACACTCACAGCATAGGACAAATGATCACGGATAGTGTGATGATAGGCGAGCTTTGCTTGCGATATTTGGCAGAATGCCATATGTCCAGCACTTTTTGTACTAGATGCATTTACTGCTGTATTTTTTGGTGCTTCTATAGTTATTTCAAAATAATGCCTGGAAGTTTGATGTGTAAAGATGATGCAGTAGAGGAATTTGCAAATACATAAAATAGAAATAATTGGGAAGGAACTTTTTCTGCTTATGCCTTTAGTTCTCTCATTTATATTCTGTACAAATACTGACAATGTAACATTAGCAGTGGTATAGTAAAATATACTCATAACCATAGGTGGCAGATGATTATGATAGTAGCAATAGATGCAGCTTTGCTTTGGCAATATTTGATAGAATATCACTGCTGTATTTTTTTGGTGTTTTTATAATTGTTTCAAAAATAATGACAACGCTGTGGTGTAACTTGCGAAGTGGCAATATAAAACTATTACCAGTTCTCACTGTTAGTAAGTTCAAATAAGTGATACAACAGAGTTGTTTAATTATGGAGTGAGAAAGAGAGGTAATAAATTTGCCACAAAGCGTTCTCAAGTAAATCCATTTTGTTATGGCCTTTACTAAGGCTTCATTCATTTAAGAGATATGTTCATATAATCAGTATTAACATTTTAATTTTTTAATTCTTCCTGTTTATTTTATCTTGTTCATTGTGAATTGGTCTTGATGTATTTTGTATATTATGGTGTATTGTAGACTTGCTGACATTTTAAAGCTAAATTTTTCTCAGATTCTTATTCTCATTTCTTTAACGGTAGCGTTCTGATTTAATCTAGTTCTTCTATAACGTTGAAGAGAAGCAAATAATTTTTCTTCTCTTCTCTCTTCTAAATTTTAGGTGTTTTATTTATGGCAGTTAGTGTTGTTCTTGAAATGCAACATATTTTTGCTACAGTGTTATACTATGCTTTTTTATTGCAATTACAGTATTTAGTTTTTTTTACAACATATGTGCTATTCGCATTTTCTTCAGCATTTCTTTTGCTGATTTCACGACTTTTTTTATCCAATAATTTTGATTTCAACTTTACTTACTTCATCTCACCTTATACAAGGAAAACTAGTACTAAAACACAAGTAAAATTTGGTGCATAAAAATTTGTCACTTATTTAGATCTTTACTAACAATGGAAATTGGTATTATACAATCGTAATAAAGAAATGCCTTCTTTGAAAGGAATTAGCCCTTTCTGTAATCTTCTGTTTATTGTCTTTTACCGCTTAGCTGAACGAATATGATATTGTGCCTTAAGGTTGATTTAGCAACTAAAACTATTTTAGATAAACCCCATAGCATGTCGGATGAAGCGTTTTTTAAGGAAATTTGAATTTTCAACTGCCATTAAGCCAAAACTTCTTAGTGCTTTAGCACAGAATATTCTATTAGAAAATATCCTATTCAATCCATCAGTTGCAAGCGCCATTGTGAAATTGTCAAAGCATCTATCACGTGAAATTTTCTTTAACAAGTAATTACTGCCAACATCAATACCGGCTACTTTTGCAGCAGCTATCTGCCTTATAACGCTCTCTACGTTTCTAATCCCGAGATTAAGTCCTTGACCTGCAACTGGATGGATTGAATGTGCTGCATCCCCAATAAGCAAAACTCTGCTTTTGTACAGCTTTTTTGCAAAAGCAAAACTCAAAGGATAAGATTTTCTTTCGCCATCTAGCTTAATCTCTCCTAGATAAGAACCGAACCTTTTCTTAAGTTCTATGATGAATTCTTCCTTGGGTAGATTCATTAGCATTTTTGAAATTTCAGATTTTTCTGTCCAAACTATTGAAGAAGCATAACCACTTTTCATCGGCAGAATTGCGAACGGGCCACCAGGAAAAAACCTCTCCACAGCTAAGTTTTGATGGTGCAATTTGTGTTTTATATTAAATACTATACTGATTTGTTTATAATCGAATTTTATTATTGGTATAGAAAATAATACTGGTAGTTTTGAGTTTTTGCCTTCAGCACAAATAAATAGTGATGATATCAATTTCTGGTTATTGTCAAGAGTAACTTCCACGTATCCTGCATCACAAGTAATTGCTCTATAAGAGTGCAGGGAATATATATTTATCTTATTCAAAAAATTGTTATTAATCGCGTTCCATATAACAGTGTTGTTGATAACATAGCCCATAGGTTCTTTACTAACCATCTTATGATCATAATGCACAGTGATGGGGCTATTTTCATCTAATATACATATATCAAGTATTGGCTCAGCTTCGCTTTCTATAAAGCGCCAGATCCCTAACTTCTCTAGTATTTTTCTTGAGCCTTGGGAAATAGCAAATGCTCGATTATCGTCAACTACACGTGGCAAATTGTTTTTTTCAATCACGGCTATGGATACAGAGTTATTACCTAAGCCAATAGCAGTAATAAGGCCAAGTAATCCACCACCTGAAATAATTACATCGTAATTCATTCTATTTACATAATTTTAAAATTATATTTTATCTATTTTGAAAATAGTTTAAATAAACTTTATAGGACTCTATATTAAAGACCTAACATCTTTAGCAAAGTCTTCATAAATTTTTGCTAAGTCTTTACTTAGTATTAAAGGATTTCCACAATCTGAAGCGTAACATATCTGTGGGTCTAGAGGAATTCTTCCTAAGAGTTTGATTCCTAGTTCCTCGGACATTACTTTTGTGCCATCTTTTCCAAATATATATATTTTTGAGTTATCTTGAATAAAATAGCTCATATTTTCCACAATGCCGACAATCGATACACTAAGTTTTGTAAACATATTATAAATTTTACGTGCATCAATCAAGGCGAGTTCTTGTGGAGTTGAGACTATTATTGCTCCAGTTAAGTTAAAATTTTCCATTAAACTTAGGTGTACATCACCAGTTCCAGGTGGTGTATCAATTATCAAATATTCTATATCCAGCCATCTCGTTCCCATTAGCAAACTATAAAACGCTTTCGTGATCATAGGGCCACGCCATATTGCTGCACGATCCTTATCAATAAAATAGCCAATTGAAATAGTATGCAATCCATACTTCTCTATGGGCATTACCTTACCATCCTGTATCTTTGGCTTTAATTTTTCAGCGTCAAGCATTTTGGGAATTGAAGGTCCATATATATCTGCATCAACCAGTGCAACCTTATGTTTTAATTTTGCCAAAGAGAAAGCAAGATTTAGTGCAACTGTAGATTTGCCAACACCTCCTTTACCGGAGGCAACAACAATTATATTTTTCACTCCCTTTATATGAAGTTTAGTTCTTTGTTGCCCAGCTTGTTTTCTTCCAGTGGCAACCACAGTTACTTTTCCTGCTCCTGGTATAGCTTTAACAACTTTCTCACAATTTTTTCTTAATTCCTCATTTGCTTGTGTATCACCAGAAACTTCAAGCACAAAGCCAATATCTTTACCTTTAATAACGATTGAAGATATTATGCCAAGAGCGATTACATCTTTACCACTTTTTTGCTCTGTGACTTTTTTTAAGTGCTCTTTTATAATTTCTTCATTGATCATATAAAACTTCTATGAAATTCCTTCCTAAAGTTGTTTAATCTTAACCTGATAGGTTTTTTGCTATTTTTATTACTACAATTTTGGTGCCTTTCTCTTTAGTAAAATCAAGTTTATCTTCAAAGATGGCTGCCTCTTTCTGCAAAGAAACTATTCTTCCTTTAAGGTCTACATCATTTTTTAAATCTAGAAATTTAGAAAAAGCTACAATTAAGTACAATTAGGAAACGTTAGTAATTATACACTACTATTGACAATTTTCAACTTCTATTTACTCTTTGCTCTTTCTGCACGTTTACGTTCATTTGGATCGAGAAATTTCTTGCGTAGGCGTATAGATTTTGGAGTGACTTCCACCAATTCATCATCATCTATATACGCTATCATGTCTTCTAGAGTCATTGTTTTTGGTGGGGTAAGTTTTATAGCTTCATCACTACCTGCAGCTCTTATGTTTGTTAATTGCTTACCTTTTAGTACATTTATCTCTAAATCATTGTTACGATTATGCTGGCCAACAACCATACCACAATATACCTTATCTTGTGGTTTAATAAACATGATTCCTCTGTCTTGCAGGTTAAAAATTGCATACGCCACAGCCTCACCCTTATCCGTAGAAATCAAAACTCCATTACGCCTTCCAGAAATTGGACCATTATATGGAGCATAACTGTGAAATAGACGATTGATTATACCAGTACCGTGAGAATCAGTTAAAAACTCTCCTTGATAACCAATCAATCCCCTTGATGGCACTAAAAATGTTAACCTTGTTCTGCCATTACTAGAAGGCCTAATATCAGTTATTTTGCCTTTTCTGAAGCTGAGTTTTTCCATGATGATTCCACCATATTCATCGTCTACATCAATTACTACTTCTTCTATAGGTTCAAGCTTTTTACCGCCTTCTTCTTTAAATAATACTCGAGGACGCGAAACTGAAAGTTCGAAACCTTCTCTTCTCATATTTTCGATCAACACTCCAAGCTGCAGTTCACCACGTCCACCTACTTCAAATGCTTCACCATTTGGCGTTGGGGTTACGGTAATTGCAACGTTTGTTTCTGCTTCTGCATATAAACGATCCTTTATAATAGTGGAAGTAAGTTTTGTTCCCTCTTGTCCAGCAAAAGGTGAATCATTAACACTAAGAGTAATTGCCATTATCGGCGGATCAACCGGAGTTGAGCTTATTGCAGTTGTAACTTCTAATCCAGCTATAGTATCTGAAACTGAAGCTTTTGCAAGTCCTGCAATTGCGATTATGTCACCTGCTACAGCCTGCTCTACTGGAATACGTTTTAAGCCAGAAAATGAAAGTAACTTAGTTAATCTCCCTCGTTCTATTACCTTATCATTAAGATTAAGTACCTTAAGATCTGAATTAACTTTTGCAATTCCTTGATAAATTTTTCCTGTCAATATTCTGCCAAGAAATTTATCAGATTCAAGTAAAGTAGCTAGCATAGCAAAAGATGCATTTTGATCATAATTGGCAGGTTTTATGTAATCTATAATCGCTGAAAATAATGGACTTAAATCTTTTCTTTCATCAGAAAGTTCTTTAATACACCAGCCGTTTCTACCAGAGGCATACAATACTGGAAAATCTAGCTGCTCGTTAATTGCATCAAGATTAAAAAACAGTTCATATATCTCGTTCAGCACTTCATCAATTCTGCTATCTGGTCGGTCGATCTTATTGATTATTACAATTGGCTTCAAATCTGCTTTTAGTGCTTTTGACAATACAAACTTAGTTTGTGGCATAGGACCTTCTGCAGCGTCAACCAGTAGCAGCACGCCATCTGCCATACATAATACCCTTTCTACTTCTCCACCAAAATCTGCATGTCCTGGTGTATCAATAATGTTGATCTTTTCGTCACCCCACATTATTGATGTGCATTTTGCAAGTATTGTAATTCCACGTTCGCGCTCTTGATCGCCGCTATCCATCACTCGCTCTTGAACTTCTTGATTATCACGAAACGTGCCACTTTGTTTTAACATGTTATCAAGTAAAGTAGTTTTTCCATGATCAACGTGTGCGATTATTGCAATATTACGGATCGATTTAGATTTATTCATTTTTTATCATTTTAAAATTAATTTAGTAATAAGTATACATGTAATACGTTTGGAGTAAATAGAACTCTGCATTCGGCAGTGCATTGAAAAAACTAAAAGAAACCATGTTGAGGTAAGCAAAATAGCGAAGTTTAAATAGCATTGAAATCGAAATTATTAGATAAAAAAGTCGTGAAATCAGCAAAAGAAATGCTGAAGGAAGTGCGAAATAACGCATATGTATAAAAAAACTAAATACTATAATTGTAGCAAAAAGCACAGTATAACAGCCGTAGCAAAATATGTTTCATTTCAAGAACAGACCTAATTGCATAAATAAAGCACCTAAGATTTTGAAGAAATAAAAATTATTTACTTCCCTCCAATTTAATGGATAAATGGGTTTATTGTGATAGGTCAAAAAATTTAAAGATACCTAAAAATATCTAGATTATATGCCTATCGCCATACTTACCTGAGCTCAATCTTATTAAGAGATTTTGGTTATATATAAAACAGAACATTTTATATAATAAAGTTTATAATACAATTGCTCTGCTTGAGAGCACTTTGTGCAAATTTATTACCTCTCTTTCTTCTCACTCTACAATTAAACGACTTTGCAATTTTATTGGTCATTAAATCTCAATCAAAGTCCTCATAATGCTTCATTAAGTACGATAAAGAAAATCGTTTATAATTGCTATAGCAACCAGTGTTGAAACTTGATGTGCCTTGTAGTTGGATAAGTGGAGTCTTTTATCTGACTTTACAATAAGTCCTTCTGGATGACTTTGAAAGTAAATGTTACCATGCTTATCTTCAATAGCTTCTATTATTCCATTGTTGGAGAATGCTGCAATTTTATATCCAAGCAACCCCAATTTCTTCCTGTTTTCTGACGTATTGCTCACTAACCATGAATGAGCACCTGGGAAATATGCTGAAAACCAGCCATTTTCGTTAGGTGGTAAAAATTTAGCTACCACCTCTGCTAGACGACTATTTGGAATGATCTTTATCTGCTGGAGAGAAATACCTTCTTGCTGTGAATTAGGCACAGATTTCAAATGAGATCCTTTCTGTTCTTCATTGTTTACAAAATTTTTCGCATGTACTACTTCAATTCCTTTTGTGCTCATAATTCCTTGTAAGCCACCACATATGCCAAGCAAATGAATTGTAGGATTATCATCGACTATTTTCACAATAGCTTCAATAACAAGCTGGTAACAAGGAGTAGGCGGAAAGGGTTCTGAATGTAAATTATAGCAATTTCCAAGAATAAGTATTCTGTTTATTTTGTACTTCTTAATGAAGTGCCCAACTTTAATTTTTATTTGGTCTAACATCAGCTTTTCTGCTAGCAGCTTGTCTTGTTTTGTAAGGCTAAGTGATTCTTCTTGGATTTTTTTAAGGTTAAAATCGATAAGCACAGTTTTAGCTCCAAGATTGTTGAACATCTCATAGAGATTTTGAAATAAGCCAAGTTCATGTTGATATGCTTCTTTTTCTGTTTTTAACAGACCAACTACTATATCACTGTCTATTTGATATGCACTTTCACTAACGTCAGCATAAATGATATTACTTAATAATAGAACTATAATTAATAGGGTGTTAAACATTTTATTATAATATTGATATATTATGATTTATTTTCTCAATATCCATACTAATATTATAATACATTACAAAATATTTTACAATAAAATATTAGTTTTGACAAGAAAGGAAAAATGGCCTGAGCAGGAATTGAACCAGCGACACAAGGATTTTCAGTCCTTTGCTCTACCAACTGAGCTATCAGGCCAACTGTCTGTTTTCATTTTTAGGTAAAAAATGTTATTATGTCTATCAAAAGTTTTTAAAGCGATTTGTATAAAAATAAATAATGAACATTAATAGTAGAATAGGTATTTATCCAGGTACATTTGACCCTATCACCTTTGGACATATTGACATAATAAAAAGAGCATGCAAGATAGTAGATAGACTAATTATTGGTGTTGCAGAAAATATTAATAAGCACACTACTTTCGATACAAAGCTACGTACAAGCATGGCTAAAAATGAAATTAAAAGATTAGGAATTGACGTAAATGTTGTATCTTTTAATGGATTATTAGTAAAATTTGCTAAAGAGCAGAACGCTTCTGTTATTATTAGAGGATTAAGAGCAGTGTCAGATTTTGATTATGAGTTTCAGATGAGTTGGGTAAACTATAAACTTCTTCCTGAAATTGAAACCGTCTTTCTTCCTGCTTCTGAGGATGCTCAGTTTATCTCATCAAGTTTTGTAAAAGAAATAGCGAGATTAGGAGAGAGTGTTAGCAAATTTGTGCCAGTGGGTGTTCAGAAAGAGTTGATTGATTTAAACAGGATAAGAAGTGAAGAATAGTGTTTATTTTCTATTCCTAAACATATATATTCAATACATAAAATATTATAAATTACAAGGAGCAACATGGCAGAAGTGAGGGTTAATAAAAGAAAAGTTTGTTGTCATGGTGATGAAAACAACGAGGGTTCTGGTCACCCATTAATATACTTAGATATGGGAGAAGAGGAGAAAATAGCTTGTCCTTACTGTGAAAAGACATTTATTCATGACTGCACTGTAGAAGCAGTCAAGGAGGAAGTAATGGCTAAGGATGAGCTTTGATAGTACTTGCTAGTTAACTTATATAGATGACAATAAAGGGAGTGGTGAAAATGAAACTGTCCATACGGTCAAGTATTCCTCCATGGCCAGGTATTACACTTCCACTATCTTTAACATTATAGATTCTTTTGACAAGTGATTCAGTAAAATCTCCAAGTTGTGCTAGAAGAGCAACTGCAAGTCCAATGATTGGAGAATGCAAAATTGAAAATAGGCTAAAAAGTATTGATCCCAAAATTGTACACACTATTCCAGCTAAGATTGCACCAAGAAGTCCTGACCAAGTTTTGCCACGGCTAATAATTGGGCAAATTTTAGCCCCACCAAAATTTTTTCCAAATAGATAGGCAGTGATATCGATGCTCCAAATAGTTAAGATGAGCCATATTAACGTGTACTTTCCTTGTGGTAGATTGTATAGATATATTAATGAGGCATTTGGTAGTGCAATCAATAATAATGCGAAAACATACAAGATTCTGTTTCCCTGGGTTAGGTTATGCCATTCAAAGGAAGATAAAATTGCTATCGAAAAAATTAATAAGTAAAACGATAAATCACTGAAATATGTTGCAAAAGAAAATATGAGCAATATTACGATTGAGGATAGTGTCCTAATTATAAAATTATTATCTGCCATATCTTTTTTCTCTTTTTGTATAATCTTCTAATGCTTTGCTCAAATCTTGACAAGAAAAATCAGGCCATAAAGTATCACAAAAATACAATTCAGCGTAGGCTGCTTGCCATAATAAAAAGTTACTTAACCTTTTTTCACCACCAGTGCGAATTAATAAATCTAACTTTGGCAGATTTCTAGTATATAGAAATTTCTCAAATTCGCCTTCTGATATACAATCAATATTTTCTCTTGTGATATTCCTTACAGCGTGTATAATTTCTTGTTTTGCTCCATAGCTGACTGCTATGGTAAGCAATAGACCATTGTTCTTACGTGTCATTTCTTCTACTTTTTTAAGCTGGTCAAGTATTTTTTTAGGTAAGAGACTTAAATTACCAATAAAATTCAATTTAATGTTATAGTTGTAAAAGAAATTAACTTTATCTCCATCAGTTAGAATGGAGTAAAATAAGTCAAATAGACAGTCAGTTTCTTCTTTAGGTCTAAACCAATTCTCCATGGAAAACGCGTATAAAGTTAAATAGGGTATGGTTAGAGCTGTACAATACTTAGTAATATTATATGCAACTTCACTACCCTTTCTATAAGCATCAATTTTTACCATTCCTCTACTGTTTGCCCATCTAATGTTACCATCCATAATGATTGCTAAATGTTTTGGTAGAGACTTAAGATTCAACATTTAGAATTCCCTAGTTCTGACTTAAATGAAATTTTCTAGATCACAGTGCCTTGGCACTGAAATGATGTTATTCACTACTTTCATATTCGCTTAGTAATTTAATATATCCTTTTCTTTGATAGATAGTTCACCATCAATTTTTTTAATATTATCATTAGTAATATCCTGTATTTCTTTTTTAGCATTATAAAAATCATCTTCTGAGATTTCTTTATTTTCCTGCATTCTTTCTATTTCTTCCATAATATCTCTGCGTATATTCCTAATGGCAACCCTCGCATTCTCAGCAAATTGGTGCAATAACTTTACCAACCTTTTACGGGTTTCTTGCGTTAGATCTGGGAGAATTATACTTATGATATTACCCTCAATAACAGGGTTTAAATTTAGGTTAGCATTTAATATAGCATTTTTTACTTCACCTATAATGCTAATGTCCCAAACTTTAATTAACAGGGTTTTATTGTCTATAGCTGAAACACCTGCAACTTGATTTAGTTTTTGATGCCCACCATAGATATTTACAACTATTCCATCAAGTAATGATGCGCTAGCTCTACCAGTGCGTATACCTTTAATATCATTGTGAAAAGATTGAATAGTTTTTAGCATCCTTCCTTTTGTTTTAGTTTTTACGTCGTTTAACATAAATTACTGTTATTTACAATTTGAAACTATGGTGTAAGTACCATAACCTTTAACAATATTGACTATTTTTTCTTCTTTCAAAGAAAAAACTATAATTGGAATAGAATTCTCACGTGCAAGTGAGATTGCTGATGCATCCATGACTTTTAAATCACGAGTTAATAAATCTATGTAAGAAAGTCTATCATACATTATAGCATCTTCATTTTTTTGGGGATCAGCAGAGTATACACCATTTACTTGTGTGCCTTTTAAGATAGCATCACAATTTGTTTCAACAGCACGTAAAGCTGCAGCTGTATCTGTAGTAAAAAATGGATTACCTGTACCTGCTGCAAAGATCACTATTCTACCCTTTTCTAAATGACGAATAGCTTTCCTTCTTATATAAGGTTCACATATAGTGGACATAGGTATTGCAGAAAGTACCCTAGAACTTACTGAATTTTTCTCTAAAAAGTTTTGTAAAATTAAAGCATTTATTATAGTTGCAAGCATTCCAATATAATCACTGCTCGCTCTTTCACAACCACTCAAAGATGCAGATGCGCCGCGAAAGATATTACCACCACCAACAACAATGCATACCTGAACTCCAAGCTTGTAAATGTCAGCTATATCTTTACATAACTCGCCTATGACTCCCATATCATGACCAAAAGGCTGAGGTCCCATCAAAGCCTCGCCAGAGATTTTAAATAATATTCTGGAGTATTTTATTTTACTTCCTTCATCAGTTGAGGCATGCATTTTAAGTTACTTAACCTTTACCACTTAAAACAAGCAGCTTGTAATCGGATAGTTCAACTGAAGCATTAACACTAGACTCACTTAATCTCATGAAATCAAAAATTTTCATTTTGTCATCCTTTATAAACTTTTGTTCTAGTAAAACAACTTCTTCATAGTACTTAGCCATTCGACCGTCTACTATTTTTTTCGTCACTTCTTCAGATTTATTTAAACCTTTTACTTGCTTTTCAATTATAGAACGCTCATTGTTTACCTTTGTTTGATCTAAGTTATCTATAGAGAGAGCTTCAGGTTTCATAGCAACTATATGCATTGCTATTTGTTTTCCAACTTCTTGCAACTTTGACTTATCGCCAGATGATTGCAATGCAACCAAAGCACCAGTCTTACCTAAGCTATGCACATCACCATGCACATAACCGGCAATAACTCCGTTTTTAGCTTCTAGATAACAAAGCTTACTTAGTTTTAGCTTTTCCCCAAGAACTGATGTACCATTTATGATAGCTTCCTGCACTGTGCCAATGCCTTTGTATTTGGCGTTTTTCAATTTATCAATGCTAGTACAGCGTTCTTGGTAAGCAATTAATGCTAAATTTGAAATTAGTTCTATAAATTTCTCATTTCTTGCAACAAAATCAGTTTCGCAATTCAGTTCAATCAATACACCACAGCTTTCAGATAAATGCATAGCAATTAGTCCATCTGAAGCTACTCTATCAACCTTTTTGTCAGCTTTAGCAAGCCCTATTGCACGTAACTTATCAATGGCTTCCTTGATGTTACCACTGCACTCCTCTAACGCTTTTTTACAATCACTTAAACCAAGCCCTGTCCTGTCACGTAGTTCCCTTATATTATCTTGATTTATCTTCATTTGTTATTACCTCCTTTTCGTTTTCATTATAAACTTTACTACGTCACTTTTTAGTTCGTATAATGCCATCTCCTTTTTTTTGAATAAGCTCTTCATCTTTTATATCACCAACTTTGACTCCTGACCTTACCAAACTAGCTTCTATTCCAGCTAATATAGAGTCAGCAGCTAATCTACAGTAGAGCTCTATTGATTTTCTTGAGTCATCATTTCCCGGTATAGGGTAAGTAATACTATCTGGATCAGAATTAGTATCAAGTATTGCAATTACCGGAATTTCTAATTTTTTAGCTTCTTTGACTGCAATGTGCTCTTTATTAGTGTCAATGATGAATAAAATATCTGGAACTGCTCCCATTTCTCTAATACCACCCAGCGCCTTATCAAATTTCTGCCTTTTCTTTTCAATATTTCCCAATTCCTTCTTCGTTAAGATGTTATTTTCATCATTTAGTATCTTCTCATATTGAATTAGCGTTTTTATCGAAGAAGAAATAGTTCCCCAGTTAGTAAGCATACCACCGAGCCATCGATAATTTACATAATATTGACCACAACGAACCGCTTCACTTGCAATAATATCCAAAGCTTGAAATTTTGTACCAACAAACAGAATACGTCCACCTTGAAATGCAACATCATATAAAACTTTCATGGCTGCCTGTAACAATGGTAATGTTTTCTGCAGATCAATTATATGTATATGATTTTCTTGATGTATCCCATATATGTATGGAGCCATTTTTGCATTCCAGCGACTAGTTTTATGACCAAAATGTACGCCAGATCCAGCCAAATCACGTATAGTGACTCTAGGTAAATTTGTCATACTCTTATCCTCCAAATAGTTTATCCTCCATGGCAGAACCCTTAATAGGACTACTTGCGTGAGCCATGTGTGAAATTAAATTATTTGTATAATAATATATTAAGACAACAAAATGCAAACAAAAAATATTGACAAAAAGCAGTGCTTTTATTAACTTTAAAGTTAATAATACCAAAGACAAATGGGGGGTGTAGCTCAGTTGGTTAGAGCGCATGCCTGTCACGCATGAGGTCGTGAGTTCAAATCTCATCACTCCCGCATCTCATCTTAAATTATAGTTTTAAACTAGCTATACTAATCTTAGTGTACAAGCACATAATAACACAGTGAAATAGACCTCCTGTATAATCTAGAAAAAGACAAGTTACTTTAATGTTTAAGAAACTTGCAAAACGTGGAAAAGAAAGGCAAAAGAAGCCCTGATTATACCCAATTAGCACTACACAAAGTGAAGAAAGGGTACATACTGAAAAATAAACGCTGAAGAAACTGTAAAATAACGCATATATGCAAAGAAATTAAATGCTGTAATTGCGGCAAAAAAGCACAGTATAACAGCCGTAGCAAAAATATATTGCATTTCAATAACAGCATTGACTACATAAATAAAGCATATAAAATTTAGAAGAGAAGTAAAATTGTTTACTCCCCTCAATGTTGTAGAAAAATTAGATTAAATTAAAGTCAATAATTAGGAGTATTTTTCTTTCTTAAATTATAATTTAAGTAGCAAGGATAAATTGTAGTTGGCATACATTCAAAAATTGGATACTAGTGGTTTAAAGAGGGCGTTAAAACACATGTTAAAGTAAAGTTAAGCAGGGAAAATTTTTATCTCTACAGTACAATTAACCCTAGAAATGAAGGAATTCTAGCTTATTTACACTGAATGTTAACACATGATTGTATGAATATATTTCATAATAAATGTTATAATATTTTACAACGCGATAAGCCTTTCTTATTATGGATTGTGTTAATTAACATAAATTAAAAATTTTAAATTACCTAAAGATATTGATTTGTGCAAATTTATTGCATCTCTTTCTCATTCCGTAGTTCAACAGCTTTGCAATGTTATACCATTTGACTAATTGATAATGAGAATTTGTATTAAGATCTTTCCTCAATCCAAGCTGCTTGAATAGCTTCAAGTATTTTTTCATTGCAATGTTTTTCATTATCACTAAATCCTTCTAGATTTAAGACTTTTTCCTTAAGCTTAGTAAAGCTAATGTTAATTATATCCTCACTTGGAAATTTTTCTTCCAAAGCTTCTGCGATATTTTCTACATCAAGCCATTTCATATATACCTCCTAATAAATTTTCATATCTTCTGATAAATTAAATTGGTGCCCATGAGGAGACTTGAACTCCCAAGGTTCACAAAACCCACGGATTTTAAGTCCGCTGCGTCTGCCGATTCCGCCACACGGGCTCTTTATTATTTACCTAGAGTAGAACTCTACTACTAAATTAACTTCCATATCTGCTGAATAAGGAACTTCGGAATATTGAGGCGTTCTTAAATACTTTACTGAATACTCTTTACTGTCTGCCTCTAAGTAATCAGGAGCCTTGCGCTCTTGTTTTTGTGTGGCCTCTACTATTATAGGAATTTTTGCTGCCCTCTCTCTTATTTTTACTATATCACCAGGTTTTACTCGATAACTTGGTATATTAACAACTTTATCATTAATTGTAATATGTTTATGAGATATGAGCTGTTTCGCTGAATAAATTGTTGGCACAAGGCCGGAGTGGTATAAGACAGAACTTAACCTTGATTCTAAAATACCAATAAAGTTATCAGCTGTATAACCTTTTCTGTTATAAGCATCTAAAAAGGTACGCCTGAGCTGCTTACTTGAAATTGCATAGTAAAACTTAAACTTCTTATGCGCAGCAAATTGCTTACCAAAATCAGATAACCTTTTGAATCCAAGTATGCCACGCTGACCTGGAGGATATTTCCTTTTATTTACTGGATCTTTTGCTCTACCCCATAAGTTTATACCAAGTCTACGACTGATCCTATACTTTCTATTGATAATAGTTGTCATATTAAAACTCTCACAATTTAACTCTAGGTTATTAAGGATTTTAGC
Source organism: Wolbachia endosymbiont of Litomosoides sigmodontis (assembly GCF_013365435.1). Taxonomy (GTDB): domain Bacteria; phylum Pseudomonadota; class Alphaproteobacteria; order Rickettsiales; family Anaplasmataceae; genus Wolbachia. The sequence continues at coordinate 450,280 of NZ_CP046577.1, forward strand.
ATTGAGTGTCAACTTGTTTTTACCAATATAATTTCTTATACTTCACTTTCACTTTTGAGTTTTTCTATTAACACATGAATCGCTTACCTTTAGAATCCATGGCAAATGCCGTCCGTTTTTTATCAATTGATGCAATACAGAAAGCGAGCTCTGGGCATCCAGGTATGCCACTTGGAATGGCAGATGTTGCAGCTGTACTATTTGCTAAGTATCTTAATCATAATCCTAACGATCCTAAATGGTATAATAGAGACCGTTTTGTTCTATCAAATGGCCATGGTTCAATGTTGCTATACTCTATATTATATTTGACGGGTTATATTAGTATAGATGAGCTAAAAAACTTCAGGCAACTCACATACAAAACTCCAGGTCATCCAGAGTTTGGTTTGACTCCTGGAGTAGAAGCAACAACAGGCCCATTAGGGCAGGGGTTTGCTACTGCTGTTGGCATGGCACTTGCTGAGTCGATACTTGAAAAGCAGTTTGGAATCAATCACTACACTTATGTAACACTAGGGGATGGTTGTCTCATGGAAGGAATAAGCCATGAAGCAGCATCACTTGCTGGACATCTTAAATTGAATAAGTTGATAGCCCTTTTTGACGATAATGATATTTCTATAGATGGTGCTACTCACCTTTCTTGCTCTGATGATGCTGAAAAGCGTTTTTTAGCATATAAATGGAATGTTAACAAAATTGATGGCCATGACTTTAACTCTATATCTCTTGCAATAGAACAAGCGCAAAAGTCTGACAAACCTACATTGATCTGCTGCAAAACCATCATTGGAAAATTCTCAAGTCGTGCCGGTGCGCCTTCTGCTCATAGTGGTGCTTTTACGGAGGAAGATATAAAACAGATGAGAGAGAAATTAAACTGGAATTACGAGCCATTTTATGTACCAAAAGACGTGAAAAATGCTTGGATGGAAACGGTTGAGAGAGCAAAACTAAATTATAATTTAGTTTCATTTCAGTGGTGTCAAGCACTGAAATCTAATAAAAATAAAGAGCTTCAAAGAAGGCTGGATAAACGCTTACCAGATAATATCAATGATGATTTAGCTAACTTAAAGAAACAAATACATAAAACAATGCCAAATGAATCTACAAGATCTTCTTTTGGCAAGATAATGGAACTTTTAACTAAGTCTATGCCAGAATTAATTGGAGGATCTGCTGATCTTACTGGATCAAATTGCACTAAATATAAGCATATGAAGGTAATAGATAGTAATAACTATAGTGGCTCTTACCTCCATTATGGAGTGAGAGAACATGCTATGGCTGCTTGTATGAATGGGATGGCTCTTCATGGTGGAATTCTTCCTTATGGCGGCACTTTTTTGGTATTTTCTGATTATTGCCGACCTGCTATACGTCTTTCAGCTTTAATGAAACAACAGGTTATATATGTAATGACTCATGATTCAATTGGAGTAGGAGAAGACGGTCCAACTCACCAGCCGATAGAGCATTTAATTTCTTTGCGTGCTGTGCCAAACTTGTATATTTTTAGGCCGACTGATGCAATTGAAACTCTAGAGTGTATTAGCATTGCATTAGAAAAAAAAGAGTCACCTACACTATTTGCGCTTTCAAGGCAAAACTTGGGCTACATGCGCAAATTCCACTCTGATGTGGATCAATCTACTAACTTGTCAAAGTTTGGTGCATACATTTTGTGTGAATGCTTAGAAAAGTTAGAAGTGACAATATTTGCAACTGGATCTGAAGTTGAAATTGCAATTGAAGCGAGAAAAAAATTGCAGAAAAAAGGTATAGGTACAAGGGTTATTTCTATGCCATGCTGGAGACTTTTTGATGAGCAAAGCGATGAATATAAAGAGGTAATATTAAATAATAACAGCGTTAAAGTTGCAATTGAAGCTGGAAGTGAAATGGGCTGGCATAAATATATAGGTTCAAATGGTATATTTATCGGCATGAAAAGCTTTGGAGAATCAGCACCTTATAAAACACTTTATGAATATTTTAATATCAATGCGGATCATGTAGTAAAATATGTGTGTGAGAAACTGGTTTATATCTAAGCATGAGAGCTATAAAAATCACTTGAAAATTTTAGCTAGCCTTCCTTACTGCAGTTAATCTAGAAATGGAGAGAGTTTTAATTTACTTATACTGAATGTTAGGCATTGGTTATATAAATACATTTCTTGAACAAATGTTGCAATAAAGGATACGAGAAGCCTTTCTTACTATGGATTATGATAATTGACATAAGTCAGAAGTTTATAAGGTACCTAAAAATATCGAAGATTACATATTTATCACTATACTTACCTGAGCTCTTCAAGACTATTGCCGTAATAAAGTCTATAATGCAATTGCTTTGCTTGAGAGCACTTTATGCCAAATTCATTACATCTCTTCCTACTCTACAATATTACTTACTTGACTTACTAACAATGAGAATTGATATTAATAACTTAAAGCACCAGCTTTTTGGGGTTGATACATAATTTTATTAGGAGTTTTGTGACTGTAATTGCAGAAAACATTGAGCATAAGGTCCCTATCGATAGGGTAACAGAAAAGCCTCTAATTGCTCCTCTACCAATAACAAACATTATCCCAGCAGCAATTAACGTAGTGATATTTGAATCAAGGATTGTCTTTATTGCATTCTTAAATCCTTCTTCAATAGCGCGAACTATTCTTTTTCCTGATCTTACTTCTTCACGAATACGTTCAAATATCAAAACATTTGCATCTACTGACATACCGACAGTTAGCGCAATGCCGGCAATTCCAGGTAGAGTAAGAGTTGCTTCAAGTAAGGTGAAAATTAACAGTATGGAGACTACATTAAAAAGCAGTGCAACAGAGGCCAATAAGCCTAATTTGCCGTAAATGATAATGATAAATAAAGCAACTGCTATGGTAGAGATTATCGCTGCTATTTCTCCTGCTTTTATTGACTCTTCTCCAAGACTTGGACCAATATTTTTTTCTTCTATTATTTCAAGTGGTGCTGGTAATGCGCCAGATTTTAAAAGTATTGCAAGTTCGCTTGCTTGTTTTTCAGTAAAATTACCACTAATTTCTCCCTCTCCATTTAGAATTGGTTCACGTATTGCTGGCACAGTTAAGACTATGTTATCTAAAACAATTGCAAAGGGCTTTCCCACATTTTCTTTAGTGATTTTTGCGAATTTTTTACTTGCTATGCGATCAAATTTAAAATGTACTGTTGGTTTACTAAATGAACTAAATCTAACTGATACGTTAAGCAGGGAATCACCGCTTATTTCAGTCTTGCGGAATATTGGGTAAGAATTACCTAAAGAATCCTTGAGTATGACAGTTGTTTCGTGGTCTATATCCTGTATTTTAGTTACGTTAGTGTTCGCTAAATGGAAAGTTAGCTTAGCAGTTTTGCCAAGCAGAGATTTTATTTGTTCCGTACTTTCTACTCCAGGTACTTGAACTAATATCTTATTCTGTCCTTGTTTTTGTATACTTACCTCTTTAGTACCAAGTTTATCTAAACGCTTTTGGACATTATTTATTGACTCTGAAACTACTTGATTGGTTAAAGAATCCTTATAATAAGGCCTGTATGAAATGAAAATCGAAGTATCTTTTCTACTCATCTCTAAATTTGGGTTTATTTTATGAATTAATGCTGAAACTTTTTTATGGTCATCAATATTATTTAAAATCACAACTACTTGTTTACCGCCTTGTACACTAGATTCAATGTTTTTTGTCAGCAGGCTTTCTTTTATCTCATCGGCTAATATACTCAACTTTTCTTTGAAATAGAAATCCAAATCTACACTAAGGAGTAAAGATGACCCACCTTTTAGGTCTAGCCCTAAGCTTATTCTCTTTTTTGAGATGAAAAACTTATTATCAAAGAAATTTGGCAGTATTACGTATAAGGAGAATAAAAAGATACATAACACTGATAAAGATTTAATTATAAGGCTATTGCCCATAAATTGCAGGTTTAAAATTGTAGTGTAAGTTAAAAATGGATTTTTGTAAAATTTCCTATCATCTAGTTAATCTATGTTATATAACTTTTCAATCTGGATGGTTAAAACAGTAAGAGGTTTTGTACTTGGCGTACTATTGTTTAATTTTTTGTACTAAAGGTGTTCGAGACATTACCTTTAGTAATACCAGTTCTCTTTTTGTAGAAAGTGCCTCAAGCAAAGCAATTGTATTATAGACTTTAATTATATAAAATGTTCTATATTTATTTTAAGAAATATATTCATACAATCAGCGTTAACATTTGGTGTAAAGGTACTTTATCCATGAAGTTAGCGCTATTCTTGAAATGAAACATTTTTTTTACTACATAAGCTAGAACTATCTCCATTTCTGGATTAACTGCACTCTAATTTTACTTTAACCTGTGCCTTAACGCCCTTTTTAAACTATACGTATCCAACTTCCTAATGTACCAAATTATACGGTTCATCAAAGAAAAATAACTCTTGTTTAAGATACTTACCAATAGTCTCATTAAGTTTTTTAAAAATTCTTCCTGTTTCACTTTATCTTGTTCAAATTAACTCTGATTTAATCCAGTTTTTCTGGCATATTAAATGGAAGTAAACAATTTTTTTTCTTCAAAATTTTAGCTGTTATACTGTGCTTCTTTGCTACAATTTGTGTTATTTTGTATTTTCTTCAGCATCTCTTTAATGTTAATTTCATCATTTTTATCCAATAATTTTAATCTAACACCATTTAAACCTCGCCATTTTACTTGCTTTAGTATGGCTCCTTTTTTATTACTTTCTATCTATTCTTTGATATAGAAATAATTGGTATTAGTATTGATGGATTTTTGAATTTAAACCGAACTTTTTCTTTAAATTCAGCATTTTCTATTTTTGATGTTCTGTTCTCTAAGCTCTAAACTTTTATTCTCTCTTTCCAATCTTTCTATTTTGCTTCTAATTTTGCCATTTTCCATTCTAAACTTTAGTGCAAAGTCCTAAAAGATTTACTATCATTACCTTATTTTTGCTACATTATTATTCTTTAGTACTATCTTGTTCGTTTTATCTTACCACTCCGCCAAATGGATAGGAAATTTACTAGAAAAAAAGAGAGGCAAAATTCGTGGTAGAAGTTCTTGCTCTCTAATTCTGCAAATAGGTAAAAAAGCTAGAAATGTTATAAATATAAGGCGCATTTAGATGATATTGAAAGTAAGATTACTTTGAGGAGCAATTACTTAAATATTCCCTGCTTCCTGGTTTTATTACAGGCAGTTTTTTCAATTTTTCAGGAAGCTCTGCTTCGCTGTAATTTTTAATGCTGAGCTCAAGTAAAGATATAACAGGAAAAGGTAATTTTGTTTCACTATTCCTCTTTATTAGGGAAGCTTCAGCAATGACTTTACCTCCCATATCTTCTGCACATTTCACAGCTTCAAGTGAAGATTTACCTGTAGTTATCACATCTTCAACTAGTAATATTTTTTCACCTTGTTTGATTTCGAATCCACGGCGCAGTTCAAATTTGCTATTAACACGCTCGCAAAATATTGTTTTCATTCCAAGTTGTCTGCCAATTTCATAGCCCACAATTACCCCACCAATTGCAGGAGAGAGTATTAAATCTATAGAGCTGTTTAGTTCTTTTTTTATCTTATTTGCCAGTAGCTCACAGATTTTCATTGCTTTATTTGGATTCTCAAAAATCTTAGCGCATTGTATATATGTATCACTGTGCAGTCCTGATGACAGCACAAAATGTCCGTGCAAAATCGCTCCAGTTTCCTTGAATTCTTTTATTATTGGATTATCTTTATCTAACATTATTTTTAAGTTTCACCTTTATATTCTTTATTAATTATCTGAGTTACACAAACATCGGACCAGGCATTTATTGAAGTTTCAAACATATAGATGATCGTGTAATACCAGTTTACCTTACACAAGGGACAGATAGACAATATATGGAAAAGAAGCCATGCTGAAGTAAGTAAAATAGCGAGGTTTAAGTGGCGTTGAAATTATTGAATGACAAAAAGTTGTGGAATCAGCAAGAGAAATGCTAAAAGAAGTGCAAAATAATGCATATGTTGCAAAAAACAAATGCTATATGAATAAAGCATCTAAAATTTTAAAGAAAGTAAAATTGTTTACTCCCTTCAACTTTGTAGAAAAATTGGATTAAATCATGGTCAATTTGAATAGATTAAAGTATTGCAAAGTTGTTTAATTATGAAGTGAGAAAGAGAGGTAATAAATTTGCACAAAGCGCTCTCAATCTAGAATTATCCATGATAAAAAAGGCTTATCTTATAAATTATACATTTATTCAAGAAATATATTTATACAATTAGTGTTGATATTTGGTCTAATAAAGAGATGAAGTTTTTATCTACCTAATTTTACTTTAACCTTATTCTAGTGCTATTTTAAACTAACCGTATCCAGCTTTCGAATGTGTGTTAAATCACGATTTATCAAAGATGAATAACTCTTGTTTGTGATGCTTACTAATAGTCTCGATATGGGAATATTATGGTTTTCTTGTATCTATTTTAAATTGACTCTGATTTAATCCAGTTTTTCTACGAAGTTAAAGAAAAGTAAACAATTTTACTTTCTTCAAAATTTTAGATGTTCTATTCATATAGCATTTGTTTTTTGCAACATATGCATTATTTTGCACTTCTTTCAGCATTTCTCTTGCTGATTCCACAACTTTGTCATTCAATAATTTCAACGCCACTTAAACCTCGCTATTTTACTTACTTCAGCATGGCTTCTTTTCCATATATTGTCTATCTATTCCTTGTATATAGGAAATTTTATATTGATATATAGTAAGTTCTATGGTTATTTTCTATAATATATAAATATTGGTGTAAGCCAGTATACTGATATATGAATTAAATAAATTTACCATAAAGTTTAGTAGTGTCTGTTACTGCTTTTAGGTGTGAGGCTAGAGGGTTATTAGCAATAACAGACACTACTAAACTTATTATAAAATTTACTTAAAGTAAATACTTAATTTAAAATATTATAATATTTTAACTTAAAACAGATTCATGTAAATGCTTTTTTCTCAAATTAGTATTATAATTATAGCTATTGAATGCTAAAAAAATATTAACCATTGCTAATTTCTGCTTGCATAGTAAGTTTATATATACTATTATCATAGTATGTCAATGTCACTTAATTTTATAGAAAATAAACATGGTGAAGTTGTTAGCGCTGTTGTTAATATTTTATTCAAGTATATCAGTTGCTTCTGCTCCTACTTCTTGGCAGTTTGGGTTTCCTGCTCCTGCAACTGAGATAATGGAAGTTGTAGCTAAGTCACATTCGTTTGTGATGAGTGTAATGGTTACAATAATGCTTTTTGTGTGGGCGTTACTAGCTTATGCAATGTTTCGCTTTCGTAAAAGTAAAGTGACAAATATAAGTAAAACTCATCATAATGTCTTTTTAGAAATTGTTTGGTTTGTTATACCAATGATTATTGTTAGTGCATTGGCTTTTAAAAATGCCAAATTACTTAAGCTACAGGAAAAAATACCTAAAGCTGATATAATACTAAAAGTTATTGGTCATCAATGGTATTGGAGCTATCAATATCCAGAATATCAAGGTGTGTCATTTGATAGCTATATTAAGGAAAAGGGCGATTTTGTCAAAGGAGATTTGAGACTGTTTTCTGTTGATAATAACGTAGTTTTACCAGTCAATACTAACGTTCGTTTGCAAGTGATAGCAGGAGATGTGATACATAGCTGGGGGGTGCCAGCTTTTGGTGTAAAAATCGATGCAATACCAGGTAGGCTTAATGAAGCATGGTTTAATGTCAAAAAACCTGGTATTTATTATGGGCAATGCTATGAATTGTGTGGTCAAGGTCATGGATTTATGCCAATTGTTATTGAAGCAGTAAGTAAGGAAGATTTTAGTAAGTGGATTGAAAATAAAAAGTTAGCAAGTTAAATTTGGGGTATAGATTATGAGTGACGTACCAAAAGGTATAAGACGTTGGCTATTTTCTACTAATCATAAAGATATAGGAACTCTATACATTATTTTTTCTATATTAGCTGGAATTATTGGTGGATTATTATCTGTAATTATTCGTACTCAGCTAATACACATTAATGTATTCAACAACAACTATCAATTATATAACGTAATGGTTACAGGGCATGCGTTAATAATGGTATTTTTTATGATAATGCCAGCTCTAATGGGAGGATTTGGTAATTGGTTTGTGCCTCTTATGATTGGTGCATTAGATATGGCATTTCCTCGTATGAACAACTTAAGTTTTTGGTTATTAGTGTCATCTTTTATTTTGTTTATCTTTTCAGTGTTTGTTGGTGAAGGTCCTGGAACAGGTTGGACTTTGTATCCACCTTTATCACAAGTGATGTTTCATCCAAGTGCAGGAGTTGATCTTGCTATATTTGCACTCCATGTTGCTGGTATATCGTCGATTGTTGGAGCGATTAACTTTATAGTTACTATATTTAACATGCGTGCAAAGGGAATGTCATTGACTAAGATGCCACTGTTTGTTTGGTCTGTTTTACTAACGTCATTCATGCTAATTGTTGCCTTGCCAGTGCTTGCTGGTGCTATTACTATGCTGCTTACTGATCGTAATATTGGTACTTCCTTTTTTGATCCTGCTGGTGGTGGTGATCCTGTGTTATTTCAGCATCTATTTTGGTTTTTTGGTCATCCTGAAGTTTATATAATTATTTTTCCAGCATTTGGCATCATAAGCCAAGTTGTGTCAACTTTTTCTCATAGGCCTATATTTGGTTATATGGGAATGATTCATGCTATGCTAGGTATAGCAGTATTTGGTTTCATGGTTTGGGCTCATCATATGTTCACTATTGGGCTTAGTGAGAACATTGCTGTATTTTTTAGCACCACCACAATTTTTATTGGTGTTATAACTGGTGTAAAGGTCTTTAGTTGGATTGCAACTATATGGGGTGGAGCGATCGAATTTAAAACACCTATGCTATTTGCACTTGGTTTTATTTTTATGTTTGTTGGCGGCGGCACAACTGGAATAATTCTGTCTCATGCTGGAATAGACAAGCTTTTGCACGATACCTATTATGTTGTTGCTCACTTTCATTATGCCATGTCGCTAGCTGCTTTATTTGGAGCTTTTGCTGGCTTTTATTATTGGATAGGTAAAATGTCTGGTAAGCAATACAATGAGTGCCTGGGGAAAATACACTTTTGGCTTATTTTTATTAGTACAAATATCACTTTTTTACCTCAACATTTCCTTGGATTAGCTGGTATGCCAAGACGTATACCTGATTATCCTGACGCGTTTATACCTTGGAATTATATATCCTCAATTGGTTCATACATGTCCTTCATTTCAGTTATGTTTTTTGTGTTTATAGTTATACATCTCTTCAAATGGGGCAAGAAAGCTGGAGATAGTCCTTGGGGAGGTGATACTTTGGAGTGGACGGTGTCTTCACCGCCACCTTTTCATGCTTTTGAAAAACCACCAATGATAAAATAGAATGCACACAAATACTTTGTTCAATGTTGAATCGACAGTATTAGATTTTTGGCATTTACTGAAGCCAAGGGTAATGTACCTTGTGGTATTTACTGCAGTTGCTGGAATAGTTGCTGCTCCAGGTAATATTCATCCTTTTCTGGCATTAGTATCTCTTATGTGTATTGCTCTTGGCTCAGGATCTGCAGGTGCTATAAATATGTGGTATGATAGGGACATAGATCTGCTCATGAAAAGAACAAAAACTCGTCCTATACCTTCTGGTAAGGTTTCTGCAGAAAGTGCACTTGAACTTGGTGTAACTCTTGGAATATTGTCAGTATTCATTATGGCAATAGCAGTAAACTATGTTTCTGCTATTTTGCTTGCAGTTAGTATATTATTTTACGTTTTCATATATACAATTTGGCTCAAAAGGCGTACTCCGCAGAATATTGTTATCGGTGGTGCATCAGGTGCCTTTCCTCCAATGATTGGCTGGGCAGTTGTGACTAATTCTGTGAGTTGGGGAAGTTTTGTTCTATTCTTAATAATTTTTATGTGGACTCCGCCACACTTTTGGTCCTTATCTTTAAATAATTCTGAAGACTATGTGAAAGCGTCAGTTCCAATGTTCAATATTGTTTATGGCGCAGAGAAAACAAGAAAATATATATTAGTTTATAGTGTATTGCTGGTATTGACTAGTTTACTTCCAGCCTTATTCTTGAGAAAGGTTTTATTTTATCTAGGTATGGCAATCTTTGGAGGTTGCATTTTTATCTGGTATGCTGTATCTGTTATGAAATTGAAAGATCACAACTCACAAAAAAGAATGTTTTCTTATTCAATTCCTTATCTATTTTTTCTGTTTGCTAGTATTATTTTATGTTCTATTGATTTGTTTTGAGTATGAAAGAGCAGCAGAAACATAAAAACTATTTTTTACTTTTTCTTCTAACAACGCTCATTGTAGCACTTTTCTTTGTTTCTATAATAAAATTTAAAGGTGCAGCTTAAGCTGCCTTTATATCTATAGGTTTCATTAGAATTCTACTTTCATAGGAGAGCAACTATATACTTTATTAATTTATTATAGTTAAAATGAGTAGAAAGGAAGTAACAATATACACGGATGGGGCATGTTCTGGTAATCCTGGCACAGGGGGATGGGCGGCTATTATATTATTTCAAGACTATAGAAAAGATGTTTATGGTAGGGAAGAAAATACTACAAACAACAAGATGGAGTTGACAGCAGTGATTAATGGACTAAAAGTATTAAAATTTTCTTGTAATATTAATTTGTATACGGATAGTCTCTATGTTAAATATGGTATAGTAGAATGGATAAATAAGTGGAAAATGAATGGCTGGAAGACAAGTAGTAAAAAGTTAGTAAAAAATATGGAGTTGTGGAAGAAATTGGATAATATTGCTTCACAACACAAAATTAGTTGGAAGTGGGTTAAAGCTCATAATGGCGATAAACATAATGAGGAGGCTGATAGTTTAGCAAGAAAAGCAATAACCGATGCTTAAAAAGATTACTATATCATTTTCTATAGCTTTGTTGTTGATATTCTGCTTCTTTGTTTTTTTTAAAGGTAAAAGTCCTTTAGAAATCAATGTTAGTTGTATCAATTTTTACGTAAAGAATAAGATATCGAAAATATTTGCCAACTCGGATGTTAATATGAAGAGTACTTTAGTTATTTTACAGAAAGACGGCAAAGATCCTTATTTGGTTATTACAAATTTGAAAATAGTAAATTCTGGTTTTACTATAGAAATTCCTAAATTTTTTGTGTATTTAAAGTTAAGTTCCCTGTTTAGGGCTAATGTAAAGTTTTCTCAAGTTCTAGCTGATAATGTGTATGCGTATATCGATCAGGAGAAATCTGACTTTAAAATGATTGATTTTGATTTGAGAAATTCTTTGAAAGCATTAAGGGAATTCTTTTTTGATTTAAATGCAGGTTCAAAGATTGAAGTGACTAACATTAAAATCAATAGAAGCGTGGAAGGCAAATTCTTTATTGATAAATTATATATAGGGAAAAGGGAAGATTTTAGTGTTTTAGATATTTGTGTTCATATAAAAGACGAAAAAGGATTTTTGAGTGATTTGTCTATTGCGATAAAAAATCGCAACGATTTGTTAAATGTGTACGGGACATTTTATAACCTAAAATTGGGGCTATTTAGCGAGTTTTTCACGTTAATTAAAAATTACAATTTGGGCAAAAATATAGGGTTCAAGGGAAACTTCTCGATGAAAATTAATGGAAAGAATGAGATTATAGATGGAAATATATATATTTTAAATACAGAAAATCGTGATGATAAAAACTTAACTATAACTAATGTGAATGTAAATTTATCATATAGTGATGGGGTCATTGATGTAAAGGACTTCTATTTTAACCTAAATGGTACGTATCTCTCTTTGATTGGCAAGATGAACTTTAATACAAATCATGCTTTGTTTAGAGTTGATATTAGTAAATTTGCCGCAAAAGATTTATGCACTTATGTGCCAGATGACATAATTAATAATGAATTTAAAAGATGGTATTGCCATAATATCGATGGAGACATTTTAAATGCAGTTGTAAGCTTTAATGGTAAAGTTAATGACTTAATTGATAATGGTCTGTCAGATATTGTAGTAGTTGCTGATATAGAAAATGGCAGCGTAAAATTTGATGAAGATTTTGAACAAGTAAGGGAATTAAGCGGTAACTTAATTCTTAAGAGTAACAATCTCAAAGTTAATGTGAATAGCGCTAAATTTCAGAATTTCACTATTAATGGTGGTGATATTGAAATGGATTCTCTTGATAAGAAAGATTCAGTTTTAACCATTAATGGCCAAGCTGTAAGTGATGCTTATGGGTTGTATGAGCCTATAAAATTTAAGCTGAATGATGTGATTAAGGTTGAAGAGAGTAAAATAGGGGGAGCAGCAAGATCTGTATTCAGTTTTCGCGTCTTTAATATAAATACTGGTGGTAAAAAAGTAAACTTTTCTGCCAAATTTCATTCTGAAATTGATAATCTAGTTGTCTATGATGCAAGTCTTGGTAAGTATGATATTAAGCTTGATTTTGGCAGTGATTTTATAGATTTGAGTGGTAGTGGTATAGTGAATAATACACAGCTGCTATTTGATCTAAAAAGTAGCAACAAAAATGAAAGTTTTACCTGGAATTTAACCGGGGATTTACCTGCTCAAATACTTAGTTTTGATGGTGGTTACTTCAATGCAAATATAGGGTCAGTGATAAATCAAGATAAGACTGGATATATTAATGGTAATGTAGATTTATCAGAGCTTGAATCGCGTTCAAGTTGTTTAGGGTGGAAAAATCGTTTTGAAGATCACAATAAAATTTCGTTCTCTGTGAAGTTAAAAGGTACTGATAAGTTGTTAATAAATAATTTGGATGTTATGGGGAGTGATTTAGATATAAAATTTAGTGGAAGAGTAGAAAATGGGAATTTGTACTTAAATTCTAGTAGCTTTAAGCTACCCGATAATGATCTTAGTGTAGAAATCAAGTCAGGTAAGGAAAAAAATACCATAAATATTTGTGGTGAAAAAATCAACTTAAGTGATATTTTAGATTTATTTGGCAAAAATGATAGTAGATTTAGTGCTAATGTAGAAGTTAGTATAAATGTTAACAATGTAATTATGGAAGAAGGTATTGTTATAAAAGATGCTAGATTGAATATAACTTGTACTAAAGGTAATTGTAATGGTAGCCAATTTACAGGGCGGTTTCTAAAAGATGACAGTAACATATTAGTAAAGTACAGTGGAATAGGACTGGAAATATATGCAGATAATTCAGGTATGTTTTTGCGTTCTTTAGGCATTAGTAAATCAGTTAAAAATGGTAAATTATCCTTTTACCTATCTCCTCAAAGGGAAAGTGGGGAACATTATGGTATGTTATCTATTAGTAATTTCTATATTAAAGATGCTCCACTACTCACTACTTTATTATCAATGTCTTCACTCCCTGGGATTGTGAATACGATAAAGAATGAAGGTGTGTACTTTTATAAGTGTAATGCGCCTTTTTCATATAAGGATGGTACTGTTGAAATTGAAGAATCTTGGCTTGAAGGAGCAGAGTTGGGTATTAGTACTAGCGGTAAGCTTGATACTAGGGATTATAAATTTCAGGTTGAAGGACAAGTAATACCGGCATATTCGATTAATAAGTCTCTGTCAAAAATTCCTATAGTTGGGAAACTTCTAACTGGCGGGAAAAGTAGGGGAACTATTTCAATAGACTACAGAGCAAGTGGAAATGATAAGAATAGTAATGTATTTATTAATTTTATCTCTTCGCTAACTCCAAGCTTATTCAAGGAGTTGTTAGGAGTATTTGATCGCGCTATGACCAAGGCTAACGAAGCTATTACTAGCAGTTTGAAAGGTGGCATGAAGAAGAAGTTTAGCTCAGTATAACCAAAAAGTAAGTTACTTCTCTGCAAGATCAAAAATACAGGAGTTTCAAGATGATTATCTCGATTTTTTATCTGATTATTTAAGTATCCTTTATTGCTTTTCTATGTTTGCTGAAGGTATAAAACAATATTAGGAATGGTACAACAGTTATTCACTGCATAGTAGCTCATTTATCATTTAAAGTTAAGTTTAAATACTGATAAGACAATAATGAAAAAGAAGCCATGGTGAAGTGAGTAAAATAGGAGATTTTAATGGCGTTGAAATCAAAAATGTGTTTCATCTCAAAAGGACAACATTAACTACATGATAAAGTACCTAAAATTTAGAAGAATTGATTAGAGTTAATTTGTACAAATTGAAGTATGGATACAAGGTAATCTTAATATTACTACTAAAAAAATTAGAATACGCAAAAGATGAAGTTTTTGTATATTATGTCAAGGCCAATTCATAATGAATAAGATGAAGGTAAACAGGAAGAGTGCAAAAAACATGAATGAGACTATTGGGTAAGAATCATGAATAAGAGAGTCATCATTCTTTGATGAATTGCGGTTTGTCATACCTTTGAAAGGTAGACATGGATAGTTTTAAAAAGGTGTTAGAACATAAATTAAAGTAAAATTAGGTGAAAAGATTTTTATTTCTACAATGAAAGGAGTTCTAGTTATTTGTACCTAATGTCAATACTGATTACATGAGTATATTTCCTGAGTAAATGTTACAATATTTAAGAATATGAGAAGTCTTTCTTGTTATGAATTGTGCTAGTTAGTATAGGTTAAAAAATTTGAAAGTACCTAAGAATATTAAGATTATATATTTACTACCATATTCACCAGAACTCAATCCTATTGAAAGACTTTGGTTGTATATAAAACAGAACATTTTATGTAATAAAGTATATAACACAATTGCTGTTTTTGAGCATGGTGTGGAGATATCGTGAATGAATCGTGATATGACAAACTTTACCAAGCGTCACTCGCTGGAATGATACCGTTTTGCAGACTAAAATTACAATGCTCGTACAGCTATGCGTCACATGCTAGTATGGTAATATAAAAAAAAGAATACAACAAAGGAAAGAGTTGAAAAAAGCCTACCTATTTTGGTCTAGTTAATTACTAATTAAAAACAAAAGAATAGAATGCAAAATTGAATAACATTTTCTATAATTAGATTTTTTAGGTGAAGAAATGAAGACTCGTGTAGGAATTAATGGTCTTGGTAGAATAGGAAGAAGTGTATTGCGTGCTACCCATGAAATAGAAAAATATAGCGAACAAATAGAAGTTATAGCTGTGAATGGATCACTCAGCGCTGAGCAACATGCACATTTGATTAAGTATGATTCTGTTCACGGTAAATTTAATGGTGATATTAGTTTTAACGAGTCTAAAAATTGGATTTCTATAAATGACAGAAAATTTTCTTTATATAGAGAGCGTAGCCCTGAAAATGTTCCTTGGGACGTTGATGTGGTGCTTGAGTGCACTGGTGTATTCAATAAGCGCGTAGAAGCAGCAAAGCATAACGCAGGAAAAGTTATTGTCTCTGCTCCAGTTTCAGGTGCTGATGTAACTATAGTTTATGGTGTAAATAATAATATGCTCAAAAAAGAGCATAAAGTAATATCAGCAGGTTCTTGTACCACAAATTGTCTTGCTCCTGTTGTAAAGGTTCTACACTACAATTTAGGTATTAAAAGCGGCTTTATGACTACTGTACATGCCTACACGAATGACCAAAATGTTCTTGATGGCAACCATAGAGACTTGCGCAGGGCAAGGGCCTGTGGATTATCTATGGTTCCAACTACAACTGGAGCAGCAAAAGCAATAGGTTCTGTCATTCCTGAATTAAAGGGGAAGCTAGGCAGTACTGCCATTAGAGTTCCAGTTGCTAACGTCTCTATGGTTGACCTTAAATTCACCACTAATAAGAAAGTAACAACTAAAGAAATAAACGAAATGTTCAAAAACTCCGCAAATGACGTGCTTTCCATATGTGAGGAACCTTTAGTCTCAATAGACTTCGTGCATGACTCTCATAGTGCAATTGTGGATTTAGCTGGCACATATGTTACAGATGATATCTGTAGAGTTGCAGCTTGGTACGATAACGAATGGGCTTTTTCTCTAAGGATGCTGGATATAGCATTATTGTGCTGTAATAGAATATGAATAGAGACCTTAATAAATATGCTTCCTTTTATGAACACCTTGCAGAACTCAGGAAAAGGGTTATTTTTTGTTTTCTATTTTTTCTTATTATCTTTGGGTTTTGCTACTATTTTAAAGAAAATATATATTATTTTTTACTTACACCCTTAATAGAAATTACAAAGGATAGCAATGACTTTTCTCTAATCTATACAGACCTAACAGAAGCATTCTTTGTATATCTAAGGGTTGCAATAATGAGCGCATTTTTGTTTTCTTTTCCTGTATTTGCATGGCAATTTTATATGTTTTTAGCACCAGGATTATACAAAAGAGAAAGGGCGGTGTTATTGCCATACTTAATTGCAACACCTATTTTGTTTATAACAGGAGCTGCTGTAGTCTATTACCACATATTCCCACTAGCCTGGAAGTTTTTTATTGCTTTCGAACATAGTGGTAAATCTTTTGGCATACCGATAGAGTTTATGCCGTCGGTTAGCGAATATCTAGACCTAGTTCTCCAATTTATGTTTGCATTTGGAACTGCATTTCAAATTCCAGTCATACTTACATTAATGGTTAGGATTGGATTACTTACTACGCAAAGTTTATCGAATAAGCGTAGAATCTCGATAGTGGCAATTTTCATTATTGCTGCAATCTTAACTCCCCCTGATGTGTTAAGCCAAGTAGGGCTTGCTGTACCAATGTTAATTCTATACGAATTATCCATTCTAATATGTAGATATATTGAGAAGAAAGCAAAAGATTCTAATAGATAAAAAGCTTTGTATATTTGCATCTATAAAAATTATATAATATAAATATTATGAAAAATATAAAAACATAGCTGCTCAGCAGGAGAGAATGTAAATTTTTCTCTATATGTAAATCATAAAGTACTGATAATGTATAAAACTATGTATTCCACTGAGTTATCGACTGGGTTATTTACAATACTGCCGAGTAACTTAACCATATGCTTAAAAAGGCTGCCTTTTCTTTTTTTTCTACTTGTTTTTTTAATAAAATATATGCTCTATTGAGCAGCAGATGCAGGAGGTAGTGCTGCGTATGAGACTCTATCGAGTTTGTTACTAAGTTTTGATATTGTATACATATTACCACCAGCAGTAAATTCAACTGTCAAAACAGCAGCTACAGCCATATTAACTATAGCTAACATTGATAATTGAGCATCTAAGGCAGAGAGAACATTCACTGCTAACTGCCAGTGCAGCTATAACACTACAAACACTACCAATTATTATTGCTCTATCAACTGCCATCCTAGTTTTAAGCTGAAGAATTTGGCTTGGATCATCGCAATGCCAAGTTTCTTTTAAAGAGCCTTTCATTTCTTCAAGATCATCTTCCTCTATAACAGCAACAGTATCTTTGAATTTACTTCATTAAAACCGAAAACAGATTCCACATTTTTTTAGTTTTGCTAAATATCTTAACAAAAAACTTTCTTAAATTACCACTTTCTTTATATGCACCAAACATTTTCATAACTTGCTTTTCTTTAGGAGGCATATCATCATATTTTACAATATTTGGAAAATTTATAGTTATATTCCTAGTACATAACACTTCTTAAAATGATATACCTTTTCCTCTTATCATATTTAAAATAGCTACCAAGCCTTCCTGATTATTAATAATAAGAGCATAGTCATGCAGGGCTTTAATTTCTTTTTTTCAATTTTTGAACTCTATAGTTGTACCTCGAGTAATAAAAATTACCAGTAAATTATCCTTTAAAAAGACCAACAAAATCCTAACAATTTTTTTATTGCTTCCTCTAACTGAGTATACAAATTCCATTGTTCCTCTTTTGACTCTGACATAGATTACCTTAATAAAAACTTAAACTTGAGTATCATATATCTCAGTAAAAAAGTCAAAAAAATGGACACGATATCAAGATATCACAGCATTCTATTAATAGAAATCACACTCTCAAATAAGAAGGAGGTGTTTATATTGGAACAGACACAATAAAATTGCATAATAACTAAAATAATAGAGTTATAGGTTCTATCTCTTGGTAATACCAATTCCTACTATACAAAGAATGGATAGATAATAATGGAAAAAAGCCATACTGAAGTAAGTAAAGTAGTGAAGTTTAAATGATGTTAAGATCAAAATTATTGGATAAAAAAAGTCTGGTGAAATCAGCAAAAGAGATGCTAAAGAAAATACAAAATAATGCGTGTATTACAAAAACCTAAGTGCTGTGATTACAGCAAAAAAGCACAGTACAGTAGCTGTAGCAAAAATATGTTGCATTTCAAGAACAGCACTAACCGCATGGATAAAGCACCTAAAATTTTAAAGGAAGTAAAATTGTTTACTACCCCTTGAAATCGGGAAAAACTAAATTGAATCAAAGTCAATTTGAGCAAGTTGAAGTATCAATACAAGAAAATCCTAATATTACAATTAAAGAAATAAAAATAAGAATCCAGGAAAATTTAGCTTAAATGTCAGTAAGTCTACAGTACACCGTAAGGAGTATGGTGATTACTTAGTAATTAAAGCTCCAGAAAATGTTTATAAATGCTCAAGACGAGCAATAATTGAAAGATTGGTTCTTCTACTCGTATTGAAGTGGCAAAACTATCAGATCGTGAAGTTGAGCGATTGTTATCCCAAACTTGATGCACACTCATTTCGCCTCGAGATGAATAAGAAATAGCTGTATATGCCTATGTATGCGGGAAAGCACTTTAAAACTTTGAAAATATACTATTTACGGAGAGCATTATAGATTAATTTCATATTTAGCTTTTACAATTTTTACTAGAGATCAGAGGTACATGAGAGAATATAAGAAATTTCCTAGTTATATTAAGGAGTTTGATGAATTTGGAGATAGCCTTAAGTATCATTTTTGAAAATGTAAGAACTTTGCTCATTAGACTAGCCAGCATTAAAAGATAAACTATTACACTCTCTATTAATTAGAGATATCTTTGCGTCGCACTTAACAATCTTTTTAAAACTAGAAGCTATGACTTTAGCCTATGGCTCATGTTCTTTTTAAGATCGCTATAAAAGTAAAGATCTCACCTCGAGTAAAGGGTATTACATGAAAATTAGCTTTACTTAGCAAACATGAACGTTTTACAGTACAGGATTTAGAAAAAATTATTAAAACACAAAATAGAAATTTTAAAAAAGCACGTATCCAATCTTGTAAAGAAGAATCACATCATTTAGCCTAGAAAAGGCAAAGCAATTTGGTATGTAGCTCAATAAGAAAATTTTATATCTTATAAAAATGACAAAGCTTCAAAAAAAGCCTAATATAAGCTTTATGAAAATCAGAATTGGAGTAATGGGCTGCTCAGGTAAAATGGGTAAAAAGATACTTAATGAATTAATTACAAATACCAAAGTTGAAATAGCAGGCGCTGTTGCCCGTTTGGGTAGTAAGTATATAGGTACAGATATTGGATCAATTATAGGCCACAGTTCCAATTTAGGAATCAAAGTTACAAGTTCTATTAGTGATGTATTTGAGTCATCTGACGTTGTAATAGATTTTACAACTAAAGAATGTATGTTAGCCTACCTTAAGGCGGCTGTGAAATTTAAAACACCGCTGGTTAGTGGTACAACTGGAGTAGAAAGTATCAATTTAAAAAAGTATGCCGCTAAAATTCCGATATTATGGTCGGCAAACATGAGTGTTGGAGTTAATGTGCTGCTAAAATTGGTAAAAAAAGCTGCTGAGTTTTTGAATCATGAATATGATGTTGAAATTTGGGAGATACATCATAACTTTAAAAAAGATTCACCATCTGGAACAGCTATAGAATTTGGCAAAGCAATTGCCAACGCTCTAAAAATTGATTTTCAATTACACCAACATTTACATAATAAGTCAAACATAAGAGAAAAAGGAAAGATAGGTTTCGCAGTATCTCGTGGAGGTGGGGTAATAGGAGATCATAGTGTAATGTTTATCAATTCTGATGAACGAATAGAATTAAATCACAAAGCAATTGATCGCACAACATTTGCTAAAGGGGCTGTTCGAGCAGCAATATGGCTGTACGAAAATAAAAAAGAAACCCCAGGGCTCTATTCAATGCAGGATGTGATATGAATAATACACACGCTTCTGTTAAAAATTTAAATCTCTGGTATGGTCCTAAGCAAGTTTTATTTGATATAAATTTGGATATTTGTAAGAAAAAAGTTACTACTTTTATCGGGCCATCTGGATGTGGTAAATCGACATTCTTGCGCTGTTTTAATCATATGAATGATTATGTACCAGGGTGTAAAGTTGCTGGCAAATTAGATATTGACGGACTAGGTGATATATATTCACGCAATATGGATGTTGTGCTACTTAGAGCAAAAGTTGGTATGGTATTTCAAAAGCCAAATCCTTTTCCAAAATCAATATATGACAATGTTGCTTATGGGCCAAAATTGCATGGCATGGTAAAAAATAAACAAAAATTAGATGAAATAGTGGAGAATAGTTTAACTAAGGTTGGTTTATGGGAAGAGTTAAAAGATAGATTGCAAGATAGTGCACTAGATTTATCTGGTGGCCAGCAACAAAGGCTATGCATTTCTCGTGCAATTGCAGTGAAGCCAACTATTTTGTTGATGGATGAACCATGCTCTGCACTTGATCCAGTGGCAACTAATGCAATCGAAAATCTTATACAAGAGCTGAAATTGAGATTCACCATAATTATGGTGACTCATTCAATGAAACAAGCTAAAAAGTTATCTGATAGCATAATTTTCTTTTGTAACGGTAAAATTATTGAATCCGGAAATGTTCAAGAGATATTTGAAAATGCTAGATCTTCTTTAACAAAAGAGTATATCCTGGATCATTAAGATTTATCATTTTCATTATCCAAGTAACAAAAAGAAAAAATACACACTGGTACAACACTTTTTGTTATCAGGCCAAATAAGTGACATTGTAAAATTGTTTAATTACGGAGTGAGAAAGAGAAGCAATAAATTTACATAAAGCATTCTCAAGTAAAGCAATTGTATTATAGACTTTATTACGTGGTATCTAACTTTCAAATATATGTTAACTGCGATTCACAAAAAAACAACTCTTGTTCACAGGATATTTATCAATAATCTCATTAGTTTTTTTAAACTCTTCCTGTCTAACTTTATCTTATTTATAATATAAGAGTAGTAATACATGGGTAATAAAAATTGTGACAGGTAAAAGTTAGAGTAAATTTTTAGCATAAAGCATCAGCTCCTTTTTTGTTAAAGTATAGGAACTATCTTCCCAATGTTGTTTTAGTAATTTCAAGTTCTTACCTAAATTTTTTCCTGGCTGATGACCTATATTTATCAAATCATTACCAGATAAAGGAAATTTCAGAATATTAAATGCCTGAGCAAATGAAATATACTCATCGATATTTGTTCCGGATTCAACACCACAGACTTTTACTAAATCGCAGTATAATTCCTTACCAAGTAAAGATATATATTTTTTTTGTTCTTTTTCTGGAAGCTCTGTTTTGATACTGTTAGATAGTAAAAATAATAGCTTTTTCTTTTGCTTGTTTGAGAGGCGTAGAAATTTACTAACGTATTCTCCAAGACTCTGTCTGTCATTTTTTTTAGTGGTTCTAAGAAGTAACGCTAATTTTACTAATGCATCAGTGCCAAAAAGAGATGCCGAAGATAGGGTTTCGCATTTTACTTCTTTTGGAATAATTTTTTGTAAAATATTAGATTTTTGCATGCTCTTAAGCGTTGAAACCGGAGCATCACACTCCAGCAACTTAAACATTTCATCTCTTATTCTCTCTCCTGAAAGGTTATAAATCTTGTGCGCGTGCTTTTTGCATACATTCAATATTTTATCACTCAAATCTCCAATGCATATTTTTGCATGAAAACGGAACGCTCTTAAAATGCGTAGATAGTCTTCTTTAATTCTATCCTCAGCGTTGCCTATAAAATCTAATCTTCGCGCTTTTAAGTCCTGAGTACCACCAAAGTAGTCATATATGTGACCGTACTTATCTGCATATAGGGCGTTGAATGTAAAGTCGCGTCTTGAAGCATCAGCTTGCCAATTATTGGTAAATTCTACTTTTGCATGCCTACCATTACATTTAACATCATACCTTAGTGTTGTGATTTCAAAGGACCTTTGGTTTAAAACTGCAGCGATAGTTCCATGTTTTAAGCCGATTGGAATAGCTTTTATATTATGAAGTTTTAATGCTTCAATTGCTTGATCTGGCAGTAAATTGGTAGCTAAGTCAATGTCGTGAACTTTGCGCTGCAGAATTGAATCTCTCACACATCCACCAACAAGCCTTACCTCACCACCAAATTTCTCTATTGCATTAATGATTAAACTAGTTTCATGATCAACTTGCATTTGGATTGGTATATATTGTGCTATATTACATAAAATTTTGCAAAAAAGTCCTATATAGGAATATACGAAGCTAACAAGGTTTTTAAAGTCTGTTATTGATGAAATATTTCTATCCTTGTCTCTTTTCATCATACCATACTTTGGTAAGCTCAAATAGTTCTGTTCTTTAGAGCGTTTCATATGCTGCAAAATTTTTTTGCTCTTACTTTGCTGAACTTTTATTATTTCTGTCAAGCATATGGTTAAAAATAGGTATTACCTTTGTTTATTATGTGTATGGTAAGATTGATCGTTATAGTATGGATTACCTATTGATGTACTGCCTCTGAAAAACTAATAAGGCTATACTTTTTACAAAGTGTTCTATTTTCAATTTTAGGAGCACCCATCTACTATTATCCAAGATGTTTTTTACATAATTGTCTGCAGTTTCAACGCAAATATTACCACCTATTATTGTGGCTGCTTACAATTGTATTTCTAAACTATTCTGGTGGATTTTCTGTGCAAATTCTTTGCAGCTTTTCGCAATTGCTCTACGGTAACTTTAATTACATTCTATTATTTCATGCTTTATCTGAATAAGTTAAAGAATAACTACCATTACTAATTGCTTATTCTACATGGGAATTCCCATGGTAATGGATGATACTTAAATAAGCTTGTAATCATAATTTATCACTTTAATTCAAACTACACATTACTATATCAATGAAATTGATAATAAATAGCTAATTAAATATAGCAAAAATTCTTAAATTATGCAATAGTTATAGTTTTATATGGTAAACATGAGCTTTAACTGTGGTATAATTGGATTACCAAACATAGGAAAGTCAACTTTATTTAACGCGCTTACACAATCAAGTGCAGCTGGAACTGCAAATTATCCTTTTTGTACAATAGAGCCAAATATTGGCAGAGTGCCAATAAAAGATCAGCGTTTGAAACAAATTGCGGAGATTGCCAGTTCAGAAAAGATAATCTACAATCAACTAGAAGTCGTAGATATTGCGGGTCTGGTAAAGGGTGCAAGCAAAGGTGAAGGGCTCGGTAATAAATTTTTAAGTCATATCAGAAAAGTTGATGCTATCGTTCATCTGCTTAGGTGCTTTATAGATGATGATATTAACCATGTGCATAATGAAGTAGATCCAATATCAGATGCTGAGGTGGTAGAAATGGAATTGATTTTGTCTGATATTGATAGCATAGAAAAAAGGCTACCTCAATTGGAAAAGAAGGCAAAGCATGGTAACAAAGAATTAAAAAGACAACTTGATTTGATGCAGGAGGTTTTAGCTATTTTGAAACTTGGTAAACCTGCAAGAAGTTTAGAATGTGATGAAATGAAGTCATTCCAATTGCTGACAACAAAGCCTGTTATGTACGTCTGTAATGTTGAAGATACAAACATTATAACGGGCAATGAACTATCTAGAAGGGTGGAAAAAATGGCAAGAGCGAGCAAAAGTAAATTTTGTTGTATCTCGGCAAAACTTGAGTCAGATATTGCAAATCTTAAGAGTGAGGAAGAAAAACAGAGTTTTTTGTCAGAATTTGGCCTGCAAGAATCAGGACTTAATGGAGTAGCACATATTATGTATGAAATGCTGAGCATGATAAACTTTTTTACTGTGGGACCAGAGGAAGCACGAGCGTGGCCAATAAAAATAGGATCGACTGCTGATAAAGCGGCAGGTGTAATTCACACTGATTTTGAAAAGGGCTTTATAAAAGCAAAAACGATAAGTTTTGCAGACTATGTAAAGTATGAAGGCGAATCTGCTTGTAAAGACGCAGGTAAAATTCGCTTTGAAGGCAAAGATTATATCGTACAAGACGGTGATATAATACACTTTAGGTTTAATGTGTAATAGTTCCTTGCTGAAGGAAAGAAATTCCTTTTTCTACAGTTATTTTCTTATCAATAGTAGAGTTAGGTGTACTGATAACGATATTCTCATGTGGCTGTGTATCCTTCTTTTCCTCATATAATGTTTGCTGAACTAGACATTTTCTTAGAACTTCATGTAAAGCTTTACCTTTTATAAGCATAGCTTCGTTTTGCTTAGCTAGTTCTAAAATGTCCTTTAGTTCAACATTTTTACCATCAATAGTTAGCTTTCCAATATTAATTTGACCAGAATTTATATTTAAAACGGCAACACAGTTAAGATCTTTTCCAGATTTATCTTCTGTGCCCCAACTAATTTCAATATCACATATTGCAAGTTCTGCAAAAAAGTAATTTCTCTGCTGTTTCTCATTTTTCTTAATTGTCACTATTCTTTTGCCATTGCTGTATATTTTTACTCTTTTTAGCTCGCTTTTACTTCTTTCCATTTTTTTAGTTTTTTTAGTGAAAAGATGACTAATTTCTAAAGTCTGTTCAGGTTCAGTAATGTTAATATTAAGATTTTTATAGATATTACAATTGTGTCCTTGGCACGCTGTGTGATATCCATTAAAGAAAGCAGCTAAATCACTATTTAAAAATTCTTTTGCATCAAGTTCTCCTTTATTAACTCTATTCAAATATATGTTCATCCTTTCTATAAACTTTTCTTGAGCTTGAACATCACACTTCTTACTTACTATGTCGATTATCTTTTCTGACTGCCACTTGTCCCGTAGCATAGCAATAAAAAGGAAAACGTTCTTATTTCTTCCATAGTACTTTGCTATTTTATCAAATGGATTTGCCTCTTTACCTTCATTATAATTCATGCTATATAAAGGATAATTAAATGGTCCATTTGAGAAATCTAAGTTATCAAAGTCTGACAGTACGCTTTGTACCTCAGGATTATTATCAAATTTATGCTCGTCTTGAAGAATTCCTTGTATGATCAATTTCTCTTGTGAAGCAATGTTGCTATTTGTATTTCCTGAAGAAGATTTTAATTCCCTAACCCATTCAAGTGACCCCATCTTGTACCCCTTTTCAATTATAAATAAAGCTAGTATGTTTTAATGCTAGTGCATTGTAAAGCTAAAATTTAGATATGTTAAAATTTAAGGAGATTAGCATAAATTGTGTGTTGTTTGCAATTTTATCACCTTATTATGTAACATTATTAAAGAACTAATTGAGCAGGTGTCATAATTAAATTTAACTCCATTTACAAGCTCTCCGTTTGTTACTCCAGTTGCAATAAACACTGACTCACCTTTTACCATATCTTTTACAGAGTAGATTTTTTCTGGATCATAGATATTCAAATTTCTTGTTGCTTTTTCTTTTGACTGGTCTGTATCAAGTATTAATCTCCCCTCCATTTGTCCTCCTATTGAACTTAATGCTGTAGCTGCAAGCACTCCTTCTGGTGCTCCTCCTATGCCGATATATATATCGTGGCTGCCATTAATTAATGAAATTACAGCGGTAATATCACCATCGTCTATCAACTTAACTTTTGCTCCTAACTTCCTGATTCTTGCTATTAACTTATTGTGCCTCTCACGTTTAAGTATAGTTACTGTAAGATCATTTACTTTACATTTTTTTGCCTTGGCCAGATTATTCAAATTCTCTTCAACACTATTTTTAAGTGAAACTATACCTGTTGGAAGATTTTTTCCTACCGCTATCTTCTCCATATAAACATCTGGCATATATAAAAAATTACCTTTTTTTGTTACGGCAAGGACGGACATTGCACCTTGTTTATAGTTAGCACAAATTGTAGTGCCTTCAAGTGGATCAACAGCGATATCAATCTCAGGACCGTTTCCAGTGCCAACCTTTTCTTCAATATATAGCATCGGTGCTTTATCTCTCTCACCTTCACCAATTACAATTGTACCATTTATTTCCATCGAATTTAGCACTGTCCGCATTGCATCAACTGCAACCTGATCGGCTTTTTTTTCATCACCTAAACCCACTAACTTATATGCTGCAAGTGCTGCAGCTTCAGTTACTTTAACTAATTTAAATGCTAGATCTTTCATTATTTTATCGAGAACCAAGTATTTATTGTATATTATACCATTTAAAACTGCAAGATATTTTGACTAATTGTAAAGAAGTTACATCAATTTTCACTGTGTGCTGAAATAAGCAAAATAGCGAGGTTTAAATAGCATTGTAATCAGAATTATTGAAGGAAAAAGTTATGAATCAGCAAAAGAAATTCTGAAGAAAGTGCGAAATAACGCATATATTGCAAAGAAATTAGATACTATAATTGCAGCAAAAAGCATATCAAGAACAGCACTAACTGTATGGATAAAATATTTAAAAACTTTGAAGAAAAGGAAAAATTATTTGTTCTTTTTAACGTTGTAGAAAAACTCTCTTGAATCAGAGTCAATTTGAATAAAGTTGAAGTATGATATAACCCTAGATATAACTAGTGTCTTTTAAAAGAAGAAAAATTAATAATGATTGTAGTACGTATACCAATTAGTAAGACTAAATAACATTCTCTTGCAGTCAAGTTCCATTAAAAGTTAGATTGAATAGTTAAATCTTCCATCCAAATAACTATGCACTCTACCTGCTTGTTTGGGCATACCTCTTGTACTAAGGTTTTGTAAATTAACATCTGCTTTTTTACTTCATTTAATGAGGAAGCGGAAACTTTACGGTGTGATTTATAGTCAATTATGATTGCTCTATCCTGCGTTATGCATAGCCTATCCAGTCGTACTAATATTGGTTCTCCATTGATTGTTCCACTTAGTGTAATTTCTGATTTGCCATCTAAGTCAAACAGGTAATCATATTTTACATTGAAGGCTAATATTTTTCTGTAAATTTCATCCTTGTCTTCTCTGGTGTTTATATTTTCAAGATATTTTCTTATCCAATTTTTTCTCCTGTCTTTCTCTATTTTAGGCATATACTGTAATATGCTATGAATTATTGAGCCTCTTGTGTAACCGTTTGTTATCCAGGTGCCTCTTTTTTTGTCGGTCAGGTGCATGATATTTAGATCTAATGAAGAAAAAGGATGAATCACAGTGTTGAAACTCTGGGATGATAGAGGAGGAAGATGCTGGAACGACGTTAATAAATTTGGTGTGGGGAAAACAACAGGGACGTTAGAATAATCACGTTTTTTACGGATATAAGGATAGTTTGCATTTATACATAGTACTTCAACCTTTTCTTTAAATGTTTGGTGTAAATCTGCATATTTCTTCTCATATGGCTCTCCATATTTAGTGATTAGGTCATACCAAGACCCTTTTTGTACTGGCTCTTTACCTAAAATGTATAACTCATCTTCAGCACGTGTGAGCGCCACGTATAACAAGCGCAAATACTCACTATAGTCCTCCAGCTTTTTTTCTCTTTTTGCTTGATCACAATAAGAGTTGTTGTTCTTTCTACACAAAAATGGTGCTCCCATTGCGTCAAAAATAATGCTTTCATTGTTTTTTGGCACTGTATTTGTATCAATCAAAAATACTATGGGAGCTTGCAGGCCTTTTGATTTGTGAATTGTCATTATTTGTACAGCATTGCGTTCTGATTGCATATCATTCTTAACCTCTGGATTATTTTCTTTGATCCACTGAGCAAACGCTTGAAGAGATGGGTTTTCAAATTGCAACACAAGGTTCATAAATTCGTCTAGGACCTCGAAGCATTCAGGACCTAATCTTGCAGCAAATTTCTTCTTACTTGTGCAAAGTATATGTGTAAATAACGCAAGAGGTGATTCCATGTGAGACAAGTTAATGAGATCGTTTAATTCGTTATAGATATTTTTAGAATAATTCTGAAGTCTTTCCCATAAAGATTGTTCTTTACGATCATATGCAATGTTAAATAAATCATCTTCAGTGAAATTAAATAATGGCGATTTTAAAACATTTGCAAGAGCTAAATCATTTGTTGGAAGAAGTAAAAATTCAGTCAAAGCTATCAAGTCCTGCACAGCTATGTAGTCCATAATTCTAAAATAGCCGAGTCTTACAACTGGTATGTTTGCTTTTTTAAGTTCGCTTGTTACATAATCAACTAGTACATTTTGCTGTCGTACTAGGATCATAATGTCTCTTGGTTCTATATGGCGATCTTTAGCGACTAAAATTCGTCCCTCATTTAACCAGTTATGGATTTTGTGAGCTATTGCCTGAGCAAGCAATCGATCTATTATTATGTAATCTTTCTTGTGCATCAAATGAATTTGTAAAGCTTGTTGTTCTTCCTCTTTGCACTTTGGTAACAAC
Organism: Wolbachia endosymbiont of Litomosoides sigmodontis; assembly: GCF_013365435.1. GTDB lineage: Bacteria > Pseudomonadota > Alphaproteobacteria > Rickettsiales > Anaplasmataceae > Wolbachia. The sequence continues at coordinate 479,057 of NZ_CP046577.1, forward strand.
GGCCAGATTTCAATATATCCTTGATCGTTTTCTCTGTATGGAACATGTTTTATTTCACTGTTAACAAAAGATATTTCTTCACGGAAATTATTAAATAATCTATCCACAAGTGTTAAAATTTCTGGAGTTGAGCGAAATGATTTTTCAAGCTGATATGATATCCAATCTCTATCACCATTTTTTATGTGAAAGTATTGTTGCATGTGGTTGAATAGATGAGGATTTGCCCCCTGAAATCTGTAAATGGATTGTTTTATATCGCCAACAACAAATAAGGTTCGTTTTTCGTCATTACAGACAAAAAATTTATCACAAAGACTTGCTATAATTTTCCATTGACTGGTGCTATTATCCTGTGCCTCATCAACAAGAATGTGATCTATTTTTTGATCTAAGTTAAACAATACCCGATATTTATAATCTGGGTTGCTGAGAAGATTTGTTGCTAAATCAATTATATCATTATAGTCAAGCAGTGCATTCTTTAGCTTTTCACTATTATATAAATTAATATATACTTTAAATATATCTAGTAAACTACTAGTTCTTTTGAAGATTTGATAAGAGTTTATGTTTCTTATATGAGTAAATACTGCATTCTGAATATTTTCTATTATTTGCTTTGCACCCGGAAATTTCTCCAAAGTACTCTTTGTTATAATGGATGATATACTTTTTCTTTCGTGGGATTCTGATTTTAAAAATACTTTGACTAGGTTTTCTGTTTGAATGACAGAGGAAGATGTAAAATCAAGCATCTTGCTGTAGCTCTGATCTCGTTTACTGCCTTTACTTAATATTTCAGCTAATCTTTCTATTTGCTTAGTCACTTCACTCCGCAGACTACGGATTTCATCTGGAGCACTCAATTTACCTTTAATATATTCTAGATCATTTATTGATACCGACCTTTTTATGCATAAAGTATAAAGTAAATCGCGTAACTCGTTTTCATCAACTTCAGCTGCAATAAAGTTTATGCTATCTTGTATATCTTTATTGTGAAGTAATTTATCAAATACAATGGAGTGTAATCCCTTGCATTCGCTCAGCGCACAATTTGGGACAATGCCAGCTTCTACAGGGAAGCTAGAAATTAATTTATAACAAAAGGCATGTATAGTCTGTATAGTTAAGCCAAAATTTTCCAATTCAGAGAAAATCCTTCTTGCTTGGATTAAATAATGATTTAATACTTCACTATTTTTTGTCTGCAGTAATTTAGATTCCAGTGTTGAGCACTGGGATGGCAAATAAGGCTGAGATGACGTGTAGTGGTGGAGCGATAGTAAAGAGGGATCTAACTGTTCTAGAGACGCGATTAGTTCGCTATCAGAACAAATTGCCCACTTACTAAGCATACTGTGAATGCGACTTTCCATCTCATTTGCTGCAGCATTGGTAAATGTTAAACAGAAAATATTCCTTTTATTTTCTAATAAAAGTCTCAATACTCTATCTATTAAGATTTTTGTTTTGCCTGTGCCAGCTGATGCATTTACCCATGCAGAGAAATTAGGATTTATGGTATCTGATCTCATCAGAAGTATGAAAACCTTAAAAAGTTGACTAAAATAGCATTATACATATAGTATAATAAGGTGTTAGTGAAGATATATAAATGAAAAGTTTTTGTGTAAAAGCTCCTGCAAAGATCAACCTTTTTTTGCATGTTATAGAAAAAAAAGAAACAGGGTATCACTTGATTGAAGGTTTATTTGTCTTCGCTAATCTTTCCAATTTCTTAGAAATAAAAGTAGGTGAAAAGAATTTTAGGTATGATAATACTATAGTTGAATTTGTAAATTCTGAACTAAAAATAAACAATAAGTACAATACCATAATGAGAGCAGTTGATCTATTACTTAGACATGCTCCTGTACGTACTAAAGTTACTGTAAAGGTTGTAAAAAACATACCGACTGCTGCAGGTTTGGGTAGTGGTTCTTCAGATGCTGGAGCTGTGATACGTACGCTAGGAAAATTATGGAAAATTGACAGAACAATCCTAAATGAAATAGCTTTAAGTGTTGGTGCTGATGTTCCTGCAAGTATAGATAGTAAGCCAGTTTTGGTTAGGGGTATTGGTGAAAAAATATGCTATATTAAAAAATTCTCCCTACCTACAAATATAGTACTTGCAAAACCGAAAAAAAAGTTTTTGAGCACGCCAGAGGTATTTTCTAAATATGAAGGGAACTTTTCTAAGCCAATTAAGTGGAGAGGTGATACTGAGAAAGATTTATTAAAACTCCTTAAAGAGACAGAAAACGATCTTCAAGAAATAGCAATAAGTCTTGTCCCTGAAATTAAAGATGTGATATTAGCATTAGAGTCGCAAGAAGGTTCCATACTTTCTCGCATGTCAGGTAGTGGTGTAACATGCTTTGGAATATTTGATAGTGAAAAAAATGCAAAAACTGCCGCAACTAATCTCAGAGAAAAGCAGCCAGAATGGTGGGTATGTGACACTCAATTAATAGTTTAATTTTATGGATATAATTCCTTTAATTTCTAAGAGAAAAAACTTCATAAATGGTTACAGTGAAGGGAAATTTTTAGTAAATAATCAAGAATATCATGGCTCAATTATAGTTTTTCCTGAAATGGTGATTAAGTTAAAAGAAAGTGATATAAATAGTAAGGAACACTTTAATTTTTTTTTAACAGAGGAAATAGAAGTTTTGTTGATAGGTACTGGCAAAACACGAAATGTACCACATTCTTCAGTGAAGTCCTACCTTATGGAACAAAAAGGTTTAAATTTTGAATTTATGACAACTGACGCAGCATGCAGAACTTATAATGTTTTAATATCCGAAGACAGGTTTGTTGTTACTTATCTAAAGATAATATAGTATGTTAGTAATATTTACGCAGGATTTTTTCATCAATAGTCTAATTGCGATAGTAATAATTAGCCTAGTAACAGGTGCCTTAGGATCATTTATGATATGGCAAAGATTATCATATTTGGGTGATAGCTTATCTCATTCTTCGTTGCTTGGCATTGCATTGGCTTTAATCTTTAAGATTAGTCCATCAATAAGCATTATGCTTATTGCAATTGCATTTGCTATACTACTTTCCCTTAATTTTAATAGGCTATATTCTGTTGATACGATATTGAATATTGTTACTAATGTAGTTTTATCATCAAGTTTAATATTGATGTCCTTTCTCCCATCAAGTAATAGTAGCATTATTAGCTCGCTATTTGGAGACATATTAACACTAGAACAGAGTGATATAGTATTAATTTCTTTAACCTCAATAGTAGTTGCTATGATATTAATATTTAGATGGCGTTACTGGTTAATAATTTCAATTAACCAAGATTTAGCAATAGTTGAAAAAATTAATGTAAATTTGGTTAGGCTAGAATTTTTAATTACTCTTGCTATATTTACAGCAGTGTCTGCCCAATTAATAGGGATACTACTTATTGCTGCGTTTTTGTTGATACCAGCAGCATCTGCAAGGCTTGTTTCAAAAACTCCAATGCAAATGATTATTATTGCAACAGTTTTTTCTTTGATCTCTGGAATATCAGGCCTCATATTATCTGCAAGTTTTGACTTATTGACAGGACCGGCAATTATACTTATTGCAGCTACATATTTAATTATTGCTTATTTTATAAGGTTGATGTTAAATAAGTTGGCTTGATTTCATTTTCAAGTATGAATGCATTTGTAATGCATTAGTTATGTGATACAGCTACTTTAGGATGAAATAGTTTTTGCTATATTATCCTTAATATGGTAGTGATAAGTTTTTAATTTTATGGAGTAATAATATGGCAGATGAAGGATTTTTTTTAAAATACTTATTTCAACCTATGAAAAAGTTTTACCGTAAGTATATTCTCAGAGAGATAGATGTATTAAATGACACACAGGATACGGGGAGTGATGTACAAGAAAATTCAGGATCTTTAGGTCATATACAGCAAAATGAGTTAGCTATTCATATACATGACAATGATATTATATAGAGTACATGAGGATTGCGCCGTCTAATATTAAGAAATTTTTAGAAAAACCTGATACTTTAAGTGGTGTGTTGCTTCATGGAAGTGATAACAGCAGAGTTGATTTCTTTGCGCAAGAAATAGTAACTAGTTTGAGTGAATATTCAGTTCAGGTGATGGATTTTGCAATGGTGAATAAGTCGCCTAGTCTATTACTTTCTGAATTAGTAAACATTTCAATGTTTACTAGTAAAAAATTAATCAAACTAATAAATGTAACTGGAAATATATCTAAAGAATTAGAAAGTGTATTAGATTATAATACAAGTGATCACTATATAATGATGATAGCAACTGATCTTTTGTGTAATTCCACAATTAAAAGTTATGTAAAAAGCTCAAAAACTTTTGGTGTAATTTCTTGTTATAAGGATAACAGTAATAATCTTTATGGCATAATATCAAGCTACTTGAAACAAAACAACATAAAATATAAAAATGAGATAATTTACTACTTACAGTCCTACTTCAATTATACCAGTATGTCTATATATTCAGAACTTGAGAAATTAATTTTATATTTAGGTGAGAGAAAAGATCTTAAACCAGCTGATATAGAGTTGTGCCTTTCAACTTCCAGCAATGATTATGTTACACTTGATAATCTGTGTTCTGCTATAGCAAGCAAAGATGTGGCAAATTTTATCAAAATCTCAGATGCATTGATATTACAGAAAAATTTCTCACCTATAGGACTAATTCGTATTATGTCAAATTATTTTCTACGCCTTGAAAATGTCTTGTTGTTAATACAAGGTGGGATGAATGAACAGGCTGCGATCAATCAGCTGAATCCTCCATTATTCTTTAAGCAATTGCAAAGCTTTAAATCCCATTTGAAAATTTTTCAACTTTCAGAGCTTAAGAAGATCTTAGAAAGCTTGATAGGCGTAGAGGTTGCCTGTAAAAAAACTGATTTAGATCATAAAATGATTTTTCAACATGCATTGCAAATGGCTGACACTGAAATATGTGGTATCTCGTCATAGATTCTGCTAGCTGGGTAGTGGAATGACGGTTATCATGAATCTATCATATAAAATCTATTATATCATACATATAAAAGTTTTATCTTAATTTCATTGAAATATGTATGTAAAATTATACTATTAATTAGTGCACAATACATTTGAAGTTATGAACATATTAGGCAAGTTGGTAATCCTGCTGTTAATTTTTGTACTTCCTTTTTCTTCATATTCATATCAATTTAGAACTAAAGCAAAGCAAGCAGCAGTTTTAGATTTAGCCTCAGGCTTATTCATTTTTGAACATAATTCTGACGAAAAGATGGCTCCATCTTCAATGAGCAAGCTAATGACTTTATATGTAGCATTTGCTTATTTAAAAGCTGGAATAATAGATATAAAAGACAAATTTCAAGTAAGTAGAAAAGCGTGGGAGAGAAAAGGCTCTTCTATGTTTTTAAAGGAAGGTCAATCTGTTTCGGTGAAAGAACTGCTTGAAGGAATTGTAACGGTTTCAGGTAATGATGCTTGCATAACACTAGCTGAGGGCATTGCCGGATCAGAAGAGGATTTTGTAATTGAAATGAACGAAATTGCACAAAACTTAAACCTAAGCAACAGTTACTTTGTTAATTCAAGCGGATGGCCAGATGAGGATCATTTTATGAGTGCAAAGGATTTAGTAGTACTAGCAAAAAGGATTTTTACTGATTTTCCTGAATATTACGATTTATTCTCTGAACAATATCTAACATATAACGATATTGTACAAAAAAATAAAAACCTTTTACTTTTCCATGATATTGGAGTTGATGGCTTAAAGACTGGTTACACAAATACTGGTGGTTACGGTATTGTAGTTTCTGCGAAACGAAATGATAGGAGAATTTTTGTTGTTGTAAATGGCTTAAACTCTGAAAAAGAGCGAATAGAAGAAGCAAAAAGACTGATACAGTATTCCTTTAATCATTTTAATACTAAGAAAATATTTGCTAAGAACAGTGTAATTGAAGAAATAAATGTCCTATACGGAAAGGAGAGAAAAGTATCTGTTACAGTTGCACACGACGTTACCATAACTTATAACCGCAATCTTCGTGATAAAATTAAGGTGCGTGTTGAACATAAAGATATAATACCTGCACCCATTAAAAAAGGGCAAGAAGTAGGTAAAATTTTTATAGAAATACCAGGTGTAGAGCAGCAAATTACACCACTTTATGCAGTAAATGACGTAGAGGAATTAAACTACATAGAAAAGTTTTTTAGAATGTTGTTTTAAGTTTAAATATCACCTGCACCAAAAATACCAATTTTAATACACTTAAGAAAATTTATTGCTAGAAACACCTCATGTAAAGAAGTAGTGGGATAAGAGTGTAAATTAGATACCAAAGTCTCTCAGTTAGTATTAATATTCGGTGCAAATAAGCTAGAATTTTTTTCATTTCTAGAATTAATTGTACTGTAAAGATAAAATTTTTTTTCTACTTAATTTTACTTTAACCTATGTTCTAACACCTTTTTCAAACTATTTATGTCTAATTTTCGAATGTATGATAAAACGCAATTCATTAAAGAAAAATAACTCTTATTCATGATGCTTACCCAATAATTTCATTCATGTTTTTTGCACTTTTCTTATCTACTTTATATCTTGTTCACTGTGAATTGGCCTTGACGCAATATACAAAAACTTCATTTTCGTATTACTGTAGATTTACTGACATTTAAGCTAAATTTTTTCTAGAATTCTTAATTCTATTTTTTTTAATGGTAATACTAAGATTTTCTTATATCCATACTTCAACTTATCCAAATTGACTTTAATTCAATCTAGTTTTTTTACGACATTGAGAGAAGTAAACAATTTTACTTCTCTTTAATCCATGTAGTTAATGTTGTTTTTGAAATGCACATATTTTTGCTACGTGATTTCTTTTTCATATATTCTCTATCCGTTTCTTATATAGTGGTAATTAATATAAATTGTTTCAGCTATAAGTTTTAAGAAATTTATTAAGTAAGAGAGAAGCAAAAGAACTACTGTTAGCTAATTATTCACTACCTGTTCTCAAAATTTGCGTTTTTACTATCTCATGCTTTAACAATTAAAGCTTAAGCTTATGTTAGGTAAAAGGCCTTAATGTTATGGTTAAAGAAGGCTGGCAAGATTTGTTAAATAAATTTCTTATTTCTATCGGCTACTATGATAACTTAAGAACTTTATTTTTGATAATTTCTTTAGCAATAGCGCGACTTTCAAGATCAATGTTTATTATATCAGGTAGCGAGTTAATGTCAGTGTAATTGACAAAATTCTCTACTGTTGACTCTACTACTTTTGTTATTTCCAAAAAGGAAATTCTTGATTTTAAAAATTTATCAACAGCTACCTCATTTGCAGCATTAAGCACTATACTATTTATGTGTGGAGAAGAGGAATTTAACACTTCCATGCTAAGCTTTAGCGCAGGAAAGCGCCTATAATCCAGCTCTTGAAAGGTTAGTTTTTGCTTTGTTAAATCCAATTTATAACTCAAGGCCGAACTTTCTGGCCAAGACAGAGCATATGAAATGGGAATTGTCATATCAGCTTCTGCGAGCACAGCAAAGTTGAAACCATCTTTATAAGCTACAATCCCATGTATTATAGATTCAGGATGTACTATTGCTTCAATTTTGTTTGGGCTAATATTAAATAAGTTATATGCTTCTATCATTTCCAGTGCTTTATTCATCATAGTTGCACTATCAACTGAGATTTTCTTTCCCATATTCCAAATAGGGTGACTAAGTGTTTGGCCTACCGTAACATCTTTTAATTGTTCAAGGCTATAATTTAAAAATGAACCACCAGAAGCAGTAAGTATAATTTTTTCTACACATCTATTGCTATTCTGCAAAACTTGAAAAATTGCGTTGTGTTCAGAGTCAATAGGAATTATCTGTACGTTTTTTTCTTCAGTTTTCTTAAGTAATAATTTTCCACCACAAACAATACTTTCTTTATTTGCTAATGCAATGACTTTAGTACCACTCTCTATGACGCACATGATTGGCTCAAGGCCTGCAATGCCAACTACTGCAATAACTGAGAGATCAACTGGCAGAGAAGCAATATTTGCTAGACCATCAGCACCAACTTCTACTTTGATGCCTGTACCAAATAGGCTTTCTTTTAAATCTTTGTAAAACCTTTCATTAGAGATAGCAACATACCTTGCATTTAGCAGCTTTGCTTGATATGCCAGTAGAGCAAAATTTGAATAGGTACTGAGTGCTTCTACTTGATATTCTTCATTCCTCTTCAAGAGTAAATCTACGGTCTTTTTTCCAATGTTTCCTGTCGATCCTAAAACTGAAATTTTTTTCACTAAAATAAACTCATGTTAATTATAATTAATTTAGGAGAAGCGCCACTTCTCAAATATTTGCAATTATTCAATAACTCATAAAATAAAATTCATCTAATCACTAAGTTTATGTTCATGGCCATCATCAACGAGTGGTGAAGGGCTAGGTGAAAAAGACTGACCATGGTAATTACCTGCATCATGTATGTCATGCAAGCCATTGGCATTATTAGCAATTTGATTACTAGCATGTGGAAAATCATCTTGATGAAGCCCTTCTTCACTATTGGCTATACCCATTCCTTCTGATAGCATATCTTCTCCATTGCTACCTGAAAAATGTTCTGCAAAATTCTCAAAAAACTTTATACCAAACATATTGCCTGATTTTCCAAATAACGTTGCAAGATTGCCGCTTACCAAACTTTCAAGCACATTGCTGTAAGCAGAAATTGCACCTTCATGAAAGTTGAATAGCCACTTCATTCCATCTACAATTGTTGCAACAGAATCACTATAACCAAGACCAAAACCGCTCTTTTCTACTTGATGCTCCTGGTATCGTTGTTGAGCTTGCCACTCCGCAATGTTTGGACCCTGGGCTTCAGTCATAAATTTTTATTCTAAATCCTAGATTATCATTTTACTACAAATATCGCTAAATATCAATAGGGCTCTTGAATAACTATGTTTTAAATATGTAGAAAAATGGTGTTTATTGGGTGCTTGTAGCGTATATAGTCTTTACATAGTCAATATCAAGCAAAAAAATAACTTGGCAAATTTTAACATAAAAAATACTTGACGAGTTTTGATTATAGCATATAGTGTTAACCTTAATTTCTTGCAATTTTATGGTGAAAAATGGTAATTATGCATGTAAGTCTAAGATGTTAGTTGCATGTGTTGAGAACAATAATCATAAAATTTTACCTAGCAGCAAACAACTTCTAGTTTAAAATCAAGGAAACAATTGCTATATATAGCAAAAAATTAGAGTTAAGCTTATATTATGGACTTAAATAAATTTACCGAAAAAGCAAAAAGCCTAATTCAAAGTGCCCAAATGAAAGCATTGGGAGCAGGGCATCAGGTTTTTATGCCTGAGCATTTACTAAAAGTGATGCTTGAGGATGAATCAGGTTTAATTCAGGATTTAATAAGTGCTTGCGGTGGAGATATGCAAAGTATTTCTGAAGCTGTGAGTAACGTAATAAAAAAAATTCCAGTAATTGAAGGTCCAGGAAGTAGTGGTCTTCAACTCTCAAGAGAAGTAGCAAAAGTCTTTGAAGATTCAATTGATCTGGCTAAGAGGAACAAAGATTTATTTGTCACCGTTGAACGTTTACTGCAGGGATTGACTGCACAAAAAAATGATACTGTAGGTAAAATTCTGACAGAAAATGGTGTCACACTACAAAAATTGAGTTCAGTTATTGCAGAAATGAGAAAAGGTAATAGTGCAGATTCGCCTAACAGTGAGGAAAAATTAAATGCGGCGAAGAAATACACAAAAGATGTTACAGGTCTTGCTATGCAAGGCAAGCTTGATCCCGTAATTGGTCGTGATGAAGAGATTAGGAGAACCATGCAAGTATCACTGAGACGAACAAAGAATAACCCAGTACTAATAGGTGAACCTGGTGTTGGAAAAACTGCAATAGTTGAAGGTCTTGCAAATAGAATTGTTGCAAATGACGTGCCGCTTGGTTTACGTGACGCAAAAGTTTTATCCTTAGATCTTGGTGCATTAATTGCTGGAACAAAATTTAGAGGAGAGTTCGAAGAAAGGTTAAAGGCTGTTATTAATGAGCTTTCAAAAGCAGAGGGAAAAGTTATCTTGTTTATAGATGAGCTTCATACTTTAGTTGGGGCAGGAGCGACAAGTGGTGCAATGGACGCTTCAAATCTGCTGAAGCCTGCTCTTGCACGCGGAGAAATTCGCTGTATAGGAGCCACAACTTTAGATGAGTATCGTGAACATATAGAAAAAGATCCTGCGCTTGCAAGGCGTTTCCAGCCTGTGTTTATTTCTCAACCAACTGAAACTGATACTATCTCTATACTAAGGGGTTTGAAAGAAAGATATGAAGTGCATCATGGTATCAGAATTACGGATGGTGCAATAATTGCTGCTGCAACGTTATCTGATAGGTACATAACAGATAGATTTTTACCTGATAAGGCGATCGACTTGATTGATGAAGCAGCGAGCAGGGTGAGAATTGAAATGGATAGCAAACCTGAGATTATTGATGAACTTGAAAGGAAGATTGTACAGCTAAAAATTGAGTCAGAAGCTTTGAAAAAAGAACGTGATGAGAATTCTAAGCAGCGCCTAAAGAAGATAAATGAAGAAATCGAAAACCTAAATAGTAAATTTGCTGAATTAAACAGTAAATGGCAAATAGAAAAGAATAAAATAGCTAGAATACAAGAAACAGCTGAGAAATTAGATAATGCAAGAAAAGAGCTGGAATTAGTCCAGCGTAGTGGAAATTTAGAAAGAGCAGGAGAACTGATGTATGGTGTGATTCCTCAACTTGAAAATAAATTAATAAATCAGGAAGAAGTTACTGATAGTTTCTTAAAGAAAGAAGTTACCGAAGATGATATTGCAAATATTGTTTCAAGGTGGACAGGAATTCCAGTTGATAATATGATGCATAGTGAAAGAGAAAAACTCCTTAGCATGGAAAATGAAATAGGGAAAAGGGTGATAGGGCAAAAGGATGCAATAGAAGCAATAAGTAATGCAGTTAGGCGCTCCCGTTCTGGTGTTCAGGATACTAATCGACCTTTCGGTTCATTTTTATTTTTAGGCCCAACTGGAGTTGGAAAAACTGAACTTGCGAAAGCCCTTGCTGAATTTCTGTTTGATGATCAATCAGCACTTCTGCGCTTTGATATGTCAGAATACATGGAAAAACATTCCGTTTCAAAGTTAATTGGTGCACCTCCAGGATATGTTGGCTATGAGCAAGGTGGAAGATTAACTGAAGCAGTAAGAAGAAGGCCATATCAAGTAATATTGTTTGATGAAATAGAGAAAGCAAGTTCAGATATATTTAATCTATTATTGCAGATTTTAGATGAAGGCAGGCTTACCGATAGCCATGGCAAGCTAATTGATTTCCGCAATACTATACTAATTTTAACTTCTAACCTTGGTGCTGAAATAATGCTCAAAGGAGTTGTCGACTCTACAAAGAGTGAAGTGATGCAAATAGTTAAGTCAACATTTCGTCCTGAGTTTTTGAACAGGCTTGATGAAATTATTATATTTCATAGTTTAACCAAGGAAGACATTTACAAAATCATAGATATTCAATTTCTTTATCTACAAAAAATAATTGTTAAGCGCAAACTAAGTATAAGTTTATCACAGGAAGCTAAAGAATTAATAGCACAAGTTGGCTATGACTATGAATATGGGGCAAGACCACTAAAAAGGGTAATACAAGAATGTATTCAAAATAACTTAGCTAAGTTGATTTTATCGGGAGAAGTAGCAGAAGGTGATAGATTAATAGTGTACGCTTTTAATAATGAAATCTTAGTTAAAAAGGTTTAGGTTTATTATATATTTTAGTTAAAAAAGATGTGTGTGGATTACAGTGTTGACACTGAGTCTTTATTAAAGTTGGTTAATCAAGAAAACCAGAAAGAAAAGGCAAAAGTTAAAGAGTTTATCAAATATTTTTATAATTTTGTTTATAATAGTGATTTAAAGATTAATGATAAATTTCTTTTATACATTGTAGAAGATGCATATAGCTTCATTTCCAAAAAAGAAAAAGAAGAAAGCAAATTGATGGTAAGTAATGCAAGTGACATACCAGGAATAGAAGGTAATTTTACTACAATTAAGGTAATAAATAACGATATGCCTTTCTTGGTTGATTCTGTTATTGCTACCATCAAGTCGCATAACTTACCCATATGCTACTATAGTAATAGTATAATTAATATACAAAGAAAAAGTGGCATGATTAACGAAATTTGTAATTTAGAAGAGGATAATGGTATCAAGGAATCAGTGATATATGTAATTATTAAAGGTATAAGTAATAGTTTTGTTGATATATTAAAAAAGTCGTTGCAAAAAACACTAGAGGCAGTCAATTGTGTTGTAAAAGACTGGCCATTAATGCTTAAGAGACTTGATGAGGCAAAAGATCCTCTTTCCATTGCCCGAGTAGTTGACACTGAGATCCAATTAGTACCCTACACTAAGATGACATCAGGCGGAGATTTTTTGGCTTGGCTAAAAAATAATAACTTTGTATTTTTAGGTTATCAAGAACTTATTGCAGACAAGGATGGAAAGCTAGTTCCCAATGATGAAGGAAATCTTGGTTTAATGAAAACAAGTCAAGAGTATCGGAATTCATCGATCTCCTCTGAAGGCTTATATCCTTTATACATATTGAGATCAGACTTAACTTCAATAGTTCATAAGCGTACATACATGAATTGTATAGGTGTAAAAGAATCTAACAACCAAGGTGATGTGGTAAAGGAACGGCATTTTTTCGGGTTATTCACTTCTGTAGCAGAAGTTCAAGACATTCGAACTATTCCGTTGATAAGAGATAAAGTTAAAATAATAGAAAAGAGAGCAGGATTTTTGCCTGGTGGTCACAATAATAAAGCTTTAATTTCTATTTTACAAGCATTCTCTTGTGATGAGCTATTTCAATCAAATGAGGATGAGTTATTTAAGATTTGTATTTCAATTATGTCTCTTGCAATTAGGCCAAGAGTAAAATTGTTTTTAAGAAAAGCAAGGGACTTTATTAGTTGCATAGTGCTGATACCGATGCGTTATGCAAGCTCAAGGTTAATGTTCAAGATACGTGATATATTAAAAGATGAAATAAACGCAGCAAATTCAGATATTTATAACAATCACATTATCAATGAATATGATTTAATGAAGTTGCACGTAGTACTAAAGGTTAAGGATGCTCATGTTTTTGACGATGAAGTTTTGCGTATCGAAAACAAGTTAAGAAACATTACAGAAAAATGGGAAGACCGTTTTATAGATAATTTGTATAACACTCTTAGCACTGTTGAAGATATATTCGTCCGTTATTGCAAGGCATTTCCGATAAGTTATCAAGAGAGCTTTGAACCTCATGATGCATATTATGACATGAAGAAATTAGAGACAGTAAGGAAGAAGGGAGTTAGCGAAGTCGATTTAAGGCTTACTCACGATAATCTCAATTATCAGTTAAAAGTTTACACTCCAGGCAATGGAGGCCTTGAATTGTCAAAGATATTAAGAATCACTAAGAATCTAGGAGCAAAAATTCTATCGCATAATGGTTATTATATAGAAATCAATGGTGGTATATGGATACACCATTTTGTATTGTCAAGAGTTGACGAATTGATAGATAACATTACTCTTAAGGAACAATTTGAAATAACGCTTGCAAAAGTGTTTAGAAAGGAAATTAAAAATGATTATTTCAATAGCTTAATTATTATTGCTGGTCTGGAATGGAAAGAAGTGCTTTTAGTTAGGGCGCTAAGTGCTTACCTGAAGCAGACGTCATTTAACTACAACCCAGAATACATTCAAAAAGTAGTCTCAGAATATCCAAAAATAATAAAGTATTTGACACAGTTATTTCATGTAAGATTTGATCCTAGTATAGATATTGATAGAATAGAAACTACAAACATTTTTAGAGAAAAAATCGAGGAATTCTTAAAAGAGATTAGCAACGTTTCGCATGATTACGTCTTGCGCTCAATATTTAACTTGATAATGGCTATTTTAAGGACCAGTTACTATCAAGATGATAAATCCCGCTTATCTATAAAATTTGATTCAAGTAAAATAAATGGTCTGCCAGATCCGTGTCCATATCGTGAATTGTATGTTTATTCAAACCTTTTTGAAGGAATACATTTAAGAGGGGGAAAATTAGCACGTGGAGGTCTAAGATGGTCAGATAGGACAGAAGATTTTCGTACTGAAGTTTTAAGCCTCATGAAGGCTCAGATGACAAAAAATGCAGTCATTGTCCCTGTTGGTGCAAAGGGTGGATTTGTAATAAAGAAAGTGTACAAAGACAAAAATATCTTAAGGAAGAAAGGTATTGAGTGCTATAAGGATTTTATTAGAGGCATGCTTGCTATTACTGATAACATAGTTGATGGTAAAATAGTTCCACCAGAAAACGTAGTTAGATATGATGAAGATGATCCGTATTTAGTAGTTGCAGCAGATAAAGGTACTGCCTCATTTTCTGACTATGCTAACCAAATAGCCTATGAGTATAATTTTTGGCTTGGTGATGCATTTGCATCTGGTGGATCAGCAGGTTATGACCATAAAAAGATGGGTATTACGGCTAGAGGAGCGTGGATTGCAGCACAGAGGCACTTTTGGAAAATGAATAAGGATATTTACCAAGGTGTGAGTATTGTTGGAATCGGAGACATGGCTGGCGACCTGTTCGGAAATGGTATGCTGCTTTCAAAAAATATACGTTTAATCGGTGCATTTAACCACATGCATATTTTTGTTGATCCAAACCCTAATGCAGAAAAGAGTTTTGCAGAACGTAAACGCCTTTTTGAGTTACCATTTTCAACTTGGATGGACTATAACAAAGATCTGATTTCTCATGGCGGTGGAATATTCGAACGCAGCAGCAAGCAAGTAAATATCTCTCAAGAGATGAAAAAGTGCTTTGATATAACGAAAGACACATTATCTCCAAGTGATTTAATTCAATATCTTTTGAAAGCAAAAGTGGATTTTATATGGAATGGAGGGATTGGCACGTTTGTTAAAGCAAAGGGTGAAAGCCACGATACGGTTGGTGATAAAGCAAACGACGAATTAAGAGTGAACGGAGAGAATATTAGAGCTTCTATGTTCATAGAAGGTGGCAATCTTGGTTGCACCCAACTTGGAAGAATAGAATATGCTAAAAGAGGTGGATATATCAATGCAGATTTTGTTGACAATTCAGCAGGAGTAATATGTTCTGACCTTGAAGTTAATATCAAAATTGCATTCGTCTCAGTTATGAAAGGAGGTAATATTTCTTTGGAAAAAAGGAATAAAATACTGGCTAGCATGGTGAATGAAGTTGCATCTAAGGTACTTGAAGACCATAACAGAATTGAAACAAAAGCATTACTTCTTGAGTGCTTACAAGCTAAAGAGAGGTTAGAGCAGCACCATAGGTTATTACTCAATTTGGAAAAATCTGGACTGTTAAATCGAAGTGTAGAGTTTCTTCCTGCAGATGAGGAAATAGCTAGAATGTTAACTGGAGCGGAGGGCTTTAGCTCTCCTCAGCTTTCTGTTTTAATGTCTTATGCTAGAACAGCAATAAAAAATGAAATTATACATTCTGACTTGCCTGAAAAAGATTTTTTGTGCCGCAATTACTTATTAAATTACTTTCCACAAAAGATGGTAATGGAGTTCAAGGATTCCATATTAAAACATCAACTTCACAGAGAAATCATTTCCACCTGCATTGTAAATGATGTAGTGAATAGGATGGGATGTATATTTATTAATAATCTGGTTGAAAGTACTGGAATTAAAGTGTATGAAGCGGTGAATGTTTATATTGTTGTTAATCACTTGTACAGTTTAAATAGCTTATGGCAAGAAATTGATGAATTAGACGGAAAGATTAATATCAATTCATACTTGCAAATAGTGAGAAATGTGCAGAAATTTATCGGTAGAGTATCATTTTGGTTAGTAAAAAATCTTGGCAAACTTAGCTTTGCAGAGCAAGATAATATTACAAAATTTAAAAATGCAATTGAAACTTTAGGCCAGAATTTAACTGAAATTCTAGACGAACACCTATTAAAAACCTATAACCGTGAATCTTCTTTTTTAGCAGAACTCAATATAAATAAAAATCTAGCAAAAAAAGCTGCTGACCTGTGCGTCCTTGCTTATGCGCTGGATATCATATCTATCGCTGAGCAAACGTCCTTGTCTACCCTTGATGCTGGAAAAATATACTTTGAGTTAAAATCACTGCTGAGGTTTGACCTGATTAGAACAATTGCTGTTAAGATGAAAAGTTATTCCTCTTATTGGGATCGTAGTTTAATTAACGATTTACTAGACGATTTAAGTAATTATCACTATAATCTAGCTGTCAAAGTTATAAAAGCCACTAATAACTACGGAGATAAGGTTCAAACTTGGGCCCGCAATGATAAAGATTGCATAGAACGTTACAACAGTTTTTTAGATGAGATGGTTGCTTCTAAACTTGATTTAAGCAAATTAATATTTATAATTAGAAGAATTAAAGTACTTGCTTTATAAGAAAAATGTTTAGTATAGGTCTTTCAGAAGTTCTATTTGTAGTTTTAGTTAGTATAATTGTTCTTGATAAAAATAAGGTACCTGTATTCATTGATCTTATTAAGAATATCTATAGGTATCTTATTATCATAAAATCAAAAGCTAGGAAGTTGTTAAAAGATGCTGGAATTGAAGAGTTATATAAGGGATATAACGCTGAAAAAGTAAATTATATAATTGGTAAGGATGGTAAACTTTATCCTACTTATAACATAGATAATATACCTAAAGGTAATGACAGCGAGGATTCTGGTAGTAGATGACGTACCATCTAATGTTAAGCTTTTAGAAGCTCGACTAAAAGCAGAGTACTATACGGTTATTGTAGCTCATGATGGTGAAGAAGCAATAAATTTAGTGGCAAAGCAACAGCCTGATATTATATTACTCGATATCATGATGCCAAAAATAAATGGCTTTAAGGTTTGTAAGAACTTAAAGAGCGATCCCTTAACAACCCATATTCCAATAATTATGGTGACTGCACTACATGACACTCACGATAGAGTGCAAGGCATTAACGCTGGTGCAGATGACTTCCTAACTAAACCAATAGATGAAACTGCCTTATCTGCAAGAATTAAGTCTCTCACACGCTTAAAGATGATTATAGATGAACTACGTTTAAGAGGAGAAACTAATGCTGAGATTGGCGGGGTGGCAGGAAGCAGTATTATGGACTATTCTAATCAGATCTTTGATTCCAACATACTTGTTGTAGATGAGGACATCTTTCAAGCAGAGCAGATATATAATATACTAAAGCAACGCTTTAGGTCAATTAATATACTAAATGATCCAATGGAGGCATTGAAGATTGGTATTGAGGGTAACTATGATCTAATTATTTCTGACATGCAATTTTTAAAAACTGACGGACTGCGTTTGTGTTCTGAGTTTCGTAGCAAAGTAGAAACACGATATACACCAATTCTGATCCTTTCAGAAGATTATAATAAAAACAACTTAGTAAAAGCACTTGATGTAGGAGCTAATGATTACCTAACAGTGCCTCTGGATGAAAGTGAATTAATAGCAAGAGTTAATTTACAAGTGAAACGCAAAAGATACCAAGATGCCTTGAGGATGAACTTATTTAACAATGCAGAAATGTCCATAAAAGATCCACTCACTAACTGTTACAACAGAAGATATTTTGACGCGCATTTAAGAAACATTGTCAAAGACTCTGTAGAGAAGAATAGGAGATTATCTCTTATGATACTAGATATAGACTATTTTAAGATAGTAAATGACGATTTTGGACATAGTGCCGGAGATGAACTTTTAAAGCAAATACAGAAGAGAATTTCTGAAAACATTAGAGTGACAGATTTGTTAGCTAGGTTTGGCGGTGAGGAATTTGTTGTTGTAATGCCAGATACCAATATATCAGATGCATACATTGTTGCAGAGAGGATACGTAAAATTATTGCTACAGAACCTTTTATACTTTCGGATAAGAACATAACACACAATGTAACTGTGAGCATTGGGATTGCAGAAATGCAAGAATCAGATCTTGATAGTATCAAAAAATTTATAGTACGCGCTGATAAATATTTATATAGAGCAAAAAATAGTGGCAGAAATAGGGTGGTTATACCAATTATCCCTTTATAAGGAATGGATAGATAATAATGAAAAAAAAAGCAAAAATATGTTTCATTTAAAGAATATCATTAATTATATGGATAGAGTTATCATTCTTTAATGAATTACTGTTGGTACATATTCAAAAATTGAATACGAGTGGTGTAAAAATGGTGTTAGGATACAGGTTAAAGTAAAATTGGATAGATACAAAATTTTTATCTCTACAGTGCAATTAATCCTAGAAATGGAGGGAGTTATAGCTTATTTATACCGAATGTTAACACTAATTGTATGAATATATTTTTTGAACAAATATTGCAATATTTAAAGACACGAAAATCCTTTCTTATCATGATTGTGCTAGTTGATATAAGTCAAAAAGTTTAAATGTGCTAAAAATTATATACCTACCACCATACTTACATGGGCTCAATCCTATAAAGTCTGCGCAATATTACTTATTTGGTGCACTGACAATGAGAATTGGTATTAACTACTGAAATTCAGTTATTAATGCTATATTTAGCATACTATAGTGCTTGAACGCTTTATAAGCACGTTTCAGCTTATATAGTAAAAGTTTAGGAATATTGTAAAGATATAAAGTATACATAGTATAAAAAATTAAATACAAACTTTGAGAATAAGCTTTTGTTTCCATGAAGTTATATCTTTATGAGTAAATTAATGTTATCCTTATTATTGCTTGCTGATCTAAAATTTTTTGATGTTTATACACTTGCGTGTTCATAGTGTTTATTCTTTACTTGAAAGTTCGGTTAAAATTGAGGAGCTGATAAGTCTTTGTTTGTGGAACAAAATGCCGGCAGTTGCAATTACTGATTCGGGTAATTTATTTGGTTCACTTGAATTTTCAGAATACGCAGCAAGTAAAGGAATACAGCTAATAACAGGATGTGATATTATAGTTAGGCATTCAGAACAAAATTTACCTATATTATTGCTTGCAAAAAATGAGCAAGGATACACTAATCTAGTTACTTTGGTAAGTGATTCTTTCAGAAAGCGTCAAAATAACAGCGATATTCCTTATGTTGATTTTGGTGAGCTATTAAATTTAAGCACAGGTCTGATCACTTTAGCTGGTGGATGTGATGGAATATTAGCTCAGCTGTTATTAAAGCAAGATAAAGAAACAGTTGAAAAACTGCTTTCAGCGTTCAATGGTCACTTATATATTGAACTGCAGCGTCACGGGTCAAATAAAGAATTGGAGCTTGAAGAAACCTTGATAAACTTTGCTTACCAGCATAATATACCACTTGTTGCAACAAACGATGTATTTTTTCTAAATAGGTCTGACTATGAAGCTTATAATATATTAACGTGTATATCGGAAGGGAGTTATGCTCTGGAAAATAACAGAAATAAGCTAACTACTGAGCATTATTTTAAGTCTGTGGAGGAAATGGAAAAGCTGTTTAGTGATATTCCTGAAGCAATTCATAATACTTTAGTAATAGCTAAGCGGTGCTCTTACATGCCAAGAAGCAGGCAGCCTATTTTGCCTAAATTTCCTTGTCGAGAAAATAAAACTGAGAATGAAGAATTAAAGGAGCAAGCAACTGCAGGATTAAGGTTTCGTATTGCAAATGAAATAGACATAGACCTTAAACAATACTATGACCGGCTGAATTATGAACTAAGTGTAATAACTTCAATGAACTATGCTGGCTACTTTTTGATAGTTTCTGACTTTATTCGCTGGAGTAAGGCAAATAGCGTTCCAGTTGGTCCAGGAAGGGGTTCAGGTGCTGGATCAATTGTTGCTTGGGCATTGCAGATTACAGACTTAGACCCAATAAAATTTGGCCTGATCTTTGAAAGATTTTTAAATCCAGATCGTATATCGATGCCTGACTTTGATATTGATTTCTGCCAGGAAAAAAGGGACTTAGTTATTGGTTATGTTCAAAAGAAATATGGTTATGTTGCTCAAATAATTACTTTTGGTAAGTTACAAGCAAAGGCCGTGTTGCGTGATGTTGGAAGGGTATTACAAATGCCTTACACTCAAGTGGATAAAATATCTAAAATGATTCCATTTAATCCAGTAAATCCTATAACTTTATCACAAGCAATAGAGTTTGATCAAAACTTACAGAAAGAACGGGATAGTGATGAAGTAATTGCAAAGCTTCTTGATATTTCTCTTAAGCTTGAAGGAATATATCGCCACGTTTCAACTCATGCTGCTGGAATTGTGATATGTGATCAAAAATTAGAAAATTTCGTTCCTGTGTACTACGATCCAAACTCAGCTCTACCAATTACACAATACAGCATGAAGTATGTTGAGAAAGCTGGGCTGATAAAATTTGATTTTCTTGGACTTAGTACATTAACGCTAATAGATCACGTTCATCGTTTAATTAATCGCAATGGGAAAAAGATTGACGTTTCCTCAATTTCCTTGAATGATTGCAAAACTTACGAAATGCTCTCAAACGGTGATTCAATTGGAGTATTTCAGCTTGAAAGTTCTGGGATGAGGGAAGCTTTAATCAAACTAAAGCCAGACTGCATTGAAGATATCATTGCATTAATCTCTCTTTATCGTCCAGGACCTATGGATAATATTCCAACTTACATCGCAAGAAAGCACGGACTTGAAAAACCAGATTATATTCATCCATTACTTGAAAGTGTATTAAAAGAAACATTTGGAGTGATAATCTATCAAGAACAGGTGATGGAGATAGCACGCATTCTTTCTGGATATAGTCTTGCAGAAGCGGATTTGCTAAGACGTGCTATGGGTAAGAAAATTAAAGCAGAGATGGATAAACAACGTGAACTTTTTATTCAAGGGGCAACAAAAAATGGCGTTGATTATGATAGGGCAAGTTATATTTTTGACCTTGTTGCAAAATTTGCTGGTTATGGGTTTAACAAGTCTCACGCAGCCGCATATGCAGTTATATCTTATCAAACGGCTTATCTTAAAGCTAATTATCCGTTAGAATTTTTTACGGCCTTAATGAATCTGAATATCGATGATAGAGATAAATTGAATTTGTTTTATCATGCTGCGAAATTTAGTGGTGTTTCTATTCTTTTGCCTGACATAAGAAAATCTAAGGCTGAATTCTCAATAGAGGGCAAGCACATACGCTACGGTATTGCTGCTCTGCGCAATGTTGGTTTTTCTATAGCAGAAGGGATAGTGAATACACGTTCAAGCGCTTATAAGGACATATGGGAGTTCATTCAAAATTCAGGTTATATAATAAATAAAAGAGCACTGGAAAGCCTAATTAAGTCCGGAGCATGTGATAGTGTGCATAAGAACAGAAAACAACTATACGAATCAATGGACACACTGATTTACTTTGCGAATAAAAATAGACAGGATAGAGAATCAAATCAAGCTGTTTTGTTTGATAATTTTGATGTTCTAAAGCCGAAACTTAAGGAAGTAAAAGATTTTAATGAAGAAGAAAAATTAGAGCATGAGTTATTTTCGCTAGGGTTTTATTTAACTAGCCATCCACTTGAAAAGTTTAGAACTTTTCTTGAGAAGCTAAATATTGGATTTATTGGAAAGAATAAGACAGCAAAGACTGCTGGTGTAATATTAAATATGCGTATGAGAACCTCAGCGCGTGGGAGATTTGTTATACTTACGCTTTCTGATCCTCATAATGTTTCTGAAATAGCGTTCTACAATAATGAAGTAATAGAGGAGAAAAGGAATTTATTTTCGCCTGGAACATTTGTGATAATTGATCTTAAAACTTCGGAGAATACAACAAGATTAGTGGGAATGGATATATCAGAATTTACAGAAAAGACTGCCTCTATAATGAAAAGTTTAATTTTAACTACTGAATGTGCTGATTCACAAAAAGCTGCTATGGAGTTAAATTCAGTATTAAAAGGTGGCAATGGCAAAACTAAAATAATGCTCAGACTTCTCTGTGAAAAGAATACAGTGAATATCTTGCTGCCTGGTACATATCTAATTACCCCTCAAGCTGTTTATGAAATATCTAACTTAAGCTGGATTAAAGGCATAGAAATTGATACAAATGGCTTGCTTATCTGAAAAAGTTATATATAATGAAATATTTAATCAAAATTAAAGGAAAGTATAGTGAATTTTTATGAATTTACTTTCATAGCGCAACAGGGGTTATTGCAGCAAGAAGTAGAAGGAATGGCTCAGGAGCTAGGTGTTTTGTTAAGAAGTATTAAAACAGATATTATGTTACAGCAAATTAAGGGTGTTTTGGAAAAGGGAAATGACAATTTTACAAAACGAAGTTTAGAAATGCATGCTAAAGATATTCAAGAAAATCTAATTTTTTACTCTAATTTATTGGAAAGTTTTGAAAAGATTTTATGGATTGAACTAGAAGAAGATCTTTCAAATTTGAAAGAAGTAAAATTGAAAATTAGCGAAGAATTGAAAAATGACCTAAAAGGTTTAGGAATAGTACAAGATTTTATAAGGCCCACAGATGGTGGTAAGCAAATTGCTAAGAATACATTTATTTGCAATGCGGTCAGTCCTTTAAAGGAAGCTGTTTTAAAGTACCTCATGAAGACTTTTCAAAGGATTTTACAAGATTTTGGGATGGCGAGATCAAGCCAATTTGATAAAATATTAGAGATGCTTTTAGACAACATTGAAGCTTTAGGGTTGATAAAATATGAATACTGGGGTTTATTAGATTTTGCATACCCAATAAATAAGATGAAAAGTGGTCATTATTGTATGATGTGCATAAGTTCTACCTCAAGCATTATGAATGAGTTTGTGCGTAGAATAAAGCTCAATGAGAACATTGTTCGCCACTTATCTGTGCATGTCGATAAATTTTTTGAAGGTAAGTCTTATATGATGAATAAACAAATTGAGGAACAAAGCGCATAATGACAAAGAAGCGAAATAATTTTACTGATTCTTATGTATCTGTAAATAATAGAACTGGGTTTAAGCGTTCTAAAGTTTGTCCTCTTGCTACTTTTAGAGATGAAGACATAGACTATAAGAATACAGATTTATTATCAAGGTTTACCTCTGACTATGGTAGAATATTACCTAGGAGATTAACAGGGGTATGTGCAAAAAAACAAAGAAAATTGCGCTTAGCAATCATAAGAGCACGTTTTTTGGCTCTTGTTCCTTACTGTACTAAAAAAGTTTAGGTAGTATATGTTAGTAATTTTGAAAGAAAATATTAGAACTCTTGGTAAATTGGGTGAAATTGTAAAAGTAAAGCCTGGTTACGCACGTAATTTTCTTTTTCCACAAAGGAAAGCAGTAAAAGCTACTAAGGAAGGTATAGCAAAACTGGAGGAGCAGTGTTCTTTTTTAGAAGAAGAGAATATAAGAAAATTGAAGTTGGCAAGGGAGCTAGCAGCGTCTCTTGCTGGTAAGTTTGTGGTATTGGTAAAGCAAGCTTCTGAAGATGGTAAGATTTTTGGTTCTGTAACAACAAGGGAAGTTGCAAAATCTTTGTCGCAAGAGTATGAAGTTGATCACCGTAAAATATCTTTTAATGGAGTAAAGATAAGAAATTTAGGTGAGTATCGAGTAAATATAGAGCTTCATAGTGAAGTAGTAGTACAAGTTGCTGTGCATGTTGTAAGGTCAGAAATAGATGCACATGAGTTGAAGCAGGTAAAATCGTAAAAGCCAAAAATTTAATAACAAGAGAAGGAACAGAATGAAGTTAGAGCAGCTACTGATAGTAATAAAGTTGATCAAAAGTAATCTTTTATTATAACTATGAGAAAATGTTTTTCATAGCTAAATTAGTGCTATTTCAGTATTTAGCACTGTGGGTTAGTATACTTAGAAACAAAAAGTGGAGGTCATTCTATGATACCTCGTTATAGCCGTAAAGAGATATCTGCTATCTGGGAGGAAAATAATAAATTCAACATATGGCTCAAAATAGAAAGGTTAGCATGTGAGGCTCAAGCAAAGTTAGGGGTAATTCCAAGTAATGTTGCTCAAAAGCTTTCTTGTCCTATTAAATTTGATGTTGAACGTATTAACGAGATTGAATCTACTGTAAAACACGATGTTATAGCATTTTTAACTTATATCGCTGAAAAAGTGGGAGTTGATGTACGTTACCTCCACTACGGGATGACAAGCTCTGATGTATTAGACACATGCTTTGCTGTACAGCTAAAAGAGTCATGTAATATTCTACTTGAGAATCTAAAAAATTTACTTATAGTGTTAAAAAAAAAAGCTGAGGACTATAAAGTTACTGTATGTGTTGGGCGCAGTCACGGAATGCATGCAGAGCCAACAACGCTTGGGTTAAAATTTACTAGATTTTATGCAGAATTTAAACGTGGTTATCAAAGATTAGTTAATGCACAAAAAGAAGTTTCAATTTGCAAAGTATCAGGTGCGGTAGGTAATTTTGCAAATATTGATCCGTTTGTTGAGGAATATGTGGCAAAAGGGATGGAACTCATACCAGAGACCGTATCGTCTCAAATAATTCCTCGTGATAGACATGCCATGTTCTTTTCAATTTTGGGAGTAATTGCAAGCTCAATAGAAAATGTTGCTGTTGAAATTCGTCACTTGCAAAGAACTGAGATTGGGGAAATTTCTGAATATTTTTCTACTGGACAGAAAGGAAGCTCTGCTATGCCACATAAGTGCAATCCTATTTTAAGCGAGAATTTAACTGGACTCTCACGTTTAATACGTAGTTACGTATTTCCTGCGTTAGAAAATGTTGCATTGTGGCATGAACGAGATATATCACATTCATCTGTGGAAAGATATATTGCTCCTGGTGCTTGCATAATAATGGATTTTGCTTTAGTGCGATTAACGGATTTGATAGACAAATTGGTGATTAATAAAGAAAATCTTGCAAAGAACTTAAATTCTTCAAAAGGTTTAATTTTCTCACAGCGTGTATTACTTGAATTAGTAAATAGTGGTTTAGCAAGGGAAGAGGCGTATAAAATTGTTCAGGGTAATGCAATGAAAGTAAAAAAAAAGGACAACAGTGATTTTTTATTCGAATTGAAACAAGACAGGTCTTTACTTGAAATCATTAACTCTGAAGAACTTGAATCTTTATTTGATTTAAAATATTATACGAAATATGTGGATTATATATACAAAAAGGTCTTTGACTAGGCTGAGTAGCTCAGTTGGTAGAGCAGGAGGATCATAATCTCTTGGTCGTGGGTTCAATTCCCTCCTCAGCCACCAATTATATTAATTTTAATATACTACAAAGCCAGCAAAAACTGCTTCCATGGTACTAGGTTAGTTACACTCCATTAAATTAAAGAAATTGCAAATGAGTTTCCTGCCTGTTATCTGTATGAGGTAAATGGGGAAAGTTTAAAAAATTAATAAGGCTATTATTAGTGAGTATCCTGAACAAGAGTTATTTTTCTTGAAAAGACGTTAGAACATAGTCTAAAATGAAATTAGCGAGCTTAATTCTATTAAGAGGTTTAGTTGTATATAAAATAGAATATTGTACATAATAAAGCTAATATAATTGGTTTTCTTATTCTCACTTGCAATTGAATAACATGACCTTATTGTATGTTATGTTACATAGATTGAGGATTATGTTTTATTTTCATGTTTATGTCTTGATCCAATGCAACTAATAAGTTGAGCAAGTATTCTAAAGAGAATCCTTCAATTTTTGACTTATTAATTTGAGATACTTTGGGCTGGTCAATCTTTAGAGCAATTGCTGCTTTTTTCTGTGTTCTATATCTCTTATTTATTAGCTGTGCAACAATCTTTATTAATTTCAGTTTCGTATCTTTTATATCATCTAACTCTATTGTTATAGGATAATTTAATTGTAAATTTTGCATAGTAACAACTTCCTTGATAAAAAAATTACTTTAGCCTTTCTTCTTTAAACAGTACATGCCTTCTGACTACTGGGTCATACTTTCTAAACTCCAGTTTCCTAGTAAGCTTTTTTGGATTACGCTTTTTTATGTAAAAGTAGCCTGTTGATTTTTCTTCGCCTGTGCTTGTTATTTTTATTGCGCTGCTAATTAACTTTACAAGCAAAGAAGCATTTTTTTTTGCCATATTTAATATAGTAATATAAATCCTTTATGAGTTTATTATACAAAGTGCTAAAAGTCAATCATTTTGTGCCTTAGAACAATGTAAGTTGCAAAATTCTTGACAATCGACAGTACATTGAGTAACATAAAGTTAATTTTGGAGTGCAAAGTAAACGGTAGATAAGTGATAAATGGTGGTAAGAGATTACTATTAATAGAAAATTCTATCTGTTCTGATGAAGTAAGAGTTGCTTTATCAGCTGACAATAGAGTTGTAGAATTTGAGCAAGAATTTAAAGAAAAAAGACAATTAAGAGGTAATATATATGTTGCTTGTGTAAAACGCATAGAGCCTTCCTTGCAAGCTGTATTTATTGAATATGGAAAAAACAAGCAAGGTTTTTTATCTTTTTCTGAGATATCTCCAGACTACTTCAATATTCCAGAAAAGGAAAAAGAGGCTTTCTTTGAAGGTTGCTCGAATGATGATTGTGCAGAGGAAAGTGTCAGTGTATCAACAAATATTTCTTCAGATTTAGTAATTAATAAGAATGTTAACGAATCAGGTAATGGTTTTGCAAGAGAGGTGTCTCTATATAAGAGATACAAGTTGCAAGATGTTATTTCAGTAAATCAAAGATTATTGGTTCAGTTAACTAAGGAAGAACGAGGTAATAAAGGAGCTTCATTTACAACATATATAACTTTAGTAGGTAGATACTGTGTTTTCATGCCTAATTCCGTGAGTAAAGGTGGAATTTCCCGCAGAATTGAAGATGTTAGTGTCAGAAAGCAGTTAAAGGATATATTAAATTCAATAGAGTTGCCAAAAAGGTCTGGTTTAATAATAAGAACCATTGGCTCTGGGAAGAGTAAAAAAGAAATTGAGCAGGATTATAATTATTTATCTTCATTATGGCAGAATATTCAAAAAAGTGCTTCCTCTGTAAGTGTTCCATCATTGATTTATAATGAAGCAGACCTAATTATGAGGTCTATTCGTGATTTTTGTAGCAATGATATGGAGGTTATAGTATCTGGAAAGGAAGCTTTTGAAACAGTAAGACAATATGCTAAAAATGCATTAAAAGGTAGTAAGTTACGTTACAGGTTGTATAGGGGTTTTATTCCAATCTTTACTTATTACGGAGTCGAAGAGCAAATTTCTGAATTATACAGCAATAGAGTAAAATTGCCGTCTGGTGGATCTTTGATAATAACTTTAACTGAGGCATTTGTTTCAATAGATGTAAATTCAGGGAAGATGACAGGGGAAGATAGTATAGAAGAGACAGCTTATAGAACTAATATGGAAGCAGTGCCTGAAATATCAAGACAGGTAAATTTAAGAGGCTTATCTGGGTTGATAGTGGTAGATTTTATTGACATGTTAAGGTATCAGTATTGTAGAGCTGTTGAGTCTGCTATTAGGCAAGCATTTAAGGATGATAAAGCTAGAGTTCAATTTAGTTACATAAATGACTTTGGTTTAATGGTGTTTTCAAGGCAAAGAATAAAACCAAGTATACAAGAAATTAATACTACAGAGTGTTTGCACTGTAAAGGGGTTGGAAAGGTGAAGTCAAATGAGGTGATTGTTGCATCAATATTGAGAGATTTGCAATACATTGCTAGTAGAAATCGAAATAGATCATTTGATTTAGTAGCGCATGGTACAATTATAGCACATATTTTTAATAATAAACGCAGTACAGTATCTACAATCGAAAAAGAGTTTAATATCAAATTAAATGTTAATGCTGATAGCAATTTAAGTGTAGATACGTTCGTTTTGAAACGAGGGGATGACGTTAATTGGGGTGATTACAAGCCATTACAAAACTCTGGTTACAAGCTTGAAAGTAGCAGCAACGAAAGAGTCTCTGATTCAGAGAAATTACAAGGCAGTTTTTGGTTAACTAGGTGGCTTTCACGTATTTTGAATACTAATAGCTAACTGGAAATCCTATAAAAGGGACTTGTAATCGACGAGTCCTATACTTATATATTCTTATATCAGACAACATTTATTAAGGGAGTATTCATTATGGGAAGAGCAATAGGTATAGATCTTGGAACAACAAATTCTTGTGTTGCAATACAAGGTAAGATAATAGAAAATAAAGAAGGAGCAAGGACTACTCCGTCTATAGTTGCATTTACTTCATCAGGAGAGAGATTAATTGGTGCTCCAGCAAAAAGACAAGCAACTACTAATGCAAGTAATACTTTTTTTGCTACTAAGAGATTAATAGGTCGTCAGTATGGTGATCATGAAATGAAAGGTCTGAATGTGCCATATAAGGTGTTTGCAGCAAAAAATGGTGATGCATGGATTAAAACAACAGATGGTAAAGAATACTCTCCTAGTCAAATTGGTGCTTTTATACTACAAAATCTAAAAGAGGCAGCAGAAGCTTATCTTGGGGAAGAAGTAAAGGATGCTGTGATAACAGTGCCAGCATATTTTAACGATTCTCAACGTCAAGCAACAAAAGATGCAGGGAAAATTGCTGGGTTGAATGTGCTTAGAATAGTTAATGAGCCAACTGCTGCGGCACTTGCTTATGGTCTTGATAAGAAGCATGGGCACACAATAGTGGTATATGACCTTGGTGGTGGTACATTTGACGTTTCAATACTTGAAATAGGTGATGGAGTTTTTGAAGTAAAAGCTACGAATGGTGATACCCACCTTGGAGGTGAAGATTTTGATAATGCAATAGTAAGTTATTTACTAGATGAATTTAAAAAAACTAATGGCATTGATCTAAAAAATGATCCAATGGCTATGCAAAGAATTAAAGAAGCTGCTGAAAAAGCGAAAATTGAATTATCAAGTGCAATGGAAACAGAAATAAATCTGCCATTTATTACGGCAGATGCAAGTGGTCCAAAACACTTAAATATGAAATTAACAAGGGCTAAACTTGAAAGTTTAGTAAATGATTTAATCGAAAGAACTATGGCTCCTTGCAAAAAAGCTCTTGAAGATGCTGGTTTATCTGCTAATCAAATTGGTGAAGTAGTGCTTGTTGGTGGTATGACTCGTATGCCAAAGGTAATAGAAAAAGTTAAAGAATTCTTTGGCAAGGACCCACATAGAGGAGTAAATCCTGATGAAGTTGTAGCAATCGGTGCTGCGATACAAGCAGGAATTGTTCAAGGTGATGTAAGGGATGTGTTATTACTTGATGTAACTCCGCTTTCTCTTGGTATTGAAACTTTAGGAGGGGTATTCACTCCACTTATTGAACGTAATACTACTATTCCTACTAAAAAATCTCAAGTATTTTCAACTGCAGAAGATAATCAAACGGCTGTAACAATTAAAGTATATCAAGGTGAAAGGAAATTGGCAGTTGATAATAAGCTGCTTGGTCAATTTAGTTTGGAGGGTATACCACCTGCTCCTCATGGAGTTCCTCAGATTGAAGTGACATTCGATATAGATGCAAATGGAATAGTACATGTTTCTGCAAAAGATAAAGCTACTGGAAAAGAGCAGAAAATACGTATTCAGTCTTCAGGTGGCTTATCTGAGAGTGAAATAAATCGTATGATAAAAGAGGCTGAGGAAAAAGCACAGGAAGATGAAAAACGTAAGAAATTTATTGAAGTGAAGAACCAAGCAGATAGCTTAATTCATTCTACGGAAAAGTCTCTAAGAGAGTATGGTGATAAGGTTTCATTAGAAGATAAATCTGCTATTGAAAATGCAGTTAATGAATTAAAAGCAGCTAGTAAATCTGATAACATTGATGACACTAATTCAATACAACAGAAAATTACTAATCTTTCTCAATTATCTATGAAGCTTGGCGAGGCTATGTATAAAGAATCTCAGCAACAACAGGGAAAAGAAAGTTCTGCTAGTTCATCAACAATGAATGAGGAAGAAAAAGTAGTAGATTCTGATTATCAAGACATAGATAATAAGGAAGAGAATAAATAAGAGTGTATTTTGTGCCAGCACTTGACGCTAGCATCTAGGGAGAAAGAGCTATTATTAACTACTTAGATGGCAGAATGGGTATCATTAAAACAATAGAAGAAAAAATACGTGGTTCAATAGATGTAATTAATATTGATATTGTCGATGAGTCCGTAAAGCATACAAGTCATTATTTTTCTTCATCTTCAACGCTACCTTCACATATCAAGCTAATACTAATATCTGACAATTTTACAGGAATGGATAGCCTCAAAAGGCACAAGTTGATTTATAAGTTATTAAAGAATGAGATAGAGCTAATACATGCAATTTCTCTTCACTTATATACACAAAGCGAATACAATTTAAAAAAAACAGAACGTGAAAGAGGAATCATTATTAGTTAAGGCAGGAAGAAAGTTTGAGGATTATAAAGGTTCTATGAATCCACCAATTTATCATTCTTCTACTATATTATTTCCTACTTACAAAGACTACTTAGATGCAGCAAATGGAAAAAGCATATATGATGTGGCAAATGATGATGTTATAAGAGACCATAGCTATGGTAGTGTTGGCACTCCCACCGTTCATTATTTTTCAAATGCACTTGCTGAAATTGAGGGTAGGGGACAAGCATTAATCTATCCTTCTGGATTGTTTGCACTAACTTTTACCATTCTGACTTTTGCTAGAGCAGGTTCGCATATTTTAATTCAAGATAATAGCTATTATCGACTTAAGAGGTTTGCTAAAAATGAGCTACCGAAAAGAGGAGTAGAGGTAACTTTCTATGATCCAACACAGGGTATAGCTAGTTTGATTCAGAGTAATACTGAATTAATAATGATTGAGACTCCTGGTTCTATAACGTTTGAGATTTCAAATATAGAACATATAGTGAAAGTTGCTAAGGAGCATAAAATTTTGACCGTTTGCGATAATTCGTGGGCTACTCCTTTGTTATTCAGGCCACTTGATTATGGTATTGATGTTGCATTGTATGGGGTTACGAAGTATATAGCCGGTCACTCAGATTTATTAATGGGAGCCATTATTGCTGAAGGTGAGGTTTTTAAATTGCTCTATAAAAACTGCAGGAATTATGGAGTTACTGTGCAACCATACGACTGTTACCTTGCACATCGAGGGCTAAGAACACTGCACATACGCATGAGGAAGCATCAAAGTACAGCAATGAAAGCAGCAAAGTGGTTAGAAAAGCATTCAAAAGTAAAAAAAGTCTTATATCCAGCACTTCCTTCCCACCCTCAACATGAATTATGGAAGAGTTACTTCAAAGGAGCAAGCGGCGTATTTAGTATAGTACTGGATAGAGAATATTCATGTGAGGAACTAAGCTATATGGTTGATCATATGAAAATTTTTAATATCGGTGCTTCTTGGGGAGGGTGTGATAGTTTGATATTACCAATAGATCGTAAATCTGTGTTAAGATCTGTAATGAATTCAGATTATAGTGGAAGTTTCGTGCGAATATTTTGTGGGCTAGAAGATCCTGAAGATTTAATTTCTGATTTGAATGCTGCATTAGCAAGGTTGTCATGTTTTGGGCTTTCAAGCTGATGATGTAGGAGATGATACTGAGAGCATTGCTGCATGATATTGGTAGTTTTCCTGTTATCCAAGTGTCAAGCACTGGGGTTCAGCAATTAGCGTTACACACTGGAACAATACTAGACAACTGCACTATTGATTTTAACCTTGAGGTTAAGGGTGTTACGTGTAACCCGAAGAAAGTTAAAGATGGTTATCTCTTTGTTTGTGTATCGGAAGAAGGTGAAAGATATGTAAGTATTGTAAAAGCTTCAGTAATAATAGCGAGTTTAAATGCAGTTCCAGCACATGGCGCTGAGATCTGTATCTTTTACCCCAATCCTCTAGCCATATATGGCAAAATAGTTAGCAGATTTTATCAATTTAAGCAGCTCAAATATGTTACTGCTGTAACAGGTACAAATGGTAAGACTTCAGTGGTGGAGTTTTGCCGTCAAATCTGGCAAAATGCAGGTTATAATGCAGCATCTGTGGGAACACTTGGAACATGTGTTAATAATGAAAGGGAAGATAATAACAACAGCCTTACTACTCCAGATGCAAATGATCTCTATTTCATATTGCGTGATGTGAATAGCAAAAATATAGAACACTTAGCATTAGAGGCTTCGAGTCATGGAATTGATCAGTATAGAATTCATGGATTAAAATTAAATGCTGCAGCTTTTACTAATTTCTCACAAGATCATTTGGATTATCATAAAGACGTAAGTAAATATTTCGAAGCTAAGAAAAGGTTATTTTACGAGGTACTGCCAGAAGGAAAAACGGCAGTATTAAATTCGGATATAGATGAATATTACGCATTACTCAAGATAGCTAAAAAACGTGGCAACAAAGTTATAGCATATGGAAAAATAGGATCTGACATTACTTTATTAAGACAGATTCCCACTTTTGATGGTCAGCATCTTATAATTAGAATTGGTAATGAAGTTTACAGTATGTTTTTTCCAGTTTTAGGGCAGTTTCAGGCGTATAATTTGCTGTGTGCAATAGGTATAGTTATTGCATCTAAGTTAGATTATCGTAAGATATGTATAAATAAACTCGTTTCTTTACCTGGAAGAATAGAAAAGGTAAAACCTTTTGCATTTGTAGATTACGCACATACTCCAAGTGCTCTTAAACAAACTCTATTATCTTTAAAGTGGCATTTCAATAAAAAAATAGTTCTGGTTTTTGGTTGTGGTGGGAATCGCGATCAGGCAAAACGTGCAGAGATGGGTAAAATAGCGAAGGTGTATGCAGACAGAGTAATAGTTACAGATGATAATCCGCGTGATGAAGATCCAGCAAAAATTCGTCACGATATTTTGCTATGTTGCTCTGATGCACTAGAGGTAAGGGATAGGAGAAAAGCTATAAAGAAAGGTATAAATATTGCCTATGATAAAAATATGATCCTGCTTGTTGCAGGAAAGGGACATGAAAAATTTCAAATTATAGAAAACAAAACTTTTGAATTTAGTGATGTTGAGATTATTAAAAATCACATTTTAATATGAAGCTGTAATCCAGAAAAAAGTGGAGAGACCTTGGTAGACGATAACTGAAGTAAGTAGGATAGCCAGGTTTAAGTGGACATTAAAAAGTGCAGAATAACATATATGTTGCGAATAAAAAGGAGCAAATCGTTCCCTCTTACAGTAGGAGTTAGTATAAGATAAAAGAAGAGTCATCGGGAAGAAAATGGAAATCTTTAAGCACAATTTTTGTATATTATAAATTTTATGTGTAATGCTCTTTTACATAATCATCGATAATTACCTTAAATTCTTCAAAGATATTATTACCCTGTAGAGTTTTAAAATACTTTCCATCTTTATAAACCGCTGAAATTAGTTTTTCTCCATATCCATGTAAGCTAATTCCCAAATTAGCATGTTTACTTTCTCCAGGCCCGTTTACGATGCAACCCATGACAGCGATATTCATGTGCTCTACACCTGGATCTTTTTTCTTCCATATTGGCATACGAATTTTTATATAATCATTTACTTCTTCAGTTAATATTCGAAAACGATCATTATTCGTACGTCCACAACCAGGACACGAATTAACCTGAGGATTAAAGTGACGTAAGCCTATAGACTGCAGTATTTCTTGGCACACTGTTACTTCATTGATTCGTGATTCGCCAGGACGTTGAGTTAAAGAAGCCCGTATCGTATCTCCAATGCCATTTTGCAATAAGTAAGTAAGCCCTGCTGTGGTATTTATTATGCCTTTGCTACCCATACCGGCTTCAGTTAAACCTAAATGCAAGGCGTAATTGGAAGATTTTGCAAGAGCCGTATAAACTGAAATTAAATCTTGTACTCTACTGACTTTACACGAAATAACTATTTTATCTGAACTGAGGCCAATTTTTTCAGCTTTTTGTGCACTATTAAGTGCTGACATTACAAGTGCCTTGCGCAATATAACATTAGAAGATTTTGGATTACTGGATAAAGAGTTCTCATCCATCAATTTTTGTAAGAGGTATTTATCAAGACTACCCCAATTCACCCCAATCCTAACTGGGATATTGTGCATTATTGTATACTCTATAACCCTTTCAAATTTTTTATCACGTTTATCGCCAAAGCCTATATTGCCTGGATTGATTCTAATCTTACCTAATATTTTGATGTTGTCTGGATAATCTCGAACTAACTTATCTAGCTCATACTGTCCACAGCCCACCAACATCTTACCATCAAAGCCTTCTTTATTTATCTCTTCTACTATATAAGGTACTGCTTTTGCTACTTCTTCTGAATTTAAAGCAATCCGCACCAGCTCTGAACCTGAATGTGCTAGTTCTATTATTTCTTTTGCATATTGCTTAGCACTGCTTTTTATATCATCAGAACCTATGTGTACACCAAGTGCCATAGATTGTATAACTATAGGATTATTTCCACCTATCTTTACTTGCCCGACTTTTACAACATAAGTTTTATGCCTAGGAGAAGGTAATAATTCAAATACTTCATTACCAAAATTATGATCTACTAGATCTCTACTTAACATATTTTAATCAGCGATACTTCCAAGTAAGTCAGAGTCCTTTGAACTAGCGTTATTTAAGTTGGCAATGGAATCATGTGAACAAATTCTTTTTGATGTAGTATTTTTTGTAGTAACATTTATAGGAGAAACTTTTCTCTCCTGCGTTGAAGTGACTTTTTTTCCTTCTTGTTGTTCACTTTCATATTGCTCCTCATCCTTACGTTGAGAAATTGGTCCTTGGTCTATGAATACGGCACCCTTTAAACGCGCAATATTGATGCCATGTTGATTTACCATAGCATCCTCTTTTTTTTCTTTTAGCTTCTTGGCCAGGGTTTCTTTATTTATGTTAATATTAGTTCGAACCTGTGACTTTTTTTTCTTCAAGAGTTCCCTACGCTTTTCATATAGTTTATATGACTCAGCAAAATCCTCATCTTCATGAAAGTTTACACCACCAGGATTACCAGGAGGTATATATTTTTTACTAAACTTTATTTTAGGTTTAGCTTCAGCATCTTGCACAACAAAAAAGCTGAAAAACAAAAACGCCAGTGTAGATAAAACTCCAAAAAAAAATCTAAGCATATAGTGCTATAGTAAATATTTACTTTTAAAGAATAGCAATTAACTTACTTTTAGTAAACCAGAATCTTTACTAACTTTATAATGAATAGACAATAATAGAAGAGAAGCCATACTGAAGTAAGTAAAATAGCGAAGTTTAAATGGAGCATTGAAATCAAAATTAAGTGCAGAATAACATATTATGTTGCAAATAAAACTAAATGGCTGTTCAAAAATAGCACTAACTGCATGGCTTCTTTTCTATTATTATCTATCTGTTCCTTAAATATTATTTTCCTTCCGTTATCTACAATGAAACTCTCTAACCTTTAACTAATTGTACGAGTAAATTAAAAAAGAAACTTGAGCGCTTGTCTGTAATACAGTATAGTAATTACTCTGAGCAGTATAGTATGGATAATACCATTATAAGAAAATACGATATTAGGGGTATAGTAGGTAAAGATCTGCAGATTAGTGATGGATACGAAATAGGCAGAAAGTTTGGCCAGACCGTAGCTAGTGTTTGTGTAGGCTATGATAGTAGAATAGATTCACCAAGTATAGAAAAAGAGTTAACTAAGGGCTTGATTCTATCCGGAGCAAATGTCATACGCATTGGACTATGCTCTTCACCTATGCTCTGTGCTGCAACTCAAATCACACAGGCAGATCTTGGCATTATAATAACTGCCTCCCACAACCCAAGCGGGTATAATGGCTTTAAATTTTTCAGTAGTGAAAAAGTTTACTCAGATCAAGAAACACAGGAAATTATAAGTAGTAAGGTTAAAAACAGCACAAAAATTGGAAGCTTAATTAACATAAATATATATAGTCAATATATTTACATATTAAAAAGTGCACTAAAGAACAATTCTACACGAAAATTAAAGATAGCCTGGGATTGTGCAAATAGCCCTGCAAGTGGAATCTTAAGGTATATTGAAACGTTCTTGCCAGGTCATACGCATATCATAATCAATAATTCTATAGATGGAGCATTTCCATCACATAACCCAGATCCCGTAGAAGAAAAAAATCTTGCTCAACTTATTGATATTGTAAAGCAAGATAAATGTGATCTAGGCATTGCACTTGATGGTGATAGTGATAGGGTGCGTTTGATTGATGATAAGGGCAGTATTGTTTCCAATGATCATTTATTTATGATTTTTGTACGTGAAGTATTAGAGGAATATCCGCGTAGCAAAGTTATTGCTAATGTAAAAATGAGTATGAAAGTGTATGATTTTGTTAATAAGTTAGAGGGACAAGTGGTTACCTGTGCTACTGGGCACTCACTGGTTAAGAAAAAAATGATAGAGGAAGGAGCAAAATTTGCTGGTGAATTAAGCGGGCATTTTTTCTTTTCTGAGCTAGGTTTTGATGATGGACTATATTCTGCTATTAAGGCCATTGACACTTTACTTAGACGAAGCCAAAGCTTATCTCAGATGGTTGAGGGTTTACCAAAGCTATATATTACCCATGAAGTGAAGATTATGGTTAAAGATGAAAAAAGATTTCAAATAATTGAGTTAATAAAGAAAATACTAGAGCAGCAAAATATTGCATTTTCAGATCTTGACGGTATTAAGGTAACTGGTAATGATAATAAAGGCTGGTGGCTCCTTAGGGTGTCAAATACACAAAACTGCATTACAGCAAGGTGTGAAGGAGATACATTAGAAGATTTTGAACTCACTAAAAAGATCTTGTTCCGTTATATTGATAAAGCAAGGTCTTTAGATTATAACCTTCCATAGAAAAAGTAAAATTAGATTATATGAATATATGTTTTGAGCAAAAACATTGCGATATTTAAGAACAAGAGAAACTTTTCTTATCAGGCATTGTATTAGTTGGCATAAGTTAAAAAATTTGGGGATTTTATGTCCAATTTGTATTACCTCTTCTTTTTCTTACTCACAATCAAACAATTCTACAATGTCACTAAAAATCTGTTTATTTGACCCAATGATACTATTAGTATAGCAGTTGAAACTGTTTCATAGACCTACACTCTAAGGAATTCACCACCAACCTAACTATAACACACATAATTAAAGCCATTGCAGCTTGAGCATTTATAATTCCACTGTTCTAGTTCTTTGTTACAATTCTTACACTTCCAGCACGGATCAGGCAAAGCTTCTGAGCTCATCTTATTCAACCAATGAATTGTCTGATCTTGCTCTTGTAGCAGAACTTTGAGCTGTACCATGATGAGATAAATTGACATGTAATTAGCTTTTTTTATAGCAGTATTTAGATATTGACTTGCAAGATCATATTTACCTGAATTAATTGAGGACGAAGCAAGTAAACAATAACTAAAATAATAATCTGGGCGTAAGTTATATAGCCTTTCAGCACCTTCACTATTCAAACCGATGTAAACTTTAGCTGATTGAGGAGTAGGATTTGCTATATACTCTGCCTCTAGCACTGCAGAAGCTTTTCTGATCTTCCCAAGAAGAATATACAACTCTGCTTTTAAATAATTGATAGGTTGAAAAGTTGCATAATAATCTTGTGCTTTAAATAAAGACTTCATAGCCTCTTTAAAATTTCCCTTGCTTTTATACTGTTTTGCCAAAGCACAATAAAAAACTGCAAGCATCTTTTTACGATCAAAGGGAAGAAAAATATTAAACTTAATAGCTTCTTTTAATCTAGAAATTGCATTGATCCAATCTTCTTGTAAAGTACAGCGTTCTATTTGAAAAGGAATAGATAGAATTTTTTCATTAACTGAACTAGAGCAATGCTCTATGAATTTTTGAAAGATTTTTCTTTCCTGTTTTAGGTGGGCAATCAGCTTGTTGGCTAGAAGTAGAGCCAAGTTACGATTTTTATTTGCAATATTCGTTAAACCATCACTGAAGAAGCTATAATTTCCTGTTTTACCTGAGTTAAAAATCTTTATTAGAGATAATCTATCATTTTTCTCATTTAGACTTTTAACTAGCTTGTGAGCATTTTCTATATTATCTAAATCTATGCTAAAAAATGCTTCAAAAAGAAACAATTCTTGTCTATCTCTTTTTCTATTTTTGATATTGGCAAATGTTAACAAAATGAAAGAAAAAAAGTGTGCAAGAATAATTAACAAAAACAATAAAACTATACAAGCAAAAATAATGAAATATAGATCAACACTTATAGTATAATTACCTAACTCTAACTTTACTGTTTCACCGCTCATCTTGGCGCATATGCCAAATAAGAATGAGAAAGTGAAAACTATAAAATAAATCATGAGATATATTGTAATAAGTGATGGTGTATTATTGAAATATTCTTAGAAGCTAAGATAAAGCTATTCAATTTATTAAGTAAAAGTTTAAATTCTGGGTTTGTTAAACTGCTTACTGCAGCAGCTGCACTTTGCCAATCATTATTGTTTACTGACTCCTCAATTTCCACGAATTTTGCCTTTAATGGGTCATTTTTATCTCGTATTTTTACCCAATTCGAAATGATTTTTTGAAAAAATGTGCCTTTATTGTAGTTAATACTAGCAATAGTTTTTTCAAAAGACAAACTCAATTCATGTAAAGTGTCTATCTCTTTCAAACCTTCTAATTCATTTACTGCATTCTCTATTTCTGGATCATCAAGTTCTAATATTAAAGATTTTATTGAATTTATATGGTTATCAAATTTTGCTCCTTGCAACAAAGAATTCTTCATCTTCACTACAAGCAACAGTAATTTTGCAAGATTCTTATATCTTGCACTACCATTACCTATTTGCTCACATTGAGCGAATAAACTTCTTTTAAAATCAAATATTTTTTTTTCTATTCTTGATTGATTAACTTCAAGCAACATCCTAAGCTCATTTATGCTCTCCGTCAAGACCTTTATTTTATTCTCACCCTCTTGTTGATTTACTTTAAAAAAAACTATGTTATTTATTGTAATATAACTAGTAAATAATAATATAATTAAGAACCAGCCTATGCATTTTTGCTGAGTATTATTCATAACGTAATATCTCCGCAGGATCTTGCATAGCTGCCTGTAATGCAGGAGCAACTGCTGCTAGAAATGATAAGAATAATGTAAGTGCGGAAATATTTACTACGTCTTGAGGGACTAATATTACTGGTAAACTTGAAAAAAAGTATATCACAGGATCGAGTAGCTTGACGTTAGTAATACTTTCTAAAAATACTCTGATATTTTCAATATTAAGGGAAAAAACAACACCTATAATACAACCAAGACAAGTCCCTGTAAAACCAATTAGTAACCCACAAATGCAAAATATGCGCATAATGCTTCCACTTGTTGCACCAAATGTGCGCATAATTGCAATCGCAGATTTTTTTTCTCGCACTATCATCATTAAATTCGAGGCAATATTGAATGCCGCCACAATTATAATCAAAGTAAGAATTAAAAACATCACATTCCTTTCAGTTTTCAAAGCATTAAAATAGTGGCTTTGTTGCAATTGCCAACTTTTAGCTTCCATTCCTGTTTCTTTTTCTATAGTATTTGCTATCCTATCAGCTTTAGTAACGTCGTCCACAAATATCTCTATGTTTCTTATACTATCTCTGTAGTTAAAAAAAGCCTGCGCTGGTTTTATGGGCATGTATATCAAAGTATTATCATACTCAAACATACCCATGTCAAATATGGCTACGACTTCATATTCTTTCATTCTCAGCATTTCACCAAGCAATGCATCAAACCCATCAGGTGATATAAGAACAATTTTGCCTCCATAATCAACGTTCAATACTTCCGCTAAGCGTGCCCCTATTATTACTCCTTTATCGAATTTTTTTACATCACCTATAATTACACTATTTTTAACAGTAGTATTATCAAGTAAGTCTTTAGCTGATATACCTCGCACTACAGCACCAACAATTCCGCCATTTGCTGTAATAATAACCTGATCATTGGTCATTGGAGTCGCTTTTAATACACCTGGAATTTTCCCAATAGATTCTAATACTGCATGGTAATCTGAATTTATGTTTCTATCAAAATAAACATTGATATGGCCATCAATGCCAAGTATTGAGTCAAGTAACTTTATTCTAAATCCGTTCATTACAGACATTACCACTATTAACGTTGCAACTCCAAGAGCAATACCAATAATAGAGAACAAAGTCATTACGGAGCAAAATTTGCCACTCTTTGCCTGCAAATAGCGAATAGCTATGGTAATTTCAAAGGCAATGGACATTATTTCTGGTTAAACATTATATTTTAAAGATTCATATAATCTTAGATTTCATAACCTTCTATATACATCATCTAATCTAATATCATTCCCAACTGGGCATAAAGAATAGATAGACAATAGTTGTATGGAGCTTTATCTATACAGTTAGTGTATGTATCTTGAAATGCAACATATTTTTTGTGCTAAAACTATTATACATTACCTATCAGTTTCCTATGGAAAAGATTGAACACAATAAATACCAGGGGCTAATAAATTTACGTAGGCTATAAAACTGCTTAATGGGCACCCAAGACCCTTATTTCCCATTCAAGTTCAATGTTAAATTTGTTTTTTACTGCATCTCTTACCTTGTTGCCAAGGTTTTCCAAATCAGATGCAGTTGCATTATTGTAATTAAGTAAGAAATTGCAGTGCTTCTTAGAAATTTTAGCTCCACCATTATTTAATCCTCGACAACCAGATCCATCAATCAGTTTCCATGCTTGGTAAGCTCTGGGATTTTTGAATATACACCCGGCAGTTTTTCCTCTCACTAGCTGGCTCTTGTTTTTTTTATCAATAATTTCTTTTAATTTATATAATATAACCTCATGCCTTGAACTTACCCCTTTAAACTCAGCTTCGATAAAAATCCACTGCCCTTTTAAGCTGTGCCCACGATAAATATAACCCATTTCTTTGCTGGAGAATTCATATAGATTTCCATCACTTAGATTCACCGCCTTTATAGATTGAACAACGCTTGCAATATCACTACAATATGCACCTGCATTCATTTCTATTCCACCACCAATTGTTCCTGGAATTCCAACTAGAAACTCAAGCCCACTAATTTGTTGCTCTCCTGCAAAGTAAGCAAGATTGCTGAGTGAAACAGCACCACCTGCAACGATAGAGTTGTTACTTTTGCATTTAATATATGAAAACTCCTTACCTAATTTTATTGTTATTCCTCGAATGCCACTATCACGCACTATTATATTGGATGTTGCACCAATAACACTAATTGGTAATTCAGTATTCTTGATTAAAAATATTAAATCTTCAATGTCACGTGGTTTAAACAATACATCAGCTTGTCCACCAACATTTAACCATGTTATTTTAGACATTAGGACACTATAACGATAGATTCCACATACTTCAGGTAAGCTTATAGGCATTTTGATTTTAATTCCAGTCCTGCATCCATACCAATTTTTTCTGCATCTTCTATAAATGAAGTGCGCTCAGTAAAGTATATATTTTTTTTATCTGCCAACATACAATAAAGATGTAGCACATTTTTACCCACATATTTTGCCAAAGCTGCAAGTGGTGTAAAGCATGACCCATTTACTGTTTTCATAAAGCTGCGTTCTGATCTCACTCTTATAAAAGACTTATTGTTATTGATTTTCTCTAAAAGATCTATAATTTTTACGTCATTTTTTCTACATTGAATGCAAATTGCCCCCTGTCCTACTGCACTTAACATAGTTTTCGGTGACAATACCTCCGTAATCAAGTAGTCCTTTTTTAACCTTATTAATCCTGCTTCAGCTAGAATTATTCCATCAAAATTTTGATTCTGCAGTCTAGTTGTCACATTTCCACGCAGTGGCACTATATTTAAATCTGGTCTAAAATTTAGCAACTGAACTCTTCTTCTTATTGAGGAAGTTGCAATTATAGCTCGTTGTGGCAAAGATTTAAGACTATCATACTTATTAGAAATAAATGTATCGTATGGGCTTAACCTCTCTAGAATACAAGGAATTATTAAGTCTTTTGAAAAAAATGCAGGAACATCTTTTAGTGAATGAACTGCCATATCTATGTTGCTCTCAATCAATTCAGTCTCAATTTCTTTAATGAACAGTCCTTTACCTCCTATTTCGGCAAGGTTAGCATTTGCATATTTATCACCGGAAGTTTTTATTTTAATGATCTCAATAGATAAATTAGGAAAAAAATCCAACAACTTTTGTTTTGCTTCCAAAACTTGAGCAATTGCAAGACTGCTTCCTCTGGTACCCATTCTGATTAACATATATTAAGTAGCTTTGAGAAAATTAATTAACAAATTGTTTAAGTTTTACGTCGTCATGTCTATCTTTTATTTTCTGTAATACCAATTCTTGTTGTTAATGGGTAAAAAATAAGTGGCATTTGTATTTAAGATTGGTGAGTATAGTCGTAAGTATATAATTTCACAATATTTTTAGGTACATAAGGCTTCTCGCGTTCTTAAATATTGTGGCATTCAATACAAATAAGCTAAAACTTTCTTCACTTCTATGATTAATTGTACTGTAGAAATAAAAATTTTGTCTACCTACTTTTACTTTAATCTATGTTCTAACGCCCCTTTTTAACCACTCATGTATATAACTTTCTAGTATGTAATAAATCATGATTCATCAAAGATGAATAACTCTTGTCAGGATACTTACCAATAGTTTTATTAAGCTTTTTCAAACTTTTCCCTACCTTCCTTTATCTTGTTAGGTGTACTGCAAATTTGCTGACATTAAAGCTAAATTTTTCTTGGATTCTCATTCTCGTTCTCTTAACAATAATTTTTTGAATTTGGCATAGAGCAAATTGGAGCCATTAATAAACTAAACTTCTAGCTTTTCGCTGATGCTTTAGGGAAAGCTCATATTATAAAGAAATTTGATAAAGTATAGCTAAGGAAAATTGATAAAAATAAGGGGGCAATTCACTGCGTCCTAATTTAACAATTAAAATACTACCTAAAAAAATAAAGCACATAATGGTCTGGAATATTAAAATCAATTTTGATAGAGATTAGAGTAAAAAAATTGATTATTGTAAAACATCAATCACTTTGATCCCATTACCGATAATTTGCGTAGGAGTTTAAAGAGCGCTATGTATACATATGTAAAAAACGAAAGATTGAACTTTAGCAAAGGAACCTAAAGTCTTTGCAGTTTACATGCTGAAAAATTGCAGATGGATTAGATCTTACTCATGTTTTCTATACCTTGTGCACCCTGAGCGACTTGAACGCCCGACCTTTTGATCCGTAGTCAAATGCTCTAATCCAACTGAGCTAAGGGTGCATTCATAAAATGAACTTTAACAGATTTATAGCTTAATTCAATTAATTTGGTTGAATAAAAAAACAGAATTCTGCTTATTACTGTAAACTTACTGACATTTAAGCCAAATTTTTCCTTGATTCTCATTTCTTCCAAATTTTAAGTACTTTATCTATAATGCTATTTCTTGTATAGTGATAATTAGTATAATAATGAGAATTATGGTATTACTACTAATCATTTTGTATGAAAGTGCGAGTGCTAGTTTATTGTGTAAATTCCCTATTACTACTCTCCGCAAGTAAAATAACTGCCAAAGTAGCATGAATGCTAAATGGATCAAGTTAGTTTCATATAGTAATTAATATGAATCTATGCTTACAATAAACTTTCTACTTTTAGTTGTAAGTCCTTCTTGTGTATTTTCATCACTCCATTCTATCATTTCAGCATTGCAGATCGTCTGTAAATCATTTTGCGCAGACTGATTCAACTTATCCTCTTGTACATTTGCTTTTATTATTAATTTTTTTATCAAATGCTTAACTGAGACATTATTGTCCGCTTTTATTTTTCTCACGATATTTAATATCTGCATGAAATTATCTCCCATTTCTTCAGAATGCTTATCATAGATAAGCTCTTCCTTATTCGGCCAATTACCTCTATTATGCACAGAATTATAGCTATATAGTTGATGGTATATTTCTTCCGTAATATATGGTAGAAAAGGTGCAAATAACCGCAAAATAATATTTAATACACACGTCAAGCTTTGTTTCGCACTTAAATTTTCCTTACTGCTTACTTTATTTCCGTATGCACGTTTCTTTGCTAATTCCAAATAATTGTTACAAAAATCTTTCCAAAAAAATTCTTCTACTGTACTCAAAGCTACACAGTATTCAAATTGTAATAAGTTATCCGTTGCTTTTTCTATAACCTTGTATAATTTAGACAATATCCA
Organism: Wolbachia endosymbiont of Litomosoides sigmodontis; assembly: GCF_013365435.1. GTDB lineage: Bacteria > Pseudomonadota > Alphaproteobacteria > Rickettsiales > Anaplasmataceae > Wolbachia. Next base: position 523,756 of record NZ_CP046577.1, read on the forward strand.
CTGATCCATTGTCTCACTGACAGAATTTATATTTATAGCTTGATGCTTTTCTATGAACATAGAAACAAACTTGCTGGCATTCCAAAGTTTTGTAACAAGGCGCTTGCCAATTTTTAATGTATTTTCAGAATATACTGTATCAACCCCAAGATTTGAGTTTGCTGCCCAATAACGCACTACATCTGCACCGTATATATCAAGTATCGACTTTGGAGTTATTATGTTACCTTTTGATTTACTCATCTTTTTCTTATCATCAGCTAAGCACCAGCCACTGATCATGATATTTTTCCATGGTAAAGAATTTGCATGGTAGTACGCTTTCAAAATCGTATAAAAAGCCCAAGTTCTTATTATTTCATGGCTTTGGCTACGTAGATCCGCAGGAAATATCTTGTTATAACGGTGATTTAGCAAGCTAAACTCACTATTTATTGCTAATGCATTCAGTTGAGGAGTAATTGCACTTGTAGCCCAGGTATCCATTACATCTTGATCTGGAATCACCTCATTCTTACTATACCCCTTAGGCAAATCCTTCAATGGATCTATAGGCAAGTTATTTACTTCAGCTATGATGATTTTACCTTCTTCCCCTTTACGTTTTGAATACCACACTGGAAATGGTACACCAAAATAACGTTGCCTTGAGATACACCAGTTCCAATTTAGTCCTTCTATCCACACTTCTATACGCTTGCGCATGGTGCTTGGGTGCCAGTTACATTCTTTTACTTTATCTAATATCTGAGCTTTTTGATCTAAAGTCTTAATAAACCATTGATAAGTAGGCAATATTTCAAGTGGCGCACCAGACCTCTCTGCATATTTGACAGAATGAGAAATGTTGATGCTTTCTGTTAGAAGTCCTCTTTTAGTTAAAATTTCAATTATCCTCTTTCTTGCTTCTCTAATCCTTAGTCCATTGATTTCATTGTAGACTTCAGTATTACACACTGGAATGACGCTATGATGTAGTGAAATTGCACCTTCCTTTATAATCTTAGTACTTCTTTCTTCTGTCATTCCATTACCTTGACAATGGGATCTATTACTATCGTACACTGAATAATTTAGGTTTATTCTTCCATCCTGATCTATAATAATCTTTATCGGCAAATTATGTTTTTGTTGCCAATATATGTCAAGTTCATCACCGAATGTACAACACATAACAAGCCCAGTACCTTTATCTACCTTAACCTTATCATCAGCTATTATTGGAACTTTTGCTCCTATTATTGGTACTACAGATGTTTTTCCGATCAGATGAGCATAACGTGCATCCTCTGGGTGGCAAAAAACTGCAACACATGCTGGAAGTAACTCAGGCCGCGTCGTTGCAATATCGATTTGCTCATTTTCTTCAGTGGAAAAAGTTATTGTGTTTAAAGATGACTCACAGACTTTTTCTTCTATTTCTGCTTGTGCAATTGCTGTTTTATCAATCGGATCCCAAAGAATAGGCTGCATCTTTTTATATGCATATCCCTTATTATATAGATCAATGAACGACATTTGAGAAAGCGTTACAGTTTCTTTGCTGATTGTATGGTATACCAAACCCCAGTCATAACTAATACCAACTGATCTGAATAGTTCCTTAAATTCTTGCTTTGATTTTTCGATAACGTTATAGCACATCTCTATAAATTTTTCTCTGCCAACTTCTCTTGCACGGGTTTTATAAGTTTGTTCTACCAATCTTTCAGTAGGAAGGCCATTGTTATCAAATCCAATTGGATAAAAGACATCTTTTCCAAGCATGCGTTGAAATCTTGCAATAAAGTCTGTGTGACAATAGCTGAATATGTGACCAATATGCAATTTACCTGATATCGTTGGCGGAGGTGTATCTATAGTAAAAGTATTCTCCTTTTTACCATTCCATTTATAAATCCCTCTACCTTCCCATAACATATTATACTTATTTTCAACTTCTTTGAAGCTGTATTTTTTTTCTAACATGATCACTTAAAGTATTCCTTAATTTCAAATCAATAGCCTAACATAAGCGGTTTCCCTATGTATAACTAAATTTCCTGAATCTAAGTGTCAAGCACATATCTGGATTACACCAGACCAATTTCCACTGTGCAAGAAACAGATAGACAATAATGAAAAAAAAGAAGCCTTTGACGAATCGCGGTTGGTACGCATTCGAAAGTTGGATAAGGGTGGTTTAAAATGGCATTAAAACACAAGTAAAATTAGATAGACAAAAATTTTATCTCTTTTATACCGTGTATTAACACTAATTGTATGAACGTATCTCTTGAATAAATGTGCAATTTTTAAAATACAAGAAGCCATTGAGTTCAATCATACCAAGAGACTTTTGCTGTATATAAACAGAACATTTTGCGTAGCAAAGTCTGTGTGTAAATTTACAACTTCTCTTTATTCTCACTACGCAATAAAACAACTCTATAATATCATTTATTTGTTCTATATAATAGTGAGAATCATATTATGAGCGTGGATCTAGAGACACCTTAAATGTGAGAATTGCAATATGACAAATTGTGCTCTCAGCGCGCTACGCGAAGGAAGAAGTACTGGAGTGACATTAAAAGAGTTGTCTTTCTAGTGAGTTTCACCTGTAACCAATCATCTTTTACATTTATAGCAACAAGATACTGCTTTAGGCTATATTCATAGTAGCTTTATCACTAAACTTAAAAGTCAAATCCATATCAGGTTGTAGCTTTACTAAACCCCAAAAAGCAGTCACAATGAAGTAAGCAAATATTTACAAGTTAAATTTAGTGTGCAATCAGCAAACAAGAGCGTTGATATCAACAATACTCTGTAGAATTGCAATATGGTATGATCACATGCTCTTTATTGATTTGGTCAATATAATCAGTAGAGAGTTTTGTTCTGCAAAAGACGTCTACTACAATATACTGCAATTATTTGGAATTGCAGGGCTGGGTGCTATGGTCAGGCCACTTGGTGCATCTGCATTTGGTCACATTGGTGATAGGCATGGAAGAAGGATGGCACTAACGATTGCTATCTTGCTAATATCGATCTCATCTAGTCTTGTCGCGTTTATTCCAGGTTATAATCGAATAGGTATAACCTCTACTATATTACTTCTTGCAATCCATGTAACACAAGGGATTGCGCTAGGCGCTGAACAAGGAGGCAGTTCTGTTTATCTCATAGAGCATTTATCCAACAAAAAAAAACTAGGAATGTTTTTTGGAATAATAAGTTTTGGTCGCTCCATTGCTGTCCTGCTTTCTGTCGTGATAGTGATTATATGCAAAAAAACTACTGATTTTAACGCCTGGGGCTGGAGAATGCCGTTTACTTTTTCAGCAATTTTGGGATTAATGAGTGCATATAGTATATACACATTAGGAGAAACCCCAGCATATAAAAAAAATAGAGAACAAAGAAATTTGCCTAATTTACCAATAATAGAGCTTATAAAGCGCTATAAGAGAGCCATGATACTTGCCGTTTTAATATCTGTACCTGTTAATGTTGCTGTTGGATTTACTATATTTCTTCGAACAATTGCAAAAGAAATAGTACCAGTTGAGACTTATGTAACAACATATGTTAACGAAATTGTATTGATTATAACCAGTGTATTAATACCAATATCTTCAATAGCACTAGGAATGTTAGTGGATAGAGTAGGAAAAGAGCGCACTGCAATTTTATTTATAGTAATTACGATGATACTATGTTGTCCTATGTTATCTATTGCATATTACTATAAAAGTTACCTTATAATTATGTTGAGTGTAATGGCCCTCTCTATAATAGAAAGGGGTATCAATCCCATAGGAATAGTTGCATCTGAACTCTTCCCTACCAACGTTAGGTTTAGTGGAGTGAGTTTATCACGCAATATCTCTTTTGCCTTGCATGGTGGATTTACCCCAATGATATGCACTTGGTTTACCATAACGTTCCCTCGAATAAATTTTGTTGCTGGACTTTATATAATTTTCTGCTTATTAATCAGTCTGATAGCAATACTACAAATAAAATCACAAGATAAAAATTTTGATTGGTAAAAATTCTATATAAATTACATACGTTAAGTGAAGCTTACATAGATTATGTATTAGTTGACATAAGTCAAAACTTACCGAAGATCAATAAAATCAGTAACATAATCACTTTGCTTGAGAGCGCTTATGTAAATTTATTACCTCTCCTCCTTTCCACTCTGTGGCAGTTAAACAACTTTATAACATCACTTATGTAACTTACTAATAAGCGGGTAAAATACTACTATGTGCATGGTTATATAAGAATCTAATGACAATTGTTAGGGCCTCTCAGTTTCTCAAAAAAATCTTTTAACAAAAAAGAGCACTCTGTCTCTAATATTCCACCATAAATTTCAGGTACGTAGCTGCAAAATTGAAATATTTTAGCACCATTTTCAATTCCTCCACCTTTTGAATTATAAGCTCCAAAATACAACCTCTTAATTTTTGCAAAGGAGACAGCTTGAGCACACATCGGACATGGTTCTAATGTTACGTACATGTCAGCATCACAAAGTACTGGTGTCGAAAGTAATTTACATGCTTGCCTGATCACTAATATCTCTGCATGTGCAGTTGGATCACTGGACATATTATGTGCAAAGGAAATAATGTCATCTCCATTAACTATCACAGCTCCTATAGGAACTTCATACTTTTTTTTGGCAAGCTCAGCTTGCTCTATGGCAAGCTTCATATATTGGCATTTAAACACTTTTCTTTGTTTATCCTCTTCTTAAATTCTATTAACCGCTGCCTTAACAAAGGATATAAAAAGAGGATGAGGAGAAAACGGCTTCGATTGGAATTCTGGATGAAATTGAACACCGATAAACCATGGGTGATTTTCTAACTCTACTGCTTCTATACATGTTTCATCTTCTGACATGCTACTACATATTAGTCCATTTTTTTCTAAATCATCTTTATAATCTAAATTAATTATGTATCTATGTCTGTGTCTTTCCGAAACAATAGCACTGCTATATGCACCTGCCATTTTGGAGTTTGGTCTTATATTACATTTGTATGCCCCAAGTCTCATAATTCCACCAAGATTAGCATTTTTATTACCAACTAGCTTAACGATTGGGTGTCTACAAGTATAAAACTCTTCAGAGTGTACATCTTCAAACTTAATAACATTGCGAGCAAATTCAATAACTGCAAGCTGCATACCAAGGCATATTCCAAAAAACGGGATATTATTTATGCGAGCGTAATTTATCGCTAACATTTTACCTTCTATTCCATTATCACCAAAACCACCTGGAACAAGAACTGCATGAGAATTTTTTAATTTATCCTCTATAAGCTCTTTATTTACAGAACTTTCGCTCTCCTCTCTTGAATTAACCCAATTTATCTTCACTCCCACTCCATTACTAATTGCACCATGACTTAATGCCTCAATTAGTGACTTATATGTATCAGGAAATTCAGTATATTTTCCCACTATAGACACAGTAACTTCCTGTATTGGATGCATCATAGAATGCACTATTTGATTCCACTCAGTCAGATTTGGTTTTGGTTTAGTTAAATAAAAATGTTCCAAAATTTGTGTACCAAGTCCATATTGACTATATAATACAGGCAGTTCATATATATGGCTTACATCAGGAGCTGGTATTACATTAGATAAAGAAACATTACAAAGGTTGGCTATTTTCCCTCTCTGATTACAAGAAATTTCTTTTTCACTACGGCATAATATAATATCTGGTTGCAGCCCTGCAAAATTTAGCTCTCGGACTGAATGCTGTGTTGGCTTTGTCTTTAGTTCTTGTGCTGCAGCAAGATATGGTACTAAAGTTAAGTGAACAAGAATAACTCTTTGTTTTCCTAGCTTATAGTCAATTTGACGTATGGCTTCTAAAAAAGGTTGGCTTTCAATATCACCTACAGTCCCACCAATTTCACATATTACAAAATCTAAGCCTTCTGTACCATTAAAAATAAATGACTTGATCAGATCCGTTACATGAGGAATGACTTGCACAGTTTTGCCAAGATAATCCCCACACCTTTCTTTTTTCAATAATTCATAATATATCTTACCAGTTGTTATGTTGTCATCTTTAGTTGCTCTAATTCCAGTAAAACGCTCATAGTGCCCAAGATCCAAATCAGTTTCAGCACCGTCTTCAGTAACAAATACTTCTCCATGCTGGGTTGGGCTCATCATTCCAGGATCAATATTTAGATATGGATCAAGTTTTCTGATGCGAACTTTAAAGTTGTGAGATTGAAGAAGTGCACCTATACTGGAAGCAACCAAACCTTTACCGAGTGATGAAACAACTCCACCTGTTACAAAAATAAATTTAGCGTCTTTCATTAATTTTCAAAGGGAACAGAAGTAGATTCATTTTTTTGTTGTTTTTCCAATATAATTTTCTCTGCTATCGATTTTTTATGTACATCTTTTGAACATAACCCTGACAATAGTAATGTGTTCATAATAAACAACCCAACAACTATGGCTGTTATTCCGCTAAGCGGATCTGCAGAAGCCTTTATCGGCATTATCGAATTAAGTCCTTGCTGCGAACTACTAAAGCCACTTAGTGAGCTACTTCCTGGTGGCCGCAAGAGTACCAAAATTACTAACATAACAACCAATACTATTTGGAACACGCTTAATATCGTTATTGACATAATAAGTAGAATTGAAAATAAAAATTCTAGGAGCACAAAGTATATAAGTCAAGTTCTTATACAGACCTATTATTCAATAAATTTATTAAATATTTTACTTTAAAATCTAATTTCTTATTAAAGTAGCTTAGAAAACACCTAAGAGAGAAAATTATTTTAGATATATGCTGGAAAGTACCACTTGTTACTGTTTTCTGCTTTGCTTAGCACACTTAGATCTCTGCGCTGCTACTAGCTTTGCAATTGGTATTCTATAAGGTGAACATGAGATATAATCCACCCCTAACTTAATGAAAAACTCTATTGATTCTGGATCTGCTCCGTGCTCTCCACATATGCCAAGTTTAAGTTCTTTTCTGGTTTTTTTGCCTTTTTCGATAGCTATTTTAATTAACTCCCCTACCCCTTCAATATCTAGTACTTCAAACGGATCGTTTTCAAATATATTGTTTCCTTTATAAGAATTGAGAAAATTGACTGAATCATCCCTTGAGAGCCCCATAGTTGTTTGCGTTAAATCATTAGTGCCAAAACTAAAAAACTCTGCGTGTTTTGCTAAATTACCAGCAATCATTGCTGCACGCGGTAGCTCTATCATCGTTCCAATTGAATAGTTCACATCGAAATTTTCGGCCTCTTTCTTTAACAACTTACATATTAAAATAAACTCTTTCTCATTCATGATAAAAGGAATCATAATTTCTGGCTTAATTTCTACCTTTTTTTCCTTCTTTAACTCATCTACGCCACTGAATATTGCCCTAGCTTGCATACTATATATTTCAGGATAAGAAATAGCCAGCCTGCAGCCTCGGTGGCCAAGCATTGGGTTTTTTTCTGATAACTGTGCTATTTTATTTTTTACTGATTCAACTGACTTATTTAGTGATTTAGCCATTTTTTCTATAGTCGATTGATTACTAGGTAGAAATTCATGTAGAGGCGGATCAAGTAAACGTATAGTAACCTTCATACCTAGCATGATGGAAAATATCTCTTTGAAATCAGACTTTTGCATCTCCTCTAACTTGCTTAATGCACTTGCTCTTTCAGCTTTGTCATCAGCTATTATCAATCTTCGAATAAACTCAATCCTGTCATTAGCAAAAAACATATGCTCTGTACGGCATAAACCTATACCTTCAGCACCGAATTCTTTAGCAATTTTTGCATCTTTTGGAGTATCAGCATTTGCTCTTACTTTAATTGTTTTAGTTTCATCTATCCAGTTAATTATCGTCTTAAATTCTTGCGATAACTCAGGTAAAATTGTAGGAAGGATGCCAAGCATAATCTCACCTGTTCCTCCATTGATGGTTATCGGATCACCTTTATCTACTATTGTATCTCCTACAGAAAAGAAACTTCCGTTTTTATCGATATAAAGTCCACTTACACTACAAATGCATGGCTTACCCATCCCGCGAGTTATAACTGCAGCATGTGAAGTCATCCCTCCTCGTGCTGTTATCATACCACTTGCAGCATTTATTCCATTGATATCTTCTGGGCTCGTTTCTGATCTTACTAAAATTACTTTTTTGCCCTGTTCTGCAGTTTTTTCTGCATCATTTGCACTGAAAGCTACATATCCTGAAGCAACGCCTGGAGAAGCTGGCAGTCCCTTACCTATTACTTTTTGATCGCCTTTAGCTTCAAGAACTGGATGCAATAAATTATCAAAAATTTTTGGATCAATTTTTAGTATTCCCTCCTCTTTTGTAATCGTTCCTTCTTTCACCATATCAACTATTATGTGAATAGTAGCTTCAGCTGTACGCTTACCAGACCTAGTTTGTAAAATCCATAACTTGCCATTCTGTACAGTAAATTCAATATCTTGCATGTCTTTATGGTGCGTCTCAAGTTTTTTACATATCTCACATAATTCTTGATAAACGTTTGACATCAGCTTTTCCATAGTGTTTTCTTGTTCTCCATTAATCGGTATAGGAGTATAAGAGCCAGAAACCACATCTTCACCTTGAGCATTGACCAAAAATTCGCCAAAACATTTTTTTTCCCCAGTTGAAGGATTGCGTGTAAATATCACGCCAGTTGCTGAATTATTATTCAGATTACCAAAAACCATTGCTTGTACATTAACTGCAGTTCCAAGATCTTCAGGGATATTATGAATTTTTCTATAGGAAACAGCTCTATCATTTTGCCAAGAAGCAAATACCGCATTTACTGAGCTTAGCAACTGCTCTTCAACGTTCTGCGGAAAATATTTCTCTGCTTTTTTATGCACTATATTTTTGAAAGAGAGAACAATCTTCTTTAAAACATCAACATTAAGATCAGCTAAACTTTTTGCTCCATTTTTTTGTTGTTCTTTATCAATAACGCTTTGGAACAAATGGTGGTCGAGTTGTAATACAATATTGGAATACATCATAATAAAACGGCAGTAGCTATCGTAAGCAAAACGTTCTCCACTTCTTCTTGCAAGACCAATGACAGTTGTATCATTTAAGCCAACATTTAAAATTGTATCGAGCATACCAGGCATTGAACTAACACTACCAGAACGGATTGAAATCAACAAAGGATTATTTAAATCTCCGAATTTACAACCTGTATCATTTTCAAGCATTGTCATATATTCTTTAATTGTGCTACATAAGTTAGCAGGTAGTCCATTACCTTGGTAATAATTTTTATAAGCAGAAGTAGAGATTGTAAAGCCAGGTGGAACTGGAATGCCAATGTTGCACATTTCTGCTAAATTTGCTCCCTTTCCTCCAAGCAAATTTTTCATTTTTGCATTGCCTTCACACTTGTTCTGACTAAAGTAGTATATTAACTTTTCTTTTATCATTTCTTGCTTTTTCTTGATAAACATATTTTATAAAAACAGTATCTACTAAAAAGGTTTCATAACAACCATAATAACTATGATTATTATCAATACCGTGACCGCCTCATTTAAAACGCGAAAATAAATGTGAGTTTTCTTATTTGAACCCATTACAAACTTCTTCCTGTGCATTGCAAGTAGCTTATGAATACTAAACATAAAGAATAATGCCAGTGCTTTTATATGAAACCACCCTTCGCGATATGTTTCCTTAATAATCATTAATATAACTCCAAAGCTGAGCGACAAAAGCATTGCAGGATTTATAATATACCTTAAAAGCCTCCTTTCCATTGTTTGAAGTAAGCTATCACTTTCCGATCTTGGCTTTACAGTTACGTGGTAAACGTATAGCCTAGGTAAATAAAGCATACCTGCCATCCATACAATGATGAAAATAATATGAAAAGCCTTGAACCAGCGGTAATAATCCATGTAGATATTGTTACAAGATGTTAAAATTTCTGATATTATTTTAGTTTAATAAAAAAAAAACAAGATGAAAGCAGAAAATTTCACTAAAGAGCGTATGATTGAATTTTACAGGAAAATGTTGCTTATACGCAGATTTGAGGAAAAGGCAGGGCAATTATATGGAATAGGACTAATAGGTGGATTTTGTCATCTATCAATAGGACAGGAGGCAGTTGCAGTTGGGACTTATGCTGCATCAAGACCTGGTGATGCTTTCGTCACAAGTTATAGGGACCATGGTTTAATGCTTGCATGTAATTCCAATCCAGAGATTGTGATGGCAGAGCTGACTGGCAAAGAAACGGGGTGCTCAAAAGGTAAAGGTGGCTCAATGCATATATTTGATGTCGAAAAGCAATTCTTTGGTGGACATGGAATAGTTGGTGCACAAGTTCCAATTGGCACGGGAATAGCATTTGCTAATAGATATAAGAAAAAAGATAACGTAGTGTTCACGTATTTTGGTGACGGTGCAGCAAGTCAAGGGCAAGTATATGAGTCATTTAATATGGCTTCCTTGTGGAAGTTACCTGTGGTTTATATCATAGAAAATAACAAGTATGCGATGGGAACCTCCGTACAAAGATCAACTTTAGTAACTGAGCTATATAAAAGAGGGGAAAGCTTTGGTATTCTTGGAAAGCAAGTTGATGGAATGAATTTCTTCCCTGTTTATGTGGCCACAAGTGAAGCAGCTGAGCACGCACGTAGCGGAAAAGGACCTATTTTACTTGAAATGAAGACATATCGATATCGCGGCCATTCGATGTCAGACCCTGCTACTTATCGTTCGAAAGAAGAAGTTGAAGACATGAAGCAAAATCATGATCCTATAAGCACTTTAAAGAAGTGCATAATAGATAATAAAATCGCTTCAGAGGAAGAATGTAAAGCAATTGACAAGGAAGTACGAGATTTAGTGAAAAAGTCAGAAGATTTTTCTAAAAACAGTGAAGAGCCAAACATTAATGAGCTATATACTGACGTTTATAAGTCTACTAGACGTTATTTGTAAATTAAAGATAAAAATAATTCCCTTACAAACCTTGCTAGCTCATAACACTGAAGCTTAATTATTTATCTTCCCTGTACAGATTGAACAATAAAAAAACTTAATGTATCTAACGCCTTATGTTTAATTTTTTGCACTGTGCGTACCTCACGTCTTTTATATGTCCACATTATCAACCAATACTATAAATCACATTTGCTGATACCAATTCTCATTGTTAGCGAGTCAAATAAGTAAAATTGCAGAATTGTTTAATTATGTAATAAGGAGGTAATAAGTTGTACAAAGCACTCTTAAGCAAAGTAACTGTATTATAACCTTTATTATGCAAAATCTTCTTGTTAAATTTTTTAATTTACACCAACTAGTGCCAATCCATGCCAAGAAAGGCTTCTCATATTCTTAAGTATTAGAACATTTATCAAGAAATATATTCATACAATCAGTGTTGATATTTAGTGCAAATAAGCTAGAACTCTCTCCATTTCCAGCATCTACTGCACTGTAACGCCATTTTAAAATCACTCGTGCTCAACTTTCAAATGTGTGACAAACTGCAATTCATCAAAGATGAATAACTCTTGTACGAAATATTTACTAATAGTCTCATTAAGTTTTTTAAAATCTTCCTGTCTATCTTTATCTTGTTCATTATGAATTGGTCTTGATGTAATATGTAAAACTTCATTTTTGAGGTATATTATAGACTTGCTGACATTCAAGCCAAATTTTCCTAGATTCTTATTTTCATTTCTCTAATGTTAATATTAGAATTTTCTTATATCCATACTTCAACTTATTTAAATTGGCTCTGATTTAATCTAGTTCTTCTATAGCGTTGAAACTGTGCTTTTTGCTGATTATAGCAGCTAGTTTTTTTGTAACATATGCGTTGCTTCACACTTTTTTAGCATTTCTTTTGCTGATTTCGCGAGATTTTTTTTATTTAAAAATTTTGATTCTAATGCCATTTAAACAGTGAAAATTGGTATAATAAACGATTTTGCAGAGTATATTTTGTGCTACACTTTAATCTATGCCATACAAATAACTGACACTGGTATTTATTCAGATAAAGTAGATGGAAAATATAAAAACCATATCAGTAGAAGATAACAATGTTAGGCTAGACAGATACATTAGAAGGATCTTTCCCAATTTAAAGCAATCTACAATTGAGAGGTCTTTAAGGAGAGGATTAATCAAAGTTAATGACTGCAAAGCCCAGTCTAATGACAGAGTAAATTACGGACAAATTATAATGATAAAATACTTAGATTGTATTAAAAATACTAATTCTGATTTCAAATATAATGAAAAATTGATAGAGCTATTAAGAAGTAACATATTATACGAGGACGAATATATATTAGCCATTAACAAACCTGCAGGAGTAATTGTTCAAGGTGGAATAAAAGTAAAGATTAGTATTAGTGACTTGCTTGATCAAATTAGAGAGGGGAAAATATTTAAAATTGTCCATAGACTAGATAAAGACACAAGCGGAGTAATAATATTCGCACGCAATGTTAATGTTGCCAGATATCTTATAGAGGAATTTAAAGGAAGGAGAGTAAAAAAAACTTACTTAGCATTAACCTCTGGCATACCAAGCAAGAATAGAGGAGTAATAGACTATCCATTGGTGAAGAAATATGTTTCAGGTCAAGAAAAAGTGGTCATTGACGAAAATTCATCCAAGAATGCTACTACACGTTTCTCGATTATAGCAAAATTCAAATTTAATAAACCTTTCATGCAACGTCCTATCATTCAAGTAGCTAATGCACAGTTATACGAACATTGTAATTCAAGTTTACCAAAAGTGCATCACTTAAGCGGCCTTTCTTCCTGTGATTTCAGTGCTCCCTTTTGTTATCCAAGTACCTTTTTTTGTCATCTCAGCGCCATGACATTGAGACCTGGCAAAATTGATTGTAAACAAGCGCATTACACAACATTCTCAATCAAAAAGTCAGATTCTAGTGCTAAACGCTGGAATGAAACTAGATCTGTTGCTTATTTAAAATTACAACCAATCACTGGCAGAACACATCAGTTGCGTGCACATTTAGCTTATATAAACTGTCCTGTTCTTGGTGACGGCAAATATGGTGGCAAAAAAGCTTTTGTCGATGGCATAGCAAGTAAAATCCACCTTCACTCATATTCTTTATCTTTAAAACTACCAAATGGTAAAAAAATCACTATTACTGCACCTCCCCCTGAGCATATCATAAAGTCCATTGAGACGCTACACACTCTCTTTCAAGAGACAAATACTAGAGAAGCTTGCAAAGCAGTAATTAAAAAAAAATAAAGAAATCACTAGAATCAAAATTTTTAAATAAAAAAAGTCTCGCGAAATCAGCAAAAGAAATGCTAAAAAAGTATGAAGTAACGCATATGTTACAAAAAAAACTAGCTGCTATAATCAGCAAAAAGCACAGTTTCAACGCCATAGAAGAACTAGATTAAATCAGAGCCAATTTAAATAAGTTGAAGTATGGATATAAGAAAATTCTAATATTAACATTAGAGAAATGAGAATAAGAATCTAGGAAAATTTGGCTTGAATGTCAGCAAGTCTATAATATACCTCAAAAATGAAGTTTCACATATTACGTCAAGACCAATCCATAATGAACAAGATAAAGATAGACAGGAAGAGTTTTAAAAAACTTAATGAGACTATTAGTAAATATCCCGTACAAGAGTTATTCATCTTTGATGAATTGCAGTTTGTCACACATTTGAAAGTTGAGCACGAGTGATTTTTAAAATGGCGTTACAGTGCAGTAGATGCTAGAAATGGAGAGAGTTCTAGCTTATTTGCACTAAATATCAACACTGACTGTATGAATATATTTCTTGAATAAATGTTCTAATACTTAAGAATATGAGAAGCCTTTCTTGGCATGGAATGGCACTAGTTGGTGTAAATTAAAAAATTTAACAGAGGATTTTGCATAATAAAGGCTATAATACAGTTACTTTGCTTAAGAGTGCTTTATACAATTTATTACTTCCTTACTACACAATTAAACAATTCTGCAATTTTACTTATTTGACTCGCTAACAATGATATTAATATTATCTGCGTTCTCTAAAATTGTTTTACTTTAAAGCTAGAGGTATAGGCACATTAGAAAATGTAGCAAATATTATAGATGCAAGTAATATAAGAGTACCCAAAGAACTTAGCTACAAGCTAAAATGCGTTAGCCTTGTTAAGTGAATTACCCAATATCTTCTTTTTTTATAAACAAAATTTTGGCTATATTATGCATAATACCGTATTTTTATTTGTTATCATATTAATATTATGCTGTACCCACACCCCATCAGCTTTGACAAGCTTTGGCATTATTAGCACATTATGTTCTTGTCTACATAGGAAATAGAGGCCACACTTGAAATTGATGTATACAATACCTATCTTTAAAAGTTAAATACTGAACTGTTACATATGAGTAAAAAAGACTACTATGAGCTGCTGGGAGTAGGTAGAAATGCTAGTATTGATGAAATAAAAAAAGCATATAAGAAATTAGCGTTAAAGTATCATCCAGATAGGAATCCTGGCAATAAAGAAGCAGAGGAAAAATTCAAAGAAATAACAGCTGCATATGAAGTCCTGTCTGATTCTGAGAAAAGAGCAGGCTATGATCGTTATGGTCGCGAAGGTGCTTCCAGTGGATTTGACTTCAGCCAAAGTTTTGGCTCTGCAGGAGATTTTAGTGACATATTCAATGATTTTTTTGGTGGAGGATTTGGTAGCTCAAGTAAATCAAAAGCAAAAAGAAGCACAACAGGAGCACCTGGAGCAGATTTGCGCTATGATCTTGAAATTACCTTAGAAGATGCATTTAAAGGAATACAAGCACCTATACATTACGTCACGAACGTAAAATGTGACACGTGTCAAGGTACGGGTAGTGAAGGGGCAATTAAACCAGTTCAGTGCCATACATGCCAAGGAAGTGGTAGAATTAGAACACAGCAAGGCTTTTTTACAATTGAAAGAACATGTACTACATGTTATGGAGAAGGAGAAATAGTACAGAATAAATGTAAGAAATGCGGTGGAAGTGGACGTAGAAGAGATGGAGTAAATATATCAGTTTCAATTCCAAAGGGCATAGAGGAAGGTGCTAAGGTAAGGGTAAGCGGTAAAGGAGAAGCTGGAGTAAGAGATGGAAAAAACGGAGATTTATATGTATATGTTAAAATTACTCCACATAAAATCTTTACCAGAAATAAAGCAGATTTACATTGTAAAGTTCCTATAAAAATGACACTAGCAGTACTTGGTGGTGAAATTGATGTTCAGTCTATTGATGGAACTAAAATAAAAGTAAAAGTTCCAGAAGGTACTCAGACTAGTACTAAACTACGCTGTAAGGAAAAGGGTATGCCTTATATGAACTCACATACTCGTGGTGATTTGTATGTACAAGTAATAGTTGAGACTTTAAATCCGAATAATTTAACTAAAAAGCAAATTGAGCTATTAAAAGCACTTGAAGAAGAGGAAAATGCAAGTATACATCAGCAATCTGAAGGATTCTTTAGTAAAGTAAAAAAAAAATAAGAAATTTGCTAAATGATATTAAAAGTAGCTAATTATTATTGAGTTCTTCTAAATTATCCTTTAATTACCTAGTACTTAGTGTATAACTACACTAGCAGTGTGATTTAAAAAGAGGGAGAAAACACGATTAAAAAATTACTTGACAAACTCTACCCTCACTTAATTATGAGTAATAAAGGATTAAGTTATCTTTAATCTGTATGGGTTATAATTATTATAGACCTTTATCACGTGAAACGTTCCATTTTACATATAACTTAAAGTCTTTTAATAGGATTGCGTACTATAATTAGCTAAATCTAGGTAGGTAATTATGTTTATTTTACCAATTCTTTTATCTATTAGACTTGCTTTATTCAATTATTTTAATAAATTAATAACGTGCGCTGCCTTAGTTACAGAAGCTGCTTTTAGTTACAAATTTAATAGTTAAATTTTATGATAAAGGAGAAAAGCTATATAGTCTAATAACGCACACAGTGTTATATTATGTCTTTAAATGATAAGATTTAAGCTTGATAATATTGACTTCATACACTGCAATTTTAGTGCCAATTTTCTCATGTGTAATCATTTTTGAAAAATTAAAATCCAAGCTCCAGTTCCATATAACAAATTTCATTACTTTTGTCACAGCATCAGTAATTGATAGTACCGTTAAGTACTTTGGCTATTATATAAGTTTTCTGTAAGAAAGTGCTTATTTATTAATACATGTCAGAGACTTAGCTCTTAAACTTTCCTACACATCAATATAGGGCACTAAGCTTTATGCCTAATCTGTTTTTTGACGGTGATTTCACGTTTTGAAAGCTGGAGTAATTCGTATTAGTAAGCACTTTCTTCAGGCATTTTTCTTGCTAGTTTCACGACTCTTTCATTCAATAATCTTGATTTTAACACCATTTAAACCTTGTTATTTTACTTATTTCAGCAAGTCTTCCTTTTTCACATCATTATCTATCAATTTAATGTATAGCCTCTTTGTTATAGCTGAAATTAAATATTTACCCTTGATCTATGAACATTAATAGAAAGATATTAAAAATTTCTTTGTTCGTATAAGGGCAATAGATCGTTTAGTGATTAGCAATACCCAAAACAAAGTGATTTTCTTAAAAAGTGAATTAAAACAGGTAAGAAAAAGCTCAAGCAGCATTATTTGTGTTTTATCTACAAAAAAGCACCAAGCTTACTTTGTAGCCCAATTTATGAAAATTTAGCCCAAAATCAGTGAATAAAAAAAAATTTCATTACCCAAAAAGTATGCTATTTAATATAGTCTGAGCTATCTAAATAAATCTATGTGGCATATAGCCTCGTTCTTTGTGTTATCAGCAATACTAGTAAGCTGTGGCATACAAAAACCTGTACTTGTGTTACTTAAAGGTGAGGAATTTTATGGAAAGAGACACCTAGAACGTACAAGAGAATACCATTTAATTAGAGAAGATATCGATTTTTCAATGCAAAAAGAAAGTAGAAAAGTTGCCATAAGTGAAGCATATAACAACAACCCGCAAGATATAGCGATTAACAAGGCAAGTTATAAATTTGTAATGCCAGTAAAAGGTACTATCATTTCAGCTGCCTCTTCTGATGAAGAGTGCAAAGATGGAGTGAAAATCGCTGCTCAAGGTGGAACAAATGTGGTTGCATCTGCCCCTGGCGAAGTGATATACGTAGGCAAAGGACTGAGACGATATGGAAATTTAATTATAGTGGAACACAAAGATAATTACACAACTGCATACTCCTACTTAAAGAATATACAAATTAAAATTGGTGATAAAGTAAAGCAAGGTCAAGTGATTGGGTCTGCAGGTAAGTCAAGTGCACAAGATAAAGACTTACAGATGTGCTTTACAATACGCCATAATGGCCAGGTAGTAGATCCTTTGATGTATATGAACTATAATTAGGTTTGGATTTGTATGAAATACAACTTTAAAAACGTAGAAAAATTTTATCAAGACAGGTGGGATTTTTCTGTTAGCAAAAATAATAAACAAGGGAAATGTTACGTGTTGGAAATGTTTCCATATCCATCTGGTAAAATTCATATGGGACATCTGCGCAACTACGTAATAGGAGATGTGATAGCGCGTTACAAGAGAGCTCATGGATTTGAGGTTTTACACCCAATTGGTTGGGACGCATTTGGATTACCAGCTGAAAATGCAGCAAGAGATAATAATATTAACCCTGCAGTGTGGACAAAAGAGAATATAGATAACATGCGTAAACAATTGAGATCTATAGGTCTTTCTTATAATTGGGAACGTGAACTCTCTACATGCGAACCTGACTATTACAAACATGAACAGAAATTTTTCCTAGATTTTTTAAAGCAAGGACTTGTCTATCGAAAAGAGTCTTGGGTTAATTGGGATCCAGTAGACCAGACAGTGCTTGCAAATGAACAAGTAATTGATGGAAGAGGGTGGAGATCAGGTGCAATTATTGAAAAGCGTAAGTTGTCACAATGGTTTTTAAAGATTACTGATTTTGCCAAAGATTTACTTGAGTGCTTACAAGGCTTAAAGAATTGGCCAGAAAAGGTTAAAATAATGCAAGAGCGCTGGATAGGAAAATCTGAAGGAGTAACTATAGAGTTAGAAATAGTTGGCCTGAACAAGAAATTAAAGATTTTTACAACTTACCCCCATACTTTATTTGGAGCTTCTTTTTGCGCAGTGGCGGCAGAGCATTCCATTGTGCAAGATCTTAAGAGCAAAGAAATACAGAACACTATCAGTAGCATAAGAACACAGAAGAAAAATAATAAAAAAATAGGAATTTACACAGGATTGAACGTCAAACATCCTTTTCTTGGTAAGGAATTACCTCTTTACGTAGCGAATTTTGTATTGATGGAATATGGAGAAGGAGCAATTTTCGGATGCCCTGCACATGATCAGCGTGATTTTGAATTTGCACAGGAATATGATTTGCCAATTATTCCGGTCATTTTTTCAGCCCATTTTAGTCCCATTTCAGTGGGTAATTATGGTTCTCATAATACTGGATTCCAATGTCAAGCTACTTCTAATAATGGGATAATGTTTAATTCTGAATTCTTAAACGGACTAACAGTTAGTGAAGCGAAAGAAGTAATAGTTAAAAAGCTTGAAAAAAAAGGAATAGGTAAAAAAACAACAAATTATCGCTTGCATGATTGGGGAATTTCAAGACAGCGTTATTGGGGATGTCCTATACCTATTATATATTGTAAAAATTGTGGTACTGTTCCAGCACCAGAAGAAGATCTTCCTGTAACTCTACCAACAGATATAGACTTTACAAGTGGAGGTAATCCGCTGGATAAACATCCAACTTGGAAGTTTGTTAATTGTCCAAAATGCAAAGAGCAAGCAGAGCGTGAAACTGATACATTTGACACCTTTTTTGAATCTTCGTGGTATTTTGCTGCATTTTGTAGTGAAAATAAATCTATCAATGAGAATGCATGTAATCGTTTTATGCCTGTTGATTATTATATAGGTGGGGTAGAGCATGCAATCTTGCATCTGCTTTACTCACGATTTTTTTGTCGAGCTTTGACCAAATGTGGATATTTTGATATTAAGGAACCTTTCTCTACTTTAATCACTCAAGGAATGGTCTGCCATGTAACTTACAAAGACGAGAATGATAAATGGCTGTTTCCTGAAGAAGCAAAAAAATTGATAGCACAAGGTGCTAAGATTCAAATCGGGAAAGTTGAGAAAATGAGTAAATCAAAAAAGAATACAGTTGACCCAAATTTTATCATAGAGAAGTACGGTGCTGATACTGCTCGCTTGTTTGTATTATCTAATACCCCTCCAGAGAAAGATATGGAATGGTCTGATGACGGCGTAGAAGGTTGTTCTCGCTATGTAAATAAATTATGGCGCATGGTAATGCAATTCAAACCCATTGTCATCCCAAATCAATCCCTTGTTAACCGAGTAGCTGATACTGAGATCCAGAAAGAACACATGTTGTTACATGCTAGAACAACATCAAATAAAAACGTTACAGGTAAACTTCTAGAATATAGAAAAAAAATACATAAACTCTTACACGGACTTACAGATGACTTAGAAAACTGCAGGTTAAATTGTGCAGTGGCAAAATTTCGTGAGACGACAAATTTAATAGCTGAAATAGATGTAGAAAGTGGAAAATCTCTCATTGACGAAGGTATATGTATATTAATTAGAGTAGTTGAACCATTTATACCACATCTGGCTGAGAATTTATGGCAGGAAATAGGGGGTGAAGGTATGCTATATCTGCAACCTTGGCCAAAGGTTGACAAGTCACTATTGATTGATGATATGGTAACTGTGGCAGTGCAAATTAATGGAAAATTGCATGCAACAATTGAGGTGGAAATTAACTTGCCTCAAGAAGAATTAAAGCAAATAGCAATAAATTCTGTATCTGATAAGATCAATCAAAGCAAAGTTTGCGCTGTATATGTTGTCCCAAATAAAATAGTAAATATAGTTACATAAAAAATCTGAATAGTGCATTTAATTTTTTAATTATATCTTTTTAAAGATGAAGAGCATATACTAGAGAATGACCTTAGCACTTGCCAGAAGAAAATCTGCCTATATTTGAGTAAATCTAAAAAGACATAATATGGAAGTCAGCGTAATCGGATAGTTTAATAGTACAGGTATGTCGACGGAATTTCTTCCACCCTTCTAATAATGAATATCGAAACTAAGTTTCTGCGAGGATTGTGCAGCGAAACTATTGTCTTAACTTATCATATGGCAGCATATGTAATTAATACTACCATACGTAATCATATAGCCGTAAGAAGAAATATAGTCATCTAGTGATGCTGACTAATGTAATGCTTATACTCCAAAAAAAGTAGCTATGACAACTTAAAGAGATCTGTCAAGGATACAATGGAAATAGCTAAGATTATAGAAAATATTGAAAATGCCTGGAGACTTGATATAAGTGTTTTAACTAGGCGGAAATTAAGAGAAAGTATTAGGATGGCCTGACTATTGTTTTAGTAAAAGCGCTAATTGCAGGAAATCTTAATGCAGAAATTGATTTTTCACTAATGCCAGTAGAAAAAACAGAAAATACAGATTGCACCACAAAACTAGAAGAGTTTCAAAGACCTTTTAGGTATAATCTATTCTGTATTGGTAAAGTGACAGAAGAGAAAGTTCTATATGCTAAATAATTTTCTTTCACTATGTGAATATTTACTTAGAATATTAGTCTTGCTTTGCTCAACAATTCAAATAAATTAATAATATGCACTGCTTTATAACGTGCACAGTATTATGTTGTATTCTTAAACTGCAATTTTAGTGTCTTTCTTCTCAAGCAGAATCATTTTTGAAAAATTGGAATCTAAGCTCTGGTTCTATATAACAAATTTCATTGCTTTAGTCATAGTATCAGTCATTGATAGTACCTTTGCGCATTTTGGCAATTATATAAAATTTTCTACAGATAAGTGCTTATGCTTATTTGTAGTAGCATATTTATTTTATCTAGCAAAAAGAAAATATATTAAGCTTTATGCTTAACCTATTTTCTGACAGTAACTTTTTACGTTTCTAAAGTTGAATAGTTTGTATTAGCAAGATATTAGCTATTGTAAAGCTCAAATCAGCTATAATAGTAAACCAGACTTTAACATATGCGTTTTCTCTTTGTTTTAATACTAATTCTCACTGTATAAGAAACGTTATAGGCAATGACGAAAAAGAAGCCTTACTGAAGTAAGTAAAATAGCAAGATTTAAATAATACTAAAATCAAATTATTGGATGAAAAAGTCGTATAATCAGCAAAAGAAACGCTAAAGGTGGTGTAAAACAGTGCATATGTTGTAAAGAAAAACTAAATGCTGTAATTGCAGCAAAAATACAGTGTTAACAGCAGTAACAAAAATGTGTTGCATTTCAGGAACAGCATTCCTTAACGCAGTAGAAAAACTAGATTAAATCAGAGTTAATTTGACGAATTGAAGTATAGATACAAGAAGACCCTAATATTACTTACTATACAAAAAATGAAGTTTTCGTATCTTATGAAAGTTATACATGGTAATTTAAAAGAATGTTAGGACACGGCTTTAAAGTAAAATTTAGGTAGATAGAATTTTTACCTTTACAAGGTTAACAACGATC
The DNA here is from genome assembly GCF_013365435.1 of Wolbachia endosymbiont of Litomosoides sigmodontis. GTDB lineage: Bacteria > Pseudomonadota > Alphaproteobacteria > Rickettsiales > Anaplasmataceae > Wolbachia. Next base: position 545,539 of record NZ_CP046577.1, read on the forward strand.
ATATGAATATATTTTTAAACAAATGTCACAATATTTAAGAATACAAAAAGCTTTTCTTGTTACGGATTATGCTAGTTAATATAAATTAAAAAAATTAAAATTACCTAAAAATGTCAAGATTGTATACCTACCACCAGAGCTAAATCTTATTGAGAGACTTAGGTTGTATATAAAACAAAATATTAAAGCGCTTTGTGCAAATTTATTACCTTTTCTTTTAACTCCATAACTAAACAACTCTATTCTTATATAGAAATAATATTAGGGTCTTCTTGTATCTATACTTCAATTCGTCAAATTAACTCTGATTTAATCTAGTTTTTCTACTGCGTTAAGGAATGCTGTTCTTGAAATGAAATACATTTTTGTTACTGCTGTTACACTGTGTTTTTGCTGCAATTACAGCATTTAGTTTTCTTTACAACAGCACAGTAAAATTTTATTTTTACAGAGAACCTTTACAGGTCAGCAAGTTTACAATCAACAGCAACCAAAGACCTCTCTAAAACGTCGATTTCTTCTACACTTATAACTTTGTCACCATAATCAAATGAAATTTGCAGAGATTTGCTGCTATATTTTCTCTTTCCTAAGAAATTAATCTGTTTAACTTTATATGAGATATAGTACCAAACATTTTCGTCGAATTTAGATATCAATGTTGGTGATCCTAAAGTGTGAATCACTTTTTCTTTATCATCACCTACTTTTATCTTACTATGCAATTCAATATTAACGTCTGGAACTCCATGATTGTAAATAGTGTGACAGCTTACTAAAAACAACAACAAAATAAAAAATACTAGTACTCGCATCTCTGTTGATAAATCACTTAAAGCTACAATATACTAATAAAATATCTGCCGTCAAATTTTGCAAAAGTTAAATTGACTGATTTTTTATATCGCTTAATATAATATTTACTTCAGAAAATAATTAGATACTCTATGTTATTACTAGAGTAGATCTAATATATAAACCTTTCAATTGCTCTTGAGTATACGATACTTGATTACAGCACCAAAGAATACATTGAATACCAGAAGAAGTTTCTTTTACTGATGATGTAATAAATTAGAAAGCCAAATTTTCTAGTGTGAAAAAAATTTACTGATTCAGATTTTTAGGTTCTTCACTCAAGCAGATACTGAGGTAAATATGCTATATGAGGCATTATTCAAATATATTTAAATCAACGGAAATATGCATGGTGCTTGCAAGCTTTTCCAAGAGAAACTATATTCTGCATGTCACACTGTCGTTGAACTTGAAAATGAGTTCATAAAGCTTACCTTTAGCTTAAGAGATGTTGAATAGAAGATTAACGCAATTAGGCCTGGAAGGCTATATATGATAGCCCTTACTGAGCTTGGTAGAATACTAAATGGTGTTAAACATAAGAATTTCTTTGAAAATAGAGTACGTCACCAAAGGTATACGTAGGTTTGTATTAATGCAAATTTTTATATATCAGTAAGTCAAATAAGTGACCTTATAAAGAAAGGTAATAAATTTGTACAAACAGGAAAGGCTTCTTGATTCTTAAACATTATAAGATTTATATTCAAAAAATATATTCATATAATCGTTGTTAATATTGCAGAGGTAAAAATTCTGTCTACCTAATTTTACTTTATATATTCTAGCATCCTTTTAAAATTACCAGTGTACAACTTTCAAATGCGTGACAAACCTTAATGATTCACCGAAGAAAAATAACTTTTGTTTGTGAATTAGTCTTGGCATAATATGCAAAAACTTCATCTTTATTTCTTTATAAGCAATTTTTCTTCCCTTTCAAGTTCTAGGTACTTTATTCATGTAACCAATACTGTTCTTGAAAGGCCTTACTAAAATCAGATAAAGCTCCCATATGCACTTAACGAGATTTGCCTTTTTCGCTAAAAAAAATATCATACAGTCTTTTATCTATAGCTTCCTCTATATCTTTAACCAACAGCTGCTTTATCATATTTACTTTCAGTTTTATATCTTGAGAATGATGTTCATCATTACAACTATAATGACTGTTATTACTGTAACTGCTCTTGCTACTACAACCATAATTATTAGCACTTGGTTTATTACTATGACTTACTCTACTACCACTTTTGCCTGTAATTATAAATTTAAGCATTCGTATCATCATCTCCTTTAAAAAAGACTTCCAGCCTGTATTTAAAAATAACTTATAGAAAAAATGCGGAGCAAGAAGTGCTACTAACATTCTAAAAGAAACTCCATAACTCAGATTTTCTCTGCTACCATAATACCACTTACAATATTGAAACAGATAGTAAAATGCATTTTTTGGAGGGCTAAATTCTACAGCATACCAAAAGCCATTGCTGAGAAACATAAGCATAATGCTGGATACATAAAGATACACTATAAGGAAAAATAGCTTTACAACTATACCCTTTAAGCTGCCTAATATATAATTTAATAAACTTAATTTATAGAGAAGTGATATCATTTTATACCATCCTTAATATGGCTGGGATGGAAGGATTCGAACCTTCGAATGGCGGTATCAAAAACCGCTGCCTTACCACTTGGCTACACCCCAATACTACTCACATCAATAATACTATTAATCCAATTAGCAAAAGATTTATTCACTTTTTCTATAGGTATTATCACAATAGCTGGCTGATCATAAGAATTCATTGCCTCTATTTTTTCTATAATTTTCTCAACTTGATCTCCTCTGCTTTTCATAATTGTTATTACTTCACGACTACTGTTAATTTTACCTTTCCATAAATAAAAAGAATTCACTTTAGGAAATATATTTGCACATACAATTAATTTCTTGCTTAATAATTCTTTAGAAATAGTTTCAGCCTCCTTCACACTTGAAAAAGTTATATAAACTAAAACCAAACTATTCATCAGAATTTACATAAATGCATTGTTAATATACTTCACTTAGATTAATTTATCAAGAGAAATAAGGATGTTACTCACCAAGTAACATCCTTTGCAGAAAGCAGTATTTTTTTAGAGATATAACACTTCTACATCTAGTTTTTCAGCTTTAGGTTGATTAAACTTTGTAGCAGGTTTATCTTTTTTGAAGCCTTCACCTGCACTTCCCCACCCTACTAGGGTAGAATTAGAAGGCTGCTGTCTCACCAATTTATCCAAAAATCCTGTACTTTTTAAGCTTGCACGAGCCTTAGCTAAATTTTCTGGAAAAAGACTTTGTTTCTCCAGCATGAAAGGACCAGAATCCACTACACTATCAGAACTTAATGGGCTCAGACAAGGCCCTTTTGATACTTGTGGTAGAGCTATTGGAGCAAGTACAAAAGAACCATTTAAGCTATTAGATGAGTTGCTTCTAAAAAGGTTGTGATTAACTGTTACAGTCTTATCAGCACCTTTTTTAGCTGAAACAGGAGTATCATCTTCAGAAAGTATTTGATACTTAGCGTTAGCAGCTTCTTCTGGTGCCTTATTTCCTTTATTCCATAACCATTTTAAAGATCTATTAGAAAATAGCACTTTTTTATTCTTTTTAGAATTTAATAATTCTGCTGTACTGCTAACAGTATCGTCAGTTTCTACAGAACTAAATAAATTGCTTCTTGATAAATTAGACTGCGTTGAATCTTTTCTACTTTCACCACACCCTCTTGCCATTCCATTAAGACTTTCTAAAAGTTTGAACTTTATTTTGTTCTTTTCAACAATTCTCTTAATCTCATTATGGTGTTCAGAGAAAATTTCATAAAGATTATTGTTACCTTGAGTCAACAGATTTTGCAATTTTCTAGAGTTTAATTTACTAATAAAATCTGCTTGCTGCCCTAATTGACTAATTAATTGTTTTTCTTTGAAACCTTGTTGATCATTAAGAGAGTAAGCTTTCTTCAATATTTCTCCCTTTAATTCAGAGAATATTTTTTTAACTAAAACAGAGCTATCAATAGCTTTATCTTCAAAAACCTCCTTAACAAACATTTCTTTTATACTATTGAAACTTTTCGTTTTTTCTTTGGTTTTCAAAATAACCATTGAATTTTGCAGCCCTATTGAATAGGGGATGCTATCTAAATTAGATATACTCGCACCCAAGTTATCTAGCTTGTACCCCATTGTTTTCAATGCAGAACTAATTCCCTCCCTTGCTGCTTGTTCTACAGAATCCGCAGCTTCTTTTATTGAGTCTTTAGTACGCACAGCACTATCTTTAATTCTTCCTCCAATATATTTTGCTCCTTCAATTGTTTTTTCCGTAGCATATCTGAAGCCATTTTCTATTTGTACCCTGTATTTATACACAGTTGCACCAAGCGCTGCAAATGCTAAAATTGCAAGTATTCCACCTACTATGCTGCCTGCAACTATTGGAGCTGCTGCAATTGCAAAACCAGCTCCTATTGTCACGGTTGACGTTAACGTGCCTATAAATAAACCAAGGATTACTCTGTTCGTTACTTCTAATAACTTTATCCTTTTTTCTAATAATTGCACTTGTTGTAACAAATCCTCTGAAGGTGTAATACTATCTACTTGCTGAAGTTTCTGTACTTCAATAGAATTTGAATTTATTTCTTGACTAAGTAACACTTTGAACCTCACTATTAATTAAGCATATTTATTGTACACTTTCGATTCTTAAGTTAGTATTAACTAGACCGTTAGTACTTATTCACCTTTAAATAGTTTTGCTTGAAATGTTTTCTATAGCATAAAAAATTAGGTTAAATGCTCTTCAGACTAAAGTACTTATGCAGTATTTTATATAATAAAAGGCATTCTTTTTCTCAATCATTGCAGTTTTAATAACAGTTTTATTATCTAATCATTATTCTTGCCTGTATGAAAACGCAGTCCATTTAAAGAATAATTAATAAGGATTAAAATAAGGCCAGAAAGGTCCACAGAATCAATTATATTACATGGAGAAAAGAGAGTGTATGACTACATCTTTCATTCTGATGATTAATTCGTAAATAAAAGTAATTTATGTTTGCATTTTCTTATTAAAGAAGTAATACTAGCGTATTAGTTATAGAATTAATCACTATGTTTGATGAGCATAATCCTTGGAACCTTGGAAAAAAAACTGTAGAAAATAAAACTTCTAATAATGAAGATATTTTAAGTAAAGCTATATCTAAAATAAGGTACTCTTTTATCAACTTAACAAGAAATAGCAGCAAAAAACCTTATCTCATTATTTTTATTATTTTGTTATTTTACGCCTGTACTGGTTTCTATATCGTCCATCCAAGTGAAGAAGGCATAGAACTTATATTTGGTAAATATTCTAACACAGAAACACCTGGCTTGCGTTATCACCTCCCATATCCTATCGGCAAGGTTTTTAAAGTGAATGTTAAGGAAGTAAATCATGAAGAAATTGGAATAAGTAGCTCTTATGGGCGAGATGCAGATCGCGGCGAAGGTGTGATGCTCACTGGAGATGAGAATATAGTCAACGTTAATTTTGAGGTTCAATGGCGTGTTAGAGATGCTAAGGATTATTTATTCAAAGTGCGAGACTATAAACCTGGTTTCAGTGTTAAAAATGCCGCTGAGAGTGCTATGAGAGAGATAATAGGCAAAAATACAATTTCTTTTGCACTTGAAGGTCAAGGTAGAGCTGAAATTTCCAGAGATACTAGAATTTTATTGCAACAAATTCTTGACGGATATCAAATGGGCATAGAAATTTTGTCTGTCCAAATGAAAAAAATCGATCCACCAGAAAAAGTAATTAGTTCATTTAGAGATGTACAAAGTGCTCGTGCAGATAAAGAGCGCACTATAAACGAGGCATATGCTTACAGCAATGATATTGTACCTCGAGCAAAGGGTGAGGCAATAAAGATAAAACTAGATGCAGAAGCATATGAAAATGAAATAATAAATGAAGCAAAAGGTAATGCAAATCGCTTTCTATCTCTTTATGAGGAATATAAAAAAAATCCTTCTCTTGTTAAGAGCCGTATTTATCTTGAAACTATGGAAAATATCTTTAATAAAGTAGATAAAGTTGTTGTCACTGACGATTTGAAAGGTATGTTTTCTTATTTACCTCTTATAAATTTGGGAAAATAATCATGCGTAGTAATATTAAAATTGCTTTTATTTCTATATTTGCTACCTTATTGATCATTTTGTCCAATTCAATATTTGTTGTGCAAGAAACAAAGCAAGCAATAGTTATACAACTGGGTAAAGTTGTACGAGACATTAGAAAAAGTGGCTTATATTTTAAGTTACCACTTATAAATAATGTAGAATTTCTTGATAAGAGAGTTTTAGATTTAAGCCCTGATAAAACTCCAAGAGAAGTGATAACTGCAGATCAAAAACGTGTTATAGTAGATGCTTATGCAAAATATAGAATAGCAGATCCTGTCATTTTTTACCAAACTGTGAAAAATGAATCAGGGTTGGTCAGAAGACTATATCCAATCATGGAAGCTCATATAAGAGAAAATATAGGGAGGTTTTCATTAATTAGTTTATTAAACGAAAAAAGATCAGAAGTCATGCAGCTAATTCAACGTGGAGTTTATTCTGAAGCTGGAAAATTTGGTATAGAAATAATAGACGTTAGGATTAAGAGAGCAGATTTACCAGAAGAAAATAGCTCTGCAATATTTCGACGCATGCAAACTGAAAGAGAAAAAGAAGCAAAAGAAATCAGAGCAGAAGGAGAACAAGCAGGACAGGAAATTAGATCAAAAGCTGATAAACTAAAAAGGGAAATTATTGCTAGTGCAGTAAGAGAATCCTATGAAATAAGAGGTCGTGGTTATGCTGAGGCAACCAGAATTTATAATAGTGCATTTAAAGCTGATGAAGAGTTTTTTAACTTTTATCGTTCTATGAAAGCTTACAGTAAATCATTTGCTAAAAACAATACTAAATTTGTACTTTCACCAAATAATAATTTCTTAAGTATTTTAAATAAAGGATGGAAATAGTCTATGAAAAGTAAGGTTTTATCTATATTTACATATTTCCTGATTTCGTTTTCTTCGTATGCTGATATGTTTGATTGGGGTGCAAAAAATATCCAAGACACTAACACTCATGTATGTAATTGCAATCAAGGACTTGCTGATTTAGTGGAAGAACTTATTCCTGCAGTCGTAAATATCTCAAGTGAGCAAATAATTAAGCAAGAAAATAACAATAGAACTAAGCCCCCTTTTACACCAAGAAACAATTTCTTTGATGATTTTAGAGAATTTTTTGAGCATTTTGATCAATTTTTTACAGATAGAAACCCTAATATCAACAGAGAGGTGGTGTTGCTTGGATCAGGATTTATTATAGATAAAAGTGGAACTATAGTAACCAATTATCACGTTATTAAAAATGCTCAAGATATCACAGTTACTATGAATGATAATACTTATTTCAAGACAGAAGTTTTGGGTTACGACGCAAGAACTGACTTAGCTGTGCTTAAGATCAAAGCTGACAAAGACTTTTCTTTTGTAACGTTTGGTAATTCCGACAAAGCAAGAGTTGGTGATACGGTTATGGCAATAGGTAATCCATTTGGTTTAGGTGGTTCTGTGAGCACAGGAATTATATCCGCAAGGTCCAGAGACATTAGTATTGGCACCACAAGTGAGTTTATTCAAACTGACGCTGCAATCAATAGGGGCAACTCTGGAGGGCCATTATTTGATTTAAATGGAAAAGTTATAGGCATTAACACTGCTATTTATTCCCCATCTGAGTCTGGTGGCAATGTAGGTATAGGTTTTGCTATACCATCTAATCTAGCTATATCTATTATTGATACATTAAAAAGTGGTAAAAAAATAAAACATGGTTGGCTCGGTGTACAAGTTCAGCCTATAACAAGAGAATTTGCTGAGTCCTTAGGTTTAAAAGACGTAAAAGGTGCACTAGTTGCAAACATAGTAAAGGATAGTCCTGCAGAAAAAGGTGGTATTAAAGTAGGTGACATATTATTAGAATTTGATGGCAAAAAAATTGATAGAATGACACAACTACCTCAAATGGTTTCAAGGACTGAACCTGAAAAAAAAGTGCAGATTAAGTTATTGAGAAAAGGCAAAGAAGTTAATGTCAAAGTTATTATCAAAGAATCTGTAAATGATAGCCAAGGTAGTAACATAGAAGAAAATAGGTCAACATCTGACTATATAACTGGTTTAACTGTTTCCAATCTACCAAAAGAACCAAAAGAAAGCAAAAATGATACGCCCACAAAAGGTGTAATAGTTACCAATGTAGATAGTAACAGTAACGCTACACTACGTGGTATCAAAAAAGGAGATATCATTATTCAATTAGATGGAGTGGATATAGAAAATACTGAAGATTTTCAAAAACAAGTTGATTTAGCAATAAAGAAAAGCAATAAAGATTCAATAATGTTGCTTATTTACCGCAATGGAAATCAATTTTTTACTTCAATAAAGTTAAAGAAGTAATCTCAAACTTAGAAGAAAAGAAAAATTGCTTACTTACTCTCAACATTGTAGAAAAACTAAATTAAATTAGAGTCAATTTAAACAAGTTGAGTATGGATACAAGAAAACCACAATATACTATTAAAGAAATGAGAATAAGAATATAAGTATCGGCATGGCCGTTCTTCCGCTTACATTTTAAAGTGGAATAACTAGAAAGATATTTAATAGTAGTGAAATCATAAGCATAAAGGGTAAAATATTGTATTATAGACTTTTATTACACAAAATATTTTATTTTATATATGTAACTAAAGTCTCTTAATAGGATTGAGCTTTTCTTGCTCTTTTAAATATTATAACATTTATTTAAGAAATATATTTGTATAATCAGTTAAGCTAGGGCTTTCCCTATTTCTATGATTAACTGTTCTGATAGAGATATTTTTTTATCTACCTAATTTTTACTTTAACCTATGTTCTAATGTATGCCAAACCACAATTCATCAAAGATAAACAACTTTTATTCCTAATACTTACCAATAATTTCATTAATTTTTTAAAACTCTTCCTATCTACCTTTATCTTGTTCATTGTAAGTTGGTCTTGACGTAATATACGAAAACTTCATTTTTCGCATGTTAAGGTGTACTTTAGACTTGCTAATATTCTTATACTCATTTCTTTAATAGTATATTTGAGAATTAGTACTATTTGCCCACTACTAACTATAGAAGACAATAAAAATGTTAAGATGTTGATGAAAGAAAGCCTTTACTCTCCTCTTCTTACGATAGTTTATTGATTAAAGAACAAAGAAATACCAAGAATCTTTGGAGACTAACATTCAAAAGCTCATCTGCATATGCTATCACTTCAGGTTGCGTAGGATGTCTTTCTTTTTGTACATTTCTTGCTTTATTAAGCTATAAATCAACTAGCACGTTCTACTAGAGAGCTATATATTTTCAGATAAAAGGCAAAAAATGTGTACAAGGTCTATTCAGACACTTTTTTTTTCTGCTCTAAGGCAACTTCTTGTTTTTTATAGGTTTTGTTGTAGACCAATTACCAGTATAATCACATAAACATTAACGCAGACAAAATAGGGCCTAATGAGAGTAATAATCATATCTCTCCAGCACATCACTATTTGGCGTGATGAAAAACTAAAACGTACGTTACGTTTTAAAATATACCCTTATTTACTTTATCGCAATTGAAAAAATAGAAACTATTTTTTGAAATTTCTCTTAATGAATTCTACACCTAATTTTAGCCCTTCTTCATTAATAATATGTCCCAGTGCGCGAATTGGGTGTCCTTCAACACTTACCCCATTTTCCTTTAGGGCTTTTACCGCCAAGTCAAGAGAAGAGAAAGGTACTACGTCATCAGTGTCACCGTGGATGATACACATGCTAGGTCTTGATTTAATTTTAGGCGCAACTCTTAAAGGTGAAAGAAACCTACCAGAATATGCAACAACTGATGCACAACATTGAGAGCGGGTAAGAGCTGCGTGTATTGCAAGCATTGCTCCTTGAGAAAATCCAACTAAAGAAAGTTGTGCATCTTTCATGCTAAACTCTTTTAACTTCTTGTCAATAAAATGATTTACTATCGATGCAGCGTTCTTTACTCCATTATATAACACTTCCTCACTGCGGTCTTCTAAGCTAAACCATTGATAACCTCCACCTATTTCTCTCTCAGAAGGAGCATTGGGTGCTACAAAACATGAATTAGGTAAAGACTTGCTCATAACTTTAGCAAGATGAATGAAGTTATCTCCACTTGAGCCCCAGCCGTGTAAGCAAATAACCAAATTTTTCTTGTTTTCATCTGTGCAAATCTCTGGACCTTTAAGTTCAATCATTTCTTTTTTTTTTATATTCATACTCCTATTTAACACTAATTTTTTAATTTGCAAAAACTATATTGATGCAATTATTAAAGAGAAAGGTAAATCACACTAATCGCTTGTACAAGGATTTATTTAGAGATATATTTGAGCTTACTTAATTAAGAATTATGAACGTTGATGATAAAATAATTTTTAGAATTTATAAACCAACAAAAACTGTAACACAGTCTGGTTTGGGCAATATGCGTTTTTGGTACCTAAAAATTGAGCCTGAGTCTTACTATATTGAACCTCTGATGGGATGGGTTGGCTCAAGAAACCCAAAAAAACAGATTGTAATAAAGTTTAATACCCTTGAAAAAGCAGTGCTATATGCAAAAAAGTGCAGTGTTAAATATATAGTTGAAATGCCAAAAGATGTTAAGAGACGTCCAAAATCTTACGCGAGTAATTTCACACTGAAATAAGTTCTATTAGTGCAGTAGCTTAAGCTTTTTTTACTACGATATACTTTAAAAAGCAAATGAGCTGCAGTTATCAAGTGTTTCAAACACAAAAAATGCTAATGTTTTTAAATAGATATTAATAAGGAGTTTTTTTGCTTTTTTTTCCATTTTAACAAGTTTCTTAAAGTTGTATCTATTCAACAATGTAGTAGAAAAAAACACTACATGCGAGCGAAGTTTGGTTAGATAAAAAAGTCCTGGAATCAGCAAAAGAAAGTGCGAAGTAACTTATATATACAAAAAACTAAATGCTGTAATGCAGCAAAAAAACACAGTATAACAGCTGTAGCAAAAATATGTTGCATTTCAAAAAGACAGTACTAGCTACCTTAACATTGTAGAAAAATTAAACTGAATCAGAGTCAATTTAAACAAGTTTAGTATAGATACAAGAAAACCATAATATTACCATTAAAAAAATGAGAATATAAGACATAGGAAAAATTTGACTTAAATGTTAGCAAGTCTACAGTGCACTTTATATTACATCAAGACCAACGTATGATGAACAAGATAAATGTATACAGGAAAAGAGTTTTAAAAAACTTAATTGGACTATTGATAAGTATCTTGATCAATAACAAGAGTTATTCATCTTTGATGAACTATAGTTTTATACATTCGAAAGCTAGATACCGGTGGTTTAAAAAAGGCGTTAGAACACAGATTAAAGTAAAATTAGGTAGGCAAAATTTTTTTACACCAAATGTTAACACTGATTGTATGAATATATTTTTTTGAATAAATGTTGCAATATTTAAGAACACGAAAAGCACTTTTTGGAATAGATTTTACTAATTAGTATATTTCAAAAATTTAGATGTACCTAAAACATCAGTATTATATACCTACCCACCACACTCACCAATATCACTTATTTGAGATATTCATTAATGAGAATTGGTATTAATAGCTTGAATCTACTTGTTTTCTTCAAGCTAAAATTGCATAACTCAAAAAAAAATCCACTAATTGACCTACAAAAATACTACGATTTGTAGATAGCAACATTCCAGGCAGAAGGAATCTATAATTCATTTATATATTTTTTAATCTCAGCTGCAATTTTATCAGATTGACTTTCATCTGAATTTAGATCAGCTGCAAAGTGTGCAACATACTTTCCACCAGGACCAATTAGGTATATTATTGAAGAATGATTAATTTCTTCTTCACCAACTTTGCTGGTGTATACTTTATAATTTGCAATTACCTCATCTATTTTTTTTCTTTCACCAGTTAACATCTGTATCCTATGGTCAAATTGCTGCTGAAATTCCTTGAGTCTTTCTATGCTATCGCGTTCAGGGTCAATTGTTATGAAAAATGTTTGTAGCTTGTTATTAATTTTCTTATCTAATTTTGAAAGTATTTCTGAAATTATCCCAAGATTCATAGGACAAACCTTTTTACATGAAGAAAATCCAAAGAAAATCATCATATACTTATCTTTAAAATCACTACTGTGTATAACTTGTCCATCTTGATTAACTAAAGAAAAATCTCCTCCTACTTTAACTCCCACGTTGTGAATCACTGCTGGAGCAAATATGCCTTTTTTAGTGAAATAACAATAACCGAGAAAAACTACTGATAATGCTACTATTATACTAGATAGCAACCTTACAAACTTTATCATTAGAACATCCTGAATAAAATAAGATTATATTTTTATTAGTTAAATTATTCAATAAATTCTTTCCAAAGTGGATTGTCAATTTTATCTAACAATTTCCTATGTTCATTAATTTCTTCATTACTTGGCAAATGTTCTCTGCGAGTTAAGTTACATGCTTTATGCTGAATTAATGCAGAGTTATGATCTTGCTTGCATTCATTGTCAAACAGAAAAGTTTGTAGTCCCCCTGTAAGCTCAACATACACTTTTGCAAGCAATTTAGCATCAGTGAGCGCTCCATGCAATTGTCTATCCTCCAACGATATGTCAAAACGCTTACATAATGCACTTAAAGAAGCAGGTGACCCTATAAACTTTTTTCTTGCAAGCGGCAATGTATCTAGCACTCTATCCGAAGAAATTAACCCAGCATTCAACTTGCTTAACTCCATGTTAAGGAACTTAACATCAAATTCAGCGTTGTGAATTATCAAAATATCACCAGATATGAAGTCAAGAAATTCAAATGCAACATCTGAAAATAACGGTTTATCTTTTAAAAATTCCTCACTGAGGCCATGAATTTTAAAAGAGTGATAAGGTATATTTCTTTCTGGGTTAAGATATTTATGAAATATTTTGCCTGTCAGAATACGATTAATTAATTCTACACATCCTATTTCAATAATGCGGTGACCTGATTCAATATCAAGGCCAGTTGTTTCAGTATCAAGTACTATTTCACGTAATTTATTTTTCACATTAAACAAAGTTAATCATACTTTTCGTTAATTTTATCATCATCTGCTTTTTTATAATTTATGGAAGTAAGCAACCAGCTTGGGTTTGATGAAGTAACATTCTTTTTAAATTGCCACACATCTTCAACTTTATTAATAATGGATGTGCTACCTGATATAATATCTCCCTTGTCATTCTTAGCAAAATTAATTTGCTCCGAAAGGAAATATACCGCAATAAATACTACGTTTTTTACTAGTTTTATTTCTAAAATCTTTTGTGAAATGATAGAAACAATTATAGACTCATATACTTCTTTACGTTGTTTAATCTTCCCTGCAAGGCTAGCATACAAGTCTTTATCTAAGAGAGGCTTTAACTGAGATAAATTCCCTTGGTTAAAATACTTTATTATTAATTCAAAAGCTAAACCTGAACCTTCCATAAAATGGGAAATGGAGAAATCTTTGTTTTTTTGTAATACTTGCTCATAAATAGCTTTTATCGGATCTTTATCGTTGCTATCAATATAATCTTCAATATTCTCTACTACATCTTCCTTAATTTGGCTTATATCCAGTACATTAGTCAGTTTCTTTAGGTTGAGGCTTGTTGATCTCCCGAAAGAATTGTATAAACGTGAAAAAACGAATGCAGCTAGTAAAGCATATATTACGAGTTCTATCATAGTAACTCAATTCCTTAGTATATAAAATACTTTAACATTATTAATTGTTAATTAAAGATGTGCCTATCCTGTACGACTCTATAATTACGTTTGCTATTAACTTGCAAATGTTCTATTGTACAAGAAAGCATTAAATGCTTCAACTTAATTATAAGGAGATGTAAGAAATGTCACAACAAAAAATGAGAATTCACAGTCAATATATTAAGGATCTATCACTAGAAAACCCAAATTTACCATTTCTTTCTCCAAAAGAAGTTCCTAATATTAATGTAATGGTCAATATCAATTCAGTAAAACTAGAAGGATCTGAAGGCAAAAAAGGAGAAAGTGAAGAAAAATCTTTTCATGAAATTACTTTGCATATAGAAGCTAAAGCAATAGTAAAAGATGAAAACATAAAAGATGGTATTGCTTTCATCTGTGAAACAAAATATTGTGGTATTTTTTCAATAGAAGACTTTGCAGAGTTGAGCGCAGAAGAGGTAAATCGAGCCTTATTTATTGGCGGGCCTACTTTTCTTTTCCCTTTTGCACGAGAAATAATTGCAAGAGTTACAAGCAGCGGTGGATTTCCCCCACTTATGCTAGATCCTATAGATTTTGAAGCCATGTATGAACAGCAAAGTCGACGACAAGAAAATAATGCTAGTAATGAAAATTACAGCTGATACAACACTATTTTTGTCATTCTAGTGTAAGGTGGTTAATACTGCAGGCTCACTATTTTACTGTAATACAGAGGATTTATACAATCATACATATAATATCAGAATGATATTATTGTATGGAATGTACACTTTTTACTTAAATAATGGTTATGTAAGATGAGCAATTCTTTAAATTCAAAAACAACTTTAAACATCAGCGGAAAGTCGTATAGCTATTTTAGTCTTAACGCTGCTAGTAAATTTTTAGGGATAGACCTAACCAAATTGCCTTGTTCACTTAAAGTATTGCTTGAAAATTTATTGCGTAATGAAGATGGAGTGAACGTAAAGTTAGATGACATAAAAACACTAGCAAATTGTGTCAAGAAACACGTGGACTACGAAATTAGCTATAAACCAGCAAGAGTATTGATGCAAGATTTCACAGGAATTCCTGCCATTGTTGATTTAGCTTCAATGCGCAGTTACGTCAAGAAAAATGGGGGCGATCCAAGTAAAATCAATCCATCTGTACCTGTTGATCTTGTAATAGATCATTCCGTTCAAGTAGATAGTTATGGAAATACTTCCGCATTTGGTGAAAACATTAAATTGGAAATAAAAAGAAATTTAGAGAGATATCAATTTTTAAAGTGGGGAGAATTATCGTTCAAAAATTTTAGAGTAGTGCCACCAGGTACAGGAATTTGTCACCAAGTGAACCTAGAATATTTAGCGCAAGTTGTATGTAACGAAAGTGGAGTTGCTTACCCTGATACTTTGGTAGGTACAGATAGCCACACTACAATGGTTAATGGTTTATCGGTTCTTGGTTGGGGTGTTGGTGGAATAGAAGCTGAGTCCGTAATGCTTGGACAAGCGATTAGCATGGTAATTCCAGAGGTAATAGGGTTTAAATTAATAGGAAAGCTCCCAGAGGGAACAACTGCAACTGACTTAGTGCTAACAATTACAAATATCTTAAGAGTAAAGGGCGTTGTTGGCAAGTTTGTAGAATTTTATGGTGATGGTTTAGATTGCTTAACCTTGGCAGATAGAGCAACTATAGCCAACATGGCTCCAGAATATGGAGCAACCTGTGGATTTTTCCCCATCGATCAGGAAACACTAAATTATTTAAGTTTAACAGGAAGACCAGAAGAGTTAATCAGGTTAGTTGAAGCTTATGCAAAAGAGCAAGGACTGTGGCGCAGCAGCGAAGAATTAGCGTTTTTTAACACATTGGAGCTTGACTTATCAAGTGTGGAGCCAGTAATAGCAGGTCCCAAGAGACCACAAGACAAGATTTCTCTCTCACAAGTAGTAAAGTCTTTACCTACATCATTTTCAGTTAATGAATCGAAGGAAAAAAATGATAAGCTTCAAGATGAAAGCGTAGTTATCGCTGCGATAACAAGCTGTACCAATACTTCAAATCCAAGTTTAATGATTGCTGCTGGTCTTATAGCACGTAATGCAACAAAACTTGGAATAAAATCAAAACCTTGGGTTAAAACCTCTCTTGCTCCTGGATCACAAGTTGTAACAGAATATTTAGAAAAATCAGGATTACAGAAAGATCTAAATACTCTAGGCTTTAACTTGGTAGGATATGGTTGCACAACTTGTATTGGAAATACTGGTCCACTTAATAAAGATATAGAGGATGATATTAAAAGCAAAAATTTAACTGTTGCTGCGGTTTTATCTGGTAATCGTAATTTTGAAGGAAGAATCCATCCTTTAGTTAAAGCTAATTACTTAGCATCTCCTCCACTTGTTGTTGTGTATGCACTTGCAGGTACTGTACGAATTGATCTAACAAAAGATTCTATATGCAAAGACAAAAATGGAAATAACATTTATCTCAAAGACATATGGCCAACGAACAATGAAATCGAGGATTACGTTAAAAGTACTGTAACCCGTGAAATATTTATACAAAAGTATAAGGATGTTTTTTCTGGTAACGAACATTGGCAAAAGATAAAGTGCGAGAAGAGTGAAACTTACAACTGGGATACGAAAAGTACTTACATACAGAATCCTCCTTATTTTAATGATTTATTAACTAAAAATAATGAAGATAATATAATTAACATAAAAAATGCACGAGTATTAGCAATATTTGGTGATGGTATAACCACAGACCACATCTCCCCTGCTGGAAATATTGCCTCAAATAGTCCTGCAGGTATATATTTAAAAAATCTTGGAATTGAATCACAAGATTTCAACTCATATGGGTCTCGTCGTGGCAATCACAATGTAATGATACGTGGAACCTTTGCTAATATCAGAATAAAAAACGAAATGATTAGTAATGAAGGAGGATATACAAAACATATCCCTTCTCAAGAGACTATGTCAATTTTTGACGCAGCAATACGCTACAAGGAAGAATCCGTTCTATTAGTTGTTATTGCAGGAAAAGAATATGGCACAGGCTCAAGCAGAGATTGGGCAGCAAAGGGCACTTTATTACTAGGAATTAAAGCTGTGATTGCAGAGAGCTTCGAACGCATACACAGATCAAATTTGATCGGCATGGGTGTTCTTCCGCTTATATTTCAAAGCGGAGTAACTAGAAAGATATTTAATAGCAGTGAAATCATAAGTATAAAGGGTAAAATAGTGCCAAACGGAAATCTAGAGTGTATCATTAAAAGAAAAGATAATGTAAGTCAATCAATTCAATTAAAGTGCTGTGTACAAACTACAACTGAGGTAAAATATTTAATGAGCGGTGGAGTATTAAGTTACATACTTGCACAGTCCATATTAACTTAGTTAAATTATCACAATAAATACTAGGCTTTTTTTAGTAAGTTCTGGCTCTTTATTGGCTCTTAATATACTACTTCTTAATATAAATAATAATTTATTCTACACGAAGTTATGGTATAATTTTACCTTACACATAGTAAAGGGTGTTTTGTAGATAATTATATATGATCAGCTCTATACAAGAACCTAATGAATTAAGAAAACGTTTACAGGGGTTTTATCGTACTGATGAAAAAAGCTATGCACGTTATCTTGTAGAAAAAATAGAGCTTTCTGCTGATTCGAAAAACAGGATTTACAATGTTGCAAAACAAGTTGTTGAAAAAATCAAAGGCAGCAAATTGGATGTCGTAGATTCTTTTATGCAGCAGTACTCGCTTTCTAATGACGAAGGAATAGCGTTAATGTGCCTTGCTGAGTCACTACTTAGAATACCAGATGATTATACAATAGATGAACTAATCAAAGATAAAATTACTAATCAAGAATGGGGTAAATACTTAGGGCGTTCTTCTTCATTATTTGTTAATGCTTCAACATGGAGCTTAATGATAGGAAGTAGTATATTAAGAGCCAATGAAGAAGATCCAAAATTCTATCACGTAATTTCCAGATTACTTAAAAACTTGGGAGAGCCAATAATTCGCAAAGCAGTGAAGCAAGCAATGCTAATGCTTGGTAAGCATTTTATTGTTGGAGAAACTATAGAAGAAGCATTAGAAAGCATAAGTTCGGATAGCCATAGCAAATTTTTATACTCTTTCAGTATACTTGGTGAAACCACCCACACAGCTGAGAATGCAGAAGAATATTTTAATTCATATATGCATGCAATAAAAGCTATAGGTGAATCCACTGACACAAGTGATTGCTTTAAGTCACATGGAATTTCAATCAAGTTGTCTTCATTGCATCCGCGTTATGAATTCTGTCAATTCGGTAATATAGCCGAAGAGCTGAGGAATAAAGTATTAGAACTTTGTCATGAAGCAAAAAAGTACAATATTTCATTGTGTATAGATGCAGAAGAGTCAGAAAGACTTGAGATGTCATTAGTTTTATTTGAGCAATTGCGCCTTGATGAATCACTTTCACAGTGGGAAGGACTTGGCTTGGCTGTTCAAGCATATCAAAAACGTGCTTTATCTGTCCTTGACTTTGTTGAGGATATTGCTATTCGATCAAAGCATAAAATTATGGTAAGACTTGTGAAAGGAGCATATTGGGACTCAGAGATCAAACGCACACAAGAATTAGGGTTAAGTAGTTACCCAGTGTTTACTAGAAAAAGCTATACTGACGTATGCTACCTTGCCTGTGCCCAGAAACTTTTGAGCAAAGCAAGCCACTTTTATCCATGTTTTGGAACTCATAATGCTTATACTTTTGCTACTATAGTAGAGCTCGCTGATAAAAATCATCCTGGATTTGAGTTCCAACGCTTACACGGAATGGGTAAGAATTTATATAGTTATGCAATGTCAGAACTTGTAACAAGTATCAATTGTCGTATATACGCGCCGGTTGGTAAATATAGTGATTTATTGCCATACCTTATCAGACGCCTTCTTGAAAACGGAGCTAATAGCTCACTTGTTAACCAAACAAATGATTCTGATGTTAAAATTGAGGAATTAGTTTCAGATCCATTAGAAAAGGCTAAAAGCTTAGAGTATGAACCTCACTCAAATATCCCATTGCCACAAGATATTTTTGGAGAAGAAAGAAAGAATTCCTTAGGAATGGATATTGGCGATTCAGTTACAGTTTCACAATTTGCAAATGATATAAAAGAATTGAGTGAAAAGAAATGGCAAGTTGGACCAATAATTAATGGAAAATCACTATTTGATAGTGCTAAGTTTACCGAAGTGGTTAACCCAGCACACTTGGAAAACGTAATTGGGGAAGTGTCAAATACAATGAGCGATCAGGCTTTAAATGCTCTTGAAGTAGCTCATAGTGCCTTTATTAAATGGCAGAATGTTTCAGCAGAAAAGCGTGCTGAGCATCTTGAAAAAGCTGCAGATTTACTTGAAAAAAAGATGAAAGAATTGATTTACATTCTGATCGTGGAGGCAGGGAAAGTTCTATCTGACGCAATAGCAGAAGTAAGAAAAGCGGTAGATTTTTTGCGTTATTATGCAATAATAGCAAAAAATGAACTGAATAATTGGAAAAAGCTGCCTGGCACAACAGGCGAAGATAACTTCATCTTTTTTGAGGGTAGAGGGGTTTTTTTATGCATATCACCGTGGAATTTTCCACTTGCTATCTTCATTGGGCAAGTTTCGGCTGCACTTGTAGCAGGTAATGCAGTACTGGCAAAACCAGCAGAGCAAACGCCAATTATTGCTTATGAAGCTGTTAAAGTATTACACGAAGCTGGAATACCAAAAGATATACTGCATCTTATCCCAGGAGATGGTCAATACTTAGGTAAAATACTAGTGCCAGATAATAGAATCTCTGGTGTAGCTTTTACTGGTTCAACACAAACTGCTCAAATAATTAATAGAATGCTTGCTAGCAGGAATGGGCCTATTGTGCCATTTATTGCTGAAACTAGCGGATTAAATGCTATGATTATTGACAGCTCTGCTCTCTTGGGGCAAGTAACTATAGATGTTCTATTTTCTGCATTTCGCAGCGCTGGCCAACGTTGTTCTGCGCTTAGAGTGCTATTTATTCAAGAAGAGATAGCAGAAAAACAGATAAAAATGATATGTGATGCAGCTCAAGAACTAAAGGTTGGCGATCCAATACAACTTAGCACTGATATTGGTCCAATAATCGACAAAACATCTATTGATGCACTGACTAAATATACGGAAAAAATGTCAGAGGATAGAGATTCAAGCCTTTTATCCAAAGTACCTATGGATACAAATTCTTATAACGGTCATTTCTTTTCTCCATATATTTATGAGATACAAAAAATTTCGCAATTAAAACAAGAGGCGTTTGGCCCTATTTTGCACATCATACGTTTTAATAAGTTTCAATTAAATGAAGTTGTAAGTGATATAAATAACACAGGGTATGGGCTTACTTTTTCTTTGCAGAGTCGCATACAAAATCAAATCGATTCAATAAGCAAAAAAATATCAGTTGGAAATGTATACATCAATCGCAATCAAATAGGTGCAACAGTTGGAGTGCAACCATTTGGTGGTAGAGGACTATCCGGCACTGGACCAAAAGCTGGAGGTCCTCATTATTTGCAACGTTTCTCTACAGAAAAGGTTGTAAGTATAAACACTGCAGCATTTGGCGGTAATACTAAACTTATGTGCTTAGACTGATTCACACAGATACCTTTTTTCTTTTTAGAACAAGCTACCTAGCAGTACAACACTAAAGATACAAAAATCACTTGACAAATTTCGTCATCCCTCTTACTAAGAGGAGAGGTACTAGAGCTAATTATTTGTCTTCTTTGTACAGATTAAACGACAAAAAAATTCATAATATATCTGGCTTCTCATGTTTAATTCTTGTACTACGTATACCTCATGTTTTTTGTATTATTGTCTACATTACCAACTAGTGCTGTAAACCACACCATATTAGACGCTTAAAAATATTTTTAAAAACGCCAACTAATATAAAGTGGTAATGAATAATTAGCTATTGTGTAGTTTCTTTACATCTTTTTTCTATTTATACCAATTCTCATTATTAGTGAGTCAAACAAGTGACATTGCGGAGTTGAGAAAGGGAGGTAATAAAACTTGTACGAATCTCCCTTAAGAAAAAGGCTTCCCATGTCCTTAAATGTTGTAACATTTATTCTAAGCTAGAACTCTCTCCATTTTCAGGATTAACTGGCTATTTTATCCATGCAATTAGGCTATTCTTAAAATAGAACATATTTTTACTATAGCCGTGTTATACTGTACTCTCTGATGCAATTAGAGCCTTAGTTTTCTTTTGCAACACATATATTATTTTGTAATTCCTTAATTTTGATTTCAACGCCACTTAAACCTTGCTATTTTACTTACTTCAGTATGGAGCTTCTTTTCATCTATTGTCTCTCTATCCTTCATACAGGAGTTATTCATCTTTGATGAACGCAATTTGGCACACATTAATTGTGTAAATATATTTCTTGAACAAATATCACAATATTTAAGAACAAGAAAAGCCTTTTTTACCATAGATTGTACAAGTAAGAGACTTTGCTTATATATAAATAAGCATTAAGATAACTCTGCTATTCTCCATCTAGACTTTTACAGAGTTTTAAATATTGCAAACATATAAGGATATACATAATGCACAAAATAAAACATAAGACATTAACTACTTAATACTTTGTCATTTGCCTGCACAAACTGAAGGTAATTAAATGCTTTCATTTTTATACTTTTTAGGTAATCTAAGAAGTTTATCAAGTAGTTTTTTTAACGTGCTGCCAAAAGCTTGTTATGCAAGAAACCCTATAAATCTGGTACCCTAATAATTATATCTACATTAATTTTGGTGTACATGACCTTGAAAGATCATAGTCCAATACTTAAATCATTAGGATAGTAGGCAAAAATAATGGAGCTTGAAATGCATAACATAAAAGGAACTGAAAATTTAAAATTTGATGCTGAAGTAGGAAAAGTACTGAACATAGTAATTCACTCACTCTATACTAATAAAGATATTTTTCTACGTGAATTGGTGTCAAATGCATCAGATGCATGCGACAAATTGCGCTATGAATCTCAACTAAACCCCAATTTACTAGATTCAAGTAGTAAATTAAAAATCACTATTAGTTCTAATAAAGACGAGAATGAGCTGTACATAATTGACAATGGAATCGGAATGAACAGACAGGATTTAATAGATAATCTCGGTACAATTGCAAGCTCTGGTACACAAAAATTCTTGGATGCAATTAAAAATAGTAAAGATTCAAGTCAAACTTTAGAGCTGATCGGAAAATTTGGTGTCGGTTTTTACTCAAGCTTCATGGTCGCCTCGGAGGTGATAGTTGAATCTCGAAAAGCAGGAGAAGAGGAATCTTGGGTCTGGAGATCTACAGGAAATGGAGAATACTCGATCAGTAAATTGGATCATCAAATTTCTTGCGGAACGAAAATTACCTTGGTTATACGTCCTGAAGAAAATGAGTTTCTAGACAAGTTTCGCATTGAAAACATTGTTACTACCTATTCAGATCACATAAATTTTCCTGTTGAATTTATAGATGAAGAAGGAAAATGTGAAAAATTAAACAACAAGCCTGCAATTTGGACTAAGCCGAAAAATGATATTACTCAAGAAGAACATAATAATTTTTTCCGTGGCGTTGCACATGTTGGCGGAGAACCTTGGATGATATTGCATAATAAAAATGAAGGAGCAATAGAATATATAAATTTGCTCTATGTTCCCTCTATTAAACCCTTCGATTTGTTTCACCCAGATAGACGTTGCTCTGTAAAATTATATGTAAACAAGGTGTTTATTACTGAAGATAATGTACAAATCATACCACAGTACTTGCGTTTTCTGAAAGGTGTTGTTGATTCACCAGACTTGCCTCTTAATATCAGTAGAGAAACGCTGCAGAATAACCGTGTTGTTGAGCAAATTAGAAAATCCCTTACTAAGCGGGTAATATCAGAGCTTAGCAAAAAGGCAAAAGAGAATTTAGAGGAATACACGAAATTCTGGATTAATTTTGGCGCGGTACTAAAAGAAGGTCTCTGTGAAGCTATGCCAACTGACGAAAGAGAAGCGCTGCTCTCAATTTGCAGATTTTATAGTACTGATGATGAGAAACTAGTTAGTATTGACGACTACATAAGCAGAATGAAGCCTGAGCAAGAGTATGTCTATTATCTAACTGGAAATAGCCTAGATTCAGTAAAAAATAGTCCACAACTTGAAGGATTTATTACCAAAGGATTAGAGGTTCTTCTGTTCGTCGATCCAGTAGACGACTTTTGGACTAGTGTAATTTATGAATATAAAGGTCAAAAATTTAAGTCTGTGACTCGCTCAGATGTTGACTTAGAAAAATTCTCTTCAGGGAAAAAGGATGAAGAGAATAAGTCAGATGAAGAAAGGGCTGAGGAGAATACGGATTCTATAGTGCAATATTTCACTAAAGTTCTTGGCAATACAGTGAAAAGCGTAAAAATTTCTAAAAAATTGACTGATAGTCCTGTATGTCTAGCAGTTGATGAAGGTGCTATGGATCTTAGAATGGAGCGTCTTTTACGTGAACAAAAGCAGCTAAATTACCGCACGCCAAAGGTGTTTGAGATTAACACTAAGCATCCTGTAATAAAAAGCATAATAAAATCTTACACTGAGAGTGGTGAGAACCAAACATTAGAAGATATGGTCCATCTATTATTCTATCAAGCTTGCATAATGGAAGGAGAAGAGATGGATGATGCAAGCCTATTTGCTAAAAAGTTAAATAACTTGCTTGGCAAAGTTATAATTTAGTGAATGATAAATATGGCTAATCAAACAGATTTTCTTAATATATGAACGATCAATCTAATCAAGGTTTAGCTGGGCAAATAATAGATAAAGAGCATGTTCTCAGGTTGTACAGTGAAAATAATTACTTGCTTCTAAGTGAAAGCAAAGACTAACGTCTATTTGCCAAGAGAGTTCTTACAAGAATGTTTAAATATACTAAAGCAGAAGTTCTAATGACTGTATATTGGAGGAATTAATTACTAATTGCAAGCAAGATATGAATTTACAATTACTTGCTCATACCTATTCTCACTTTACAAAGAATGGATAGACAATAATGAAAAAGAAGCCTTACTGAAGTAAGTAAAATAGCGAAGTTTAAATGGTATTGAAATCAAAATTATTAGATAAAAAAGTTGTGTAATTTAGTATAAAGAAATGCTGAAGAAAGTGTGAAAGCAAAAACTGCATGGGCAAAGCATCTAAAATTTGGAAGAGAAGTAAAATTATTTACTTTTCTCAAAGTCGTGGAAGAACTAGATTGAATTAGATTATCAAAGATAAAATGACTTTTATTTAGGATATTCATCAACATCATTAATATACGAAAACTTCATTTTTACATATTAAGTGTGCTATAGATTTCTAATATTTAAGCCAATTTCCATTTCTTTAATGGTAATAACAGCTGAAATTGTTCTAAGAGTGTGGCTGTGGAATATTAGTTGTAGCTTATCAACTTGTTAAAGAGAAGGTTACTGTACAACAGTAAGCTAGAGAATAAATATAGTAGTCTATCATTGAATAACTTATTATAATTGTATTAGTTATTAATAGATAAAAACTTGGTAGATTACGAAGAAATATTCTTAAACAAAATCAAGAATATAAAAGAAGAAGGGCGCTATCGTGAATTTACGCATTTCGCATCATTGCCTGGCAGGCTTCCATATATTATGGACTGTGAAAAAAGCAGGGAAGTTATCGTTTGGTGCAGTAATAACTATTTGGGGATGTCACAAAATGAGAATGTTGTTGCCGCTATTCAAAATTCGTCAATTGGTGCAGGAGGAACAAGAAACATATCAGGTACAACGAAAGAAGTGGTTGAACTCGAGCAATCACTAGCTTGTTTGCATAACAAGGAAGCTGCTCTAACTTTTGCTTGTGGCTACCTTGCTAATCAAACTACACTTAGCACTTTATCGTCTATTATTCCTGATGTAGTAATCTTTTCAGATGAGAAAAATCACTCTTCTATGATAGAAGGCATAAAGTCAGGAAAAAGACCGAAACATATATTTAAGCATAATAATGTTGACCATCTAAAACAGTTGTTAAAGTCTGTAGACAAAAAAATACCAAAAATAATAGCGTTTGAGTCCATATATTCAATGGATGGCGATATAGCACCGCTGAGAGAAATATGTGATCTAGCAGATCAATATAATGCAATTACCTACTTGGATGAGGTACATGCAGTTGGCATGTATGGTCTACACGGTGGTGGAATTGCGGAAAAAGAAGGCCTAATAGACAGAGTGACTGTTATTCAAGGTACATTATCAAAAGCGTTTGGAGTAATGGGTGGGTATATAGCGTCTTCAAAGAGCTTAGTTGACGTAATAAGAAGTTCTGCTCCAGGATTCATCTTCACCACTGCTATGTCGCCTGTTTTAGCAGCAGCAGCAAAAGCAAGCGTTGAGCATCTAAAGTCAAGCAACTTTGAAAGAGAAAAACAAAAACAAGTTGTTAAAAAAGTAAAAAACTCGCTGAGCAATATGGGAATTAATTTTATTCCAACAGAAACTCATATAATTCCAATAATAATTGGCGATCCAGAATTATCTAAAAGAGCATCAAAATTATTATTTGATGAGCATGGAATATATGTTCAACATATAAATTATCCGACAGTCCCAAAAGGAACTGAGCGTTTTCGCATTACCCCTACACCTTATCATACCGATGAAATGATAGAACATTTAACAGAATCGCTTGTAAAAGTTTTTGTAAAATTGTCTATTTCTATAGCTTGTTCATGTTAGCTTAATATCCCCAGCAATAATGAATCCATTGTCTTCCGTTAATCTGCCAGCGCTTTCTTGAAGAAGAAATTTACCTAGCAAAGCCTTATATTTGTTAACTCCAGAGTAAACTATTCCACTGTATCTTCCTGCAGCAAGGTATGTAAAACCTAAAACTGTCGAGCCGACAGAGCGTATATTACTGTTACCTGGTAGTAATTTATTTAATAAATTACCACTTACATCTATTAAACCACCTTCACGATTCCTCATTCGCATTTTTATATGACGAGATTTAAAGTCTTCAAGAAAAGCTCCTTTCTTTTCTTCTGCCCAAAAAGTTTCTCTAAGAGCAGGAGTATCAATTACAGCTGCTACAACTTTATTTTTGTGAATAAGACAAACTGATATTGCAAAATAAACCATACAACTAGAAAAATTCTCTCTACCCTCTATAGGCATGATAAACCAAGTACAATCCTTCTCCTTTATTTCTTGATCAGCATCATCCTCAAAGAGGAACCTATAATCTTGTTTATAATCGTGCAAGCAGTTGTATATAGTTTGCTTGGATCTTGAGTAAGTTTTATTGACAAAGTCTGCTGATTTAACATTGGAAATTTGCAATTCATTGAAATCACGCATAAGCTGCTTAGAAGCACTGCGTACAGAATCAAGCATCACATTAATCCTTGGTGATGAGATAGACATTTTTCCTCTCACTCTTTCACTCTTTCATAATAGCTATCATCAGGAGTATATATTACAACTTTGTCCTCTTCTTTTATAAATTGAGGAACGTTAACACGCATTCCATTTTCTAAAATTGCTGGTTTATAAGAGGAAGTAATAGTTTGCCCTTTAATAAAAGACTCTGTTTCTTTTACAGTTAATCTTACATAATCTGGCACATGCGCAAAGATCATTTTATCTTGGTAAGTTACTACCTTAATTTTCATATTATCCTGTAAATAAATTTTTTTTTCTCCCAATAAGTCCAAATTTACAGTGATTTGCTCGTAATTACTTAGATGCATAAGATTTACAATATTTCCTTCAGTAAAGAGATAAATATATTCCTCCTCATTTAAAATTGCTCTTCTAATTATTGCATTAGAACGGAATCTTTCATAAAGTTTCGCTCCGGTTTTGATGTTTTTTATTTCAGCTTGTATGTATGCACCACCTTTACCTGGTTGAGTATGCATGATACTTACAACCAAAAATAATCCACCATTATGTTCCAATACTTGACCTGGCCTGATATCATTAGCTCTTTCTGCCATAATTACATTTTTAATTTGATTTAACGATTATAAGTAACTTTTATATAAATAAAAAGCCTTTATTAATCAATAAATTCCGGCATATTGAGCATAATATACCTCTCTTTTATATTTACATATGGAAATATCTCTTCAGTAAAGGAGAGCATAACATTCTCTTTTGTATTGATAACTAAAATTTCCAATATGTCTCCTGAACCGAAATTATATACAGATTTTATGTAGCCATACAATTCATCATTTCTCAACCTTACTTCCATGTTTACAAGGTCACTTTGATAAAACTCATTCTCATCACTTAATTTTGGTAGTTTATTTCTTTCTACGTATAATTTCTTATTTCTTAAAAGCTCTGCTTTATTACGAGAATTTACTCCACTTATTGTAGCGATTACTAAATTGTTACCTATGACAGAGACTGAGTCCATGTCATAATTCTCACCACCAATTATTAATTTACCATACAATGAAATATTTTCAGGTTTTTCAGTAAAAGTTTTGACTTTAACAGCACCTTTAATCCCATGAGGAGAAGTAATAATTCCCATGCATACTAAATCTTCGTTCATATTAATATGGATTGGAAGATTGCTCAGACAAATATTGAGTCAGAATCTTAATGCCCTCATCAATTTCTTTTTTGGTGATAATGAGTGGAGGCAAAATCCTTACAACATTATCTGATGTTACTCCAACAGTAAGCAAGCCACGATGGCTTAGCTCGCTTGCAAACTTTTGATTATCCATTTTCACTTTTATTCCAAGCATTAGCCCTTTCCCTCTTACTTCTTCTATCATTGAAAACCTATTTGCCAGGTTTTCTAGTTCATCTTTTAAATACCTACCACTAAGATCAACATTTTCTAGAAAACCAGGGCTGAGTACTTTATCAAGCACAGCATTGCCTACTGAAGTGGCAAGTGGATTACCACCAAAAGTGGAACCATGAATGCCAATTGGCATATATCGCGCAGCCTTTTCAGTTGCAAGACAAACTCCTAGCGGAAAACCACCTCCTATCCCTTTTGCAAGAGCACATATATCAGGTTCCACTCCTACATGTTCGTATGCAAATAATTTCCCTGTTCTGCCAGTACCACATTGTATACAATCAAAAAATAGCAATATGTCATTTTCATCACACAGCTTTCTTAGTCCTTTCATAAAGGCATCATTCATTACTTTGACACCACCTTGCCCTTGTATTGGTTCTATTAGCATTACTCCTATATCATTAGAAATTGCTTTCTTTACGCTTTCGATATTGGGCTCGATGTTGTCACACCAGTCAATATATGGATTCAGCAATTCAGAAAATTTCCGTTTATCGTTTGTAGCACAAGTTAAGAATGTTCTCCCATGAAATGCGCCATGAAATGTTAAAATTCTATAGCGGTTTTTATTACCTTTTCCATTCTGGTAGACCCTAGCAATCTTCAGCCCGCATTCCACTGCTTCTGATCCAGAATTTACAAAAAATACAGTATCAGCGAAACTGTTATCTATTAATTTTTTCGCAAAATTATCAGCAACAGGTATATTATAGGTATTTGATATATGCCATAGCTTTTTTCCTTGCGAATTAAGAGCGCTAATTAACTGCAAATTAGTGTGACCTAAGCTACTGACAGCTATCCCAGAATGAAAATCTACGTAGCGCTTACCCTCATTATCATATAAGTAAATACCTCTTCCACAAGAAAAATTTATATTAATACAAGAATAAACTGGCAAGGTAGGAGAAATTATCATAAAAGTATGGTATGCTAAATTTTAATTAATAGCATAAAAGCCGTCATTCCACAATGAGAAGGATATGTATAAGATAAGTAAATTAATACTTTCTACACTAAGGAAAAATAAATATACAAAAGTTATTATATTACTCTCATTAATCTTTGTGATTTTATGCAGCGTAATATATTGTAATTATTTGCTAAAGGATAATTTTTTTTCTTCTTATCGTGATTCAAGTGTAAGCTTAAAAAGCATACTAGAAAATAGCATACTAAAAAAGTACCATTACTTACTAATAGAAAAACACCACACAAAACACAAAAGCTTTGATTATATAAACCAATTAGTAAAACTACGTGCTGAATTGTTACAGTCAGTTAGCGAAGTGAAGGATCTAAGCTTAATACTATATGATCAAAATAGCAGAATAATATTCAGTAACTTTAATACTCAAAGTCATAATTATGAACAGTTACTTACAAACGATGAAATCGATAAATTACTAAATAGTCAAGAGATATTTTACACTATAGGACATACACTAATTTCTATTTTCCCAATACTTCACGAAAATGATACTAAGCCATCTTTTTTTTTGAAGATTATTCAAAATTACGACAATTTTTACGTTATGGTGTATAGCCTGTTTTTAACGTTTTTAGGATTATTATTAGTAATCTTAATATCAATAATGTTTTACTTACATTTTTTTAATACTCAAATGCTAGTCAAGCAACACAAAACTAATATTGAATTACAGCAAATGAAAGAAGCACTAGAGCAAGAGAATGCAAATAAGCTAAAGTTTTTTGCAAGTGTCACACATGAGCTACGCACACCTCTTAACGCTATTATTGGATTTGCGGAACTGATTAAAAATGAAACCTTAGGATCGATGAACAACTCTCAATATAAGGAATACGTGAACGATATATATAATGCAGGAACACACTTACTTACTTTAATTAATGACGTGTTAGATTTTTCAAAAGCTGAATCAAGTAGTTTAACAGTAGAAAAGGTGAAATTCAACCTGAACAGGATTATAGACTCGTGCTTAAATATGCTGTCACCAAGATTAAAAGAAACCGGGATTAGTCTAGAGAAAGAGGTACCTAATAAACAATTATTAATTATTGCAGATCCCAAGAGAATGAAACAAGTTATAATAAATTTACTATCAAATTCGATCAAATTTACCCCCAAGGATGGTTTAATAAGAATGGTGATTAAAGAAAATATAGAAAAAAACTTATTAACTGTTGAATTTCATGACAATGGAATAGGAATAATGCAACAAGACATATATAAAGTTATGTCTGTTTTTGGCCAAGCAGATTCAGGATATAGAAACGAAGGTACTGGTATTGGACTACCACTTAGCAAAAAATTAGTAGAGTTAATGGGTGGCACTTTCAATATCAAAAGCGAAGCAAAACTTGGTACTACGATAACGTTAAACTTCTTTTATGAAGAGCAAACATGTGAAGACCTGATTGATTTTTAACTAGAATTCTTGAAAATTTTAACTACAACTTATTATAAGTATAATTAACGGAGGAAAATATGGAATTGGTAGTAGGAAATAGTGCACCAAACTTTAATTTTTTAACAGATTCTGGTGAAAATTTATCATTGAGTGATTTTCTCGATAAAAAAAATGTCGTTCTTTATTTTTATCCTAAAGACGATACTCCAGGTTGTACGCTGGAAGCAAAAGGCTTTAGAGATAAAATAAACGATTTTTCTTCTCTTGATACAGCAATAATTGGTGTATCAAGAGACAGCATTAAGTGCCACACTAACTTTAAAGCAAAATATTCTCTACCATTTTACTTAGTTTCTGACGAAAATGCTGAAATTTCGGAGAAATATGGTGTTTTGGTAGAAAAGAGTATCTTTGGCAAAAAGTATATGGGAATAGAACGCACTACTTTTTTAATGGATAAAAAAAATAAAATAGTGAGAATCTGGAAGGGCGTAAAAGTTAGTGGGCATGTTAATGAAGTCTTGGAAGAAGTAAAGAAAATATAAATCAAAGAATAGGCTAATGGTTACCCATTGCTTATAAAAAGTTAAAATTAAGTAGTTTTTGCAACTGCTCAAACTCTATAATAGATTCAGTAATGAATACTGGATAATGTACTGTGATTTTTTTCTCTGGAGCAGACCTTAACTCAATCTGTATTGCAAAAAGCTTTAATAAGCAGCTGATATGCAAGATGCAGGAAAGCGAAATGCAAGCAAAATAGACTATTAAGGGAAAACATTTTAACGAAAATTAGCTTGCTAGCCTTAAGAATACCATAGCTGTTAATGCAGTTAATATCTTATACCAACTCTCACTATTAGTGAGTCAAAAAGGCTTCTCTTGTTCTTAAAATATTGTGATATTTATTCCAGAAATATATTTTTATACAATGTATGCCAACCTGTAATTCATTAAAAAAATGACTCTTATTCAGAATACTCACCTAATATAGTCTCATTATGAATTAGTCTTCACGTAATACACGTGAACTTCATTTTTACATATTTACAATGTACTATAGGCTTGCTGATATTTAACTAAATTTTTCCTAAATTCTTATTCTCATTAATAACAACAATATCAGGGGCTCTCTTAATCCATGCTTTAACTTGTCCAGATTTACTCTGATTCAATCTAGTTTTTCTATGACATTAAGGTAGAGTAAATAATTTTACTTCTCTCACAAATTCTACGTGCTTATATCCATTGTACTTTTTTTCGCAATTACAGCATTTAGTTTTTTTGTAACATATGGCGTTATTTTACACTCCTTCAGCACTTGTTTTACTAAGCTTACGACCTTTCATCTAATAATAAAGCTTTACATCACATTCTTCAATGAAAATACTATATTGTACAGCAATCTTGGCAATCCAAACACTAAACAACACCGGGCAGTTATTCAGACTATTTAACTAAAGCAATGCACATAGACATATTTTATTTTGAAAACATACCAAGGATTTTATCTATTATTCCACGTACATTTATTTCAGATTGAATATATTATATTTTACCACTATTTGAAATTAATTTGATGCCTGACCTAGGTAATATATTAACAAACTTACTAACGATAACTCCACTGCCAGTGATCAGGGCAAAGCTGTATATCTTATAATAATCCTTATAGTTTTTTTATGTTAGATAGTTTATTGATAACAAAGAAAGCCAGCAAAATAGTGAAAATTAATACAAATAATCCAGTAACTATTTCAAGTATATTTGATCTTCACATCCTTAGTTATTAGGATTCCATCTTTCATAATAATTCTTGACTTTTTGGTTTGGGTAATATGCATCCTTTGTACCAGTTAAATTGGGAATATGCTTTAATTTTCTTTTTTTACTATTAATTGGCACTGCATCATCAGTGTAGTGAAGCCATATATGCCATTCAGGTGGCACTGTCGTGGGTTCAGAGACACTACTATATATAACCCACCTTTTCCCTTCACTTGATTCATAGTAAGAATTCCCATTCTCATCTTTTCCTACAAATTTACCTTCCTTTCGTAGCAGGCGTTTTATTGCATTACAAATTTTAAATAACATAAGGGTGTTAAAACAAAAAGTATTATATATACTAATACTTTAACAGCTTATTAACAATAACCCAATGCAATTACCAATTTTACAAGTTATTATACCAATAATTGCATCGATGCTTTGTTTTCTTACTAGAAAACACAAAGTATCCTGGTTTATTTCTTTTACTACAACAATAATCACCCTCTTTATTTCATCGGTATTACTCATAAAAACATACAACGGTGAAGCCATAACTTATCACCTTGGAAATTGGGCTCCTCCATACGGAATAGAGTTAAGAATTGATGTATTAAATTCCTTAATTCTAACCCTTGTAAACTTTGTAGCTTTGATAAGTGTGTTCTATAGCTTTTACATTAACGAAAAAGAGATTAGCAAAAACAAAATCACAAATTTTTATTCTTTATTTCTATTGTGCTTAAGCGGATTACTTGGGATTTTAGTAACAAACGATATATTCAATCTCTATGTTTTTCTGGAAATTTCATCTCTTTCGTCTTACGTGTTAGTTTCAACGGGAAAGGATAAAAAAGCCCTGGTTGCAGCATTTGAATATCTGATTAGTGGAACAATAGGTGTAACATTTTACTTATTTGGTATCGGACTTTTATATTCTATGACAGGAACGCTCAATATGTCTGACATGGCTGAAAGAATAGTGCCGTTATATGATAACGGCATCATAAAACTTGGCACATTGTTTATTTTTGTTGGTCTCTCAACCAAGATGGCACTATTTCCATTAAGCAGATGGTTAGTTAATTCATGCAGTGAGGCACCAAGTTTCATCAGCATATTCTTTTCAGGTACAGTGACTAAAGTAATGATATATGTTTTTATCAGAATCTTTTACACCGTCTTTCACCAAAACTTCTTCTTGCTCAAATTACCATTAAGCAACGTGATAATTATTCTTGCACTTTGCGCTATTATATCTGGGTCAATTTTTGCAATAACTGCAAAAGACATGAGAAGACTATTTGCTCACTCTAGTGTTAGCCAGATTGGTTATATAATTTTAGTGCTGAGCTTAAACTCAAAAATAGGTTTATCTGCAGCAATTCTCCACATAATAAACCACAGTATAATAAAAACATCCTTATTCATGGTTGCAGGATGTATTTCTTATAAATTTGATACGACAAAAATAGAGAACTTATCAGGACTTAAGAAATCAATGCCTTATACAGCGTTTGCGTTTACTCTACTCAGCTTAGCACTAGTAGGTGTACCTTTAACAAACGGTTTTATAAGCAAGTGGTATATAATAAATGTAATTATTGAATCTCATGCACAGATTTCTCTTATAGTTTTTGCTGTCAGTTCTTTTCTTGCATTGATATATATGTGGAAGGCAGTTGAGAAAATGTATTTTGAAAGCAATGCAGTGTCACACACTGAGATGACATCTGGCAAAATCAATGATGTACCATTCTCTATGCTTTTCTGCCCACTATTTATGGCAGCTTTAACGTTAATAATTGGAGTATACAGTAATCCAATTCGTCTATTAATTGAAAAGTTGAGTTTTTAAATCTCCATTTTTTATATTTTACTATACTTCAAAGTCATAAGATTTGTGTTGTGAATAGACTAAAAAAAAATTACTGGTTATTAGTCATTAACGTAATAGCTCTGTTTTGCATTGGTATAGTTATTCAATATTCCTCTGCTGGAGGAAAGTGGGAGCCATTTGCAATTCATCAGCTAGTCATATTTTTCTTCTTTTTCTTACTAGCCATAGCTATGTCACTCATGGAGTTAGATTTCTATTTGAAGCACGCTTATTTTTTTTTTATTGCAGCAGTGATTTCGCTACTAGTAGTAAATTTTTCAGGCTTGCACACAATGGGTGTGACAAGATGGATAAGAATTGGACCAATTAGTTTACAACCATCAGAATTTACAAAAGTAAGTTTAATACTTGCTCTTGCTCGTTACTTTGATAAGCAAAGTGTGTATAAAATGATGGAATTCCAAAGACTGCTTAAAGCAGTGATAATTATTTTCTTACCCGTATTCTTGGTATTAAAACAACCTAACTTAGGCACAGCTGTAATAATATTACTCATAGGGGCATCAATTATATTCACAGCAATAATAAAAAGAGCTCATTTAATAATCTGTGGAATAATTAGCATTCTTGTAATACCAGCTATTTGGCCTTCTTTGCGCTCTTACCATAAGCAAAGGATATTATCATTTTTAGATTCATCAGTAGACCCGCTTGGAATAGGTTATAATGCACAGCAATCTCAAATAGCTATTGGTTCAGGAGGTCTATTTGGTAAGAGCTTTGTTAGCGGAAGTCAAACTCAACTCGGATTTTTGCCAGAAAAACACACAGATTTCGCTTTTGCAGTGCTTAGCGAGGAATGGGGTTTTTTAGGTAGTATGGCTTTGATTATACTATATACTACATTACTTGCTATAATATTCTCTATTGCCTATAGGTCAAAAAACTATTCTTCCAAGTTAGTATCTATTGGAATTTTTACTTTTTTCGGTGCTCACTTCTTTATAAACATCGGGATGACAATAGGACTTTTGCCTGTAATAGGAGACCCATTGCCATTCTTATCTTATGGAGGAAGTACAACTGCTGCAAGCTTAATATGTATAGGGTTATTACTCAGCTCTGTAGCTTCTATAAAGGACTTTAACTAAGTTTTAAGATTGCATCTATAGAAAGGCCCATAGTTTGAGATGTAATATCAATTGATACCCGCTTTAAGTAGATTCTTTGCTACCTTAAATTTTTCCTTATTCCTACAATTTTTCTCACCAATTTTTATACCTTTATCTCTTACTCACAAGCTATAAATTCTTTTTCTGACTAATCCCAACCCTGTACAAGGAACGAGTAGATAGTAACGAGGAAAAAGCCTTACTGAAGCAAGTAAAATAGCAAAGTTTAAACAACGCTGAGATCAAAATTATTAAATAAAAAGTCGTGAATCAGTAAAAGAAATCCTGAAGAAAGTGCAAATGAGAAAAAGCACAGTATAACAGCCATAGCAAAAAATATGTTTCATTTCAAGAACAGCACTAACTGTATGGGTAAAACACTAAAACTTAGAAGAGAAGAAAAATTGTTTACTCTCCCGTAACGTCATAGAAAAATTAATCATCAAGTCTACAGTATACCGTAAAAAGTAAAATTAAGTATACAGAGAACTTTTATCTCTCAGTGTAGTTATTCCTAGATATGGAGAAAGTTCTAGCTTATTTACACTGAGAATGTCAATATCGATTATATGAATATATTTCTCGAATAAATATCATAATATTTAAGAACATGAAAAGCCTTCTCAAACACCCATTATGGTACTTAAAACTTTATGTTCTTTATTCGACTCTTGCCAGTAATAGAGAATATCAGTTATGACTATTAAAATTACATAAATCTATTGTTGTAAAACTACACAATCGCTCCGTAGAACAGTGTTCTGTAATAATTATTATACCATTTTGCTTAGAGCGTATTGAGATTAAATTTAGCACTAATTCACACGTTGCGCTATCAAGATTACAAAATGGTTCATCTATTAGCCAAATACCTGCGTTAGAAATCAAGAGACGAGCAAACGCAACTCTCTTCTTCCACCCTGTAGAAAGTTCACCATATCTAATATTAAGTACAGACTGTAACTGTAAACAGTAAACAGCAGCTATAATCAATTCCTTAGTATTTCGTATTCTTGCCCAGAATTCTATGTTTTGAGCAACAGTTAGACTATCCCTACAGGCGTTTTTATGTCCTATATAAACCATAGAAGGTATATAAGATTTTAGGTCATCATATATATCTTTTTCACAATGTCTTATATTACCTGATACAGGTGGTAACAGTCCAGATAAACTTCTAATTAAGCTGGTTTTACCACTACCATTTGGACCTGTGATTAAGATCTTTGATTTTGGTTCAGCTTTAAAACTAAGTTTTTCAAACAATACCTTATTATTACGAACACAAGATAAATTTTCACATTCGAGCATAAACTATCTACCCTTCCCTTTATACTTACCCTGAGTTGAAGCTTGGACTTTTATAAATAGTTCCCAAAATCCTTTTCTACCACCTTCTCTTTTCATTAACTGTGCAAAACGCTGCATCATCAATCTACCACCACACATAACCATTTGCGTCCACTTACCTATTGGCTTTGCAATATCAACTATTTCTGAATCTTCTTTGTAAGTCTGTATATCTTTTCGACTATCACATAATATTCTCTGACGTTTTATTAGCTCTCTTTGCTTATCTTTTTGATATAATTTATCGAATTTTCTATCTTTTTTACACTCTTCTTCAAGGACTTTTTTAAAAAAAATGATTTTCTTAATCAAATCCTTGTATATTTTTCTAAAAAAGAGAAATACTGCAGCTATAGCAAGTAATGTTACACTATATACTATGGTCTGTATAAACGACATTTTCTGTATCTAAATTTATTAGAAATACCCTTATTATTATACTGTAATTATAAAATTACGCAAATTCTTGTGTAAGCAAAAGACAATCAAAGCAATGTTTCTCTCTCGCAAATTGTATAAACGTAAGATGAATAAACTTGTATACAATAAGGTTTATTTCTATACTTTTTAAAGAATTTGTAGCGGAGGATGCGCTAACATGAAGTACTATAAAACTCACACGTGCAATGAATTAAAAAAGAACGACGTAGAAAAGGAAGTTACCCTTTTTGGATGGATGTTCCGTAAACGTGATCATGGAAATCTAATCTTTGTTGACTTAAGAGACTTCTATGGAATTACTCAGCTAGTATTCAATAATGACAAAGACTTTTTTTGTAAGATATCAGATCTAAAACTGGAGAGCGTAATTACTATTACAGGAATAGTCAAAGCTAGAACTGAAGACACGATAAATAATTCTATTTCGACAGGAGAGATTGAGGTTATAGTCAATAACTTGCACATCGAGTCAGAAGTTGAATTTCATCACAATGAAGAAATAGCAAAAGAAGAAAGGAGTATATTAGCAAGTATTGCAGGTAATCAAGAATACCCAGAAAACATGAGATTTAAATACCGGTTTCTTGATTTAAGGCGTGAAAAAATCCGTAACAATATCGTTCTACGCTCACAAATCATTGCAGAGCTCCGCAAATTCATGATAGAACAAGGATTTTTGGAAATTCAAACTCCAATACTTACTGCTTCGTCTCCTGAAGGAGCACGTGACTATTTAGTGCCAAGTAGACTAAATCCTGGTAAATTCTATGCATTGCCACAAGCTCCGCAAATTTTTAAGCAGTTATTAATGATTTCAGGATTTGACAAATACTTTCAAATTGCACCATGTTTTCGCGATGAAGACGCAAGGGCTGACCGTTCTCCAGGAGAGTTTTATCAGCTAGATCTTGAAATGTCTTGTGTAACACAAGAGGACATATTTCAAGTTACCGAATCTGCCTTATATAAAGTGTTTGCTAAATTTTCTCACAAATCTGTTGATAAAGATTTTCCACGCATTACCTATAAAGAGGCAATGCTTAAATACGGCTCTGACAAGCCAGATTTGCGTAATCCACTATTGATTAGCGATGTTACAGAAATTTTTCGTGAGTCAGAATTCAATATTTTTAAGAGAAATATTGAACATGGCATGGTAGTGAAAGCTGTCCCTGCTCCTAAAACAGCAGAGGAATCTCGTAGTTTTTTTGACAAAAAGATAGAACATACTCAAAAAGAATTTGGTGCTAAAGGTCTTGGATATATAACGTTTGATAAAGATGGCACCGCAAAAGGACCAATTGCTAAATTTCTTGACAAGAATAGGCTAAATCACATAAGAGAAATAACAAACATAAAGCCTGGAGACAGCGTATTTTTCACTTCTGACAAAGAAAAAGAAGCAGCAATAATTGCAGGAAAAGTACGCACTCTTCTAGGGTCAGAATTAGGTCTTATAGACAACAATATCTTCAAGTTCTGTTGGGTTGTTGATTTTCCATACTTTATATATAACGATAAAAGTAAAAAAATAGACTTCTTTCATAATCCATTTTCCATGCCGCATGGCGGCTTGAAAGATCTAGAAAAAAAAAATCCACTGGATATCCTTGCTTACCAATATGATCTTATTTGTAATGGAATAGAATTATCAAGCGGAGCAATTCGCAATAACAAACTAGATATCATGTATAAAGCGTTTGCCATTGCAGGTTATAGTAAAGAAGAAGTAAATACAAAATTTGGTGCACTCGTGCGTGCATTCAGATTTGGAGTACCACCTCACGGTGGAATAGCACCAGGAATTGACAGAATAATTATGTTGCTTGCTGATGTATCAAACATTCGTGAGATAATCTGTTTCCCTATGAATCAGCAGGGCGAAGATGTTCTAATGGGGGCCCCTTCTAAGGTGAATAACAAATACTTACGCGAGTTGTCTTTAAAGGTTATTGAATAATAAAATATTATGGCAAAGCATACTAATCAACAACATATTATAACAAATTAAAAGTCATGAATAATATCCAAAAAGCAATATTATCAGGTATAATCTGCAACATGATTGTATGGTATGAATTAACCCTATTCGGAGTTTTAACACACATAATAAGCAATATTTTCTTTCCTTCGGAAAGTACTTATTTAAGCACAATCAAATTTCTTGGTAGTTTTACAATTGGATTTGGATTTAGGCCACTCGGCGCATTTATTTTTGGTTGCATTGGAGATAAGTATGGCAGAAGGAAAGTTTTGCTAGCTTCTGTAATATTAGTTTCAATATCATCTACTGCAATTGCAGTCATACCAGGTTTTAAAGAAATAGGAATATTCTCCCCTATATTATATCTTCTTTGTAGAATAATACAAGGAATAGCAGCAGGTGGAGAAACAAGCATTAACTCAACTTTTTTGATAGAACATTCAAGTGACAAAAAAAATTTAGGATTTTTAGGTAGCATGAAAGCTTTCAGCGGTGCTCTTGGTTCTATCGCATGCTTTATAATGATAGTCATTGTTAAAAAATTTACAGATGAAAATTATGAAATTTGGGGATGGAGGTTGCTCTTCTATTTCTGCTCCATCATGGGTGTAATAGGTTTTTTAACAAGGTACATAATGGAAGAAAGCCTAGCATACAAGAGTCACAATCAAAATAAAAGCTTATCTAATTCTCCATTTTTAGAATTAATTAGGAGCTATAAAAAGGCATTTATAATAGCAATTGGGCTTGGTATTGCCCAAAATGCAATTGTCTACTCAATAATCATGTTTTACAATATATCTGTAAAAGAACTTATTCTTTCAGGCATTGATACTAAAAATGTAGTAAGGATTACAGTTGAAATTACATTTGGAACGTCTGCAGTGCTGTTCGCAATATTATCTGATAAAGCAGGAAGAAAAAATGTGATGATTCCTATATTAATAGCTTTAGCCTGTATAAGCTTATCAGCATTTTCGCTATTATCATATGATAATCACTATATTGTAACGCTCACTTTCCTATTAATAAGTATACCGATAGGTGCATCCTTTGGAATATATAATTCCCTTGTTTGCGAGTTACTTCCAACGAAAGTCAGGTGCACAGGTTTTAGCCTAGCACATAATATATCTGCAGGAATTTTTGGTGGAATTTCTCCATCTATATGCATGTGGCTTATAGAGAAAACTAAAACAGAATTTGCAGCAGGTCTTTACCTTACCATGTGCGCATTAATTAGCTTAATATCTGTGTTGCAAATTAAAATCGAAGATAAAAAAGTTGATTGGTGAAGCTTTATTTGCATAGCTATATAAATAGATCAGAAATTTTAAATAGCTAAAAAACTCTTTCATACACACCTCAGTTCATTTTCTAGTAGCATTAAAATCAAAATTATTGGATAAAAAAGTTGTGAAATCAGAAAAGAAATACAGAAGAAAACGCAAAATAATGTATATGTTTAAAAAAACTAAATGCTGCAATTGTAACAAAAAAGCATAGTATAACTGCTATAGCAAAAATATGTTGCATTTCAAGAACAGCACTAACTGCATGGATAAAGCACCTAAAATTTAGAAGAGAAAAAAAATGTTTACTCTTCATCAACATAGTAGAAAAATTCTCTTTAAATTAGAGTCAATTTGAATAAGTTGAAACATAGATATAAGAAAATCTTATCTTAAGTATACAAAAGATGAAGTTTTCATATATTACGCCAAGACTAATTCATAATGAAAAAGATAAAAATAGACAGGAAGAGCTTAAAAAAACTTAATTAAATTATTGGTAAGCACTCTAAAATAAGAGTTATTCATTTTTGATGAATTGCAGTTTGGCACATATTTGAAAGTTAGACATTGATGTTTTAAAAGGCATCAGAACACAGGTTAAAGTAAAATCAGGTAAACAAAATTTTTACCTCTATAGTGCAATTAATCTAAAAAATGGAGAAAGTTCTAGCTTATTTGCACCGAATGTTAACACTGATTATATGAATGTATTTCTTGAATAAATGTTGCAACATTTAAGAACATGAGAAGCCTTCCTTGTCATGGATCATGCTAATTGACATAGGTCAAAAAATTTAAAGGTACCTAAAAATATTGAGATTATATACCTATCACTGTACTCACCAAGGCTCAGCCCTATTAAGATATTTTGATTATATATAAAACAGAATATTTTGCATAACAAAGTCTATAATACAATTACTTTACTTGAGAGCGGTTTGTACAAATTCATTATCTCTTTATTCTTACTTAATAATTAAACAACTCCGCAATATCACTTATTTAACCTGCTAATAGTGATTAGTATAACTCTCTATGTTACATCTTTTGATTCAATGGAGATCTGATTTCTTAATTTAAAGTTTCTATTGTTTATAGAGGATAAGCTGCTACAATAAATGAGTTAAAAGTAGAGAAAGCTTTAAGTTATGCAAGATGATAAAAAAACAACAATAGAAAAAGAAAATGGCGTATTAGATTGGATAGAGTATAGGCTACCTATATTTTCTTTTCTAAAACATACTGCTTCTTATCAAGTGCCAAAAAATCTAAATTATGCTTGGAACTTCGGTTCTTTAGCCGGTATAGCGCTAATTTTACAAATAATAACTGGTATATTTCTTGCTATGCATTACACTCCACATGTTGATCATGCGTTTAATAGCGTGGAACGCATAATGCGTGATGTGAATTATGGATGGCTAATACGTTACACTCATGCTGTTGGAGCGTCGCTCTTCTTTTTGGTAGTCTATGTTCATATAATGCGCGGGTTATATTACGGGTCTTATAGAGGCCCACGAGAAATAGTGTGGTTTATAGGTATATTTATATTTTTTGCAATGATGGCAACAGCCTTTATGGGATATGTTCTTCCTTGGGGACAAATGAGTTTTTGGGGTGCAACAGTTATAACCAACTTATTTTCAGCGATACCTTTAGTTGGTAAAAAAATAGTTGTATGGTTATGGGGTGGTTTTTCCGTTGATAACCCTACACTTAATCGTTTTTTTGCTCTGCATTATTTTTTACCTTTTATTATTATTGCCTTAGCTATGCTACATATTATTGCTTTACATAGGTTTGGTTCTGGCAATCCAAGTGGAGTAGAAATAAAATCAGGTAAGGATACCATCCCACTATATCCTTATTATATAGTAAAGGATTGCATAACTTTTTGCCTATTTTTTATAGTTTTATTTGCATTTGTTTTCTATGCTCCCAATTATCTTGGTCATCCAGATAATTACATAGAGGCTGATTCTATGGTCACTCCTATTCATATAGTGCCAGAGTGGTACTTTTTGCCTTTTTATGCAATGTTGCGTTCAATTCCAGATAAACTTACTGGTGTACTTACTATGTTTTTGTCTATTTTAGTATGGTTTCTATTGCCTTGGCTTGATAAAGCAAAAGTTAAAAGTGGTACTTATCGCCCATTATTCAAAAAGTTTTTTTGGGCCTTTGCAGTAAATTTTG
This sequence comes from Wolbachia endosymbiont of Litomosoides sigmodontis, assembly GCF_013365435.1. Taxonomy (GTDB): domain Bacteria; phylum Pseudomonadota; class Alphaproteobacteria; order Rickettsiales; family Anaplasmataceae; genus Wolbachia. The sequence continues at coordinate 587,847 of NZ_CP046577.1, forward strand.
TATTTCTTGCTTGGCTTGGTAAGCAGGAAGTTAAAGAACCTTACATTACTCTAAGTAGACTTTCTACTCTTTATTACTTTGTATATTTTGTAATAGTTTTACCACTGCTTAGCAAGTATGAGAAGCCAGAGGAACCTCCAAAAACCATAAGTGATTCTGTACCGGAGATGAAATAATGCTGATTAAGAATATATTAACTGTATTTTATGTATTCTTTCTTGCTAATCCTGTGTACGCAGAAGAATTTGTACCTTTATCAAATAAAAAAATAGACTGGAGCTTCAATGGAGTTACTGGATCCTTTGATAGGGAGTCAATCCAGCGCGGTTATAAAGTATATAAGGAAGTCTGTGCTACTTGTCACTCAATGAATAGAGTAGCGTTTCGTAATTTGCAAGATGTTGGGTTTTCTGAAGAGGATGTAAAACAAATTGCAGCTTCTTATCAAGTTAAAGATGGTCCAAATGATCTGGGTAAAATGTTTAATAGACCTGGAATACCTTCAGATTATTTTATTGCACCTTTTGATACAAAAGAGGCAGCTATAGCAAGTAATAATGGTGTAGTTCCACCGGACTTATCACTCATTATTAAAGCAAGGCACGATGGTGCTAATTATGTCTATTCTCTTTTAACAGGCTATCGAAACGGCGAACAAGATGAGAGTGGTTTATATTTTAATCCATATTTCCCAACAGGTAAGTTAGCTATGGCACCACCACTATCTGAAGGAATAGTGAAATATGATGATATAAAACAAGCTACAGTTGAGAATATGGCGTATGATATAGTAAATTTTTTACAGTGGACAGCAGAGCCAGAACTAGAGCGCCGACATAAGCTTGGGTTTAAGGTAGTGGCGTATTTTGTAATCTTAACAGTATTTGTTGTATTAACCAACAAAAGGATTTGGAGCAAGCTCTATAAAAAGAAAAAATAGAGTTCTTTTGATGTCCTTTGACGTTCACTTTCATATCTTATTTACTCTAGTAAGATAGTAAATATATTATGAAAATATAGGAATTATGAAATTTCAACTAGTTACACATTTTCAACCTGCTGGGGATCAACCGCAGGCAATAGATAGCTTAATTACAGGGTTAAATGACAACAAAAGAGATCAAGTTTTACTTGGAGTTACTGGTTCTGGAAAGACTTTCACTATGGCAAATGTTATTGCAAGAACTAATAGACCTGCTCTCATTATTGCTCATAATAAAACTTTAGCAGCGCAGCTTTATGAAGAAATGAAAGGTTTTTTTCCCCATAATGCCGTTGAGTACTTCATTTCCTATTATGACTACTATCAGCCTGAAGCTTATTTACCACAAACTGACACTTATATTGAAAAAAATTCTGTAATCAATGAAAGAATTAATATGCTACGTTATTCTGCCATTTGCTCCCTTTTGGAGCGCAAGGACACAATTGTAATTGCTAGTGTTTCCTGCATATATGGTCTTGGTTCACCCAAAAGCTACCTCAGTATGACCATAACTTTAAGTGCTGGAGATAAAATTTGTGTTAATACTCTCTTGAATAATTTAGCTAATCTCCAGTATAAGCGCTCTGATATCAGATTTGAGAGAGGATATTTCAGAGTGTGCGGCGATGTTATCAATATATTTCCTGCCCATTACGAAGATAAAGCTTGGCGTTTATCTCTGATTGGCAATGAAATAGAAGAAATTTCTGAAATTGATGCTATAACGGGCAATATTATCAAACACATAGATAAAATCACCATCTTTCCTAATAGTTATCATATTACGTCACGTAAAACTCTGTCGCGTACAGTTCAGTTAATTAGAGAAGAGCTGAATGAACGCTTAAATTACTATTACTCACAAAACAAAATTGCCGAAGCACAACGCCTTGAACAGCGTACCAGCTTTGATATCGAAATGATGATAGCAACAGGAACGTGTAAAGGTATTGAAAATTATACGCGTTATCTCTGTGAAACAAAAGCTGGAGAGGCTCCGCCTACGTTATTTGAATATTTACCTGAAAATGTAATTTTATTTGTTGACGAAAGTCATGTCACCGTTCCTCAGATTAGCGCAATGTATAGCAGTAATGAGTCGCGTAAAAAAAAACTAATCGACCACGGCTTCCGTCTTCCTTCTGCTTTCGATAATCGTCCATTAAAATTTAAGGAGTGGGAAGCAGTACGGCCACAGACTATTTATATCTCAGCCACTCCAGGAAAATATGAGTTAGCAAGGACGAATAACTTGTTTGTAGAGCAAGTTATTCGTCCAACAGGACTTGCAGATCCAATTTGTATTGTGAAGCCAACAGAGATTCAAGTTTACGATGTAATTCACGAAGCGCAAATGACAATAAAGAAAGGATTTTGTGTTCTAATTACTACGCTAACCAAAAAAATGGCAGAAAAGCTAGCTGAACATATGAACGAGTTAAATATGAAAGTGAGTTATTTACATTCAGATATTGGTGCACTAGAGAGAATTGACATTATATGCAAGTTAAGATCAAAAGAAATTGATGTTCTAGTTGGTGTTAACTTACTGCGGGAGGGTCTCGATATTCCAGAGTGTGGTTTAGTTGCAATTTTGGATGCTGATAAAGAAGGATTTTTGCGATCAGAGACTTCACTCGTTCAAACGATTGGTCGTGCTGCACGTAATGCTGAAGGTAGGGCAATTCTATATGCAGACAAAATCACTGGTTCCATGAATCGTGCATTAAAAGAGACTGAAAGAAGAAGAAAAAAACAAGAGAAATATAGCGCCTTGCATAATGTTTTACCCAAGACTATAATAAAACCTATATCAAATTCTTTAAAAGAAAAAGTGGTGATGAAGGTAACAACAATCGGTATGAACAAGGATGATGTAAGCAGTTTGAGAAAGCAGATGTTAGCACATGCCAAGAATTTAGAATTTGAGGAAGCAGAGAAAATCAAGAATATTATTGAAAAGATAAATAATCCGTGACATAATATGTTTTTTAAAAAAATTAGGTAATTTTATTGATTAATTTAAAGTTAATACATATTAAATATTCAGCACTATAAAATTAAATTATTAGGTTTGATAGTAGAAGGGATTGACACTATGAGCGATTTCACTAATAACAGTAATTCAAGCGACAGTTCAATCTTCCAGGGGAAAATTCGTCCAGAAGATTTAAATAAAACTCAGGAAGCAAACAAATTCAAAGGAACGACGGAGGATCTTTTTAAGAAAATTGAGCTTCAAAAGCAGGAATATGAAGAGTTAAGGGAAAAAGCAGGCAGTGAAATACAAGGAATGTTAACTCCAGTAATGCTTTGTAATGATGATCTAACGGATAGTGATATAGTAAAAGAGACATTAGCTGAACTTGGGAAATTTTTTCAATCCTTATTCAGCGAATTTGAAATAGAGGTGGATCCAAAAACCTACGAGATAATCAAAGAAAAGAGGGAAAACAACTTGCTTCTTTCAATAATAAAATTTATGCATGATAAACTTAAGGAATTAGTCAAGAAAGTCTTTTCTCGCGATTTAAGTTTCGGTGAAAAAATTGATAAAGGAATAAAAGAATTAGAAGAAAAATTACTAAGTGGCAGTTTATCTAAAGAAGGGGAAGTAACAATACTAGAGAGGCTAGAGGCCCTGCGTAAGCTTAAATTAAAACTTCAAATGGCAGTAGCTGGGTGGATTGTAGCAATGATTGCTAAGATTTTTACAGCTGATCTAGTAGCTGCAGAAGAAGGAACAGTGACAACTAAAAAAGAAGACAAAAAAGTAGAAAAAAAGTCGTCGAAAAAAGAAGTAGAAGTTTGTAAAGAAATAGAAATAAAAGTAGGTGAAAATGGAAAATTGCGAATCTTGCCAATATCTCTTTTTATCACCTCAGTGCGTGATCAGTCAAACGGACTAATTACTCCTTTACTCGAACCAGAAGAAAGAAATCTTTTACGCGAGCCTCTAAAAAATCTGATGCTCTCTGAGACTAAATATGATATTAATAAAGAAGATCGTGAAGTAGAAGAAAAATTAAAAGTAAAAGAAATAAACAAAAAAGAAAGTATACAAGCATCAGAGGTATTGAGAGCAGTATGTTCTTCTACTTCAGAGCAGCTTATAGTGGAGGAACGAATATTTGTTGGAGTAACAGGTTATTCTAATGAAAAAGGTCAATATAATGATATCGACAGACAAGGGATGCGAGCGGTAAAGTCAACTGATAAGCAAGATGTAAGAAGTGTTAGCAATTCTGATGTAGAAACAGTGAAATTAATTAATGTAGGTAAAGCTTACAGTAAATTTTTTGCCGGACAGGAAATTTCACCAGAATCAGAACTTAATTTCATAAGTGTTAAGCTTGACAATGTAGGGAAAAGCCGATAATGAAAAAGATTTGTGAAATATAAAAAAAGTTCTTGCACTTATGATTTATTTGTAATATGTAGATTACATAATATATTTATAATGGAGGGGATTATGGATAAAAAATCACAAGCAAGTTCTAGTTCACAAGGGGACTCTCGTTTCCATATAGGTACATATGATGCTGCTGCCTGGAGGCGGGATAATTACGGTAAGGGTGGAGGATTAGACATGCATAAAGATCCTAGTAAGTTTGATAGGTGTTATAACTATCCTTATACAGGAATGAGTGACACTAAAACTGAGAAGGCTCAAAATAGTTGTCAAAAGGATTCATAATATTTTAGGTAAGAGGAAGTTATGGCTGTACATAATTTAAATTTTGTTAAGGAGTTGGTTAATGCATTTAACATTAATAATTATGGCTCTAGAACCAACACTAATTTTGTTGTTGAAGGCGACAATATCGTAGTTAAGTTTAGTTGTGATCAGCGCTCTGCAGAGAAGTGCTTATCACAGATGGCAAGAGATTTGGTAAGGGAATATTTTTCCAGTGAAAATTTAGCTCGCCACGTTTTTGATCTTGGGTCTTTGCCATTTAATTTCGATGGAGGAAAGTGGACATATAGTGAAAAAATGACCAAGCTTACAGTTCCTATAGATTCTGGAGCAATTTTTAATCTTAAAATGCACTTTGTTGAAGAGTTTATAGGTGTTGTAGAAGCACAAATGATTAGGGAAATTAATAAAGAATTCCCTCATCTTGATAAAAAACATATTGAAGGTACTTTAAACGAAAATATAAAGCAAGCAAAAATGGATGCATCATCTCATTGCGTAGTATGTCTATCTTTTGATGATCCAGATATACAAGAGCATTTTAAACAGACACTTAAAGCGCAAATGAAGGAATATGGTTATAATTATTTAGATTTCTATCATATTGACGATAATAAGATGTATTTTAAAGATGTTGAAAATGTTGATTTTGTAAAAAGTGTAACAGAAGTTTCTAAAAAGAAGACAGCGTATAATTTTAACGTTCAAGGAGTTGGTAAATTGAAAGTGAAGTCTGAGTGCTATAAAGGTGCTATAGGTGAGCTAATTTTTCGCTTAACTGGAATACCAATTTGTGGGTACTATCGCGATAATTTTATTGACAAAGGAAGAATAAATAATGGAGATAATTTTGCCTTTATACCTATGACAAAAGAGGGTAGTAATTTAAGATATCTAACTTATATGAATGCAGATAAGATTAATGCTAAATTTTCTTACAGCCTTTTAACTGATGTTAGAGGTCAAACTGAAGCCACAAAATTAGGTAAGTTTGGCAATGTGTATGCTTTTTCTGATGGTCAAGTTGCTCTTTTAATTCCTTTAATTGTAGAAAACTCTGTACTTAATAAAGATGGTCAACTAGAAATTAATCCAGATCTTCCTCGACAGTTATACACACCATCACCGCCAAGATCGCCATCACTATTATCATCACCATCTCATGAACCACAACAGCATTCGATTTTTGAAATTTCAGAAGAATTTCTGCCTCAAAAAGAAGTAAAAGCGCAACAATCTAAGAATTTTCCAACTGATCCGGCATATATTAGAGAAAGTATAAAAGAAATTCTTGATGGGCTTCTTAATATAGTAAAACTATCTGCTCTTATTGCTCCTGGAAGTGCTTCTTCAGTTATAGAACATGTTAGCACTAAGGTAGTGACTGATAAAAGATGTGCGGAAGATTTAAGTATCGTAATGCGTGGAAGTCATGATGTTGATAAAGTAATGATTAGTGATAAAATGGTAGAAAAGATAGCACATTCTTTAAATAATTTACCTAATGAAGAAAAGAAAAAGTGGGAACCATTATTATCACTTTTTCTTTCGCCTGAGGGAATAGAGGAGCTATGCTCAATACTTTCTTCTTCTGAAAAAAGGTCAGGCTTATCATTGAGGTTAGGTCTTTCTCCTGAGCAGAGCAGACGACTAGAGTTAATAGGGCATTCGCTTCAACAGCAATATGAGCAGCCGCACTCACAAGTGGACCTTTCTAAAATTAGTCATGTTGAGCCACAGCAATCTAGTCGATCAAGGCAGACTATAGACGCTGCTGCGGTAGATATGAATGAAAATATGAAAGGAGCTTGTGGTGAGTTTGTTACCTATAATGATCGACGTTCACCATTGCCTTCCCCTGTATATTCTACAGGTTTACTTAGTGATAATAGACATGTTTCAGATATGCCTGGACCTAATGATAAAACACATCGAGGTGGCAGACGTTGTAAAGAAAGATGGTCGATACAAGAAACACCTACTAAGGGAAAATATACTGAAGATGTTCAAAAAAGTCGCAAAAAGCAAGCTTCAAAGGGCTGGTGTGGTGTGATGTAAACATTAGCTTTGGTTAATTTCTTTACTAGAATTACTCAATTAGGGTCAGGAATAAAGCTCTGGCCCTTATGAGCATTAAACTTGAGAATAATTTCCACTAGAAGAGAAGGATACGCTATCTAAATAAGATGATTGAATTTTAGCTGAATGGTAGTGAAATTTCTTTTATCAAATTTAGGTATTATCAACCGTTTCTGTTTAAATGCCAAAACAATAAGCTATTGATATTTTCCTCTAACTTCTCAACTACTTGCATAACGTCAAGTAAAATACCAATTACCATTGTTAATAGATTAAAATAAGCAACATTGTAGAGTTGTTTAATTACGAAGTAAGAAAGCTCTCCTAAGTAAAGGAATTGTATTTATAGACTCTAACGCAAATAGTTCTATCGTATTTTTAAATACGGTACAAGTAAAAGCTAGAACTCTACTTTAACCTATGTTGTTCTAACGCTTTTTTTAACTATCCATATCCAACTCTCGAATGTGTGCTAAACTGCGATTCATCAAAGATAAATAACTTTTTAAGTTTTTAAAAACCCCTTCCTGCTTACCTTTATCTTATTCATTAAGAGTTGATCTTGGCGTAATATATGAAACTTTATTTTTACATATTACAGCGTACAGTAGACTTACTGGCATTCAAGACAAATTTTTCCTGCATTTCTCCGTTCTCATTTCTTTAATGGTAATATTTTGGAAAAGTAAATAGTTTTTCTTCTCTCCTAAATTTTAGGTGCTTTATCCATATTTCGCACTTCCTTCAGCATTTTTTTGCTGATTCTACGACTTTTTCATCTAATGATTTTGATTCTTAAACGTCATTTAAATCTTGCTATTTTACTTACTTTAGCATGGGTTCCTTTTTATTACTACCTATCAGTTCTTTGTACAGTGGTAATATAAGTCTGATAAATCTTATTTTAAAAACAGAACGTAGCTTAACTTATTTTCAACCGTGAATAAAAAGATATAGTTTTAATCATGTAATGTCTATTTTATTTAAAATAGAGGTAAGTCTCTATGATGTTTCTCAGCGTAAAGATCTTTATATTTTTTAAATAGTTGATTTAATAATAACTTAAGCATTTTAAATGTAAAATTATAATATATTAATTATCTAGGGGGTAAAAATGGTAAAAAGAATTTTACGCAACTGGTTGGGTATAACAGAATTGCAGAAAAGTCAAAAAATAGATGCTGAACAGTTTCAAGCGGTATCTAGCGCATTAAAAGAATGGCAAGAAGTTCAAAAGGTTGACACTGAGCAGTTGCAAAGTATACAGAAGTACTTAAATGGCTTACAGAAAAAATGCATAAGTTTGGAGGAAAAAGTTGGAACTCTTACAGAGACAGTGGAAGAAAAAGAAAAAATAATGCTGACTTGCTGTATTGTAGTCAGTGTTGTTACATTAGCGACGATTAGTTTTATTGCATTTTGCATTTACCAGGGAGTTAAAAGTGAAAAGGAAAAACAAAAAAGTCCGTCAGATAGATCAAGCACAAAATTTGATGAACTAAACGTACCAGGTACAAAACTTTATGCAGATATTAGCAGTACTGCAAAATTCATGAATGGGATGTTAATGCAGTGAATCAAACAACACTCTTTTTAAGTAAGGTGTTACAAATTATGTAACACCTTCTTACAGGTTAAATCTTATCACACGAGAGAATTTGGGTAAAATCTTTACAATCTGTAATCAGCAAGGCCCTACTCTGGAAGAAAGAGTAAGATCAACACCAAGAGCTTATCTGATACCAATTTCTACTTTATAAAGAGAAGATAGATAATATATGGAAAAAGTGTAACAGACATAGCAAAAATATGTTTCATTTCAAGAAAGCACCTAAAATTTAGAAGAGAAGAAAAACTGTTTACTTTTCCAAAATATTACCACTAAAGAAATAAGAACGGAGAAATGCAGGAAAAATTTGTCTTGAATGCCAGCAAGGCTACAGCATACTGTAATATGCAAAAATAAAGTTTTCTCACATATATTACGCCAAGATCAACTCACAATGAATAAGATAAAGATAGACAGGAAGAGTTTTAAAGAACTTAAAAAATTATTTTCCCTTAATGAATCGCAGTTTGCATGCATTCAAAAGTTGGATACGCATGATTAAAAAAAGACTTTAGAACATAGTTAAAGTAAAATTAGATAGATAAAATTTTTATCTTTATACCTGAACATCAATACTAATTATATTAATATATTTCTTGAATAAATATCACAATATTTAAGAATATGAGAAGTCTTTAAATTAAAGGTATCTAAAAATATTGAGATTATATACCTACCACCATGCTTACTTAATCTAGATTCTATTGAAAGACTTTGTTTGTATATAAACCAGAACATTTTGCGTAATAAAGTCTATAATATAATTGTTTTGCTTGAGAGTGCTTTTTGTGCAAATTATTACCTCTCTTTCTCATTTTACAATTAAACAACTCTACAATGTTAATTACCTAACCCATTACCAATGAGAATTGGTATAAGATAAATAATATATCTGGTTAAAATCTTCCATCTATTGTTTTCTAGTCCATACATCTATTCTTTACTTGTGTCAAAGTGATCGCATTATATTATACGAGCATCTTTCTAAAAAAAACCTCTCAATTTTCTAGCGCGGCATGGATGTTTTAGTTTGCGTAATGCTTTTGATTCAACTTGCCTAATTCTCTCACGTGTTACTTTAAAAATACATCCTATTTCTTCTAAGGTATGCTCCTTGCAATCTTTACCAAGGCCAAAGCGCATTCTGATAATTCTCTCTTCCTTTGGTGTTAAAGTTGCAAGAAGATTAGTTGTAATACAGCGCAAGTCAGTAAGTATTGCAGCATCTTCTGGCTTTGAAACTCGCTTATCTTCTATACAGTCACCAAAAGTACTACTATCGTCTTTTCCTGTTGGAGCGTCAAGACTTACTGGATCCCTTGCTATTTTCATAACTTTACGTATTCTTTCCAGCGGCATTCCAAGTTCCACACTTAACTCCTCTAATGTAGGTTCTCTTCCCATTTCGTGAGTTAACTTCCTTAGTGTTCTGTTAAGCTTACCAATAATTTCTACCATGTGAACTGGTATTCTGACTACTTTAGACTGCTCAGGTATTGCTCTAGTAATTGATTGCCTTACCCACCAAGTACCATAGGTTGAAAATTTGTACCCACGTTTGTAATCAAATTTATCCACAGCCTTCATAAGGCCAATATTACCTTCTTGTATCAAATCAAGCAGAGCGAGACCTCTGTTTGAATACTTTTTAGCTATAGAAACTACTAACCTCAAATTTGCTTTAATCATCTCCTGCTTTGCTTCGGAGACTTCTCGTTCGTGTTTTTGCGTTCTTTTTACCAGCTCTTTAAATTTTTGCACATTATCTTCTTGTATATGTTGCTTAATATTGTTCAAGGTATTAGCTATATGTTCAAAATTGTCATCTATAAACTTTACAAACTTGTCTTTTAGTTCACCTGTAAAATAAAATTGATTTCCATTGGATTTTAAAGAAAAAATTTCTTCTAACTTATATCTCAAAAGTACATCAACATAAACCTTAAGGAAACTTTCTCTATCAATATTGTATTTTTTAGCTTCGGAAATAAGACTAGCTTCTTCAAACATAATAGACCTATTTATATTATAAAGCCTCTGTGTAATTTTAGCGACAGCAGCGTCACTTAACTTAATTTGCAACACTATAGACCATATTTTATTATATAAATCTTGATACTTCAATCCGTTAGAGAGATCTTTTCTTAATGTTAATGCTTCATCTGCTAAAGTAATTAGCTCATCTAGTACAACTATGACCTTAGGCAATAAGTCAGTTTCCATTTCAAGAATAGAAACATTTAAATTTGCTGAATTTATATCTTCATTGCTATTTTCTTTCTCATCATTAACTTTCTTACTATCCATCTCATCATCTTCACAATATTCGTCATCTTTAGTAGATTCAGGAAAGTTCTCAGAATTTTCATCACTTTCTTCTTTGGATATCATATTAAAATCTGAGTTATAAATTGCATCAAGATCTATAATTTCTCTCAGTAAGAGAGCTCCACTGCTTAAATCATCGCGCCATGCCTTTATCATTTTTAGTGCTACTGATGTTTCAACTATTGCACGCAACATGTTATGTTTTTCAGATTCAATTTTTTTTGCTATCTCGATTTCATCCGTCCTCGATAAAAGCTTTACGGAGCTCATATCTTGTAAGTAAATTCTTACTGGATCGTCATTTTGTATTAAGGTCGTAGTAGTATTCGACAGTGTATCATCATCATCAAGTTTGCTATCACCACTATTAGAAGGAGCATCTTCTTCGTCTTCGCTACTTTCAAGTATGTTAATTCCTGAGTCTTGTAATAGAGATATAGTATCATCTATAAAGTCAGATGATAAATTTTCGTCTGATAGTTTATTATTTATGTCATCAAAAGTGATAAAGCCACCCTTTTTAATACTTTTGGTTACAAGATCCCTGATGATTTTTTTCTTACCTTCTGAGTTATTAATAGTTGACATCATTACCTTATATAGTTTAGAATATACCCCTTATTAGTAAATAGGCTTACAGTAAATAAGCCTACAATTTTACTTTTAGCTTGCAGCTACTTGTTACTTCATATAGTTTAATATACTGTTAACTTACATACACTCGTCTTGATCAATCACTCCATATTTTTCTTCTATTCTTACTGCCATAGATAATCCAACTGAAAATGTTGCAATTCCTACCACTATGGCAGTAAGCATTAGAACGTGCGGTATAGGATTGCTATATGAATGAGAATTCGAAACCAATATAGGAGGTAAGGAGCTTTTTATATACCCAAGAGATATATAAAACAACAGAACTGATGCTTGAAAAACGCTTACCCCTATCATTTTCTTAATTAAATTTCTGTCATTTATGACGGTATATAAACCCAGCATCATTAATATAATAATAATTGTATAGTTGTACAAAGTCATTATTTTTTTTTGCAAGCAAAATCTATATATATAGTTAACATGGAAGAATAAACAGTAAGTACTACACCTAATTCTACAAAAAAAATACCCAATTTTTGGCCTGCAACGTTGCTAGCTAATAATATATCATAAGATAAAAAATTTTGACCAAGTAAAATTGTTGCAATACCCGTTCCTCCATAAATTAAAATGCCTAGCATGCTAGTGAATTTAATTGCAAAGTAAGGTATTGCTCTTAGAGTTGCAGATACACCAAATAGCATCGAGTACAATATTATACTAGAGGCAATAATTATTCCTGCTTGAAAGCCTCCACCTGGAGTATAGTCACCATGAAATTGTATATATAAAGCAAATAAGATGATAAAAGGTACCATCAAAAACGTTACTGCATTTAATACTGGATCTTTAATCATTTTCCTTTTCTTCTTTTAATATCAATGTTATACAAAGTGCAGCTGTGAAAATTACTATAGTTTCTCCAAATGTGTCATAGCCACGGAAGGCTGCTAAAACAGCCGTTACTATATTGGAAATGCCAACATCTTTTTTAGTATTTTCTATATAGTAAGGAGCAACATGTGAGTGAATGGGAGCATTATAGCTACCAAACTCTGGTAATTGGATCATAAAGTGTGATAAACATATAGCTAGAAATAACATAAAAAAAAGTATTATAGGGTTATGAGACAAATTTACTTCATGATTCTTTATTAAAGATAGTGCAGCAAACGTAAAAACTGTACTGAGCCCTGCACCAACAGAAGCTTCAGTAATTGCAACATCAGGTGCGTTCATAATTAGGTATATAAGTGCAATGAGCGAGCTAAATGCACACATTAGAACACCACTTGTGACTAAATGCTTTGAAAGAACTATAAGAATAGTAACTATAAGCAGCAGTAAAATTAATGTTACATTCAGTATTTCTAACATCTTAATTCCCTTTAATAGCTTTTTTCTTACTTTTGTAATGAGCATGCGCTAAAATATAACTATTAGTTGAGTTAGCTACCCATATTATAAAAATTAATAGTATTATTTTAACAGTGTTGACTGAAAATTCATTCAGCAAAGTGAGGCCAATTAACAATAACATTGCACCACTAGAGTCTGTAATACCTGCCGCATGTAACTTGGTGTAGAAATCGGTAAATCTGATTATTCCGATGGTTGAAATAGCTACTAAACAAATGCCTAAAAATATGAAAATGGACCCCATCATAAATTATCAAAGCAACATTAACCTCATTAGTGCTACAGTTGATATAAAACTAACACTAGAATATAATAATGCTATATCAACCAAAAAAAAACTATCCAAAATGATTGACATTGCTGTTATGAGTAAAACTACTTGTGTTGAAAAACTATTCAATGCTAGAACCTTATTATAAATACCATTTGACTTTGCTATACGATACAACATTGCACTCATACAAAGCAGTAATATACAAACAGCAGCGTAAATCACTTATAAGTTATACAAAACTTTAATAGGCCAACTTAGCTTATTCTTCATCATCTATTTTATTACCTATATTCTCACTATTTTGGTCGCCCATTTCACTTTTCACCTCATCATCCGGAATATCAGTACTTTCTTGATCTACATCAGCATCTGCGTTAAACTGATCATTAGAAAAATTTAGTAGTTTTTCCAGCTTACTTGTATTGCTACTGTAGATATTACTCAGATTTCCTTTCATATACTCTTTGCACCTATTTACCAAAAGGCTAAATAGCTCATGAGTACCCACCTGCCTTTCTGCTATTTCATATAGAGAAATGATGGCGTTTTTATGGCCTTTAAATCTAGCTGTTTGAATGGGATTACTGGCTCCCGTATTTAAATCATGTGTCCTCTGACTTGCCAATAGGGCTAATTTAAAACGATTATCTACCTGCTCTGTACATTTTTCTATAATAGATTTAGCCATAAAATACTACATTAATAAACTTTACATTATAACATAAAGAAACGAAGTGTCAACTTTATGCCTCTTACGGAGACCTAATTTCACGTTTTGCTTCTTCTGCTTCAGGTTTTGCTGCTCGACTCTCTGTTATTGTAATTGTTATTTCATAATCGAATTTTTTGAGAAACCCCAACAATCGTTCTAAAGAAAAACCATCTGTTTTACCATTTTTAATTTGCGATATTTTTGGCTGATCAACACCAAGTCTCTCAGCTGCATGAGCTTGAGTCCAAGTGTTTTTCTCTATAACTTTAGTTATTATATCAAGCAACTTCTTTTTTATCTCTACACTGCACGAGTTATTGTTTAATGATATTATTTCCATATACACTCACCTATCAAAAGCTTTGTAAAACATTACAACATAAATCTGACATCTCAAAGTATTAATATCATATAAGTTGTACTAAATAATTATATGGTACTAATATATTAAGGCTTTAGAAAGATCATTCATAGCAAAAAAAGAAAAAATAACTGCAAAGTTTTAAATATAAATTTATAGATTGATTTTGCATAAAACATTTTGTATCTCCGTGCTCTAATATATCTGCGCAAGCATTGTAATCTTAATATACTAATATAGTATCATCCAGTACATGACGCTATGAGCAGTTCGCCATCGCCGTAATCGCAAACTTACTTAAGGTGTCTCTAGATTACGCTAATAAATAGCTGGATGACAGTAGCTACAAACATTAAGAAACTTACTAAATAGGAAAAAGAGCAGAAGAATCCACAATTAATACCTATTTAAAAATGTTAGAATTCTTTTACGTTCAAATACTTAATAAGTGCAACTTAGCTGCTTTTTAAATGCAACTAATCTTTAGTCATAAATATTTTAAAAAGGCAAAAGAAAACCTTAGTAGAAGTTGATCATTTCACAATCCTATAAATTGGACACTTTATACTGTCTTAAACACTTTATAAGCACACTTTAGCCCACTACATAATATACTTTTTCGTTCAATCTGCACAGATTAATGTTCGTACAATTATGTGCTCTAATATGGATACTTATTTGAAGTTTTTATCTATTTTAAAGAGAGAGTTTTATAAATATATTATATTTACAGTATGATTTAAATATTTGTTGCTTTTTAGCTAAAACACTATTTAGTTAGTAAGTAAAGTTATATTGAATATAGCAGAAATGAAAAAAGATGTTGCTGTAATTATGGGAAGTGAATCAGATTATAGCACTATGATTCATGCTGTTGACATGTTAATAGAATTAGGAATTTCACATGACGTATTTATAATATCTGCACATAGGACACCAGAAAGGCTTTTCAATTTTGCTAAGTCTGCACAAAAAAAAGGCTTTAGAGTTATTATAGCTGGTGCAGGAGGAGCAGCTCATTTACCTGGTATGGTTGCATCACTCACTTATTTGCCTGTTATTGGTGTTCCTGTGCACAGTAAACAGTTAAATGGGCTGGATAGTTTATTATCTATAGTGCAAATGCCAAAGGGTGTACCAGTTGCAACTATGTCTATAGGAGAAAGCGGAGCTTATAATGCAGCAATTGCTGCTGCA
This sequence comes from Wolbachia endosymbiont of Litomosoides sigmodontis, assembly GCF_013365435.1. Classification (GTDB taxonomy): domain Bacteria; phylum Pseudomonadota; class Alphaproteobacteria; order Rickettsiales; family Anaplasmataceae; genus Wolbachia. The sequence continues at coordinate 603,105 of NZ_CP046577.1, forward strand.
TCTGTTCTGTCAATTTTTAATAGTGAAATTGCTGATAGGTTAAAAAAATGGAGAGAAAAACAGATTGAAGCAGTAAAAGAAAAACCAACATCATAGTAAACTTATGGCGATAATTCTTTTAGATACAAAAATCATAAATCGTATAGCTGTAGGAGAAGTTATAGAAAGGCCAGCTAGTGTAATCAAGGAACTAGTAGAAAATGCAATAGATGCTGAAAGCTCGAAAATAGAAATAAAAATAGAAAGTGGTGGGCGTAACCTTATTACTATTACGGATAATGGAAATGGAATAGAAAAGAGCGATTTAGAGCTCGCTTTTATGCGCCATGCTACTTCAAAACTGAGCGATAGTAAATTAATAGAAATCAAATATCTTGGCTTCAGAGGAGAAGCTCTTCCTTCAATTGCAGCAGTGAGTAGAATCAAGCTGTCATCTAAGGCAAATAGAGCAAATGAAGCGTGGTCTATTTGCTATGAAGGTGGAGAGAAAATAGGTGAACTTATTCCTTACTCTTTATCACAAGGCACATATATTGAAGTCCGTGATTTGTTTTTTGCCACTCCCAATAGACTTAAATTTCTAAAAACTGAAAGGGCAGAAACTCAAAGCATTGTTGACATTGTGAACACCTTAGCTATGATCAATTATAGTATTGGATTTACTCTCACTTCTAACAGTAAGAAACTCCTAAAATATGTTAAGCAGACTTCGTTATTTAGTAGATTATGTGAAATAGAAGAAGAATTTCAAGATAATTCCCTAGAAATTAATGAAGAAGAGGATGGCGTAAAACTAACTGGATACATCTGTAAACCAACGATTAATCGAGGTAAGCCTGATATGATCTATACATTTGTGAATGGTAGGCCAATAAAAAATAATCTACTTATTAGTGCAATTCGTTACGTATATCACGACTTTATTCCAAAAGGTAGGTACCCTTTTGCAGCATTGCACTTAAAAATACCATACGATCAAATAGATGTGAATGTGCACCCAAATAAATCGGAAGTGAGATTTCAAAATAAGAAGTTGATATATAAAATAGTGAAGAGAGGGTTAATTAACGCATTATCAATGAAAATAGGCACCTCTACAGTAAATGATATTGATAGACCTTGGTCTCAAGGTGTTAGGGAAGAACTGAGTAATTTACCTTTTGATGTTAGTAAAAGTCAAGAGAATAAGCATATTAATAATAGAAAAAACAGAGAAACAAAAAGTAAAAGAGAATTGTATGAAAGGAGGCCAAGTCCTTTTAAAAATCAATTAATGAAAGAATTCAATTTACCAAATATAAGAGAGAAAAGCTTGTCAGAACGATCAATATTGTTTGATTGTACAGGTGTACAGAAGTCCTCGTTACAAGTAGAAACTGTGATTCTGAAGAGAGAGCAAGTTGATTTGATAGAGAATCATCCTCTAGGGTTTGCACGCTGTCAGATCTACAACACTTATATTATTGCTGAGGCTAAAGGCAAATTGATTATAGTTGATCAGCATGCAGCTCATGAAAGATTAGTGTATGAATGCTTAAAACAAAAAGCAAGTATAAAAAGACAAAAATTACTTCTTTCTGAGATAGTTGAAATCAAAAACCAGGTTGGAATGGAGATGGTTGAAGTTTATAAGAGTAAGCTTTTCGAAATGGGTTTTGACATTGAAATCAAATCAGAAAACAAGATTCTAGTAAAAGAAATTCCTGCAATTTTAGGAGCAATAGATGTAAAAGAGATGCTAATTGATATAGTTGATAGGTTAACAGAAATAGAAGATACGTTGCCAATAGAAGATAAAGTAAATAAAATACTGGCCACTATTGCTTGTTGTGGATCAATTAGAGCAGGCAGAAGAATAAAAATGGAGGAGATGAATGTGTTGCTGAGGCAAATGGAGAAAACGCCATATTCTGGGCAATGTAACCACGGAAGACCAACTTATATAGAGGTAAAACTAAGTGACATAGAAAAATTATTTAAGCGCAGGTAAAAAATTGCCACAAATATGGAAATTTTTAGTGTCTTTTCCGTCTTCATACTAAAATTAATTACTTATCTTCCCTATATAGATTAATATGGTAAAAGGGTTTAACCTATTTGGTGCCTCCTGATAAAATGTTAGCGAACAACTAGCTGAAGCTAGGCTTCTTCTGCCCTTTTCTGTTTAATAAGTTCTCCAATGTTTATAATTCAGACTAATTATAGTATAGACTTCAATTATGCAAAATTTTCTGTTTCAGACATAACCTCAATAGAATATTGATGGTATTAAGCATACAATCTTGATATTTCTAGGCACCTTTAAATTTTTCGACTTATATTAATTAGTACAATCCATGCCAAGAAAGGCTTCTTGTATTCTTAATTGTATACATTCATTCAAGAAATATATTTATATAATCAGTATTGATATTCAGTACAAAATAGATAAAAACTTTGTTGCTTAATTTTACTTTAATCTATGTTCAAATGCCCTTTTTAAATTATCCTTGTCCAACTTTTAAATTATATGCTCAATCTTGACTTATCATAGTCCGTTAAGTTTTTTTTAATTTTTCCTATCTACTTTGTCTTGCTTATTGTGAATTAGTCTTGGCATAATATACGAAAACTTCATTTTTTGCATATTACGATGTTAGGATTTTCTTATACTCATACTTCAATTTGTTCAAATTGACTCTTATTCAAGAGAGTCCTTTTACAACATTGAAGGAAAGAAACAATTTTTTTTCTTCATCTTCCAAATTTTAGGTGCTTTATCCATACAGGTAGTGCTATTCTTGAAATGCAACACATTTCTGCCTAAGGCTATTATACTATGCTTTTTTACTGTAATTTATATATTTTTCAATTCAATTTGCCAAATCTTCATTTTTCGTTTCTATCATCCTTTCACTTCCCAGTGAAGCACACTTTATTGAACATTTCCAAGCAAAATTAAATTACTTTATTTTCTTAACCATTTGCTTTCTCCTTGTGATTACAAGTCTTTTTTTTGGCACATCCTTTGCTATAATACTACCAGCTGCAATGACAGATTCATTATGAACATTAAGTGGTGCAATCAATGAGCTATTAGCACCAACAAAGCAATTACTTCCTATATTCGTTCTATGTTTCCTTTTCCCATCATAATTACAAACAACAGTACCTGCACCTATGTTGCTCCCAGGCCCTACTTTGGTATTTCCTATGTAACTTAAGTGCTTTATTTTAGTATTTATACCTATATCACTTGCTTTTGCTTCGACAAAATTTCCCACAATTGCACCATTACCAATTGTTGTATCCTCACATTTGGTAAATGGACCGATCCTAGCACCAAGCCCTATCTTTACCCCAGGGCCAAAGAAAACATATGGGTAAATAATCGTATCTATATCAATTTGTGTATCAAAAGAAAAAAAAACAGTCTCTGGAGCGACAAGTGTTACTCCAGAATCAATAAAAAATTTTCTCTTATTTTTCTGAAAGTAAAATTCAGCTTTTGTAAGATCATCTCTACTATTTACGCCGATTGCCTCTTCTTCATCAGTAGTAACGTAGCCAACACTTAAGTCACTCTTTACTGCAATGGAAACTATATCAGTTAAATAATACTCATAAGTTGAGCTATTACACTCTATTTTCCCCACTAATTCATGTAGATTCTTTGCATATGTAACCATTATTCCAGCGTTAGCAAGAAACTCTTCATCACTATTTTCACCATTTTGTGCCTCTACAATTTCTCTCAAGGAATCATTTTCAATAATTAATTTACCATATTCTTTATTGTTGGTTTTAAAACCAAGACAAACCAGAGCATTATTTTCTAAGCAATTAACCATTTTGGTTATCGTGCTGCTTTTTATAAGTGGAGTATCTCCATATTGTACAATAACTATATTTGAATCTGGCAATGCTTTCAGGCTTCTTACCACAGTTTTAACCGCATCTCCTGTGCCAAGTATTGATTCTTGTATAACTAATTGTATACCTTCAAGACACTCCAATCTTTCAATTAAAGGCAAATCTACTACAACAGCTATATTTTCAGGATTTAATTGCCTCGCATTGTAAATGATATGCTGAAGCATGGGAAAGTTGCCTATTTTGTGCAGAACTTTAGGCAAACCAGAATTCATTCGCTTGCCATGCCCAGCAGCGAGTATAATGAACGTGTAAGCTTTATTTATCACTTATCTTAAAGATAAAAAATGAAAGCCATAATGATTAAGCCAGCTGATTTTATTACCGTAAAAGCTCCTTAAGTCACTAATTTGATATTTCAGCATTGCAATCCTTTCTATGCCAATACCAAATGCAAAACCACTGTATTTAGTATGATCTATTCCAACATTTTGAAAAACATTTGGGTGTACTATACCACATCCAAGTACTTCTATCCATTTACTCCCTTTGTAACTTATGTCCACTTCTGCAGAAGGCTCAGTAAAAGGAAAAAAACTATTACGAAAACGTATCTTTAGTCCTTTATCTCCAAAAAACTTACTAAGGAAGCGATGAATAGTAAATTTTAACTGGCCCATATTAACATTTTCATTAACATATAATCCTTCCATCTGATGGAACATAGGAGTATGAGTTGCATCAAAGTCTTTTCTATATACCCTGCCTGCAGCAATTATCTTAATTGGGAGAGTTTTTGCTTTTTTCATGGTTCTAATCTGCATAGATGAGGTATGAGTGCGCAGCACCATCCTTTTGTTGTTTATTTTGTTCTTTAAGTAGAAAGTATCTTGCTCCTCTCGCGCAGGATGATAACTAGGAGTATTTAGCGCATCAAATACATAAAACTCATCTTCAATGTCAGGACCATCGACTGCTCTGAAACCCATATGTGCAAAAATAAGCTTCACTTCATTTATAACTTTACTTAATGGATGAACTTTACCAATTTTTTCTGGTCTAATAGGCAACGTAATATCAACTGCTTCATTTTGCAACTTAAAGTTAATCTCTTCAGCCTTTAGTATATTTTCTTTATTCATTATAAGCTGATCTAGCTTATTACGCAAAATATTGATAGCTGCACCTAAATCATGCTTCTTTTCTGCATCTTTCACCTTTTTTAAGTCATTAAAGCAAGCTTTAATTACGCCACTTTTTCCCAAATATGATAATCTAATTTTTTTCAAATCTTGCAAAGAAAAAGCACTCTCAATTTCATAAACAGCCTTACCTTCAATTAAAGGTATTTTGTTTAGTAAATCTTTATTCATTTTAGAAACGCTAGCTTGAATTTTATATTATAGTAAAATTTTAAATATCATCAATAATCCGAAGAACTACTCTACATTTATTATTAGTCTATTGACTAATTATGCTTTTTATTTTATATTAAAAAATTAATGAGAAAATATGCACAGCAGTAATGACTAAATTAATAACAGATAAATAATAATGAGAAAGAAGCCATACTGAAGTAAGTAAAATAGCAAAATAACACATACGTTGCAAAAACTAAATGCTGTAATACAACAAATGAGAATATTAGTAAGTATCATAAACAAGAGTTACTTTTCTTTCATTAGAAAATTGGATACTGACAATTTAATAAAGGGCGTTAGAACACAGATTAAAGTAAAATTAAGCAATAAAAATTTTTATCTATTTTGCCCCGAGTATTAGTACTAATTATATAAATATATTTTTAAAATAAATGTCACAATTAAAAACATAAGAAGCTTTTTTTAGAATAGATTGTGCTAATTGACATAAGTCAAAAAAATTTTAAGTTACCTAAAAATATCGAGACTATATACTTATTACCATACTCACCTAAGCTCAAATGTCACTTATCTCACCCACTAACAATGAGAATTTGTATTACTTTAGCATGGCTTTTTTCCATTATTGTCTATCAATCCCTTATACAGTGGTAATTGGTATTAGGTAAAATCTTTGCTTTCCATAATATATTAAGATTATTAATAATTATTGAATTTCAGAAAAATAATAAAACATAAGCCTTTGGGATGCAGTATTGTATGCTTCCATACTTGCTTACAGAAACAAATTTTAAAAGAATTCTAGTTTGTTCTCTTGCTCAATACAGAAGAATGAAGTTTTAAAATAGATATTTTTGTGTTACGTTATTACTAAACCACACTATAAAAAGGATTAACTAAAATAGGAGTAATCAATGACACAACAAGAAATGATAACAATTAATGCAGAATTACGTAATGTAACAAAAACAAAAGCAATGCATTCTCTAAGAAAAAAAGGTGACATACCTGCAGTTATATATGGTAAAGGACATAATAATATAAATTTAACATTATCTGCAAAGGAATTAACCAAGCAATATAAATTAGGTTCCCTTTCCGCACATGTGATAGAACTTAATATCTCAGGCAAAAAAGAATATGCCCTTATTCGTGATATTCAATGGCATGTAGTGAAAGATACTATACAACATGTTGATTTTCAATTCGTTGATAAAGGTAGTGAAATTAAAATAGACATACCTCTATCGTTTGTGAATGAAAGCAAATCTCCAGGAATAAAACTGGGTGGAGTGCTCAATATTTTATACCGCTCTATCACTATTAAATGCTCTCCTGGCAAAATACCTCGGGCTATAGAAGTAGATTTATCTGGTAAAATGATTGGTCAATCTGTACACATAAGTGATATAAAATTGCCAGAAGGTGTTAAACTTGCAGCGCACGAAGAAGAAAACTTTACCGTTGTCACAATTTCTGCTGCCAATAGCGGCATTGAGAAGTCTCAAGTAGAAACAATAGAGGAATAGTAGTGCATCTGATAGTTGGGCTTGGTAATCCAGGTAGCCAATATGAGCTGACTTATCACAACATTGGCTTTATCGTTGTTAATACAATTTGTAAATATTGGAATTTCCCGTTATTCTCCAAGAGAGCAGATTGCCTGATAACCTCTGGCGTAATTAATGATAATAAAATTATGCTAGTGAAGCCCTATTCGTTTATGAATAATTCTGGCATTCCTGTTGCAAGGATACGAAACTTTTACACGTTTTCGCTAAGTGACATTACTGTTATACATGATGACGTTGATCTAGAACTTGGCAGAATAAAAATAAAGAAAGGTGGTAATTCTGCTGGACATAATGGACTTAAATCTATAGATAGCTCTATTGGTAATGATTATTGGCGTTTGAGATTTGGGGTAGGCAGACCCGATGATCAAAGTAATCTATCAGATTACGTATTATCAAAATTTTCTAATTTTAATAATGTCATTCCCTTAGTAGAAAAAATAGCACAAAACATACACTTAACTCTACAAAGAGACAATACAGCTTTTATCAACTCAATTATATAATACTACAAGGTCGTTTTATATAATTTAAACAACACTTTATTATATCTGACTCGAAATATGAACACAAGAAATAAAGCCAAGTTCAGAGAAATTTAGAAATCATAATCATATGACAGATTTTTTCTAATATTATAAGAAGAGAGAAAGAATAGGCAAAACTAAATAAAATCACACAATTAGAGTAACTGAAGAATTAACTAAGAAATTAGTTAGTTTAAAAGTAAATCTTGATATAACATAACCAAGATGAGGACATTCCTTTGTATACTACAATTTGGTGAGCAATATCAAAGTTGCAGAACTATTACTAGTAAAGTGTGGTACAAGCTTTATAAGCAACATTGCAGAGAGTGAAAAAGAGGTAATAAATTTGCATGAAGCGCTCTTAAGTAAAGCAATTGTGTTGTAGACTTTACTGCACAAAATGTTCTGTTTTATATAAAACTAAGATTTTTCAAGTAGAGTTGAGCTCTGGTAGTATGGTAGTAGGTGTACAATCTCGATATTTTTAGATGTCTTTAAATTTCTCGACTTATACTGAATAGTACAATCCGTGACAAGAAAGGCTCCTTGTGTTCTTAAATATTAAGATATTTTTTCAAGAAACATATTCATACAATCAGTGTTAATATTTGGTACAAACAATACCAATTTCCACTGTACAAGGAACGGATAGATAATAATAAGAAAGAAGCTACATTGAAGTAAGTATAAAATAGTAAGCTTTTGTGTAATTATAACAAAAAAGCACAGCATAACGGCCGTAGCAAAAATATGTTTCATTTTAAGAATAGCAACAACCGTATGAATAAAGTACCTAAAATTTTAAAAAAACTGTATACTCCCTCTCAAGGTCATAGAAAAACTAGAATCAGAGTCAATTCAAACAAGTTGAAGTATAGATACAAGAAAATACTAATATTAACATTAAAGAAATGAAAGCAAGAATCAAGGAAAAATTTGGCTTGAATATCAGTAAGTCTTGCTTATTTGACTTATCAACAGTAAGAATTGGTATTAGTGATTTATCCACAATGTAACATGTTTTTGCCACGGCCGTTATACTGTGCTTTTTTTATTACAATTACAGCATTTAGTTTTTTATAACATATGCGTTATTTCACACTCTCTTCAGCATTTCTTTTGCTAATTTCAAGACTTTTTCATTAAATAACTTCGATTTCAATGCCACTTAAAGTTCACTATTTTGCTTACTTCAGTATAGCTTCTTTCCTATTATTGTCTATCTGTTCTTTGTAATAGTAAAAATTGGTATTAATTTATCTAAAATATCTTCTATTGTATCTTTAACAAGAGTTTCTTGATTAACTGGCCAGACATACTCCTTTTCTATTTTCTTGATCATGCCATGAACAATTCAATATGGCCTACTTATTGAGTAAAATTTTGTAAGTATAATCACTGAAAACGTCTCCTCTTTAAATTATGGTCATACTCTGCATTTCATGGTAGAAAGTAAGCTAAAGGTAAGTCCTGTGTTTTTTACAAGAGCTATCAGAATCTTTAAGTGTGAACTGTTTTAGCAATAAATTTATGAGCCATGTTAGCCCTGCTACAGGTCTTTAACAAGAATGTAAAAGTTATCACGTCCATGCTTTCATTTGCTTCATAATTTATGAAGCCATTACTTAATTAAGTATCCTTAATATGTGAAAACGTAAAATCTAGAATTTTTTAATTAACCGAAAATCAAGGAGTAATAAACAGATTGGAATTTAATAACAAGGGAATAGATTATTGTAAATAAGTAAAATCAAGCTTTTAGGCATAAATATAGTGTTAAACATCCCATCTCTGAACACCTCTAATTTACATAATAAGCAAGAATTATCAGAGTTGTTAAAATCCATACAGTCAGTCGAGATAACTTACATTCTCACCATAATAAAAATGGTAAGTTAAGAGCAATAGACCATCTGTTCAAGCTTTCACAGAGTGATTGAGAACATGCACAAACTCACTCAAAGCAAGACATTGCTGATAAGACGTAGAGATATTTCAAGCGGTATTGATGCATATAAAAAAAATAAAGGCAGGAGCATCTTTAGTGTAACGCAACTATACATGCTCTCACATATTACGTGGCCTCGAGTTGTAAACAAAATCAACCAGGAACTTGCAAAGCTAACAAAAAAGATGGACAGAGTAATATTATTTGTTGAGGCAGTGGGTTGTAATTGCAGTTTTTACAAGCTTGTCTTAATAGAATAAAACTAATTTTTTTGGTATAAAGATATGATAGCGATATTTCCTTTTTAAATGACAAGCATGGAAGACTTAAACAACAATATATCTAAGATCATTAATTATAGATTTAAAAATGACGCTATATTAGAGGAAGCATTAACTCATCCAAGCTTAAATAAAAGAAACAGCAAAAATCAAATTAAAAATTATGAAAGGCTAGAATTTTTGGGCGATAGTATCTTGAATATGATTGTATCTGCTATACTATTCAGACTATTTCCTGAAGAAAAAGAAGGGGCATTGGCAAGAAGAAAAACGGATCTAGTTTGTGGTAATACCATTGCTAATGTTGCTAAAGCAATAAGATTGGACAACTTTATCATCATGAATAATAGTGAACGTTGCAATGGAGGAAGATGCAACCTAAAAAATTCAGAAAATGCACTTGAAGCACTAATAGGTGCAATTTATATTGATGGCGGATTTGCAAATGTTGAAAAATTTGTTATCAAACATTGGGAAGAACTAGCTAAAGGCATGCTCAATCCCCCTCAAGATCCTAAAACCTCATTGCAAGAGTGGACTCAAAAAAACAAATTACCCTTACCAGAGTATGAGCTTATAAAACAAACTGGACCAGCACACAGTCCTGAATTTACTATATCAATTTGCATAAAAAATTATGGTGAAGTTTTTGCATGTGCTTCTAGTAAAAAGGTTGCTGAACAAAAAGCTGCTGAATTAATGTTAGAAAAGATTAACAATAGTGAAAAGGCAACTTATACCAATTCTTATTATTAATGAGTCAATAAGCGATATCACAGAATTATTTAATTGCGGAGTGAGAAAGAGAAAAGTAATAAACTTGCAGAAAGCGCTTTCAAGTAAAGTAATTTTATTATAGACTTTATTACGCAAAATGCTCTGTTTTATATACAACCAAAATTTCTCAATAGAATTGGAGCTTAGGCAAGCAAAGCTTCTCTTAAATATTGCAACATTTATTCAAAAAATATATTCATTTATACAATCAGAGAAATAAAAATTTTGTCTACCTCATTTCACTTTTAAAAAGTACAGTATAACAAGTCTTAGCAAAAATATGTTGCATTTTCAATGCCATAGAAAAACTAGATTGAACCAGAACTAATTTGAACAAGATGAAAGTAGGTAAGAAAAGTTTAAAACAGACTTATGAGAATATTAGTAAGTATCATGAACAAGAGTTATTTTTCTTTCATTAGAAAGTTGGATATTAGTAATTTAAAAAGAGCGTTAGAACACAGGCCAAAGTAAAATCAGGTAGACAAAATTTTTATCTCTACAGTACAGTTGTTAATCATAAAAATCAAGAGAATTCTAGTTTGTTTGCACTGAATGTTCATACTGATTGAACAAACAAATATATTTTTTAACAAATGTTGCAATATTTTAAAATAAGAGAAGCTTTTCTTATCATAAATTGTGCTAATTGGAACGAGTCATGAAATTTAGGTAACTAAAAATATAAAATTTATAATAAAATTATTTTGCTTGAAAGCGCTTTCTGCAAATTTATTACTTTTCTCTTTCTCACTCCGCAATTAAACAATTCTGTAATATCGCTTATTAACTCACTAATAATAAGAATTAGTACAAGTAACGACTTAGTGTATATACAAATTCTTATCTTTTTTATCTAACAAACTAAATGTTGGTACAATTGTTGCTTTTAAAAAGATGACAGTTTCTACTGTTCTCATGTTGTTTACTAGCCTTTTTGACTTCTTATTTAACGTAGCTTTAAAGCTCTGCTTACCTTCTCTATGCTCTATAAGCCCGCCAATCACCATAACTTCACCACTCTTAACCTTTAACATAGAGTTCATTTCTCTAATTTCAATAATTGGAATATCGCTATTCAATTTCGTTTTACTCTGCTGCGCAATGTACTCTATGTTCGGATCTTTAGTGTAACCGTTAATTCTTGATAAAGTTGGATGTATATTCATGAATATCTCACTAGTATCAACATTGATACTTGGATGAATTACTAACACGACACCTATTGGCACGCTATTCATTCTTGTCACTAAGACCTGATTTGAATTTTTAATATTTTTTTGTGTGTCAGAAGTAAAATAAACGTGATTTTTAGTGAATGAAATCATTGCCTGCTGATTATTTATGGCATGTACTCTGGGACTTGAAATTACAGTTGAAGTACCAAATTTATCTAAACTTTTCACTAAATTCTCTAGATCACTTACACCAAAATTTGCCGTAAGATTAATAATAGAATTATCTTGATTCACCACAAGCTTATTTCCACTACGTACATCACTTAAGTTAATACCAGAAAGGTATTTGTCGTCTAACATAACTTCAACTATTTTTGCCTCTATTATCACTTGAGAGGACGCCAATTGTCTAACCTTATTAATATACTCTTTAACAGCTTTATGGGTGTCTTTTCTAGCATTTAAAACAATGACACCTGTCTCTCTGTTTAATAGAAGAAATTCTCCATCATCTACCCCATTAACGTCCATTATTGCATTAAGACCTTTTTCCAATGAATTCCATAAATCACTGCTATATTGAGACTTCATAACGCTATTGTAATCTTTATCAACGTTGCTTTCATCACCACTAGTAATAGTGTTATTAATAACAAAACTACTCTGAGCAAAATGTTGAACATTAATGAAATCTACGTAATAATTTTGTGCGTATGGCAAGTCTTTCTCAATTCTAATCACACCATTATTTGTTGAATAACGCAGTTTAGCACTATCAGCTATACTCTGGATTACTTCGTTTATATTTTTATCTTTTAGCTTTAAAATAATATTACCTGATATTTTGGGGTCTATATCTAAATTAATATCAGAAAGCTTTCCTATCTCAATCAGTAAATCCTTTACTTGCACTTCTTCACCAATATTAATGGAAATAAGTTGACTGCTGGCTGTAAGATCAGGAAATTTTACAGGCAAAGGCACAATTTCTGGTATTGCTGGCTCATTGCCTTCTAAAATGGAGAGTCCATTTTTACATCGCTGTAACAAATAACTGTGTTCATTTATATTATAACAATCTTCACTCTCTATTTTAGTAAGGTTTTTATCATACCCTTGAGTAAGCAGGCATACACAAAAAATGATAAAAAGAAGCATCAAGCATTTTAAAATAGCCATTAGAAAAAGCATACAAAACCATTCTAATAGATTTCTATAAAAGTATTAAAAATACATTTAATTTTGTTTCCATTTGGCAATGGCATTAAAATCAAAATTATTGGATGAAAAAGTTATGGAATTAGCAAAAGAAATGTTGAAGGAAGTGCAAAATAACGCATATATTACAAAAAAACTAAATGCTATAATTGCAGCAAGGAAGCACAATATAATAGCCGAGCAAAAGTATGTTTTATTTCAAGAACAGCATTAATTGTATAGATAAATCACCTAAATCTTGGAAGAGAAAAAATTGTCTATTGCCATCAACGTCGTAGAAAAACTAGATTAAATCAAAGTTAATTTGAATAAGCTGAGATATGAATACAAGAAAATTCTAATATTACCATTAAAGAAATGATAATAAAGAATCCAAGAAAGATTTGACTTAAATGTTAGCAAGACTACAGTCACCTTAAATATATAAAAAATGAAGTTTTTGTATATTATGTCAATGGTAATATTAATGCTCATTGTTTATAAGTTAAATAATTAAAGTTGCAAAGTTGTTTAATTGCGGAGTGAGTAAAGAAAGAAGTAATAGATTTGCACAGATACTCTTAATTTCTAGAATTAACTGTACTGTAGAGATAAAAATTTTGTCATCTAATTTTACTTTAACTTGCATTCCAACGCCTTTTTTTAATTATACATATCCAATTTTCTAATGTATGCCAAACTGCAATTCATTAAAGATGAATAACCTTTTTTTAGGATACTTATCAATAGTTTCATTAAGTTTTTTTTTAACTCTTTCTATCTACTTTTATCTTGTTCATTGTGAATTGGTTTTGGCATAATATGCAAAAATTTCATTTTTATATATTTAAGGTGACTGTAGTCTTGCTAACATTTAAGTCAAATCTTTCTTGGATTCTTTATTATCATTTCTTTAATGGTAATATTAGAATTCTCTTGTATTCATATCTCAGCTTATTCAAATTAACTTTGATTTAATCTAGTTTTTCTACGACGTTGATGGCAATAGACAATTTTTTCTCTTCCAAGATTTAGGTGATTTATCCATACAATTAATGCTATTCTTGAAATAAAACATACTTTTGCTCGGCTATTATATTGTGCTTCCTTGCTGCAATTATAGCATTTAGTTTTTTTGTAATATATGCGTTATTTTGCACTTCCTTCAGCATTTCTTTTGCTAATTTCATAACTTTTTCATCCAATAATTTTGATTTTAATGCCATCTAAATCTTACTATTTTACTTACTTCAGTAAGACTTCTTTTCTATTCTTGTCTATCCGTTTCTTGCATAGTGAGAATTAGTATAAAAATTTAACATTAAGCTAACCAGGAAATGTTCAGTAGAATTGAATTTTGAGGTGATTCATTGATCTTTCCTAATCTAAAAATCATTGATCCTATACTCAGGTAGAAATATAAGGAAATCGCATATCCTGAGTACTGAGATCATAGTAAAAGTTTTAAAAATACAAATATGCTAGCTGATTTATCAAAAATTGAAGAAGAATTACCATTTTCCAATATATTAACTTAAAGATATGCTGTATCAAATTTTTTTTATGCTTTCAATTTCGTCTCGTAACTATATTTTTCATTAATGTTTCTTAGTTATCAGAGCATAACTTACCGCTATTAGCGCTTTCATCATATTTTCTTGGATTTATAGTATATGCATTCACTATAATCATAGTATTAAAAACAATAGACTTTTTTATCATAAGCAAGTTTACAATTTATAGTGCTTTTCTCATATCAAAAAATTAGGAAAGAACATTTCCAATTAAGTAATCATTTTCCATTCCCATAATGATAGCTTTTACAATACTTTTAGCTTGAGTCTTTGATGTAAGCTTTACCAATGCAAAATTTTCTGCTCTACCAATATTATTTTGCTCAACTAAAACACTTTGTTTAGTGCCTATCAAAGACTGATAAAAATTATTCATCATCGTTTTATTTATTTCTCTTAAGCTTTTTACTCTTTCTTTACGTACATTTTCTGGCACTTGCGGCATTCGTGCAGCAGGTGTACTCTTCCGCTTTGAATATGGAAAAGCATGTAAATAAACTGCATTTATCTCTTTAAGTAGATTAACTGTATCCTGAAACATTTCATCAGTTTCTGTAGGAAATCCAGCAATAATATCAGCACCGTATGCCACATTATACCTTAAACTCTTCACTTTATGACAAAATTCTATTACCTGTTCCTTGCTGTGACGACGTTTCATCCTTTTTAGAATCAAATTATTACCAGATTGTAAACTTAAATGCAAATATGGCATAAATCTTGACTCATTAATTATTAAATCCATTAATTCATCATCAACTTCAGCAACATCAATAGAAGAAAGTCTGAGTCTCTTTAATTCTGGCACATCTTTTAAAACTCTTCTAACCATTGAACCAAGTGAAGGTTTGCTGAATAAATCAGTACCAAAATCAGTAATATCCACTCCTGTAAACACTACTTCTTGATAGCCATTTGCTACAAAAATCTTGATTTGCTCAATAATATTATTTATTGGTACTGATTTGTTATTTCCCCTTGCTTTAGTAATCGAGCAAAATGTGCAGCTATGATTACAGCCATTTTGAACCTTGATGAAGGCTCTTGATCTGTTTTTAAATTTATCAATTAGAGCAAATTCTAACTCACTTACCTGATGATTATCATTAATTAGTATTTTATCGTCACTTAATAAGTAATTTTCGGTCCTTAATTTATCTTGATTGCCCAATACTTTACTTACACCAGGAATATTACTATAAGATTCAGGGTCTAATTGAACGGCACAGCCAACCACGATAATTTCTCTACTTGGATCATTTTTATAAATCTGACGTATTTTTTGTTTTACCTGGCGTTCCGCTTCATTTGTCACTGCACAGCTATGTACCACTACAACATTTTCTCTCTTTGCTTTCTTTAACGCTTCTTTAATTAACTCACTTTCATAAAAATTTAGGCGGCAACCAAATGTCACTACTTCATTCATGTAAGGCTTCAATATACTTTACAATTTAATTATTATATCAGATACTCAGGTAAAGTCACTAAGCGTCTTAACCATAACAAGCAGCAACCCTACGTTCTTATAGACCTGTTCTTTTGTATAAATTCTAAACTTATATCAATTTCATTATCTAAATCTTTCCTTGAAAAACTACCTCATTAAAATCATTAATAACCTTTGGCATTACAAAATATCCATTCTGCTGACCAAACCTGTATCCTTTTCTCCTTAAATGAAGTGAGTCAAAATATTTGCAATTGAAATAATTTCTATTTTATTAATTCTTTCAAGTTTGTGAAACATGGTATCTGCTAATTATTAACACCAATCCTTACTGTTAATAAGCAAACAAAATGACATTGCAGAGTTATTTAATTGTGAAGCGAAAAGAGAGATAATAAATTTGCATAATAGGATTGAGCTTGGGTGTAAATATGACACAGGTATACAATCTTGATATCTTTAGATACCTTTAAATTTCTTGACTTAGTTAATAAGGTAGACCTTTCTGTAGGTATAAAAATTTTGTCTACCTAATTTTACTTTAACCTGTGTTCCAACTCCTTTTTAAAATCATCCATATCTAAAACTTTCGAATGCGTGTTCTAAATCACAACTCATCAAAGATGAATAACTCTCTATATGAAAACTTCATTTTTTACATACTGAAGTGTACTGTAGACCTATTGACATCTAAGCCAAACTTTTTCTGAATTCTTCTTCTCATTCTTTTAATATAAGATTAAGATTTTCTTGTATCATACTTCAACTTATTCAAACTGACTATGATTCAATCTAGCTTTCCTATAAGGTTGAGAGGGAGCAAATAATCTTTTTTCTCTTATAAATTTTAGCGCTTTATTCACGCAGTTAGTGCTATTCTTGAAATACAACATCCTTGCTAAGGCTGTTATACTTTCTCTTTTGCTACAATTACAGTATTTAGTTTTTTTGCAACATATGCATTATTTCAACTTCCCTTAGCATTTTTTTGCTGATTCCACGACTTTTTTTTGAGAATTACTATAAGTACATTTCAGCTTAAATTCTAGTAAAGCTACTGCCAAATTAAGCAGTCTTTACAAGCTATAGAAGAGGCCGGGACCGGAATTGAACCGGTATAAAAGGATTTGCAGTCCTTCGCATAAACCACTCTGCCACCCAGCCGTTTTTATGTGTAGATACCCATTATATCTTTTAGCATAGATAAAGCCTCTTCTCTTTTTCGTTGAAAAGTGTTACGCCCAATAATTGAACCATTACCGCCACCTCTTTTTATTTCTTTTGCCTCATTACATATATCATTCACTGACTTCGATTCACCACCAGAAAAAACTACTATTCTTTTTCCTGCAAAGCAAGACTTTCTAACATATTCAATTCTTTTAGATAATGACTTAATACTTTCAGCTTCTATTTTTTCTTTTTCCAAGCGTTCAGTTGGAAGTTTTACTTTTATTATATTAGCACCAAGCAAAGCTGCTATGTGTGCAGCATAAGCAATAATATCAACTGCCGTTTCACTCTCTTTGGAAATGCCTTCACCACGTGGGTAAGACCATAGTACAACTGCAAGCCCACAAGATTTAGCTTCAGCAATAATTTCACGAGCTTCTTCTATCATATCAAAGCACTTAGCAGAACCAGGATATATAGTAAACCCAATAGCTGTACAGCCCAAACGCAGTGCATCTTTTACAGAAGCAGTGACTGCTTGATCAGAAGTCAAACTTTTCAAATGCAAAGAGTTAGAACTATTAAGTTTCAAAATGTATGGGAGCATTCCAGCATAAGTTGAAGCACCAGCTTCAATCATACCAAGCGGAGCAGCGTACGCACTTACTCCTGAGTCAACTGCAAGCTGAAAATGATAATGCGGATCATAAGCATGTGGATTAACTTCAAAACTCTTTATTGGCCCATGCTCAAACCCTTGATCTACAGGGAGAATTACTAATTTGCCAGTACCACCAAGTTTTCCATGCATAAGAATACGAGCAAGGCTCGCTCTCACTCCAGGATTTTCACTCTCATAGTAGCTTAGGATTTGTCTTATTTCATTGCTTATTATCACTATAATTTAAATTAAATTTAAGTTATAAATTATAGCAAAGATGAAACTTAACACAATAATTTTAAGTTATATCAAAAGAAATTTTATCTCTCTGCTTATTCATATAAATTCTCAAATTTTTCCCTTTAATTAGCCGACGGCTCAGTATTTCTTCAGCTAAGTAACCCTTTATTTCCTTTTCAATCAATTTCTCTATTGGACGTGCCCCCATTTCCTTGCTGTAACCCACTTGCGCAAGATAGAACTTTACTTCCTTCTCTATTAAGCAACTTATGCCTTTTTGTACAAGTTGTTTTTTCAATTCTTGAACAAATTTATCCACAACATGCAAAATCACATCCATATTTAAGCTAGAAAAAGAAATAACCGCATCAAGACGATTACGGAATTCAGGATTAAAAACTTGTTGTATTGCTCTTTCGCTATCACTAATAGCGAAATTTTTATGTACAAAGCCAATAGAGTTCTTACTGCGTTCAAATGTCCCTACATTGGTTGTCATAATTAAAACTATATTAGAAAAGTTAATTTTACGTCCATAAGTATCTGTAATACAACCATAGTCCATAACTTGCAGCAATATATTGTAAATATCACCGTGAGCTTTTTCAATTTCATCAAAAAGAACAACACTATATTGATTATTAGACACAGATTCTGTAAGTAATCCACCCTGGTCGTAACCCACATACCCAGGAGGAGAACCAATCATTCTAGATATAGAATGAGATTCCATATATTCAGACATATCAAAACGTATGAAATTCATGTCCATACCCTTTGCTAACTGTTTTGCAAGTTCAGTTTTGCCAACACCTGTTGGTCCTGCAAAAAGATAATTTGCTAAAGGTTTATTATAATTTCTTAACCCAGATTTAGCTATTTTAATAGAATTGACAAGGGATTCTATTGCTTGCTCCTGGCCAAAAATAACTTTCTCAAGATTTTTTCTTAAATTCTTCACCTTTTGAATATCTTCAAACTCAGATCTACAAGATATATTTGTAATTTTAGCTATAGTGTTTTTAATATCTCTACTGTTCACAATTTTACGTCTATTTTTCAGTAACTTACAATATGCTCCTGCTTCATCTATAACATCAACTGCTTTATCAGGTAATATTTGCCCAGTAATATACTTATGTGAAAGTTCAGCTGCAGACTTAATAGCATGTTTCGTATAATACACCCCATGATATCCTTCATAGTAGCACTTTATGCCATTTAATATCTTTATTGTTTCATTAACAGAAGACTCTTTCACATTAATCTTTTGAAATCTCCTTGCCAAGGCCTTATCTTTTTCAAAACTACTGCTGTACTCTCTATACGTGGTTGCACCTATACAACGCAATGTACCTCTTGCAAGTGCAGGCTTCAGCAGATTACCAGCATCAAGAAAGCTACCGCTTGTTGAACCAGCTCCAATAATAGTGTGTATCTCATCAATAAAAAGAATAGCACCAGGCTTTGCCTCAATTGCCTTTATTATAGACTTTATTCTCTCTTCAAAATCACCTCTATAACGTGTTCCTGCAAGAAGTGATCCTAAGTCCAAAGCATAAATTATGCTTGACTTAAGCGCATTTGGAACACTGCCTTCGACAATTTTCAATACTAAACCTTCAACTATTGTTGTTTTACCAACACCTGGGTCACCAACATACAAAGGGTTATTTTTTCTGCGCCTTAGTAATATTTCCATAGTGCGGTTTAATTCATAAACACGACCAACAACATAATCTATTCTTTTACTCCTTGCATAATCATTTAAATTTTTGCAATAACTTTGCAGAATTTCTTCATCTTTAAATAACCCACCTTTATTTACTGCAGTAGAAACTGCATTATTTTTATTGAGTTTTACCATACAATTAGTAGTGTGTTCACCTATATCACCTGAGTATTTTATATTAGATATATGATAAACTAAATTAGAATCTTTCACATTTTGTTTCTGCAATAAACCTTCAATGTAGAAATTTTGCTCAGATAAAATTTCCGCTAGGACATTTGCTCCATTTATCTCCTTTTTTCCTAAGCTATGAGCATGTATTATAGCTTTATGTATTAGGCACCGAAATAGTGAATTAGGCTCAACTCCATTGATAATCAATTTAGAATTGACTTGTAAAAAACCTTTTATATCATCACTATAATCGTTAACCTTAACATTACACCTTGATAAAAGGCTATCCACATTGATGACTTCATCTGTCTTAATATTACACCTTGATAAAACGTAATTCACATCCACATCTTTAATTAACGCAAGCAACAAATGCTCTAATCTTGCATATTTAAGATTTAAATTAGAGGCAATCAATAATGCTCTATTTAAACTTGCCTCCAAATTCTTAGAAATCATCTTCTTCCCTCTTTACAAATGGAAATTTATATACAATTAGTAGTACACAATTATTAAAAAAAATTAAAACCTAGCAGTTTATTATAGATAACATCTTAATATATAGCTCACTGTAAAGAAATTGGTATGTAAATACAGCATTTTTACTAAATTTAGATTAAACCTCTTGCAAATCATGTAGATTAAACAACAAGCGTATTAACATAGCTGGCTTCTTACGTTCAAATTTTTTGCACAAAGCGTTTAAGATAGCATAGACGCTAACTTCCAGGATTAGAGAACACTATCTAACACGTAATATCTTTTGCCTTTTTTGTGCAGTAAATTTCTTAAACACTACTTATTCCTAAAGGGTATATCAATACTCATTGTTAATGAGTAAAATAAGTGACATTATAGAGTTATTTAATTGCAGAGTAAAAAAAAGTAATAAATTTGCATAAAACTCTTTTAAGCAAGGCAATCGTATTATAGATTTTATTACGTAAAATGCTCTATTTTACATACAATCAAAGCCTCTCAATAGATATATAATCTCGATATTTTCAGACATCTTCAAATTTTTTAACTTATGTAAATTAGCACAATCCATGACAAGAAAGGCTTCTTGTGTGCTTAAATTCAGCATTGACGCTCTCGGTATAAATAAGCTAGAATTTTCTCCATTTCTAGGATTAATTAGACTGTAGAAATAAAAATTTTGTCTACTTTATTTTTATCTTGTTCATTGTGAATTAGTCTTGATATAATATACGAAAACTTCATTTTCTGCATATTACGGTGTACTAGGGTTTTCTTGCATCCATACCTCAATTTACTCAAATTAACTCTGATTCAAATCTAGTTTTTCTACAACGTTGATAATGCAGCTTTGCCACTGCTGTTACACTGCACTTTTTTGCTACAATTATACACAGCATTTAGTTCTTTACAATATATATGTTATTTCGCGCTTCTTTCAGTATTTCTTTCGCTAATTTCACAGCTTTTTTACCAAACAATCTTAATTTCAAGGCCCTAAAAAAATATTGAGATCATATACCTATCACCTACTTACCTAAACTCAATCTTATTGAGAGACTCTAGTTGTATATAAAATAGAATATTTTGCGTAATAAAGCTTACAATTTTTGTAAATTTATTACTTCTTTTGCAATCATATTGATTGACCGAAAAGCAATAACATTCTTTAATGCCCCGGGATCTTAACGATAGAGCACTGTAAAATAGGAAATAGCGCAAAAAGTCTAGTCTTAATAAAAACTTGATGACGAATCATCATTACCGAATTTTAGCCTATTATGCCTATTACTGAAGCTAGAACGAGGACGAACAGGCCTTTTACGATGTCCAGATTTTCTGTTAAACAGACTATTATAATAATCCCTGTCGTTTAAACCATCTTTCTTTTCTTCATTGTAAAGTTCTCCTTCAAAAAACTCGCCTGTTTCTTGATTAACGCGGCGTCTTGACAATTTCGGGCATCCACCTTTTTCAAAATCAATCACCAATGCTTTAAAAGCATCACCCTGTTTAAGTATACTCTCAATAGACTCTATATGCTGATTAGCCACTTCACTTATGTGCATTTTTCCTTTTCTTCCATTAGGAAGCTCAAGTTCTACAATAGACTTATCTATTTTTACAACCTTAACATCAATTATAGCACCTTGCTCTAATTCTGTAATTGAGTTAATCATCATATTTTTTGCAATTTCAGCATCAATACTACTCATGGCAAATACAGAAACTTTACCATCGTCTCCTATTTCAATTTTAGCATTACTTCTTTCACATACACTGCGTATATTTTTTCCCTTAGCACCTATAGCTGCAGAAATTTTATCTTTGTCTATATAAAATGACACCATCCTTGGCGCATGACCTTTCACGTCATCACTATGTTCTGAAATTACTGAATTCATTTTTTCTAAGATATGTAATCTCCCAGCTTTTGCTTGTTCTAAAGATTCTTTAACGATTTCAAAATTTATACCGGAAATTTTCATATCCATTTGTAGCGCCGTAATTCCTTCACTGGTTCCTGCTACTTTAAAATCCATATCACCAAGATAATCTTCATTACCTAATATATCAGAGAGTATTACATATTCTTTTTTATCTTTGATGAGGCCCATAGCAATTCCAGCGACAGGAGCCTTTATTGGTACACCTGTATCCATTAACGCAAGGGAAGTTCCACAAACTGTTGCCATAGAAGAAGAACCGTCTGATTCCATGATTTCAGATACTACTCTTATTGTATAAGGAAATTTAGATTTATCAGGCAAAACAGGATGAATTGCTTTCCAAGCAAGTTTACCATGACCAATTTCTCTTCTTCCTGGTGCACGTATAGCAGAAACTTCTCCAACGGCAAATGAAGGAAAATTATAATGCAACATAAAATGCTCACGTCTATCCCCTTCAATGTCATCTACAATTTGCTCATCTTGCGTAGTACCAAGAGCAGTAACAACCAATGCCTGAGTATCACCTCTTGTAAAGAGTGCAGAACCATGAGTTCTAGATAGAATATCCACTTCAATTTCTATTTGACGTATTTCATCATATTTGCGACCATCTATTCTTATGCCTTTCTCTTTAATTATTTTACGCAACAAAGACTTTTCAAAGTTTTTTATTGCTTGTATAATTAATTTCTCATCTTTCCCAGCTTCCTTAAGAGAATTCAATATGTTATTTCTAATCGTTTCTAAAGTTTGATCTCGCTCTTGTTTTACTGTTTGTGAATATGCTTTTTCAAAATCTTTACTATGCCTTTCAAGATCTTGCATTATATCTGATACATCGATAGGAGCAAAACTCTCTGGCTTATTGCCAATTGCGTCAACAAACTCTTTTATGAGCTTAATAACAGGCTGAAGGTGTTCATGGCCAAATTTCATCGCACTCAGAACATTTTCTTCAGAAAGCTCTTTTGCTTCTGACTCAATCATTAAAATTGAATGCTCATCACCAGATAAAAACAGATCTAAATTGCTGATTTTCATCTCTTGAACAGAAGGATTGAGTATATAATTATCATTTTCATCGCAGCCAACTAAAACTCCAGCTATAATAACATGAAAAGGAACACCAGAGGTTGCAAGAGCCGCAACAGCACCAATTAATGCCGGTACCTCAGGAGGATTGACCATATCATAAGTTAATAAATTACATACTACACTGATTTCATCATGAAAACCTTCTGGAAACAGCGGTCTTATACTTCTATCTATTACTCTTGAAATTAAGGTTTCTCTATCAGATGGCTTACCTTCCCTTTTGAAAAAGCCACCAGGGATCCTACCCATAGCATAGCTTTTCGCGATAAACTGCACATTTAAAGGTAAAAAATCAACAATTTCTTCCTTCTTTTTACGTACAACAGTTACTAAAATAGAAGTGTCACCATAATTTACAACAACTGAACTATCAGCTTGACGTGCTATTTTTCCTGTTTCTAAAGATAAAGTACGTCCACCCCATTCTATAGATTTTTTTATAATTTTAAACATATAAAATTCCTCGATTATTTTCTGATGCCTAACTTCTCTACTAATTGTTGGTAAGCTTCATTACCAAATTTACGTTTTATATAATTTAAGTGTTTGCGTCTTCTACCTATTAATATAAGTAAACCACGCTTAGAGTGACAGTCATGCTTATGCACTTTAAAGTGCTCAGTTAAGTTACTGATCCTTTCAGTTAAAATTGCGCACTGTACAAAAGATGAACCTGTATCACCTTCTTTAATTGCGTAAGTACTTATTAATTTTTTTTTCTTTTCAGACGTTATTGACATCTAGACCTCATTTTAAAATATGAAAACCCGAATAGGCTTTACACAACCATAAATAAAACTATAGATTGCAATGGGTATGCTACCCACTATCGTATAACAAGTATCATAACTCTTTAAATTACGCAAGTTATTTAATATGATTTCCTAACCCATTTTCTAATTTTCTTTGCCTCTTCTACAGAAATTTCAATTTTAAACATTGCTTTTAAAGCCAATTCAATGGAAATGACAAAACCTTTTGCATTATTCTCTATTACTCCTTCACCTTCTGTCATCTCAATAGACGCAGAAAAGCGAACTTTTTCAACAAGTTACTTAATTGTTACTGATTTCATTTCTCTAAAATGACCTACCATAATTCTCTTAAGTTTCCTAATGTGTCCAAAACAATTTAATGCAATTCCAAGATCACAAGCAATTGATCTTACATATACACCACTACTACACGTCATAAAAAAATCAGCACTATTATTTATAGTGTCAGTAGAAATCAATTTTAGTTCATATATTTGCACTAAACGTGTTTTTTTATATTCACTTTTTGTCCACTTCTTGCTAGTCTATATGCCCTTGTTCCGTTGACCTTTATTGCTAAAATTGAGGAGAACTCTGTATTACCTCACCAACAAAATTCTTGATTGCACTATTTATTTGATTGAATTTTAGTTTTATGTTACTAACCTTAATGATACGGTATAGTTTTCGTCGCTTCACAAAGAGCAATTAGTAATATACCAGAAGCTAAAGGATCAAGTGTTCCCAAATGACCAGCTTTTTTAACTTCAAAAGTCTTTTTAACCTGGGCTATAGCTTGCGCAGAACTAACTCTTATCGATTTATCAAGATTCAGCCAACCATGTATCATACATCAACATATATTCAATTCATAATAATTTAGAAAGTACTAGAGATATAATTATATTAAATTATTATAAAATAAAGCTTGACCAGTATGTGTTTTAACATATAATTAAATTTTTATCAACTTTAATATAGGAGGAAGTTACTATGACTGCAGGACTAAACATATGGAAAAAGGAAAACATAGCACCTATAATAAAAATGAGTATTGAAGGTACAGTTGCACTTACATCTTTAGCGGCAACAATAACAACAATATTAGTTGCTACTAGTGTAGTTGTTGGACCTGCATTTTTAGTGTCTGTTGCTAGCCCTGTTGGAATTGCAGTTCTATTCATTGTAGCTATATATTTTGCTGCAAAAGCTTATTCTTCATATCAGCAAATGTATAGAAATGAAGAAGCCGAAAAAGCAGTTAAACAAGCTGTAGCTAATGCAAAAATAGCAGATCAAGTTACTCAAGCTATAAATAATGCTGTAGCTAGTGCTAATATAGCAAATCAAGTCACTCAGGCCGTAAATAAAATTAATATAGCAAGTCAAGCTGAAATAGCAGCTCAAAAAGTAGTTGAAGAAAAAACTAGAGATTTAGCTACTAAAACTGAGCTAGGTAAAAAGGCTGATGCAGCTGTACTAGCTACAAAAGTTGATAAGAATTACGTTGACGCTGAATTGAATACAAAAATTAATTCATGTGACCTTCAAAAAAAAGTTAAAGAAGTGTTACCCACCCTCTTACAAGACCCTGAAGTTATTGAAATATTTGAAAGTAAGCTTCAAGCAAAAACAGGCGCATAAGTTAAATGGAATCAGGAGGTGGAGTAGGGTACTCTTCTCCATCTCTTTTTTTTTCCACCTCAACATGCAAAGTTCACAGTAGCTTATTCCAAATTTCAACTATATCTTTATCTAATGTTCACGCTTAAAGCATTAGATACTTTTTTTACAACATAAGCTAATTTTATGTTTAAATAAAGTTTTTGACCAGATCGCAGAAAGTCTAGACTTCAGCTTCACATTGCTGGGTGCAGTTTATTATACCGCAATCCATTCGTGGTATTTCTCAATATCACTAACAAAAAGAATCATCTATAGTTATTACCTATTTTCTGTATTGATATTTTCCAAATCTTAAATCCCGCAATTGTAGCATCTGTTCAAGAAACATATTTATATAATCAATATTGACACTCGGTGTAAATAAGCTAGAATTCTCTCCATTTCTAAGATTAACTTATACTGTAAAAAAATAAAAATTTTGTCTACCTAATCTTACCTTAACCAGTGCTCTAAAGCCCTTTTTAAATTAACCCACATCCAATTTTTGAATATATGCAACCATGATTCATCAAAGATGAATAACTCTTGTTCAGGATAATTCTTAATATTCTCATTAAGTTTTTTATTTTTCCTGTTTATTTTTATCTTGTTCATTGTGAGTTGGTCTTGATGCAATATATGAAAACTTCATTTTCTACATATTACGGTGTACTGTAGACTTACTAATATTACGGCTTCTTTTCTATTATTGCCTATCCGTTCCTTATACAGTAGAAACTAGTATAAAACTCAAATTTTTCCAGTCCATACTTCTCTTACATAACATGTATGTAAAAGAATATGACAAAAGCCAATGGAAAAGGGGGGATTCGAACCCCCGACATATTTTCATATGTGCACGCCTTCCAAACGTGTGCTTTAGACCACTCAGCCACCTTTCCACACTACTTATAATAGTGAAAATTATGCTGCTAAACAAGTTCAGCTATAGAAATCAAATATATAAGGTTCATTGCAAAAATTTACAGTATTGTAAAATTTGTTTCTGCACTGAAAAAGTTTTATCACAACCTTAATTTGGTATGGAAGAATAATAAAAACAGTAACTACTTTATTTCTATAACTCTTCACCGTACCTTCAAATGCTGTGGGCTGGGTAGCCAAATTACTATTTCGCACTTATAATACCCACTGCTCTCAGTTAAACTTAGTGTTTTTAAGTCTTTTTTATCTATCACTTTAGTAACTAAACTTACTCTACTAAATCTTCTAACATCAGCTTTACATTTGTAATCACAAAACTGCGCTTTGCACGCAAGGAAATATAATTCTATTATATTCTTCTCAAGCTTTGCTGAGAATTCTCTAATCTTATTGCAATTTCTCAATAAAACACCTTCTTCTTTAATATCATCAACATTTTACATTTCCTCAGTTTCCATGTTATAGTCTTTTAAGTCGCCTTTTACTATATAATACTAATCGTGAATCTATTTGAAGATTTATAGAGCATACTATCGATATTAAGATCTTAACCATAATCAGTGAACCACGTTACTTTTCCATTAACAAGCGTCAATTTCTAGCACATAGCAATAGTAATATTAATTACCAGTGTTAATTTAATTAAATAAGTGACATCTAAAGAATTGTTAAAGTTACGAAGAGAGAGGTAAGAAATTTTACATAAAACTCTCTCAAGCAAAGTAATCATATTATAGACTTTACTGCGTAAAATATTTTGTTTTATATACAATCAAAATCTCCCAACTGATTGAGATCAGAATGAGTATAGTGGTAGATACACAGCCTAGATATTTTAAAGCACTTTTAAATTTTTTGACTTATGTAAATTAGCACAATCCATAACAAAAAAGGCTTCTCATGCTTTTAAATATTATGATATTTATTTAAGAAATATATTCATATAATCAGTGTTGAATATTTGCTGCAAATAAGCTAAAACTGTCTTCATTTCTAGAATTAACTGCACTGTAGAGATAAAAATTTTATCTACTTAACTTCACTTTAACCTGTGTTCTAACGTCCTTTTAAAACTACCAGTATCCAATTTTCAAATGTGCACCAAACTGCATTCATTAAAAATGAATAACTCTTATTTGGGGTATTGATCAATAGTTTTATTAATTTTTTAAACTCCTCTTACCCACTTTTTATTCTGTTCATTATGAATAGGACTTAGCGTAATATACGTAAAACTTCATGTTTTGCCCATTAATGAGTATATTGTAGACTCGCTGATATTTAAGCCAAATTTTCTTAAATTCTCATTTCTTTTATAGCAATATTAGAATTCTTTTGAATTATACTTCAACTCATTCAAGTTGACTCTGGTTTAATCTAATTTTTTACAATATTGAAGAGGAACAAACAATTTTACTTCTCTTTCAAGTTTAGGTGCTTTATCCATGCAGTTAAGCTGTTCTTAAACATATTTTTGCTACAGCTGTTATACAGTGTTTTTTTCTTCAATTACAGCATTTAGTTTTTTTGTAGCATATACGCTATTTTATACTTCTTTCAGCATTTCTTTTGCTGATTTCATGACTTTTTCATCCAATAATCTCAATTTCAATATCACTTTAATTTCGTTATTTTACCATACTTCAGTATGGTCCCTTTTCTATTATTGTCTATCTGTTCTTTAATATAGTGGAAACTAGTATCACTCAGCAATAAAACAACTCTACAATATCACTTATTTGACTCGCTAATACTAGAATAAATATAAGTTTCTCTATTTTACCAAATATAGCAAAAAATTTAAAATCTAACATAAAAATCCTTAATTACTTGTTTCGTAGTACTTCTTAACTAATTTATTGAGTAATCTTACACCGAAGCCCACTGCCCCTTTGGGCGAAATATCAGTACCTTTTTCATGCCAAGCTGTGCCTGCAATATCTAAATGTGCCCAGCAAGTATCATTTACAAAACGCTGTAAAAACTGCGCAGCCATTATGCTATCTCCACCAAAACCTGAAGGAGCTATGTTTTGCACATCAGCAATCGGTGAATCGATAATTTTATCGTAAGTTTCATTCATAGGAAAACGCCATAACTTCTCATTTACCTCGCTCCCTGCTTCAATGAGACGATTTGCTAATTCATCGTTATTGGAAAAAAGACCAGCATATTCGTTATTCCCAAGCGCAACTACTATAGCACCAGTTAAAGTTGCAAGATCAATCATAAATTTAGGCGCAAATCTGTCTTGTGTATACCACAAAGCGTCTGCAAGTATAAGTCTTCCTTCTGCATCAGTGTTTAACACTTCTATTGTCTGTCCAGACATTGAAGTTACTATATCACTAGGTCTTTGAGCATTACCATCCACTGCATTTTCTGCAAGTGCAACCACGCCAATTGCATTTACTTTTGCTTCTCGCCCAGCTAGAGTGCGCATCACTCCAACCACAGCAGCAGAGCCTGCCATATCATATTTCATTGACTCCATACCACGTGAAGGTTTAAGCGATACTCCACCAGTATCAAATGTTATACCTTTACCCACAAAAGCTATCGACTTTTGTTCCTTAGAAGCCCCATTCCATTTTATCACTACCAATTTCGGCTCTTTATTACTTCCTTGTGCTACTCCAAGCAAAGCTCCCATTTTTTTCTTTTCCATTTGCTTTTTACCAAGTACTTCAACTTCAAGGTCAAATTTAGCAAGTTCACTTTTTATACGGTCAGCATAGGACTCTGGATACAAAACGTTAGGTGGTTCAGTAATGAAAGTACGTGCAAGAAATACACCTTCACCTTCTTGTCTTAAATGCTCAAATAATTTCTCAACATTTTTTAACTGTTCATCCTTTGCTAGTACAATAATCTCCTCTACTTCTGTAATTTTTTCATCTTTCTTAGTTTTATACTTATAAAACTTAAAACTACGCAGAAATGCACCGTATGCAATATTTTCTGCACTTCCTTCAATTGAAATTGTTGCCTGTTTAATCCTTAATCTACCTAATTCACAATATATTTTACCACCAATACTTAATTCCTTATTTTCATCTAATTCATCTCTCTTACCAAGCCCAACAACTATAACATTCTTACCATCTGATGAAGTAACGGAAAAAAATTCACCAAAGCTGCCATTGAAGCTACTAAACTTCTTGATGTTATTCATAATCTGCTTATCCTGCAGAGCCATGCTATTATTTATGGACTCATCATCTTCAAACAAACCTATCACTAGTGTTTTAAAATTAGGTAAAACTTTAGAAATTGTTATTTTCATTATCCATAGCTCCATACTTAACAAGGGTAATATTTACCAGAATAGCCGAAAAATACAAGTTTTATTTTTTACCGGAAAATTTATTATATCTATCTAGATAATGTTAAACGTGTAGCCTTTAATAGGCTGATTATTATAAGAAAATAGCGCTATCAGAAGGTTACTCACTATAAATCTGCCTGATCTAGCAAAATTTGGATCAAGTTGATTACCTTTTATATCCCCACTATAATGGCTTACGTCACGTGAATTCGTGTGCCATATCAGAGAAATTAGAGTCAAAACTTTTTAGCCACACATCAAAATCATATATTTTCGGAGTTTTAATACAGTTGAGCAAAACAGGTCAGCTACAAACAACGGTAAATTGAGCACAGCTTATAGCAAAAACATTAAAAAGATGTTTACCACTCCACATCAAAAATAACCATGAGTTCACAAGACTACATAATCTAAAGCATCTTTTGCCTATTCATCAAGCAAGGCTAAATCTAAGCTTTTTTTATAAACCAAGTGCTTTATTACTTAACTTCTCTTTTTCAAAAGATATTCTCCAGCAAAACCTTATTGCACTCTATTTCTTTCTTTAAATTTATTAATACCAATAAGCCACATCTACCTGTGATTGCACTGATACTAAAATATAGCCTTAAGAGAAGAAATGAGCAAAGCTACACTTGAATACAGTAACCTTTCCTTTTTTTTGAGACATACTTCCACACATACGAAATTAAGAAATGTATAACATGAAAAAGTAAGCAAAAAATCAAGCCTCCTTCAGGACTTTCTTGTAAACAATATTCCCAAATTAAGTACTTACACCAGAAAGCACACTAATACTCACATATAGTGTTGTACTTTTTCCCCACACTTTTAAGACAATTAATCTTAAGAGCCCTGACGAGTTTTGCATCTCGGCTTTATTTTATTTATAATGTAAATCTTACCGCCCCTTTTCACAACTTTACAATTTTTATCTCTGTTGCGGTGAGACTTCAATGACCCTTTGATTTTCATATGTATTTCAGCATTAAATTATCTATATTATGGCCATCTATAAAAAGAGAGTCAATTAATAAATTATCTACATCCTATTAAAATATTGTATAATTGTTGCTGATACTTCCTCGATCGACTTTTGTGTTACATCAATAATTGGCCAGTTATTTTTTTTAAAGAGTTCCTCTGCTTTTTTAATTTCCTTTTCTACTTTCTTGGGATCAGCATACATATTATTATCTTCGTTATTAATTGAAGTAAGCCTATTTTTGCGTATTTCTACTAGCATATTTACATCTATTGTTAACCCTATTGTCAGTTTATTTTTTAATTTAGATAAGTTAATGTAAAAGGGTACTTCACCGATAAAGGGAATATTTGCAACCTTATAGCCACGATAAGCCAAATACATACTGGTGGGAGATTTTGACGTGCGTGAAACTCCAATCAAAATTATATCTGATTTATCAATATCTTGAACATTTTGTCCATCATCATGATTAATAGTGTAATTTATGACCTCAATGCGCTGAAAATATTCAGCATTTATCTCAGTATACAAGTCTAGCTTTTCGTCTTTTTCAATTTCAAGATAGGACGAAATCTCCTTAATAATATGGGACAATATTGCTCTATAGGGAATTTTCAATTTCACACAGTTATCTTTTAGATATTTCCTCAGCTCATCATTAGTAATGGTGCATATAACAAAGTTATGCTCATTACTCTTCTTATTGATTTCCCCCAAAATTTTATCAACTTGTTCTCCTTCTTTCACAAAAGACCAAACATATTCAACCGTTTCTACAGAACGAAAGTGTTTTAGAGCCGATTTTGCAACTGATATAACAGTCTCACCACTCGAGTCCGATACTAAGTGTAAATTGAGCTTTTTAAGAGTCATGTTTTAAGTAATATCATGTTAAATAATAGTACAGATTTAAGCAACATGCTACTAAAATTGCACAAACATAAAAACAGAGAATCTGGATTAATAATTACTTGATAAACTTCTCCAGCTTCCCTATCGCAGTCCTAAAGTTATTCATTTATCTTTAGTCTGCTATTAAAGCGTTTAAGATAGTAAAGAACACTAAAAAATAGATAATGAATAAACTAGTCAGCAGAAATTCCTTTACCTTTTTTACTTAATAAATTTCCTAAGTATCTGTAGCTGAAGCAACTTAGGAGCAAACAAGAATGATATCCTTCAACATGTAATATTGCAATCCAAACTTGATACTAAGTTAGTAAGCATAAAAGTAGCCAATCTCATATTAAAACATAGCTTTTTAATGACATTACGTGAAAGCTAGATCGTACTAATTTTCTGCTTATGTAAACATAGACACTATCTTATTGATAAAGCTCAAACTAATTGATAGATTCTTACATAATTATTCTTAAAGTAAATGTCTTCATTAAAGTCTAAAAATTTCTCTTCTTTTGCTAAGAAAGCTCTGCCTTGGCTTGAAGTTATTTGTTTTACATGTTTTTTAGTCGGAATGTTTTTAGCTTTATTTTTCTCTCCAGAGGATTATAAACAAGGAGAAATTGTACGCATTATGTATCTTCATGTGCCTTCCGCATGGCTTTCCCTCGGAATATATGAATTAATTGCATCACTCAGTTTCATTTCTCTAGTATGGAGTAACGGCATTGCCAGCGTCTTGGCACATGCTGCTGCTCCTGCAGGGATGGTCTTTTCTGCAATATGTTTAATCACAGGCAGCATCTGGGGAAAAGGAACTTGGGGTACATGGTGGGTGTGGGATGCAAGGCTTACTTCAATGCTGATTTTATTTTTTTTATACGTTGGATACCTTTCATTGTGGAGCGCCTTTGACAATGAAGAAAGAATTAAAAAATCAGCAGCAATATTTGCCATCTTTAGTGCTATAAATATTCCTATAGTAAAATTCTCTGTGAATCTGTGGGCCACTCTTCACCAACCAGCAAGTATTCTCAGAAAGGGTGGAATAGCAATAGAAGGTTCTCTATTGTTACCGTTAATTGCAATGTTTACATTTTATATCACATTTTTTTTAGTAGTGTGGGCATTGCATTCACTTTACCTGACTAATTTATATAAGATAAAGAGAGAGATTAATGTACGTTATTAACTCTACTATAAATGTACAATATATAACTACTTTCTCTGTGTCATTGCTTGCTTTATAAAGCTTCATGTAAATACTCTTTTTTTTAAAAAAATTTAGAAAAATATTCTATATCAGCTGCAGTATTGGGCTTTAGTAAAATTTATAATAAGTTCAAGATTAACATAGCATTCGATCTAAAAACACCACATCACCTTGTTAGACTAGCTGAAGTTACTAAAGATCCTATTCAAGAATTAGCAAGAAGGTTAACCACAAAAAGAATTGGATGTGAAATAGAAAAGATTGCACTAGCCAATATTATTAATGAAGAGGATATAGACTGTGAAACACAGTGCTACCTAAAAAAGCGAGAGGACATAAACTGAAATATGACATTACTTACTTAAAAAACTTTACTAAAATAAATTTCCCCCAATCTTCCACAAACAACAAGATCAAGAATTATAAAGGCAATAAATGAGCTATTCACAACTGATTTAATTAAATTTGATAAACTATTACTTAGCAGATTTTTAAAAAATAGAAAACTATTAAAGGAGCATAATTATTTGATTGCAGAACAAGAAAGAGAGGCAATAAACTTGCATAAAACGCTCTCAAATAAAGCAACTTTATTACAGGCTTTATTATAAAAATATTCCCATTTTATATACAATCAAAGTACATAATAGGATTTAGTTGAGGTAAGTATGATGGCAGATATATAATCTCAATTCTTTTAGAAAGAAAAACAACTCTTGCTCCTGATACTTACTAATAATCTCACTAGTTTTTTACTCTTCCTTCATCTTGTTCATTGCAAATTGGTTTTGCCATAATACATGAAAACTTCATTTTTACATATTATGTTGTACTATAGATTTGCCAATTCTCATTTCTTTAATGGTAATATTAGGTTTCCTTGCATCTAGACTTCAATCTAGTTTTTACAACATCGAGATGGAAGTAAATAATTTTACTTCTTCTTCAAATTTTAGGTGATTTATCCATATAGTCAGTGCTATTCTTGAAATGCAACATATTTTTGCTACAGCTATTATACTGTGCTTTTTTACTGCAATAACAGCATTTAGTTTTTTTGCAATATATGCGCTATTTCACACTCCCTTCAACATTTCTTTTACTGATTATACGACTTTTTATCCAATAATAAGGCAGGTTTTATAAAAGCCCTATTGATTCAGGTAAAAAGACAGAAGAACTTGAAGGAATAATTACATGTAAGATTTTAAACGATGAAATTATGGCGCGAATCTGTTTGTGACCAAACACAAAGAAACCTTCGATACAAATAACATCCTTTATGTATCAATAACACTATACCCTTTCACTGAAATTTGTAATCTATTACTATATTTAAATATATCAAGCAGTAATTCAAAAGACTTATTCTCAGCAACTGTACTTTTTGCATTATTGTATGCAAGGTTGAATAGCTTTTTATCCTTGTATAAATCAGCAAACTTAAATCCCATGCACCTTGATTATTTTAGGCCTAGGATATTCTCCATTGCCTCTTAGTATCATATCCTTTTCAGCAATGAAAAACCCATCCTGTGAACTGCACATGATTTTTAATCTTGAAAATGAGCTTTTACTTGAGTAATCATACAATAATACACAAAAAGAAGGTTTATTTTCTCGTTCTACCTCTTAACTGATGTAATTGCGACAGTCTAAATCGTTCTGACATTTTTCTACTATCATAATAATTGCATCTGGTATAGAGATACCAACTTTTATCACAGTAGTTGCAACAAGAAAAGGAAACTCATTCCTTTTGAAGAAAACATAACTTGATCTTTCTAATCTTGAGTTAATTTTTCATATATTATCCTAACTTTATCAAAAAATGTCTTTTGTAATTCTTGAAAGCGCATCTCTACTGCTGCAATATTGAGCCCTTCATTTTCTTCTATATATGAACAAATCCAATACGCTTTTTCGCCTCTATTTATAGCACTTTCTAGTTTTTCAATAAACATCTGCAAAACAAAAAGTATATCAGCATTTTCTCCCTTACTTATCACGCAGTTTCTCTGCATCACTTCAAATCTTTGTTGCTCATCTATAACTGCAAGCCCTAAATTTTTAAATATAACACTAGCTTGAAATAGTGCGTAAGTACCGATTATTATATTCAAAATACCACTTACAAGTTCGTTTGTAATAATCCTTCTTTCCTTGAAAGTAATTTTATCAGTAAGTAAAGCAACTTTTATATCGGTACAAGATAATGTCCCCCAGATTCAGTTATAGTACTGCTCTGCCAAGATAGTAGTTGGTGCCCATCAAAGCTGCTTGCATGTTATTTTCTATCACATTTAGCATCATAAAAAGTGCAATTACAGTCTTGCCATTACCAACATCACCTTGCAGTAAACTTGCCATATAGCATTTGGATTTTTGTCTCTCTGAGATTTTATCTATTGCACGAATTTGATCACTTGTTAATCGAAACGACAATTCATCTAAAACTTGCTCTTTATATTTGTTGGATATTGCAAATTCTCGTCCCCTTTTTTTATATAACTTTCTCTTGCAAGTTTAAGCGCTATCTGATATGTAAACAATTCATCACGAGCAAGCCTTTCTTCTGCAATCTTCTGCTTCTGCCAATAAGGCTAGTCTATGCAGCTTTATGATGCTTTCTTTCCAACTTAGCCATTTATTTTTTTTAACTAATGTATCACCTATCCACTCTGGCAAGTCAGGCAACCATTTTAGATTAGAGTCTATTACGTTCTTAATACTCTTGTTAGTAATACTGCGACATAATTGGTAAACTGATTTTATACAAGCTATTTCTTTAAATTGATTGGTGTCAAGCAATACGTAATCTGGGTGAGCAATTTGCCAGTGCTTAATAAATTTTTCGAATTTACTACTGATAACCACATCAGCTACAACTGAAAATAATCTGTATAAATACTTAATTGAGTAATTAAAAAAACTATAAATATACAATTACCTTCACTTGCAACGACTATTTTACATGTCCTGCTCCCAACCTGAGCATCAAATAGTGACTTGCTTCTATCTACATAACTGAGTGGTCTATAAAATAGCAGGTCCAACACTTTATTTTCCACCGCAAAGTTTAGGCAGTATTCCTAAATGGAATCTAGATACGCCTTTTAAATTGCCATTTTAAAAAGTCAGCACATCTAGTTGCTTATTGATATTCATACTGTGTAAAACTGTTTATTAATCTTCTTAAAGTCCTGCCCCTATATAGTTAAGCTATGCACTATTTTCTATCATAAAATTTATACTAGACATGCTTATTAAATAATTAATAATTTTATATATTATTATATCATTAGCAACCTATATCAAGATATTAATAAGGAAAATCGAGTATTTACGCTAAAAGCTCAGGTAGAAAAACTTGATTTTAATAAGTTAAAAGCTCCAAAAAGCAATAATTAGTGCATTAATAAAAATGAAGCTAATACTAATTCTTATTTTTAGTGGTCAAATAAGTAACATTGCAGAGTTGCTTAATTGTGGAGTGAGATAAATTTGCATAAAGCACTCTCAAGCAAAGCAATTGTATTATAAACTTTATTGTGCAAAATGTTCTGTTTTATATACAACTAAAATCTCTCAATAAGATTGAGCTCAGGTAAATATGGTGGTAGGTATATATAATCTCGATATTTTTAGGTACTTTTAAATTTTTGACTTATGCCGATTAGCAAAATCCATGATAAGAAAAGCTTCTCATATTCTTAAATATTATAACATTTATTCAAGAAATATGTTCGTACAATTAGTGTTGACATTAGGTACAAATAAGCCAGAACTCTCTTCATTTTTAGGATTAATTGCACTGTAGAGACAAAAATTTTATCTACTTAATTTTACTTTAACCTATGTTCTAATGCCACTTTTTAATTATTCATGTTTAACTTTCGAATATGTGTAAAACTGCGGTTCATCAAAGAAAATAACTCTTATTCAGGATACTTATACCAATTCTCACTATACAAATAACAGATGGACAATAATGAAAAAGAAGCCATACTGAAGTAAGTAAAACAATCAAATTTAAATGACATTAAAATCAAAATTACTAGATGAAAAAGTCATAAAATCAGCAATAGCGCACATTTGAAAAAAATTAAATACTGTCATTATAGCAAAAAGCACAGTATAAATGAAGTTTTCGTATATCACGCCAAGATCAATTCGCAATGAACAAGATGAAGTAGATAAGAAGACTGAAAAAACCTAATAAGACTATGATAGAGAGGTTTCTAGCTTATTTGTACCTAATATCAACACTGATTGTACAAACATTTTTCTTAAATAAATGTTGCAATATTTAAGAATACGAGAAGCTTTTCTTAAATAAATTGCTTTATTTAAGAGCGATTTATGCAAATTTATTACCTCTCTTTCCTACTTTACAATGTCACTTATTTGACATACCAACAATGAGAATTGGTATCAGCAAGATTCACACTTAAATCCTAAGATGGAAAAGATGGTGTGACATATATAAGGATAGTAAATTATCCTTTACTGTTTTTAAGAGATTAAAGGATTATAATATAAGTGATAAAAGCTTATTTTTTATCATGAAAAGAATATTCCAGAAATTAGGCAAAAAGCTTAGATTCTTTTAAATAAAGATAGAGCACGGGCTAAGCGATTTGCTGGAAGCAAAAAACCCACAGATGTGAATCCTTAAACAAGGAACATGAGACTTGACTTTGACAACAATTAAAATATCTCAAATCCTATCAATTTTTTTGCACAGTCAATTACTTCAGAATTTGGAAATTGGTTTTTAAACCAGGTATACTGACGTTTTGCGTAATGCCTTGTATTTGTTTGAGCGATTTGTATCGCCTCACTTAAAGTAATCTTACCTTTTAAGTACTTTATAATTTCTGGTGCTCCGTGCACTTTCATAGCTGGCAAATGCGGAGCTAGTTTCATGCTAAGCAGTTTTTTTACTTCGTCAACTGCCCCATTTTTAATCATTGTAACAAAACGGGAATTTATTTTTCGGTATACGCCCTCACGTTTAGGCAAAACTACATACATCTTAAAATTATCAAATAAAGGGGGCTGTTTATTTTCTTGCCATAAGAAAATTGACTTGCCAGTCGCAGTAATAACTTCAAGTGCCCTTGAAAGGCGATGCGAGTCATTTGCGGATATTTTACCTTGAATTTTCGAGTCTTTGCTTAGCACTAATTTATAAAACTCCTCTTTACTTAAATTTTGCCTGAGTTCATTTACATTTTTTCTTATTTCCTCACTTATTTTTGGTATTACTGATAAGCCCTTGATTAAACTGCTAATATAAAGCCCACTTCCTCCAGTAAGAATAGGCATTCGCGCATTTTCTAACGCGCAATCAATTTCTCTTTTTAGGTCTTCTAGCCATAAACCCACAGAATAATTTTCTTTTACTGAAACATAACCATATAGTTTATAAAGCTCTTCTTGCTTTGGTGGCTGAGCAGTGATTATGGGAATTTCTTTGTACACTTGCTTTGAATCACAGTTTAGTATACTAATATTTCTATACTTTTCTATCAAGTCATCACACAATTCTGATTTACCTGAAGCTGTAATTCCTGTAATAATTATTATTCTATTTCTCATTAGTATTAATTTAATTAACGTATGGTAGGGTGTAGTAAAAATTTAGATTATGCAATCTAAAATTTGGAGATTTTTATGGTAGAAAACAACGAGGATAATTCATTTATTAAGCGTTTCGCAAATAGGAGTTCTAATAGTACAGGAGGAAGTTTTTCTAGTAAATATTCATCTCAAAATACTAAAGCACGTGCACTAGAAGAGAGAGGAAAAATTTCCCAGTTAGCAAGCAAAAAAATTGAATCGAAAGAAATTTTTTCTGAGAGTATTAACATAAAAGGCAAAAGCAGAACTGTCAATGAAAGATCTTTTGCTGATGCAACAAGAAGAAGTAGGTCAGATCTCATATATTTAGTCCGTGGTAAAGACCGTGGAAGATCAGCATGGCACTATGTATTAGTTGATAAAGACAAGAAAGAAATGTTTCTCGCAAAAAGTAGAACTGGTTCTATGGATGTTGCAGATTACGGAGAAGTTTTATACTCAGGATGGGGAGAGGATCCGTCACCAGAGATAGTTGATAAAATCAATGAAGAATTTGGAATCTAGCAAATTTGCAGTAAACTTATAATATTCACACTAACTAGAAGTGCTAGTAAAGTTCAATATAAATAACTATTCAACTACTTATGCAAAAGGCTAATCTGATCGCTAAGTTTAGCTATATGATAGCTAAAACAATAAATGCAATACAGAATAATTTGCTAGTCTGTTTCCCAACAGAGACAGTATATGCTCTTGCTTGCAATGCACTAGATAGTGGAGCTATCGAAAAAACATATCAGGTAAAGAAACGCTCTCAAGATAAGCCACTATCTATATTTGTTAGTGATGTTCACAGTTTAGCAAAAATAGCAAAGCTAGAGGGAAAATATATTAATTTAATAAATCACTTTTCTCCTGGACCAATTACCTATATTTTACCGCTTAAAAATAACAACATATTGCCAAATAGATTCTTTAAAGGTACTATAGGAGTAAGAATACCTGATCATCCTATTGCAATTTCAATATTAAATAGGCTAAAAACTCCAATAGT
This sequence comes from Wolbachia endosymbiont of Litomosoides sigmodontis, assembly GCF_013365435.1. Classification (GTDB taxonomy): domain Bacteria; phylum Pseudomonadota; class Alphaproteobacteria; order Rickettsiales; family Anaplasmataceae; genus Wolbachia. The sequence continues at coordinate 642,789 of NZ_CP046577.1, forward strand.
TGCAACCAGTATAAATATTTCGGGAGAAAAAAGTGTGTGTAAGGCAAGCGATATACCTCAACCTATTAAGCAACATTTATCTGCAGTGATTGAAGATGATGAATTAGTTTCTAGTACAGAATCTAGTATTATTGACTTAACTGTGGATAAGGTTAAGATTTTAAGAGAAGGTACAATTTCATTGCAAGCAGTAAATAATATGCTTTCGGACTGAAATCTATAAAAAAAGAATGAAAAAAGTAATAGGTCATGATCAAGCCAAAAAAAGATTGATGGATAACTTATCTATTCAATCCTGGTTAATTTGTGGTAAAAAAGGTATAGGAAAAGCAACGCTCGCAAAATCCTTTTCCAATTGGTTTCTTGTAAAAAACTGCAATGAAGCAGCACTGGACTTACACATTGTTGAAGGTGATATCATTGGAGTAGAAAAAGTGAGAGAAATGAAAAATTTTCTGCACTTAAGCCCTATTCAATCAGAATACAAGATAGCTATAATAGATAGCCTAGAAGCAATGACAAACAACGCTAGAAATGCAATATTAAAAGTATTAGAAGAACCGCCAAAAAACTCAAAGATATTCATAATTAGTCATAGGCCATACAATATACAAACCACTATTCAATGCAGGTGTTTTCAGCTGAACTTACTGCCATTAACTTATAATGAAACGAAGCAAATTGTTTTATCTCAGTGTAAATTAGACAGTAGCACATTTGAAGAAATCATTACTTTATTTCCAGGAATGCCAGGAATAATAATAAATACAATAAGTAGTGATACTTATAACTCATATAAGTGCTTTTATAAATTCCTTCATAATTTAAAAAATCCTAATGCCATTAATAAAGTAATTAATAGCGAAATTGAACTGGAATTAGCATCATATATAATTCAGGCCTTCATTCTAGAAAGAATAAAGAGAAAGGTCCACAATATCGAAATCTTACTTAGTCAATGGAGAAAAATAGATGAACTTTTTTCTGCTGCTGGACAGCTTCACTTAGATAAAAAGCACGTTTTAACTAACGTAGTTAATATCGTAGCATCAGTTTATGAAGTATAATATTTTCAATATAAATTTATAATTAAATTTCGTTAATTTAATATTTCAAGCATTGATCTGACTAATAGTAAATTAACTGTACGGCAATCAATTTTGTATCTAATTGTCAACATTGATTGTATCAATATATTTTTTTAATAAGTGTTGCAATAGAAGTCTTAATAAAGCTGTACTGATACCAATTCTTATTATTAATAAGGCAAAATAAGTAACATTTAGGCACTTTTAAATTTCTTAACTTATGATAACTAGCATAATCCATGATAAGAAAGATGTCTCATGTTCTAAAATATTGCAACACTTGTTCAAAAAATATATTCATACAATCAGTGTTGATAATTAGATACAAATAAGCTCCCTCTCTGCAGAGGCAAAAATTTTGTCTACCTAATTTTACTTTAACCTAATGTTCTAATGCCCCTTTTTAATTACTCATGTTCAACTTTCAAATATGTATAAAACTGTAGTTCATCAAAGATGAATAACTCTTCTTATTCAGAGCACACTTACCAATAGTCTCATTAATTTTTTAACTCTTCCTTTCTACCTTCATCTTGTTCATTGCAAATTGGCTTTGGCGTAATATACAAAGACTTCATTTTTTGCACATTACAACGTAATGTAGACTTGCTAACATTTTTCAAAAGCCAAATTTCTTCTGAATTCTTACTTTCATTATTCAAGAAGCCTTTCTTATTATGGATTTTGCTAATGGACATAGTCAAAAAATTTAAAAGTACCATTACTAGAACGCTTTATATAAATTTATTACCTCTTTTTCTCGCTCCGCAATTAAACAACTATGTAATGTCACACTTATTTAACCAATTAACAATATGAGGACCGGCATAAGGCATGCAGAAAGAACTAAACTGAATTAAAAATATAGTTCAGATCCGAATGTAACTTTAAAGAAAGGGAAAGAGTTATAGAATCGTATTTACAAAGCAAATTTTTAAGCTAAACAAATGCAATTAATATAGCTACTTTGCCAAAAAATTGGCTATCACATATTCAATAGTGAGTTAGTTGTACGCGCAATTACATTACAAAAGAGGAGACAAGAATTACTAGAGTATTTCATTACCTTAAAGGTGTTAAATTAAATGAAGGCGATTATAAACTAAAGTTTTATAATATTTTAGATTATGATCAACAATATTCTAACGTTTTAGATGAATATAAGCTTGTGGATTTTAGTAATGTAGAAAAGATTTATATAGTCTAAAATTTAAGGAATATGTTAATCACACACCTAAATTTTTACCACGGAAGGAGCTATTGAGCCCAAGTTTCAAAATCATTCAGTCGACTTATTTGGATAGTTAAAGGTGGTAAAGACAGAAGTTCTTGCTGATGAATTTGGTTATTTTAACCAAGATAAATTACATTATTATAATAATAATAAAAGTGTAAAAAGTGACATTTATCATCCTAAAATTTCAGCGTAAAGATGATAAATGTAGATGTGAGTAAAATCAACAAATTCTATTTTATAGCTGGATAAGATGATATAATCATTCATCCTGTTTTGAGAAATTTAAATATATTTTAAAATTTTTAGGGTTTATTATTATAATAATAATTCAATAGTGCTTTACATTATGGAAGATAAGCTGCGTGAATCAGTAAAAAATAAGAGTTATTTCAGTAAAGCAATTGAATGGTACTGTCATAAATATCTATTTTGCGTAGCAGAAAGATCTTGGATGGCGCTGATAGTATTGTGCCTCTTAGTGTGTCTGTGCCTATTACTATTAAATATATACTTATTATTCCCTATTAAAAAAGATTTAAACTTCGTGAAGTATGTAAGTCACACAGAGGATGAGTTTTCTGTAATACGTAAGCTTAGTTTTAAAAAAGATGAAGATGAATACACTTCTGTAGCAAGATACTTAATGAGTAAATATGTCGAAATGTATGAATCTAATAAAGTTGTTGAGCCATGGTACCAGAAAAATTTCATAAAAAACAACTCTACACATAAAATCTACCAAAACTTTCAGAAAAAAATGAATGATGAAGCTGGTGATTTGCCTTCATCTAAAAGAAAAATTTTCAACATAAATGTAGTAAAATTGTCCATTGACCGATCAATCAAAGATTTAGTCACGTTTGTTGGAAATGCTACTGTGATTTTCATAATCGAGCAAGATAAGAAAACAAAGGATCAAACTATTGAGATTAGCTTTACTTTGTCAAATATAAAAGCAACTCTAGCTGGTATAATACCATTTAAATTTATTGTTAATGATTATGAATATAAGTAATCGCGCGTTAAAGTAGTGCCCGTTTAATGGAGCTTAAAACGGGTGCAAAACTTTTTCTATGATATCCTGTAACACCATAAAGATTTATGGCACTTATGTGCTCCTTTGTTCCATATCCTTTATTCTTATACCAGTTATATTTTGGATATTGATTATGCAATTCTTGCATCAATTGATCTCTTGTCACTTTTGCAACGATTGAAGCTGCCGCAATTGATATGCTCAAATTATCGCCGTTTATTATGGACTTCATTTTCCATCTTATTTTAGGTGGCTGATTACCATCAATTAGCACGTAATCTAACTCTACACCTAATTCTACCAACGCACGTTCCATTGAAAGTTTCGTTGCTTGCAAAATATTATATGAATTTATTTCTGCTACACTTGCTATTCCTATACCAAATTTTGCAATGGATGTTATTTTTTCATATAGGATTTGCCTATTTCTAGCGGTCAATTTCTTTGAATCGTTAATTTCTTCAATGACCATACTTCTGCTAGGGAATATTACAGCCGCAGATATTACTGGACCAGCTAGTGCCCCCCTTCCAACTTCATCTACTCCTGCTATCACTCCTGATAATTTATTTTCTAATGTAAAATCAGGATATGCCATAAGCTTCTATAACAAAAAAGTAACAGTGAAAACTGAAAAGATAACAGTAATTATCAAAAATTTTATAACTATCTCGTTTTCTGACCATCCTTTCTTTTCAAAATGATGGTGTATTGGTGTCATAAGAAAAATCCTTTTTCCCTTTCCATACTTAAATTTTGTATATTTGAAGTACGATACCTGAATAATAACAGATAAAGTCTCTATCACAAAGATTACTCCAATAATAGTAAAAAGCATTTCTCTTTTAATTAAAATACTAGTTAATCCTAGAGCTGCACCAATTGATAAACTGCCAATGTCACCCATAAACATTTTTGCTGGATGCGTATTAAACCACAAGAAACTTAAAGTCGCTCCTATAAACGCGATGCAGAACAGGATAATATTTATATCTGCTTGAGTCATATATGCAATTAACCCCAAAGAAACAAAAGAAATAATGATTTGAGTTGCTACAAGGCCATCTAGGCCATCTGTTAAGTTTACAGCATTAGAAGAACCAACCACTACAAATGCAGCAAATGGAACATATAGGTAGCCAAAGTCGATCATTACCCTTTTAAATAGAACCGTTTTTGCAAAATCTTCAGCAAAGCTGAGCTTAAATACAAACATGCTAACCAGTGCAATAATAAATTGGATGAGTATTTTGGTTTTCGCGCTTAACCCTCGATCGCTATTTGCTTTTAACTTTAAATAATCGTCAACAAATCCAATTAGAGCAAAGGATAGAGTTATAGACACTAGCAATAAAATCTCTGGCGTTAACTGAACCAAAAATAAAATTGATAATAAAGAAGAAGTCAGTATTACTATTCCCCCCATGGTAGGTGTATTTCTTTTTGTAATTAAATGACTTTCTGGATTGCATAACCTGATAGGTTGTCTATTTTTGCTAATTTTTTTTAGAAATTTTATAAAATAAGGGAAAAGAATAAACCCAAGAATAAATGAAGTGAAAAATATTTTTGCAAGTAACTTCATCTATCCATTTAAACTAACTGATTTAATATCATATCTGATACTCATAAATATATCATAACGCAGAGATATTGGTAATTACTCTACTAATATCTCTCTCTTTCCTGAGTAATTTGGAGCGCTGATAATACCTTCTTTTTCCATTTTTTCAACAATATTTGCAGCCCTGTTATAGCCTATTCTAAGCTGTCGTTGAATGTAACTAGTTGAAACTTTTTGATCCCTTTGAATAATAGCTATTGCTTGCTTATATAAAGCATTCTCTCCATCTTCTATTTCACCCTCTAATTCTGCAGAAGAATCTTCTTTTGTGATTTCCTCTATATAGTTTGGTTTACCTTGCATTTTTAGATGATCAACTATATTTTGCACTTCTGCATCACTCACAAATGGACCATGAACTCGCATAATCTTACCACCAGAGGCCATATAGAGCATGTCACCCATACCGAGCAATTGTTCAGCACCTTGTTCACCAAGTATTGTCCTGCTATCTATTTTAGAAGTGACAGCAAAACTGATTCTCGTTGGAAAGTTCGCTTTTATCACGCCTGTTATCACATCCACAGATGGACGTTGTGTTGCTACTATAATGTGTATTCCTGCAGCACGAGCCATTTGAGCTAAACGTTGAATAGAACACTCTATTTCTTTACCAGCAACAAGCATCAAATCTGCCATTTCATCTACAATTACTACAATATATGGAAATGTCTCCATCTTGATTGGTATCTTTTCAAATAAGGGTTTGCCTGTTATTGAGTTAAATCCAATCTGTACAACACGCTCTAATTCTATCCCACTATTCATTGCTTCTATGATCTTTTGGTTATAGTTTATTACATTGCGTACATTCAAATATGACATCATACGATAGCGATTTTCCATCTCTTTTACTATCCACTTAAGAGCAATAACAGCCTTTTTTGGCTCTGTTACTACCGGCGTTATTAGGTGTGGTATTGCATCATATATTGAAAGCTCAAGCATCTTTGGATCGATCATTATCATCTTACACGCATCAGGACTTAATCGATAAATAAGTGAAAGAATCATAGTGTTAACTGCAACTGATTTACCTGATCCTGTAGTCCCAGCAACAAGCAAGTGAGGCATTTTAGCCAGATCAGCAACAACTGGTTTCCCACTTATTTCTTTACCAAGTGCAATTGGAAGGTTTAAATTTACATTTTGGTACTCCGATGATTCAAGCAAGTCACGTAGCATAACGATTTCTCGTTCCTTGTTTGGGAATTCTATTCCCATAGCATTTTGTCCACGAATTATTGAAATACGTGTAGATAATGCACTCATTGAACGTGCAATGTCATCTGCGAGGCCAATTACTCTTGCAGATTTTGTACCAGCTTGTGGTTCAAGCTTATATAAAGTTACAACTGGCCCATAACACACACTAATAATTTTTCCTTGTATTCCAAAATCACTAAGGACTTGCTTCAGCAAAAATAAATTTTTATTGCCCTCCACCTCATTCAGCTGGTCTATCTGTAAAGATTTTTCTGCTTTAGAAAGTAAGTGAATGCTTGGAAACTCAAACTCATTAGAAGATTTAAAGATCTCTTCAATAACTTTCTTCTGCATTTCTTTTGGTTGCTGTTTAGTAGTAATTTGAGCTCTGCATTTTTTATCCACTACTAATGGTGCAGTCAGATACTCAGCAACTTTATATGACCTAAAAAACAGAACCCTTACAAAAAGAGAAGCTGCTTTTTTACATAAGAGGAATAGCAAGTAAACCGTTCTCCTCCAACCAATTAACCCTATAATACCTATTAACGTTGCTATCATAAATACGTAAAAAGGGCAGTTATTAATTAGTGCATTTCCTATTACTCCACTGTGCATATATCCAGCAGTAATGCCCAGTGAAAGTTGTGGTAATATAGCACATATTCCTATATTGATTAATATTGAGTAGAGAATTTTCAGTAGCCTTCCTGATGATTTAAAGATCAAAAAATAAACTATAGTGGTAGCTATTGTAACACTAATTAATCCAAAAAATTGAACTAATATATCAGCTAAATAAGAACCTACTATTCCACCTAAATTTGTTACTTCTCTATCTGTGACTGTGTTTAAGGATGGATCTTTATAATTATAACTAAAAACTGATATATATATGTATATCAAAAGTGATAAATATATTACTGCTTTTAGATATTTTTTTAGCATCTACTTAAAGTAGTAAGTTATTGTATATTTTACAAAGTGAATCGCTATTAGCAATATCATTACAGATAAGTCCAACCCATTGAGTGGTTGTATATACCTCCTGATAACTTTCAGTGGTGGATGGATGAGCAGATTCAAAGCGTGCATTATGTTGCTTAAAACTTCGTTATACATGTTTACTATATTAAGCTTGATCAAGCAATCCAGAATAATCCAACATATTAGAATGAAGCTATAAAGATCAAGCAACATGTTCAGTAAATATATGATTGGATGCATGCGTGTCCATTATATGAAAATTATATAAAAGATAAGTATTTAGGAATTTTAAATCAACCCCCCCTTTCCAAGTTCAATATGTTATTTTAACATAAATTAGAGAACTTATCAGAAAAAGTAGCTTCGTATGACTATATCTATAAAATTTTGGCAGCAAGTCTGACAATCCTATCTGCTTATTTTTTTATTTATAGAGTATATTTTCAAACATCCTACAAATAACTACTTATCACGCAATTGGCCTATAGATATAATACTATCATTTGATGAATTCTCAGTATATTTCTCACTTTTATATTCTTTGTCAGAATCTATACTGATTTTATCAAATATTAAAACATCTCCTGAAATTTTATCATAAAATTTCCCAATAGCAAAAAACGGCACGGTGACTTGCTCTTGTTTTCCGCAAAAACTCAAACCAACACTAAATCTATCCTCAAAAATTTTCAAATTATAAAATTGATGCTGCAATACAATAAGCATTTGAGTAGGATGTAACTTTCTTAAGTAATTTGGTATGACAACACTATTAAAATACGTGAAAAATAATATTTCTAAATGAGGAGTAAAGCTTTCACATGATATAATCGTTAAAGCCTTTTTGATAACTTGAAATTTGGCAGAATTGAGTGATTTCTTATAACTTACCTTATCCATATAAATCTTAAACATGTGAATTTTGGGAAACTTCTGTTACCCGGCGTTCCCTAAACCGTGCTTATAGCAATGCAGTTATAGTGCTTAAATTAAGCAGCTACCGCAACATCGTTTTCAGCAGCAAAATTATCGTTTGCATTTAAATTATGAACTCTTAGCGGTGGTATCTAACCGAGCAAAGTTACCATCTTTACTATGTATGTCTACTCTTAATTCGCCCCCATGTAAATTAAAAATATGGTGGAGGCGCCGAGCACTGCCCTCGGGTCCAATACACTTATTATAAGGTAATTTTATTGCCATAGCGTATCAAAGTACACCTAGTCATTGTATAGCAATATTTAATAAATGTCAAGATACTTAACTTTAAGTTAATTGATAGCTTAAATAAAATTAAGATTTTCAGAAAGAGAATTACTTTGCCTGCTTACCGATATAATCATAATTACAGCAGAGATATTCGTACCAATTCTAATTGTTAATTAGTAAAAAAAAGTGACATGGCATTGAAATCAAAATTATTGGATGAAAAAGTCACGAAAAATGCTGCAATCGCAGCAAAAAAAACACGGCATAAACAGCAGTAGCAAAAATATGTTGCATTTCAAGAACAGCACTAACTGCATAAATAAAGCACATAAAATTTGGAAGAGAAAAAAATTACTTACTCCACCTTAATGGAGTAGAAAAACTAGATTGAATCAGAGTTAATTTAAACAAGTTGAAGTATGGATACAAGAGAATACAATATTAACGTTAAAGAAATAAGAATCTAGAAAAAAATCTGGCTTGAATGTCAATAAATCCTGCAGTATACCGTAATATGCAAAAAATAAAGTTTTATAAGAAAACAGATTAAAATAAAATTAGGTAAATAAAATTTTCATTTCTACAGTGCAGTTAATTACAAAATGGAGAAAATTCTAGACGTTTGCACCAATTGCAATATTTAAGAACACGAGACATCTTTCTTGTCATGAATTGTGCTAGTTAGCATAAGTCAAAAAATTTAAAGTATCTAAAAATATCAAGATTATATACCTATCACCACCCTTACCAGGGCTCAATCCTATTAAGAGAGATTTTAATTGTGTATAAAAAAAGCCTGTAATACAATTGCTTTACTTGAGAGCACTTTATGTAAAGTTATTACCTCTTTTTCTCACTCCGCAATTAAATAACTTTGCAATATCATCTATTTGATCCATTAACAATAAGAATTAGTATAAGACTACGCTAGCGTTCACACAGTTTTACACATCTGTTTTTGTTAGCCACATTTAATTTGGATGATTATAATGTGATTCTACTACACTTTCCTTCTCTCCAGAAGCCAAGTGGCAACCATTACCCCTTAACGATTTCTCGTCATAAGTTTCAATATCAAAATACTTTTCATATTTATCTATATTATCACAAAGCGAAAGTGCCCTGACTTTACTCATAATCAAGCCTGTACCAGCAGGAATTAATCTTCCCACTATAACATTTTCCTTTAATCCACTTAAAGGATCTTCTTTCCCACAGAATGCTGCTTCTGTCAGCACTTTTGTTGTCTCTTGAAAAGAAGCAGCAGAAATAAAGGATTTAGTTTCAAGACTTGCTCTAGTAATTCCTTGCAGAATAGGAAGATAACAAGCAGGCCGCTTGCCAGAGTTATTCATAATATGATTTCTTTTATCAACTTCCAACTTGTCAATGCTTTCGCCAACCAAGTACATAGTATCACCAGGATCAGTAATTTCTACTTTCTGCAACATTTGCTTTAATATCACCTCTAAATGCTTGTTATCTATACGAACACCCTGCAATCTGTAAACCTGCTGTATTTCAGAAATCATATAATGCGCCAAAGCTTCTAATCCAAGTACGCGCAAAATATCATGGAGATCAGGATCACCATCCATCAATAAATCACCTTTACGTACAAAATCACCCTCATTAACTATTACGTGTTTACTTCTTGACACCAAATACTCAATTGGAGAAATCTGTTCATCTGAAGGTTTTATAAGTATACTACGTTTTCCTCTTCGATCTTTCTCAGAAAATACCACATGACCATCTATCTCACTAACGATGGCATGCTCCCTAGGACGCCGTGCTTCGAACAATTCTATAACTCTCGGCAAACCTCCAGTAATATCACGAGTTTTAACTGATTCCCTAGGTGTTCTTGTAATAACGTCACCTGCATGAACTTTCTGACCATCTTGCACATTAAGTACTGCACCAATTGGTATAAAATAACATGCTTCAACACCGCTTGCGAGCGTCATTACCTCACCATTATCATCAAGTAGCACTATGCGAGGACGTAAATTAGCTCCACCGGAGTACAGTTTCCAATCTTTTACTACTTTACTTGATATTCCCGTAGATTCATCCATAACTTCAGTAATTGACACCCCATCTTTTAAATCTTGGTACAATACTGTACCAGTCTTTTCCGTGATAATAGGCAATGTATAAGGATCCCATTCTGCAATCTTATCACCAATTTTCACTGACTCACCTTCATCTATATAAAGTTTAGCACCATAAGGTATACTATGTCTCAACTTCTCACTACCAAGATTATCAGTTAACACTACTTCACAAGAACGACTTATTGCAATTTTATCTCCATTTTTATCTACAATTATGTTACTGTTATTCAATTTTATTTTGGCATTGATAGATGCTACAATATTTGAGGATTCAACACCTCTAGTCATCACTCCACCTATGTGAAAAGTACGCATCGTCAACTGAGTACCAGGCTCTCCAACAGACTGAGCAGCTATTACACCAACTGCTTCACCTATCGAGACAATTCTACCAGTTGCAAGATCTCTTCCATAGCACAAAGAACATACTCCCGGACTTACTTCACAAGTTAAAGGTGATCTAATTTTTACAGCATCAAGACCTGCAATATTGATCTGTTTAACCTTATCCTCATCAATTAATTCTCCTGCTTTCACCAATAATTCTTTTGTCACTGGATTATATATATCATTTGCAGCTGTTCTGCCCAGCACAACTCTTTCTAAAGATGCAACTATAGTACCTCCTTCAACTGTAGCTCTTACAACAAGGCCATTTTTCGTTTTACAGTCACGCTTTGTAACTATACAATTTTGAGATACATCAACTAAACGACGAGTTAAATATCCAGAATTAGCAGTTTTAAGTGCAGTATCAGCAAGACCTTTACGTGCACCATGAGTAGAATTAAAATACTCAAATACATTTAACCCTTCACGGAAGTTAGAAATTATAGGTGTCTCTATGATCTCACCAGAAGGCTTAGTCATAAGCCCTCGCATCCCAGCTAGCTGCTTCATCTGTGAAGTAGAACCCCTGGCACCGGAATTAACCATCATATACACTGAATTGTACTTACTATCTCTATCATATATAGATATTGATTTTAACATATCATTAGCTATCATATCTGTACATTTAGACCATTCGTCTATAACCTTATTATATCTCTCACTTCTAGTTATTAGACCATCTTGATATTGCATAGAGAACTTCTTGATTTCACCTCTTGCACGATCGACGTGTTCAGCTTTAGTTTCAGGTATAACCAGATCACAACGGCTAAAAGAAATGCCAGAAAATGTAGCATATTCAAAGCCAAGTACCATCAACCTATCAGAAAACTCCACTGTAGCACTTTGACCACAGTTGCGATATATTAAATCAACTATACTAGTTACTTCTTTAACTGTTAATACCTGATTTACAAGACCAAAACTTAGATTCTCATGTTTAGGAAAAATCTGCCACAATATTAAGCGACCAGGAGTCGTGTGAATGGTTTTATAGCAAATTTCGCCTTCGCCATTTTTATACTCCATTCTATACTTTATATTAGAATGAATATGTAAAGCGCCATCACTTAAAGAGTGTTCAACTTCACCGAAAGTGCCTAAAAATGGTAAATCACCATCTTCTTTATCAGTTTGTTCCTGCAAAGTTAAATAATATATACCAAGTATTATATCTTTACTAGGAACTATAATTGGCCTGCCATTAGAAGGGCTTAAAACATTATTGGTTGACATCATTAGTACCCTCGCTTCAAGCTGGGCTTCTAATGAAATCGGCACATGCACTGCCATTTGATCGCCATCAAAATCTGCGTTAAATGCTGTACAAACAAGTGGATGAAGTTGTATAGCTTTGCCTTCAATAAGGATTGGCTCAAAGGCTTGAATACCAAGCCTATGTAGAGTAGGCGCTCTATTTAGCAAAACAGGATGCTCTTTTATCACTTCTTCTAGCATATCCCAAACTTCAGGTTTTTCCGCTCTTATCAATTTACTAGCAAACTTGATAGTTGGAGCCATACCATACATCTTAAGCTTTGAATAAACAAAAGGCTTAAATAGTTCAAGAGCCATTCTTTTCGGTAACCCACATTGATTCAACTTCAAAGCTGGACCAACGACTATTACAGAACGTCCAGAATAATCTACCCTTTTTCCCAAGAGATTCTGGCGGAAACGTCCTTGTTTTCCTTTCAGCATGTCACTAATAGATTTTTTATATCCAATAGCACCAGCTTTATTTGTTAGAGCATTACGACGGCTATTATCGAAAAGAGAATCAACTGCTTCTTGTAACATCCTTTTTTCATTACGAATCATAATTTCAGGAGGATTTAAGCTTAATAATTTTCTCAATCTGTTATTTCTATTAATAATAGTCCTATAATGATGATTTAAGTCAGAAACTGCAGGACGACCACTTTCAAGCGACACTAAAGGACGTAAGTCAGGTGGTAAAATAGGTATAGTCGTAAGTATCATCCACTCAGGTCTATTTCCAGATTTAATAAAATTTTCAATAATACGTAATCTCTTTATGATCTTCTTTCTTCTTATTTCAGAGGCAACAGACTCTAATTCCATTCTTAAATCCTTTCTGATTTGATGCAAATCAAGACAAGTCAGTAACTCTCTTATAGCTTCAACACCTTGCATAGCTACAAAACTATCGATACCATAGTCATCTTTAGCTTCATTATAAGTTTTCTCACTAATAATCTCACCCTTTTCAAAAGGAGAAATAAGGGGATCTATCACAATGTAATTATCGCTATACAAAATATTCTCAATATCTCTGAGAGACATGTCTAATAATGCTCCAATTCTTGAAGGGAGTGACTTTAAAAACCATATATGGGCAACAGGAGACGCAAGCTCTATATGACCCATTCTTTCTCTTCTTACTTTAGAAGATGTAACCTCCACTCCACATTTTTCACATATACGGCCTCTGTGTCTTCTTTTTTTGTATTTTCCACACAAACATTCATCATCATTAACTGGACCAAAGATCTTAGGACAAAATAATCCACCTTTTTCAACTTTGAATGTACGATAATTTGCAGTTGAGACGTCTTTTACCTCACCGTAAGACATAGACTTAATATTCTCAGGGCTAGCAATTGATATGCCAATTTTATCAAAAGGCTGTGCAATGTTAGTGTGAGATATGTCTTCAATAACAACATTATTTTGCTTTAAAGCCACATTTAAACATAAAGAACGTAGTTCTTTTATCATCACATTGAAAGATTCAGGAGTTCCACATTCGAAGTTGCTGTCACCTTTTATTATCGATTCATAAATCTTAACCCTACCATTAATGTCATCAGACTTCACAGTTAGCATTTCTTGTAAAGTATAAGCGGCACCATAAGCTTGCAATGCCCAACATTCCATTTCACCAAAACGTTGACCGCCAAAATGGGATTTTCCTCCAAGAGGTTGCTGAGTAACTAAACTGTAAGGCCCTACTGAACGCGCATGAATTTTATCATCGACCAGATGATGCAGCTTAAGCATATACATATAACCAACCGTGACCTTACGGTCAAATTTCTCACCGGTGCGGCCATCATATGCTTCAGTTTGTCCAGAAGGATCTAAGCCAGCAAGTGTAAATAATTTTGTTATTTTTTTATCCTTCGGACCTTCAAACACAGGTGCAGCAACAGGAACGCCATAACGTAATTTATGCGCAAATTCAATCAAGTTACTATTGTCAATGTTGCGAATATTGTTGCAAATAGATACGTCACTACCACAGCTATAAATTTCAATGAGGAAGCTACGCAAATCTTCGTACGCACTTTTGCAAGAGTTTAAATAACCTTTCACTAACACGTTTAATTCATCATTGAGCGCACCTTCATTAGATATATGAATAAGGGAATTCGTTATTTCATCATCGCTAACTTCTTCAGCTTTTTTATTAGCAAAATATACCACTGCAAATTTTGCAAAGTTATCATCGTCAAGAGATCTAATTTCTTTGCAAAAATCACTGTTAATCTTGTTAATTTTATCTAGAATATTGCCTACTTTTTCTCCTAATTTTTTGCAAGCCCAACCCACGTGAGTTTCCAATATTTGTCCCACATTCATCCTTGACGGAACACCAAGAGGGTTTAGGATAATATCAACAGGCGTACCATCCTCTAAATAAGGCATATCTTCCACTGGTACAACTCGAGAAATCACCCCTTTATTCCCATGTCTACCAGCCATTTTATCCCCTGGCTGCAGACTATGTTTTACAGCAATGAAAACTTTTACTGACATTGACACACCTTGAGGCAAGTCATAGCCTTCATTTAACTTTTCTACTTTTTGTTTAAATTGTACTATTGCATTCGATACTTTTTCATCAAAATCTTTTTTTAATCTCTTAACTTGCTCAGAAATAGATCGATTTCTTAATCCTATACCCCACCATTGTTCACGTTCAATAGCGTCAAGTTTTTCTTGATCTTGAAGGCAAGAATGAGTAAGAAGTTTTTTCAATTCATCATAGAAATATTCACTAGCAACATTGATTATATAATCTCGTTCTTTTTCTAAATCATTCATCTCTTTCTGCTTAATAAGCAGTGCCCTTTCATTTTCTTCAACTCCTCTACGTGTAAAGACCTGTACATTAATTACTGTTCCTTCAACATCTGGGGATGTATATAGAGAAGAATCTGCACAATCGAATGACTTTTCACCAAAAATTGTCATTAATAACTTTGTTTCAGGAGGCAATAAAAGGGAAGGTTTAGGTGTAACTTTACCTACAAGAATATACCCTGGGCCAACTCTTGTACCAATTTTTACTATACCAGTATCATCTAAGTGATATAGATTTTCCTCATTAACGCCAGGTATAGCACGAGTTATTTTTTCTGACCCTAAAGGAGTATCGTGTACAACACATTCAAATTCTTCTATATGTATTGAAGTAAAGAGATCTTTTTTAACAATTTCACTAGAGATAACAATAGAGTCTTCAAAATTATAACCTTGCCAAGACATGAAAGCGACCAGCAAATTTTGACCAAGTGCTAACTCACCACTATTAATTGCAGGACCATCAGCTATTACATCACCCTCTTTAACATAATCACCTACACGTACTAGCGGTCTTTGATTAATGCAAGTATTATGGTTAGAGCGTTGAAATTTCTTTAAGTGATAAATATCCACGCCAAGGTAGTTAACCCTTTTTTCATCAAAAGCACGTATAACTATAGAGTTACTATCAGAACTATCAACTATGCCGTCGCGTTTTGCTAAAACTACAGCACCAGAACCAGAAGCCACAAAAGACTCTATGCCAGTACCAACTAAAGGAGCAGTAGGCTTTAATAAAGGTACAGCTTGACGTTGCATATTTGAACCCATTAATGCTCTATTAGCATCATCATTTTCTAAAAATGGAATCAAAGAGGCTGCAACTGATATTACTTGTTTAGGAGATACGTCAATGTAGCTTACTTGATCACTACTGACCATGACAAAACTACCAGCATATCTACAGTACAGCATGTCATCGACAAAACAATTATTGTCGTCAAGCTTTGCGCTGGCATCAGCTATATAATATAAACCTTCATCTATAGCAGACAAGTAGTCAATTTGATCAGTGGCAACCCTATTAACTACTTTTCTATAAGGACTTTCAATAAAGCCATATTTGTTAACTCGTGCATATATAGCTAAACTATTGATTAACCCTATATTTTGCCCCTCTGGAGTTTCAATAGGACAAATTCTTCCATAATGAGTTGGATGAACATCTCGCACTTCAAATCCTGCACGATCTCTCGTTAAACCACCAGGACCTAATGCTGACAACCTCCTTTTATGTGTTATTTCAGATAATGGATTAGTCTGATCCATAAACTGAGATAATTGAGAAGAATTAAAGAAATCCCTTAAGACATTAGTTAACACTTTTGGATTAATAAAATCAGATGAAGAAACTTTATCTAAACTAGAAGTAGACATGGAATCAATCACTGCACGTTCTAGCTTTAATAGCCCAGCTCTAAACTGATTTTCTATAAACTCGCCAACTGACCTTACTCGTCTATTTCCCAAATGGTCAATGTCATCTACAGATCCTTGGCCGTCACGTAGCAATACTATCTTTTTTACAATTTCAATAATATCTTCATGTGTTAAAACAGTCAAATCTTCGTCATAATTTAACCCAAGATAAGAGTTAAGTTTTGATCTACCAATATTAGATAGATCATAATACTCGGGATTAAAGAAAAGATTATAAAAAAGCTCCTCTACTATTTCTAATACAGGAACTTCACCAGGGCGCAAGACTCTATATATCTCATATAGCGCGTCTTGATAAGACATGTTTTCGTCTAAGAAAAGCGTATTTAATATATAAGGACCAACAGATAAGTTATCAATATTTAGTACCGATATTTCATCCACAGACAATAACTCAAGCTTTTTTATATCTTCTATCTTTATAGATTCACCGGCAGATAAAATTCTCATAGAGCTAACACTATCTATTAAATCTTCTGCAAGGAATAAACCACATATAGAATCAAAAGGCACTAAGTACTCTTTCAATCCATCATCATACAGCTTTTTAGCTAATCTTGAAGTAATACGGACGTTAGCTTTAAACAACACATTACCTTCAACGTCCATTAAATCGAAAGGTAATCTAACTCCCTTAAATTTATCAGGAATAAACTGCACTTTCCAACTATTCTTATATTTTATATATCTTATCTTTTCATAAAATTTATTGAGTATGTCATTATTTGATAAGCCCAATGCTTTTAATAAGACCGAAACTGGCAATTTTCTTTTCCTGTCAATACGAAAATATAAGAGGTCTTTAACATCAAATTCAATATCAAGCCAAGAACCTCTATAAGGAATAACCCTAGCGGAATAGATTAGTTTACCAGAATTATAAGTTTTTCCCTTATCACTATCAAAAAATACACCAGGAGACCTATGCATTTGTGAAACTATAACTTTTTCTACACCATTAATAATGAAGGTGCCTTTATCGGTCATCATCGGTAATTCACAGAAATGAACTTCTTGCTCCTCTATAAATTTTATAACGGTTGCAAGCTTAGAATGATTACCACTCCCTTTAATTAATTTATATTCATCAAGGGAAATACCATCTTGCATAATAACAAGGCGTATAGAAGCAATAACCCTAGCAGAAAAAGTTATACCACGCTTTATACACTCAGACTCATCATATTTAGGATTATCTATCCTACAACTTATAAACTCAATAGTAGCTCTGTGCAAAGGATCATTTACTGGAAAAACTGAATGAAAGATAGACTCAAGTCTTTCATTACCATGACTTCCAGGAGTAAATGACTTGTATGACTCTTTTTGAACTTTAACTAAATCTGATAAAGAATCTTTTAAATCAATTGATCTAGAGTAAGAAACTCTAGGAATAAAAGCACTAGGAGCACACATATAAGAAGAATTAATCATTAAAATACCTCAAATTAACTACAAAGGGCTATATCAATATAAAATTAATATATTAATATCAACATCCTACTCGAGTTCCACTTTGATCGCCCCTGACTCAATGAGCTGCTGCTTTACTTTCTCTGCCTCATCCCTAGGAATATTAGCAGTCAAATCTTTAGGCAAGGATTCAACTAACTCTTTTGCTTCTTTTAAGCTTAATGTGGAATCAATTTTTCTCACTGTTCTAATGATCTCCATTTTTTTACTTGCATCAATTTCTTTAATCACAACTTTACATTCAGTTTTCTCTTGAGCAGCAGAAATGGCAGCGTTATCACTAGTAGGTGCATTAGCATTAACAGCTCCACCAACAAAAGAACCAGCAGGTAACCCTATTTTCTCTTCTAGACTTTTCACAAGTTCAGAGACCTCTAATAGATTTAAAGATAATATTTTATCAACTAAATCGTTTGTTACATTACTCATACTACTACCTTACTTGACAATAAAATTTATTTTTTAGAACTATAATAATCTAATACTTTCATAAGCCTCATGGAAGGTGAGTTAATAGATAACACCAATCTTGCAGAAATATTATAAAATATTAAATGCACAACTTTAATACGCAGCTCATCAAGAGAAGGCAACATAGCTAGCTTATTAACATCCTCTGCTGTAAGCAACTGATTTAAGTGAGCTGCACAAATCACAGACATCTTTTCTTTATTAGCATTAATGAAGTCAATTATTAGTTTTGCAGCCTCTACTATACTGCTAGAGTATATAATAGCAACGGGACCAGAAAACTTATCTAACAAGTAAGAAAATTTATCAGTTTTTTCTAAAGCCAAACGTGCTAGAGTGTTTTTAACTACTAGCATCCCACTTGCCGTAGACTTTAAGCTATCCCTAAGTGCTAATGAATCACTAGCATTTATAGACTTAAAGTTTACCAGTATTAAAAAATCATTATTTATAAACACGTTTATTATATTTCGTATAAATTCATTTTTATTCTTGCGCTTCACGGTATTACCCCCTAAATTATATCTTCCACTTTACTCACTTTATAAGCCTTACCCATAGTTGAATTTAAAAAAATACTCTTAAAGTACACTCCTTTTACAGAAATAGGTTTATTACTTTTAATTACTTTAAGAAAGGCTTTTAAATTTTCTAGCAAATCATCAACAGCAAATTTGATATTCCCTAATTTGCCGTGAACAATACCATTTTTATCTGTCCTAAATTTTATTTGACCAGACTTGATGGTTTTAATAGCTTCTGCAACGTTAAAAGTGACGGTACCAAATTTAGGATTAGGCATTAATCCTTTAGTGCCCAATAACTTTGCAATAGGAGTAATTTTTGCTATAAAATCAGGAGTGGTAATACACCAATCAACATCCAATTTTCTACCTCTTTTTATATCTTCAACCAAATTTTCTCCCCCCACAATATTAGCACCAGCTTTTTTAGCTTCTAATAAATGCTTATCTTGAGTGAAGGCAGCTACTTTAATATCTTTCCCAATACCTTTAGGCAAAACTATTATACCACGCACTTGTTCTTCAGATTTACGTGAATCTATACCCAAATTAACTGCAATGTCAATTGATTCGTTAAATTTCGCTGAAGCAGACTTAATAATCTCCTCCAAACACTCCTTAGGACTGCCATTATGCATATTCATGCTTCTAATCTTCTATAATTTCTATACCCATAGATTTAGCAGTGCCTATAACCATTTTCACTGCTGAATCTTCATTATCCACTTTCATATCAACCATCTTATATCTTGCTATTTTAATTATAGCAGATATAGGCAATCTAGCTACCAATTCTTTACCAGAATTACCAGAACCTTTATTCAATTTAGCTTCCTGCTTAAGTAAGTAAGCTACAGGTGGGCCACTGATAGTAAAATCGTGAGATCGGTCATCCTTTATAGAAATTCGCACTGTTACCAAATCACCAACCTTATAATTGGTATTAGCTGTACTAGTCACTTTATTGAAAGCCTCGCAGAACTTAGGAATAGATATACCACGCGGACCAAGCACTGAAGCAATTTTTGGCCCAGGAACTGCTTTTCCCGCTTCCATCAGTAAGTTAATCTTGGCAACTATTACATTCATAATTAATCCTCTATTTTTTCCACTTGAGCTAGATCAAGCTCTATTATTGTTGGCTTACCTAGAATTGACACTTCTACATTAATAACTCTCTTTTCATCATTAATCACATCTACCTTGCCAGTGAAATTTTGGAAAAGACCATCATTAATTTTTACCTTTTCACCTTTTTCATAACCATGGCTTAACTTTTTCGTTTCTTGAGCACTGTAAAGCGCATTACACATTGAGTGAATTTCATCATCAGAAATCATTTTTGGAACATTACCATTTTTTAAGAATCCATAGACTTTAAGAGATTTTGGTATATTATTAACAAAATTTAGCACTTCATCACACAAATTCACATATAAAAAAACATAACCAGGAAAACACTTTCTTCGTATAGTAGCTTTTTTAGATCTTAGTTCTACTTCACTTGGTTCTTCATACGGAATGAAAACTTCCTTAAAATAACCATCGACCCCTAATCTCATAGAATTTTCCAGTACGTGTTGACACACCTTTTCTTCATAATTAGAAGCAACTCTTAAAATATACCACTTATATTTATTAAATTCCTTACGCTTCAAATCCACCTCTTCATCTGAAACTGTTTCAAAACTACAGGAATCACTACTGTAAAATCCAAGCGTTTTGCTTAAGATATTTCTACTCTCATCACATAGATACATACATACATACACTTCACATACTTCTATATTAGACTTCAAGTTACATACTGTCTGATAAGGAATAAATACCTCCTTAAAATAGGTAGCATTGCTTACTAATTCAAGTATATTGCTCTCATGCCCATAATTAATTTTAATAATATACCATTTATGTTCATATGCCATAAACAATTCCAAATAAAGCCTTAATCGCATAAAGAGATATAAAATCTACAAAGCAAAAGAAAACTGAAAAGCATAATATAACAATCACTACAACAAATAGAGATGATAAAACTTCTTGCTTTTTCATCCAGGCAATTCTTCTTACTTCCTGCTTTATATCACAAAAAAAAATACTTAAAATTTTCAACATTTCTGCTACAATATTAATGCAGGAGTGATAGGAGTTGAACCTACAACTTCTGGTTTTGGAGACCAGCGCTCTACCAATTGAGCTACACTCCTATAACTCAAAATCCTCTCCCCTTTCACTCCAAAACTTCAGAAACAACACCAGAACCAACAGTTCTACCTCCTTCTCTTATTGCAAAGCGCAATCCCTTATCCATTGCTATCGGCACTTGCAATTCTACCTCTATACTTACATTATCTCCAGGCATTACCATTTCTTTTCCCTCTAGTAACTTTATATTCCCCGTTACATCTGTCGTCCTTAAATAAAATTGTGGCTGATAATTCGCAAAAAATGGTGTGTGCCTTCCTCCCTCTTCTTTTTTTAATATGTAAACTTCTGCCTTGAATTTCTTGTGAGGCGTTATTGTTCCTGGTTTTGCTAATACTTGTCCTCTTTCCACTTCTTCTCTCTTCGTACCTCTTAACAATATACCCACGTTTAACCCAGCACTTCCTTTTTCTAGCAATTTCTTAAACATTTCTACACCAGTGCATGTTGTTTTCTGTGTAGTTTTTAGACCTATTATCTCTACCTCATCACCAGCCTTTATTTCTCCTTTTTCTATTCTTCCTGTTACTACTGTTCCACGCCCTGATATTGAAAATACATCCTCAATTGGCAATAGGAATGGTAAATCTACAGGTCTTGGTGGAACTTCTACATACTCATCTAACTTCTCCATCAATTTATCTATTGATTTCTTCCCATATTCACCACCATTTTCCTCCAATGCTTTCAATGCAGACCCAACTATCACTGGAACATCACCACCTGGGAATCCGTATTTACTTAGCAATTCCCTCACTTCCATCTCTACCAAACCTATCATATCAGAATCAGATACATCAGCTTTATTTATATACACTACAATATATCCAACACCAACTTGCTTAGCGAGCAATATATGTTCCCTCGTTTGCGGCATAGGTCCATCAACTCCTGACACCACCAAAATCGCTGCATCCATTTGTGCTGCACCAACTATCATATTCTTCACATAATCAGCGTGTCCAGGACAATCAACATGTGCATAATGTCTACTCTCCGTTTGATATTCAACATGTGCTGTTGCAATTGTTATTCCTCTTTTTCTCTCTTCTGGCGCCTTATCTATTTGATCGTACGCTACAAAATTTCCATAATGCTTTGTTATTGCTGCTGTCAACGTTGTCTTCCCATGGTCCACATGCCCTATTGTTCCCACATTGACATGCGGCTTTCCAAATGCTTCCACTACTTGTGTCATAACTTTAACTTTTCTACCTAAAATACAAATACATCAATAAGTAATATATTGATTTTATAAAAATACAACAAAAAAAAGAGCGGATAGTGGGATTCGAACCCACTCCGCTAGCTTGGAAGGCTAGAGCTCTACCAATTAAGCTATACCCGCGCAATGGAGGAGGTAGGATTCGAACCTACGTACGCAACGCGGACAGATTTACAGTCTGTTACCTTTAACCACTCGGTCACTCCTCCACAAGAATTTGTTAAGAGAGCACTATTCCAGTATTCTAACTTAAGCTTTTATTATACTTTATATTAACACCAAAAACCAAAAAATCAAGCAATAAAACCTTTGCCTGATTTTTAAAATCAGACAGATTTCATTTTATACAACACAATATTGCCAATAAAACGCTTAAATAAGTAATGTGAATCATGTGTACCTGGCGCTTCTTCTGGGTGATACTGTACAGAAAAAACTGGATAATCCTTTGCCATTATTCCCTCTATACTACTATCAAACATAGAAATATGAGTAACTTCAACGTTATTTGGTAGAGAAGATGGATCTAAAACAAAGCCATGATTTTGGCTAGTGATCTCAACTTTATCGCTACTTACGTTATAAACCGGATGATTACTTCCTCGGTGACCAACGTTCATCTTGATAGTTTTTGCCCCCAAAGTAATCGCTAATAATTGATGACCCATGCATATACCAAAAATTGGTATTTTAGATTTTACAATAACATCTATCTCTGGAGTTACACTTTTTCCTATTTCTTGCGGATCTCCAGGACCGTTAGAGAGCACTATACCATCTGGACATATACTTAATATTTTTTGAGCGAAACCTCTATCTGGCTTAATTAATTCAATTGCACAACCAAGCTCTATTAAGCGTGAAATTATACTAGCTTTTACACCAAAATCAACTACTGCAACTTTATATTTTGCATTGAGGCCATTTTTAAAATTGTTATTTAAACTAACTTTACCGATTATTTCTATTCCATTTACAGGCTTATGTTTTTTTAATTCATTAAATAGATCTTTTATTACCAAAATACCTTGATCATTACAGATACCAGTGTTACACATCGTGGTAACATCAGAGTGGGTCAATGGGCATATTATTCCATTTTGAGGCCCATGTTTTCTCAAATGCCTAGTCAAGGCTCTAGTGTCAATTCCTGATATTCCAACTAAGTTACTTTTTTCTAACCAATCTTTTAAACTTACATATGAAGAAGGATGAGATACAGGAGAAAGTTCGCGCATAATCACACCACTTGCAAAAATTTTCTTTCCTTCATTATCTTTATCGTTTATTCCAATATTGCCAATATGAGGAAAAGTAAACATTATGATCTGATCAGTAAAAGAAGGATCGGTTATAGTATGCTGATAACCGGTAACACCAGTAGTAAAACAGATCTCACCTATGCACTTGCCTTTTTTACCTATTGACTTTCCTAAAAAGCACTTGCCATCTTGTAAAACTAGAACTGTATCCTGCACTAAATTCTCTCTAAACTGATTTAAAATAGTATATAAGAATTTCTAATAATGTATAACTCTTTCTAAAAATTAGAATTTAGTCATAATTAAATAACATGAAAAAAACTTTTATACACCTTAAATTTAAATATATCATTGACTACTTTCATATTTCATATTAAATTTGACTTAATTATTAAGTTAATATATTGGAGAGTATAATGTTTGCTAATAGTAAATTACCTAAAAAAATAAATCAGAAGTGGCTAATTATAGGAGCTAACTCACTATTATTTATGACGATGTTACCTTCAATTTTTCTTTTAGCAAAAATGGTCATAGGACTAATCATGATCTCAGTTATAGCAATAGCAGTAAAAATTGCCTCAAAAACACTATTGAATGTCTTAGAGGATAAACAGGCAGATCCAAATCAATCAACGCCACAAACAACACAAAGCAGGATTGTAAACCTAATCGTTGGGTTAATATCCACATTTGCAGGTGGATTATCACTGCTTATCATAGCAAAAACTGGTATAGCTATAACATGTGCAACTGTAGCCATTCTAGCCATACATGAATATACTAAGGATTATAAATATGCTGAAGATAAAGAAATGAGTACAAGCATAAACGATAAATTCGATGATATAGCTGAAAATATAACTAATTTTATTGTTAGTAGCATTGAAAAATTTGTCCCATTACAAGAACGCCATGTATAGCTCTCACCTCTATACTTATTTTGTGTACGTTGATTAAGTAAGCTGTATTGTCTCGTATTTCTTTACCACACAGCTATATATGATTTTATTCTATAAATTTTCTTATTATGCTAAATTTTAAGCCACGAACGAAATCTTCAATATTGCAAGGACTTCTTCCTTCCATTTGGACAATTTTAGGAATTAAGGTGCCACTTTCTAAACTTATGTGCATATTATCATTAATAATTTTACCTTGTCCTGAAGTTAGAGAAGCATTTACTTTAAAATCAGCATCGAGTATCCTTACACGTCTATGCTCTATCTTAACAAATGCCTTGGGATAAAAAGCTTTAACTTTTCTATAAGCAACTTCACAGATGTCACTTGCATAAATTTTATAATCTTCCATTTTTTCAGCATAGCATACTCCATCATCACTTTGTTCTAGAGGAAGGTGCTTTTCAATTTCATCTATTACTTCCATCAGTAAGTCACTACCTAGCTTAGATAATTTATTATGTAAAGTTTTATAATTATCATTTTTTTTAATTAGAATTTTTTTCTGCTTTAAAATAGGACCAGAATCTAATTCCTCATTCAATTGTATAATGCTAACTCCAGTTTCTTGGTCTCCAGCTAAAATAGTGTGCTGTATGGGAGCTGCTCCACGCCATCTAGGCAGCAGTGAAGGGTGAATATTAATACAACTATACTTTGGAATACCCAGAATTTCTCTTGGAAGCATCAGTCCATAAGCAGCAACAACTGCAATGTCTGGTTTAAATTTCTCAAACCTTTCTTGCTCTACCAAAAATTTCAGAGAAGTAGGAGTACATACCTCTATACCTCTTTCTTCAGCAATAACATGCACTGGAGATTTTGTTAGTTTTTGTCCACGCCCTGAAGGTTTTGGAGCCTTAGTATATACTGTCACTACCTCATTTTTTGACTTTAATAGCGAATTTAGCGCATTGACAGCAAACTCTGGTGATCCCATAAAAATGATTCTCATACCGCCAAATGCTTTTGCCTAAGGAAATCAAGAATTCTCTGTCAGTTTATTACTTACATCTCCTACTAATTTTGCAAAATCATCTTTATAGTTAACGGCCATTTCAGCAAGAATCTTTCTACTTAAATCAATTCCAGTAAGTGCAAGACCGTGCATAAATCTACTATAAGTAAGCCCGTATTCCCTTACTGCTGCATTAATACGTATTATCCACAAACTACGGAAATCGCGCTTACGATTTCTTCTGTCTCTGTAAGCATATTGCAATGCTTTTTCAACCTTTTGTAACGCAACTCTATAGCAACTTTTCGCACGCCCTCTATAACCCTTTGCTAAACTTAATACTTTTTTATGACGAGCGTGAGTAGTGACTCCACGTTTTACTCGAGCCATTTTATTACCCCCGTTTTGTTAAATTCCATAAGGCATATAAAGCTTAACTATGCGTGAGTCAGATTTACCAAGAATCGTAGTACCGCGCTGGTTACGAATATTAGATTTACTTCTCTTTGCCATACCATGCCTTTTACCTGATTGCGTAGAAATAACCTTGCCCTTAGCTGTAAGACTAAAACGCTTTTTAACAGAGGACTTGGTCTTCAATTTTATTTTCTTCATATCTTAAATAAGTTCACGAACATTATCATCAAATTTTTCAGTAATATGAGTAATATTATCAAAGAATCAAATAGCATGCAACCTAAAGTTGTAATATAATCACAATCTATATATTACAGGAGCTTAAATGTAGTTACACCTAATATATGGGTTACATCTTCTTTATTTCCGAGTGGCAACAATACTTGCCTCATTTTAACACTTTCACTTTCTTCCTCTTCATTGATTGGACATTTACTATCTACTATAGTATCAAATTTATCAATAACCGCATCTATTTTATATAATCGTAAAAACGGTGCATTAATTGAACATTTGCTATCAATACACATATTTTTCTCAAAACCATAGAACTCAACAGCTTTTTCTCCTGCATTCTCACAGATATAACCTCGATCATTAACTTCAATAATATAGCAATGTTGCCATGACTCCATTATTTCAGCAGTATCTATCTCTTGCCTTTCTGGCCAGTCTCTATTTGGTCCTTTTATCTCACTCCAGTACTGAGTCACTACATTTGCTATTCTTCTTTCTCTACCTGTATAAATTCCCATTCCAACATCCACATATAAAACACAGATATAAGCTTAATCTACTGTGAATGTATTGATTTTTTCTTAACCACAAGGGTACGTGTCACCTAGATACCCATACTGCTATGTAACTGATATAGTACTTTCTCTAACCATTACTTTAACGTAGGCCACACCTTACTTAGTTAATTTTTAGCTATATATACCAAATACATTCATACCACTCTTATGATATTCATTACTTTTCTCACTATCTATTTTGCTGATTAAATAGTAATCTCTCAAGTTAGTAAGTCGTTGTAATAAATTACTAAAATCACAACCACTTCTTATATTAGAATCAAATTCTCTTTGCATCCCCTTTATCGTATATCCTTTATAATATAGCATGTACTTTATTTTCTTTATGACTTCTATACATTTATTATCATATAGCCTTCTTCCCTTACGTTGTATGAGTTTAATCTGACGAAATTGATTTCCTTAACCCCTTTAAATGGGCTGCTTTAAATGCAATTCTTAAGCTACATCCCCAATTGTATAAAACAATTTTTCCTTATTCATTGATTATTTATTAATTTTTTTACTACTTTTGATGGTCTAAAAGAAACTGAATTTCTTGCCTGGATTATTACTTTTTTTGACGTATTTGGTACATTTCCTGGCCTTTCTTTCTTTTTTTTAATCGAAAATGTTCCAAATGAAGATATTTTTACTATGCCGTCCTTTACCAAGCTTGTTTTTATCTCATCCAATATATCATCTATTATTGCAGCAGAGTCTTCTTTTGATAACCCAATTTCTTGGTTTATATCTTCAGCTATTATTGCCTTAGTTACTGTCATACCCCTTGTTGTAACGCAATCCATAATTTAGTGAGTATTACAATATATGAATATAATATAATAATCAACCTAAGCTTCGGCTACTTTATTTTTAGAACGTGCTTCTCTTGTAGCAGTATTAAAATACTAGTGGCTAATAATTGCAAATACTGCAAAAGCGCCATTTATGACCTGTAAAAGGGCTAACGTTAATACTACAATTTCACTCATAATAAACGTAAATCCATTGACAATGGATAAAATGTACCGATGTATTTCCGTTTCATACTTTCACTATCAACAATAAAATTAATACCAATTCTCAGTGTTAATAGATTAAATAAGCGACATTGCTAAGTGAGGAAAGAGAGGTAATAAATTTGCACGAAACACTCTCACGCAAAGCAATTGTACTATAGACTTTAATTACACAAAATATTCTATTTTTTATAGAAAACCAAAGTCTCTCAAAAAGACTTCTTGCATTCTTAAATATTGCAGCATTTGTTCAAGAAATATATTCATACAATTAGTGTTGATATTTAGTGCAAATACACTAGAATTTTCTACATTTCTAAGATTAACTACTGTAGAAACAAAAGTTTGTCTATTTAAGTTTTTAAAAATTTCCTGTCTACCTCTATCTTATCCATTGTAAATTGTTCTTGACGTAATATACAAAAAACTTCATTTTTAAATATACAGCATACTGTAGACTTGCTAATATTAAAGCCAAATTTTCCCTAAATTCTTATTCCCATTTCTTTAATGGGCAATATCACGGTTTTCTCATATGCATACTTTAATTTATTCGAATTGATTTTAAAATTCAATCTAGTTTTTCAACAACGTTGAAGAGAGTAAACAATTTCACTTCTCTTTTAAGTTTTAAGTACTTTCTCCATATAGTTAATGTTATTCTTGAAATGCAACAGCTGTTATGCTGTGCTTTTTGCTGCAATTATAGCATTTAACTTTTTTGCAACATATGTATTATTTCGTACTTTCTTCAGCATTTCTTTTGCTAATTCTAAGATTTTTTTATCCAATAAATTTTCATTTCAACGCCATTAAAACTTTGCTATCCTACTTACTTCAGCATTGCTTCTTTATCCATTATTACCTATCTATTCTTTATATTGTTGAATCAATAAGAACAAAGATTAAAGTAAAATTAGGTAAATAAAATTTTTATCTCTATGGACTGTGCTAATTGATCTAAGTTAAAAAATTTAGAAGTATCTAAAAGTATCGAAATTATATACTTGATACCACACCTACCTGAACTTAATCCTATTGAGAGACTTTGGTTGTATATAAAATAGAATATTTTGTGTAATAAAGTCTATAGTACAATTGCTTTGCATGAGAGTGCTTCGTGCAAATTTATTACCTCTCTTTCTCACTCCCAACTAAATAACTCTGTACAATGTCACTTATTTAACCCACTAACATTGAAAATTAGTATTAGAAGCTTCATCAAGTAGAAAATAAGGTAAAAGAATCACTGTTAATATTTACTATCTATTTTTTTAAATTAGGCGTCCTATACTATCTCAAATACTTTAGCAAGTGCATTTTTAGCTTATATTAGGTAAAATTTTAAAGTTTATTAAAGACATGAGGTGTATATAATGCAAAAAACTAAACACAAGACACCAAGTACATTAAGTTTTTCGTCATTTTATTCACACAGATTGAAGATAATTAAGTGACTCCAATAACATGCTTATCAAGTAGTTTTCTGTAATTCCGTTCCCCCTATTTTCAAATTATGATATTCATATGGTTTGTAAAAGAATTTAGTTATAAGGAGGGAAATGCCAATTTTTAGGTGATAATGTAAATATTTCAACACCATCTTTTGTTACCCCAAGTGTATGCTCAAATTGCGCAGAAAGTGAAAGATCACATGTTATTACTGTCCAATTATCAAGCTTACTAAGGAGAGTTTCATGCTTCCCAGCGTTGATCATTGGTTCTATTGTAAAAAACATCCCTTCCTTTAATACAAGGCTTTCATCTTGATCATAGAAATGTACTACATTCGGCGGAGCATGAAAGACTTTTCCTATACCATGTCCGCAATAGTTACGTACGATAGAATAGCCAAAATCTCTAATATACTTTTCTATAGCAAGGCCTATCTCATTCAATTTATTACCAGGCTTAACCTGTTTTATTGCTTCCATCAATGCACCATAAGTAGCATCACATAAGCGTTTTGCTTTCATTGATGGTTTACCAACCCAAAACATGCGGCTTGTATCACCATACCAACCATTTAAAATCACCGTAACATCAATATTTAAAATATCCCCATCTTTAAGCTGCTCATCATCAGGAATGCCATGACATACAACAGCATTTTTTGAAGTGCAAATCGACTTGGGATATCCTTTGTAGTTTAATGGCGCCGGAATTGCACCTGCTTTAACTATAAAATCATGACATAAATCATTTAATTCATTAGTTGTTACTCCTAGTTTTACATATGGTGCAATGAAATCAAGAGTTTTAGCTGCTAACCTTCCAGCTTTACGCATAAATTCAAAATCTTTTTGTGAATGTAAAGTTATGTTCATATTTTTCGCATATTATTGTAGTTACCATACACATTTTTATGTAAGATTAACAGCTTTGCTTACAGTTTATCAGTTATCAAAGTAAATTCCATAGATCCCAGTGTCAAGCATATAACTATACAAACATTGCAATATGCTTCCACTAAAGCAGGAAATTAGTGCGTAATACATAACTATACGTGTCAAATTAATGGTAAATACTCAAAATTGTAAGTCAAAAATCAGATTGAATATTTTGTAAATTCATAGATGTCTACGAATTACATATTTCATACTAATTCTCCTTTACAGGAAACGGATAGACAGTAATGGAAAAGAAGTCATACAGAAGTAAGTAAGTCAGCAAAAGAAATGCTAAAGAAAAGTACAAAATAAAACATATGTACAATCTAAAGTCTCCCAATGAGATTGAACTCTGGTAAATATGGTGGTAAGTATGTAATCTTGATATTTTAATATACCTTTAAATCTTTTAACTTGTGCTAACTAGCATAATCAATGATGTACACCAAATTGCAATTTATCAAAGATAAATAATTCTTGTTCAGGATACTTATCAATATCTCATTAAGTTTTTTTACTCTTTTTGTCTACTTTTATCTTTTTTATTGTGAATTGGTCTGGACTGATACATGAAAACTTCATTTTACACATTACTGTAAACTTGCTGACATTAGCCAAATTTCCCCAGATTCTTATTCTCGTTTCTTTAATGAGAAGACTAGAATTTTCTTAAATTTATACTCAACTTATTCAAATTAATCCCGGTTCAATCTAATTTTTCTATAGCGCTAGTAAGAGTAAACAATTTTCTTCTCTTCTAAATTTTAGGTACTTTCTTCATGTAATTAATGTTGTTCTCGAAATGCAACGGCTATTATGCTGTGCTTTTTTGCTACAATTACAGCGTTTTGTTTTTTGTAACATATACGTTATTTCGTATTTTCTTCAGCATTTTTTTGCTGATTTTAAGATTTCTTTATCCAATAATTTTCATTTTAACGCCATTTAAATCTTGCTATCTTACTTACTTCGGTATGGCTCTTCTTTATCCACTATCATTTATCTGTGCTCTTTGTAGGATGGAACTAATACTAGAACAAAGATTAAAGTAAAATTAGGTAGTAAAATTTTTATCTCTACAGTCTAGTTAATTCTAGAAATGTAGAGAGTTTTTAGGTATTTGTACCAAATATTAACACTGATTGTATGAATTCATTTCATGAACAAATGTTGCAATATTTTAGAATACGAGACAATTTTCTTATCATTGATTATATTAGTTAGCATAAGTCAAAAAAATTAAAGGTATATTAAAATATCAAGATTACATATCTATCACCATACTTACCAGAGCTCAATCCTATTGAGAAATTTCAAGCTGTACATAAAACAGAACATTTTGCGTAATTAAAGTCTATAACACAATTGCTTTGCGCGAGAGTGGCTTTGTGCAAACTTATTACTTTTCTTTTCCACTTAGCAATTAAATAATTCTGCAATGTCACTTATTTGATCCACTAGCAATTAGAATTGGTATTAGGCATATTTACCCAGATCTAATAAAATAGTTGAGGTTTTTATAGGACTATCAAATCTTGTCCACAGAGACTAGACCATGACTTTCGACTTCACCCAGTGGTATAACTTACTTATTTTACCATTCTGACCTAGCATACTAGGATTATTTTTATAAAAAGTGTCAATTATTAACTTTATAGAGCCTATGGCAGCAGAAAATACAGGATTCTTATCGTATTCACCATCAAGACCACTACATGACTCAGGGTATCCAATACGGACTTGTTTATTAAATATATAGCTTGCAATCTCCTTTATACTTGCTAGTTTGCTAGTGCCACCAGTGATAACCACTTTATTAATTGGATCTTGCTGCTTCTGAAAGTGCCCTTTTACTAACTCAAGTATCTCTTCAATCCTTGGTCTTATAATGTCAATAAGTTCAGACTTGGGCACTCGAATCTGTTCATCATTCTCACTATTTTGCACTGCAATGTACTCGTTCTCATCTATTGAAGTTACAACAGTACTACCATACAGTATTTTCATACGCTCCGCATGTTTTATGTTCACACATAATCCATAAGCTATATCTCGAGTAATATGAATACCACCAATTGGGATGCTGTTTGCATATATAAGCTTGCTTCTTTTGAAAATCCCAACTGCGGTGCACCCACCTCCTATATCAATAATAGCAGTTCCTAACTCTTTTTCATCTTCACTGAGACAAGCAAGACCTGCAGAATACGCGGAAGCAATGCAACCTGCCATACTTAAATCACTATTATTGGTTATGCAATTTTCAATGTTAGTAAGTGCTGGACGTGAAGCAGTGACAACATTAACATCAGCAGACAATCTCTTTCCATATAATCCACTAACTTCTCTTATATCAGTCATATCATCCAAGCGGTATTTTAGTGGTATATTGTGAATAATAACATTTTCTTCGATATATTTCTCAAACGTTTGAAAAACCACACGTTTTATATCCAAGTCAGAAATCTCATGATTACCTGCAATAATCTCATTATGCACATTAAAAGATAAGATTCCACACCCAGCAATATTAACACATATTTGGTCTATAGTTTCCTCTGACATTTGCTCAGCTAAATCTATAGTAGATGAAATAGAGTAATTTGCATATTTTATATCAGTTATTAATCCACCGTTTACGCCTTCTGCAACTTTATAACCTGCGCCTATTATTTTATAGCTGAAGTTGCTACTCATCTTAACAATTAGACAGATAATTTTCGTTGTACCTATATCTAAAACAGCAAAAACATCTCTCTTGGGTTTTACTATTACTGCAGAGTACATTAGTTGACCTTATTACATAATTTTATTTAAGCAGATTCCTTTAATAATTTATATTTCTATTACAAAAATACAGCAACATTTTTATATATCTAAATACTAGACAAAGGAAAAAATAAAGCATAGAATTATAACTTTATGCCTAAATTATCAATTATAATCGCTCCAGATAAAAGGTTAACCACATGTGCCAATGAAGTAACAGACATAAATAATAAAATTAAAGAACTAGTAAATAACATGTTCGAAACTATGTACGATGCAGAAGGTCTTGGCCTTGCCGCGGTACAAGTTGGAGTGCCAAAGAGAGTTTTTGTCGTGGATATTCAGTTAGAGGATATCGAAGATAGACCAGCAGGGTATGAATCGACTGGCAAATTTTGCATGATTAATCCTGAAATTACAGAACTATCAGATGAACCAGTCTTTCTTAAAGAAGGGTGCCTTTCAATCCCAGAGCAAAGTCATGAAATTAGACGCCCAAAATACTTAACTGTGAAATATAAAGACTTAAATAATAAAGAACAGACACTAAAAGCTAGTGGTTGGCTTGCAAGGTGTATTCAGCATGAGCTAGACCACCTAAATGGTATATTATATATTAGACATTTATCTAAATTGAAGTATGATATCGCCATAAAAAAAGCGCAAAAGGTTAAGAGTTACTATGAGCGATGAAGATTTAGAATTACTAAAGTTTTATCACGAAGTGGGTGTTGATTGCACACTAACAGAAAGTGAAGATGAAAAAAAAGTAAAAAGAGAGAAAAGTAGCAAAGTTGTGCAATCTTTTATTACTCAAGATAAATGGCAAAAAAAAGAGCAGCAATCTATGTTTCCAAGTGACTGGATAATTGAAGCAAGAAAACTTGCAAGTAAATGTAACAGCATAGATGAATTAAGAAGTACAGTTAGGTTATTTGAAGGTTGTGAGATAAAAAAAACTGCAACTAATACTGTTTTTTCCGATGGTAATCAAAGTGCGAAAATTATGCTTATTGGTGAAGCTCCAGGAGTAAATGAAGACCGTCAAGGCATACCATTTTGTGGTGTAAGCGGAATACTGCTCGATAAGATGCTTAGTGCAATCAATCTTGATCGCACCAAAGTATACATAAGCAATACTGTATTTTGGCGCCCACCAGGCAATAGAAAGCCAACTGATCTAGAGCTCGACATGTGTAAGCCATTCGTTGAGAAACATATTGCACTAGTTTCACCTCAGATCCTTATTTTGGTTGGAGGTATCGCGTGTTATAGCCTTCTTGATAACACAAAAACTATATCAATTTTGCGTGGCAGATTCCATACGTATACTAATCAATACTTATCGCATTCGATTATTACAGCTGCTATATTTCACCCAGCTTATCTACTTCGTCAACCAGCACAAAAACATTTAGCCTGGGAAGATTTGAAGAAGATTAGAGAATACCTTAATAATATCAATAACTGTACAGGTGCCTAGTAAATCGATAAAATAATGGACCTTTGTATTGCTTACTCATCAAGCACAACTGCTATAGCAGTCATTCAAAATAGCTTACAGAAATGTAGAAAATTGCTTGACACATTTTGCTAGTCCACTTAGTTATATCAGTGTAGCTGATTTATATAACTTTCCAGTCTATGCAAATTAAAATAACAAGAATGTTCTTGTATTCCGTATACTATTGTTTAATCTTTTGTACTATACGTACCATATGTCTTTATAGAAATTTCTGGATTTCTTAAACCCTATTCAAGCTGAAACGTGCTTATAAAGCACTTAAGACATCACACAATATCAAATTTTTTAAATTAAAGAGTTTGCAACTAGCTACTCCGGTTTTTCTTGCCTTTTTTCTATTTGATAAATTTCTTAGACATTTATAGCTAAGAGAAGTAATAAATTTGTATAAAGTACACTTCTCAAGTAAAGCAATTATATTATTGCCTTTATTACGCGAAATATTCTATTTTATACACAACTCCTAGAGTCCTTCAATAATATTGAATTCAGGTAAGCTGGTAGCAGATATATAATCTCGATATTTTTAGGTATTTTTAAATTTCTTGACTCATATCAACTGGCACAATTCATGATAAGAAAGGCTTCTTGTGTTCTCAAATATTGCAACATTTATTCAAAAAATATATTCATTCAATCAGTATTGAACATTCAGTATAAATAAGCTAGAACTCTCTCTATTTCTAGGATTAACTGCACTATAGAGATAAAAATTTTATCTACCTAATTTTATTTTAACCTGTGTTCTAACACCTTTTTTAAATCACCCGTGTCCAACTTCTGAATATGTGCAAACTGCAATTCATCAAAAATGATTAACTCTTATTCAGGCTATTTACCAATAGCCCTATTAAGTTTTTTTAATCCTTCTTGTCTATCTTTATCTTGTTCATTAAACTTGCTGACATTCAAGCTAAATTTTCCCCCTAGATTCCTATTCTCATTTCTTTAATGGTAATATACTATATTTTTTATATCCACACTTCAACCCGTTAAAATTAACTCTGATTCAATCTAGTTTTTCTACTAGATTGAGGAAAAGTAAACAATTTTCTTCTCTTCCAAATTTTAGGTACTTTATCCATGTAATCAATGCGGTCTTTGAAATGCAACATATTTTTGCTACAGCTATTATACTGTACTTTTTTACCTACCTCAGCAGCAGAACTCTTTTTTCATTATTGTCTATCCACTCCTTGTACAGTGATAATCTGTATCATAAGCAAACTCTTCTAGATACCAGTGACACTTGTGTTTGAGGCAAAACTTTATGTTAACTTAAATCTACATTAACATGCCCCATTTTACGCCTATCTCTAGCCTCTTTTTTTCCATATATGGTTAAATTAGCCTTCTTGTTACTTAAATACCTACAAGTATGATATACATCATCACCTATTATGTTTTTCGTCATACAAGGAAAACGCAATACCACTTCTTGTATAGGTAATTCACATATTACCCTAACCAATTGCTCAAATTGACTAACATTACATGCATCCAAGCTCCAGTGGCAAGAATTATGAGGTCTTGGAGCTAATTCATTAACTAGTAGCTCACTATTTTTAGTAATGAAAAGCTCAATAGCTAGAATTCCCACTACATCAAGCGCACCTGCTATTTTCTCCGCGGTTTGTTGTATTTCTCGAACTAACTTGCTATCCACTTTAGCCGGCACTATTGAAGTATCCAATATTCCATCAACATGGTAATTTTCTGCCACAGGAAAAAAAGCTACTTTACTATTTTTATCCCTTACAATAACTATTGAAACCTCTTTTAGTAAGTCAACACTTGCTTCAAGAATGTACTGTGCATTCCAGTCAAAGGAAGCAGATCGCTTAGCTTGAGAATCATTCCATATTATATATTGTCCCTTTCCATCGTAACCCATTTCTGCTGTTTTCAGCCTTGTTGGATAGCCAAAAGCTCTGCTAATTTCTAATAGTTCATTATGATTTTGTACACTTTTATAATCAGTGGTTCTTATGCCTAAATTTCTAATGAAATCTTTCTCCCTAAGCCTATTTTGTGAAATGTACAACGCTTTTTTACCTGGATAAAAATCCACATATTGTGACATAATATCAATTGCCTCACATGGAATATTTTCAGATTCAATAGTAACTAAATCCACACTCTGTGCAAAAGACTCAATCGCCTTTTTATCAGAAAAATCTGCTACTGTTAAATCATCAGCAACAGAACAAGCAGGATCATCTCTAGCATTAGCAAAGACATATGTTTTTTGTCCAAGTTTTGTTGCAGCAATAGCGATCATTTTACCTAATTGTCCACTGCCTACTATTCCTATCACTCTTTTGCAAAGTACATCCGACTTACTCATACAATCGATAAATAATTCTTAATTAGAATACTACAATATGCTTGAAGAAGCTACAAAAACAGTGTATAATTAAAGTATTATTTTTCTATCATGAGTACTCTGTCATGACTTTAGAATATACACTTACTACTAACTCTGTTGAAGTTACAGTTTTTCCAGTTTACATCGAAGAGCAATCTATTCCTTATGAAAATTGCTACGTATGGATGTACAATGTTAAGATAAAAAATAAAAGTTTATCAACTATTCAATTGCTGAGCCGCCATTGGCAAATAATAGATCACAAAGGAAAGGTAAATGAAATTGTCGGAGCTGGTGTTATTGGAGAGCAGCCTGTGATAAAACCTGGAGAAGTATTTAAATACACAAGCGGGACATACTTGAATGCACCTTCAGGAATAATGCAAGGTAAGTACGAATTTCTAAATGAAGAAAGTACAAAAGTTTTTGAGGTTACAATACCGCCTTTTTCTTTGGATAGTCCATACACAAACACCAGGCCACATTAAACCAACTAATTGGCGCTATCAAAACCTATTTTTTACCTTTGTCATCAAGCTTAAATAAGATTATTATAGAGATTAAGCCAATTATAACTAACATTAATAAAAATAGGGCAGCTTTTCTATAACGTTCATTGCTTACAAGTTCATATATTCTAATTAGTAGAATTCTAAAATTAAATGGCCTGATAATGAGTATTGCTGTCAGCTCTTTAACAGTATCCATAAATACAAGCAAAAATCCTGATAATATATTTTTCTTCATAAGAGGAATATGAATATTCAGGCATGTGAAAACAGGTCGATGACCCATAGTATATATGGTCCATTCAACCTCATTCGGTATTTTTTAAATCCTTAACTCTATTCCCTTGAAAGATATAGCAAAAAACGAAATAAATAGAAGATATCCTACTTTAAAATAGCACTATACTAATAGCAATAATTGCATTTGGAATCGTGTAACTCAAAGAAATTAGACGCACTAACTATATTAACGATCACCTTATCCTTAAGTGCCGTATATCTTATCATTATTGCAGTATTTGCTATACTGTTATAAAATCTTGCTTTGTATATAAAAAATCCCTTCTCTATGTTCTAATCTATAAATAGAATAATCTGCAAAGTAAAACTTACTAATATCAGCAATTACACATAAGATAAGTAAAAATTAATGATATAGCACCACTTATACTATGTTTATTGTGGTAATCTGAATTAGTATTGATGGCAGAATAGGACATCCCATCTTTTCGTAGAATTTTTTTGACAGCTATCAGTGCTGTAATGCAGAATGATTCTGCAACTACTAAAATAGCAGCTGAATATTTATCATGTAGTAAAAATTAGATGCGATATACCCCTGTGGTAAAGGTACCAATCGCAAGAAATTATGGTGTAGCAAAATATGTAATCACCCCTTCCATTAGCACCAAAAAATGTATCTCAGCTATAATTGATGGACGTATAGAGGGAATAACGCCAAAAAAATAAGCTCTGTAAAAAAAGAGAACTCAAGCGTTGATGCAACAGTAATTGAATTGCTAACATTTTTTAGACTTGAGCGGATTAATATGTAAACGTATAGATATAAACTGAATCCCATCACTAATATTCCACCTCCTAGAAATTTTATTTCAGAAAATCAATAATCACTTTTACTTCAGTAAAAAATTTCTCTTAATAAACAAAGCAACTTAAAAACCTTATTTCCAGAGAATGGAAAAAATGTGGTAAGCTAAGCTAGAATTAGCCCAAACATATAAAGATATACTTCCAACTCCTCTATCATCATAATTAACTTATTAAGTATATACTCAGGAAAAAGCGTGCTGATTACCCATTCAGAATTCGCCAACTTTGTAAATAGAATCTATATCAATAATAATATAGAACGAACAAATAATATACTTACTAGAAACTAAGAACATATATTTTAAAATACTCTTTAAAAAAACTAAATCAAATCCACACTTAATATTAAAATGTTATATACAAAAGCCTAAGATACCCAGAGTTGATCTATTGAATATCTTTATAATTTTGTATATCATATCCTAAGTTAGTAAGTTAATAATCATGAGCTTTGTTATAGCAACTTTCTATCGTTTTGTAGAACTCTCTAATTATTATGACATGAAAGATGAAATAAAAGCCATATGTAATAACATTGAGCTAAAGGGTACCATACTCCTTGCAGAAGAAGGCATTAACGCAACTATATCCGGTAAAAGAAATGCAATTAATAAAATATTTGATTTTCTACATTTCGATTATAGGCTGAAAGATCTTACATGGAAAGAAAGTGCAGTAGAATATCAACCATTTAGTAAGATGAAGGTAAAGTTAAAAAGAGAAATTGTTAATCTTGGTGTAAACAATCTTGATATTTCTCTTAGAGGCAAATACATCGACCCAGACTATTGGGATGATTTTATCTCTCAACCTGAAGTTTTAGTAATAGATACACGAAATGAGTATGAAGTGAGGTTGGGCAAGTTTAAAAATGCAATCAATCCACATACGCAATGTTTTCGTGAATTCCCTCAATGGGCAAAGTCCTTCTCCAAGAGTAAAGACTTGAACTTGGCTATGTATTGCACAGGTGGGATTAGGTGCGAAAAATCTACAGCGTACATGAAAAGCCTCGGATTTAATAATGTGTATCATCTTAAAGGTGGCATTCTTTCTTACCTTAAAAGAACTCACAATAAAAATGGTAATTGGGAAGGTGAGTGTTTCGTTTTTGATGATAGAATCGCCATTAATAACTCACTTAACCCAAGTGATAAAATAAAATGCATATTTTGCTCAAATCAAGTTTCAACAGATAAGCTAAAATCAGTCTCACGCGGCCAAGTGATTTGTTTCAATTGCAAATCTTCATAATTACAAGAAAGTTTACGTATTAGAACTGAATAAAGTCTCAGTAAATTTAAATCTTGCATGCATTTATTTCTTACTTCTAATCAACTCCAGAGCTCTTTTCAAAGAGATACCCTCAACATCCACATTTTTACCTAAAGCAACATTTATTTTACCGCACTTTATATAAAATCCATATCTACCACTACAGATAAAAACTTCTTTCCCTTCTTCATTAAAACCAAGAGATTTGAGCTCTTTGCGCGCATTGTTTACAATAATTTGCACGGCTTCATCTAACTGTGTTTCTAGCACTTCTTTGGAACTTTTCTTAAGAGAAAAGTATTTACTATCATAAAAAATATAGTATCCAAATCGTCCGAGGCCCATTTTTACCTCTTTCCCGGTTTCTGGGTGTTTTCCAATTACTTTCGGTAAGGAGAGCAGCCTAATAGCGGTATTAAGATCAATATCACTAACATTTATATCTTTTGGTATGGAAACCGTTTTTTTCTTTTCTGACTCACTATTAAGCTTCAGGTAAAGCCCAAAAGGACCTTTTTTGATCACTACTTCCTGACCAGTTACATCATCTATACCCAAGCTTTTTGGATATTCATAACTGTCATTACTGCCAGTAATCTCTTTTGTATGAGTACATGTAGGATAGTTAGAACATCCAAGAAACACTCCAGCTTTTCCAAAGTTTAATCTTAATACTCCATCATGACAATTAAGACATTTCTTATTTACTTCTTTTTTCCCTTCTTCTGAACAAAACCAATCAATTACTAAATCATGAATGCCGTTAAAAACTTCATCATGCGTCATTTGCCTGACAGAGTTTACATGATTAAAAAATGGTACCCAAAAATAACCCAGTTCCTTCTTCCAATCCGCACGTCCATTTGAGATTAAATCGAGCTTTTCTTCCATTTGCGCTGTGAAGTCATACTCTACACAACGCTGAAAAAAAGTTTCTAAAAATATGGTAACAATTTTGCCGCGGCTGCTTGGAATAAATCTTTTATTATCCAACGTAACGTACTCACGATCTTGTAACACTGAGATAACTGCCGCATAAGTTGATGGACGCCCTATACCAATTTCTTCCATTTTCTTAACTATACTTGCTTCATTATAACGTGGTGGAGGTTGAGTAAAATGTTGTTTTAGATCAACAGAAATCAGCTTACACTCTTCACCTTCTCTCATAGCAGGTAGCATGTTCTCGTCCTCACTATTCATATTATCTTTATAAACCTTATAGAAACCATCAAAGAATATGCTCGATCCACTTGCTTGAAAAAGCACTTTCTGATCAGCAGAACTAATTTTAACTACCACTTGATCAAGGATCGCCGATTCCATCTGACTTGCAGTGGTTCTTTTCCAAATCAAATCATACAATTTAAACTGTTCTGGCGTTAAGTAATCCTTAATGCTCTCCGGCGTTCTATTTATATCAGTCGGACGAATTGCTTCATGCGCTTCTTGAGCATTTTTAACCTTTTTTACATACTGACGAGGAGACTTTGGTAAGTATTTATCACCATACAATGACTTAATTAACCCTCTGATTGAGTTTATAGCCTCATCTGCAATATAAAACCCATCTGTACGCATGTAAGTTATTAACCCTACAGTCTCGTCCCCAATATCGATACCTTCGTACAAATTTTGTGCTATGCGCATAACATTTTTTACATTAAAATAGAGCTTATTCACTGCATCTTGCTGAAGACTAGAAGTAATGAATGGAGGTAGCGGATTTCTCCTAAATTGCCTGCGTTCTACTGTGTTTACAGCATATTGCCTAGATTTAACTTGCCTAATTAAGGCTTTTGTCTCTTCTTTGTCTCTAATACCAAATTTTTCTAGCTTTTTATTGTCATAGTGGCTCAGCACAACAAAAAAAGTTTCTCTTTTTCTATTTTGCATTTCTGCCCTGATGCTCCAATACTCTTGTGATATAAATTTACTAATTTCATTTTCTCGTTCGCATATAAGCTTTAATGCAACAGATTGCACTCGCCCTGCAGATTTGCTTCCAGACAATTTTGTCCACAGCAGTGGTGATAAGCTAAACCCAACCAAATAATCCAAAGCTCTACGTGCTTGTTGCGCACGTACTAAGTCCATATTCATCCCACGTGGATTTTCTATCGCCTCTTGTACCGCCCTTTTTGTTATTTCATTAAAGACCACTCTATAAATGTTGCTTTTATCATTGATTGCTTTCTTCTCCTTTAGTACCTCTATTATATTCCAAGCTATTGCTTCCCCTTCCCTATCTGGGTCTGTTGCAAGGTATATATCTGACGTTTGACTGGCTTCCTTTACTAGCTCTTTTACATGCTTCTCTGCTTTTTCAACAATTTCATATTTTATGGCAAAATCATTATCTGGATCAACAGAACCGTCCTTCACTGGAAGATCTCTTACATGTCCAAAAGACGCAGCAACTTTAAACTCTTTACTTAAATATTTACTTACCGTCTTTGCTTTTGCAGGCGACTCAACTATCAACAATGCCATATTATTATATTAGTACTTAAAGATAATATGTTGAGGAATATACGATGAAAAGTAAAAAAATGCTTTAATTGGTCCTTTTCATTTTATGAAGCGGGTTGTGGAACATTTTTAGAAATCTTTTAGACCTTACTATTTTAAGCAACTTCGATAATCTATTACAATAGTGTATGCTTGCAGCAGTAATAAGATAAACAAACCACAACTACTATTCCTACTAGTAACATTTTTAGCTAAATTGCAATATCTTCCCGAAAGCAATTCCAATTATTGTTAGTGTAGAATCAGCTACAATAGGTAATTTGCTCTTTTTTTATTTTATGAATTCTGGTGTTAATCATTGTTTTGAGTATTACTTATACCAATGCTCATTATTAATAAGTCAAATAAGTGACATTGAAAATGTGTTTAATTATAAAGTAAGAAAGAGAGATAATAAACTTACATAAAGTATTCTCAAGTAAAGCAATTACACCATAGATCTCATTACATAAAATGTCTTATTTTATATGCAACCAAAGTCTCTAAATAAGATTTGGCTCAGGTAAGCATGGTAGCTGGTACATAATTTCAATATTTTTATGTACCTTTAAATTTTTTGACTTATTCAACTAGCATTATCTATGATAAAAAAGGCTTCTTACGTTCTTAAATATTGTAACATCTGTTCAAGAAACACATTCATACAATCATCGACATTCGGTACAAAATGGACAAATTACCTAAAATTCGAAAGAGAAGAAAAATTGTTTACTCTTTCTCAATTTTATAGAAAAATTAGATTAAATCTAAGCTAATTTGAATAAATTGAAGTAAGATATAAGAAAACCCTAATACTACCATTAAAGAAATAAGATAAAATAATCTAGGAAAATTTAGCTTAAATACCAGCAAGTTTGTAGTACACCGTGATATGCAAAAAATGAAGTTTTCGCATATTACATCAAGATCAATTCATAATGAATAAGGTAAAGGTAGACAAGAAAAATTTTTAAAAAACTTAATAAGACTACTGGCAAGTATCATAAAAGAGTTATTCATCTTTGATAAATTACACTCACAC
Organism: Wolbachia endosymbiont of Litomosoides sigmodontis; assembly: GCF_013365435.1. Classification (GTDB taxonomy): domain Bacteria; phylum Pseudomonadota; class Alphaproteobacteria; order Rickettsiales; family Anaplasmataceae; genus Wolbachia. The sequence goes on from NZ_CP046577.1 coordinate 686,054, forward strand.
AAGAAAATTGGACACTGATAGTTCAAAAAGGACGTTAAAACACAGTTAAAGTAAAAGAAATTAGGTAAATAAAATTTTTATCTCTACAGCGCAGTTAATCCCAGAAATGGAGAGATCTTTAACTCATTTGTACCAAATTGTCAACACTGATTATATGAATATATTTCTTAAAATTCAAAGGTACCTAAAAATATTGAGATTATATACCAGCTACCATGCTTACCTGAACCAAATCTTATTTAGAGACTTTGGTTATATATAAAACAGAACATTTTGTGTAATAAAGTCCATAGAGTATAATTGCTTTGCTTGAGAGCTCTTTAGTACAAATTTATTACCTCTCTTTTTCACTCTATAATTAAACACTCTGCAATGCTACTTATCTAACTCACTCACTAATAATGAGAAGCAGTATAATATTAGGGTCTTCTCGTATCCACACTACAACTTATTCAAATTAACTTAGATTCAATCTAATTTTTCCAAGAAATTGAGAAGAGCAAACAGTTTTCTTCTCTTTTAAGTTTTAAGTGCTTTATCCGTGCAGTTAGCACTTTTCTTAAAAATGCAACATATTTTTGCTACTGCTACTATACAGCATTTAGTTTTTTGCAACATGCGTTATCTTGCACTTTTTTCTAAGTTTCTTTTACCATTCCATAACTTTTTCATCCAATAATTTCGATTTTAACACTATTTAAATTTTGCTATTTTACTTACTCCAGCAAGGCTTCTTTTCTATTCACCATCTATCCATTCCTCGAATAGTTGGAGCTATTATAAATGATATTTAATCTATACAAGTCAGCAGAGTGGCTTACATGTGAAAGTTAAACTTATGCCAATAAATAAAGAAGATTTTTGAGTCATTGCAATAAAACTATAGACGCACATACCTAAATATGGTAAAAATAAGCTAACGTTATCTAAATCTACTATATATGCACGCGGACGGAATGGGATTCGAACCCATGGTACGCTTACCACGTACGTCAGTTTTCAAGACTGGTGCCTTAAACCTCTCGGCCATCCGTCCACTTTTTTTTTATCACAATATTTAATTTTAAGCAACTTATAAAAGTTTCACTTGCCTACACAGAAGCTATTGAATATATCATCCAATACTTCTTCAACATTAATAATCCCGGTCACTGCACCAAGTTCAGACGCTGCAAGCCTTAAATCTTCAGATATCAATTCAATTGGATTGTTCATATTAAAACGTCGCAAATATTCTATAGCTTTCTGCATGCAATTCCTATGCCTTTGCCTAGTAATTACAGGAACATTCTTATCATAGCCAAATTTTTTCTCTATTTCTTCTCTAATTACATAAACTAGCTTTTTTGTGCCTATTCCTTTTAAAATAGAAAGAGGTAAAAAATCTATGTCGTTAATTTTTATATTGTGATCATTGGCAACATTGTCAGCTTTACTCAACACGTAAATAGTATTACTACTTATAACATTGCAATTGATGTTATAACGCTGCTCAAAAGGAAATAGCTCTATTCTTAAATCAGCTTCACAAGACCTCTTTTTTGCTCGATCTATACCTTCTAATTCCACAGGATCTGAACTCTCACGAATTCCAGCAGTATCAGAAAGAATAATTGGGTATCCGCCAATATCAATATGAGCTTCAAGTACATCTCTTGTTGTGCCTACATATTCAGAAACAATAGCGATATCGCGCCTGGCCAAGAAATTAAATAGCGTTGACTTGCCAACATTTGGTTTACCAGTTATTACAACATGTAAACCCTCACGCAATCTTTCACCACGCCTATTATCATTCAAATACTCTTGCATTGACTGCACAAGAGCTTGCACCTCATTGCTGACTCTTTCCAGTTCCTCTCTTTCTATTGCAACATCCTCTGGAAAGTTTATATAAGCTTCAATTTTGGACTGCACTGCTATTAACCTCCTTCTCCAACTACTATATAGCCTTTCCAATTCTCCTGACATCTGCTTAATTGCTTGTTTAGCTTGCATCTTTGTTTCAGCATCGATTAAATCTGCTATTCCTTCTATCTGCGTTAAATCAAACTTGCCATTCAGAAAAGCCCTAAGAGAAAATTCCCCAGGCTTAGCTATGACAAAAATTTTCGACAATTCTTCAAAAATGATCTTTATTACTGCTTTGCTTCCATGCACTTGCAATTCTATAACATCTTCGCCAGTAAAGCTGCTTGGAGCAGGGAAATAAATTGCTATTCCATTATCAATCAATTGACCTGTACTATCATACAGATCAACCAAAGTAGCAAACCTGGGTTTAATATCTTTCTTAACATGAAAATGATTTAAAGCTTTAAGCGCACGATCACCTGAAATCCTAATTACTGCAATTCCTGACTTACCAAAGACGGTTGATAAAGAAAAAATAGTTTCATCTATGTTCATCATATATAAATGGTTTATCTCTCAACAATGTTACCTTCAAAGAAGCAAAATACCTAATTTTAAAATGCTAAAAATTTTTATTTGCTTTGCTAATTTATAGCAATACAATAACGCTATATTAAGAAATCAAATATATCTATCTTACAAAGAATCTTTAAAATTCCCCATGTTGGCTAGTATTAACTTAATATTTATTATAGAATTGATTACGAACTAAATAACCTTGCTTATGCACAAAATGCTGATTTTATTATTGATAATATTACCAATCAAGTTGCTTGCAGTTAAAATTGAGATTATTGCAGATGTAAATGGTGAGCCAATTTCAAATTTAGACATTGAAAAACGCATTAATTTGATACATTCATTATTCGGTGCTCATGGCGTTAATAAAAATGAACTAAAGCTTCAAATTTTGAAGCAGCTAATAGATGAAGCTATCATTAGCAACGAAGCACAAAGATTAAATATAAAATTAAGTGATGAAGAGTTAAGCAACGCTGTCGTGTTATTCCTAACTCAAAGTTTTAAAATCAAGGATAATGAAATTGATCAATACGTAAAAGGGCATAATATAGACCTTAACATCTTAAAAAAGCAAATAGAATGCCAGCTTTTGTGGGGCAAAATCATCGAAGCAAGAATCATGCTATTCATTAAAATAAGCGACAAGGAAGTAAACGACGCAAAAAGACAAATAGAAAAGCCAGATTATCTTATCACGTTCCAAGAGTTTATAATTCCCAATCAGAAAGACGTAAATATCTACAGTATAGCTGGAGATTTAATGGAAAAATTAAGGAATAGTAATAACACCTTCATTCCAGAAGCTCCAATAAAGATGCGTAAAGTAACTGTTAATTTAAATCAATTAAAAAGCAACCTCAAGAGCATTTTAGAAAGACTCGAAACTGGCGACATAGCAGGTCCAGTTAGTTCCAGTGATGGTTATTCTATTGTAAAAGCAATAGATAAAGTACAACTTGATCATGCAATGATGGAAAGCACTCTAAAATTAAAACAGATTGTAGTAAAAGACTCAGAAAATTTATTAGATAATCTCAAAAAACAAGAAGTTAATTGCTTAAACTTTAATGAAGTGGCAAATAATCTTAATTTGCCAAACGCAAAAGAATTTGAAATAAAAATGCGGGATTTAAATCCTAATTTACAGGCTTTATTTAGAAAAACAAGTGTAAACGAAATAATAGAATCCAGAGAAAATAGCACTGTAAGGTTAATGATGTTATGTGATATCAAAGATAACACAGTAGATACAGAAGCACTTAAACAACAAATATATCAACAAAAGATTATAACACAAAGCAACTTACTATTAGATGACTTGCGTAAAAATGCAGCTGTCAATTATCAATATAGTTAAGACATAACTAAAGTAACTTATGCTGCTTAATTAGTAGTCCAGTATAAGGTTGTACTAGCGCTATAGTAAAAACATCATTGCCTTGTTGCTACCTGCAGCATTTCATGCGCTGATACTTAAATCAATACATCTATATAAATCTTTTCTTCTCAGTCATAAAGCAATAATTTCTAACTGTGAAATCAGTTACAGAAAGATGGTACACATACCTTCCAAAATACTGACTACTTTCTTTATCAAACTAGATTCCTGATTTAATAGAAACATGATTTCCTTATTACTTATAATATTGGCCTAACATAATAGGCAATCTTTTAGTTCATCATTCACTACTAAGTTAGTATTCCAAATCACTGACCATCAGTGAGCACAATTTTCATAATCTCATTTTTTGAGTTTATCATAAAAAATTTGTTACTATTCATATCTTTATATGATGTTGTAGGCAACCGCTCCCTTGATATACCCCACATAATCATATCACTGATATTTTTTGCTTGCATAAGCTGGTGATCACAAAAGATTTCCTAATTCTGTATCAACAGCAACAACAGAGAGTTATTTGTTGCTATTAATATATTACGCTTTACTACCGTAGTAAGGTGTAACATCTGTAAATTGAGTATCTAAAATATTGTAGAAGGTCACTTATAATACTAATTTTTACTGTTAATAGGTTAAATAAGTGATACTGCAGAATTGTTTAATTGCGGTGTAAAAAAGAGAAGTAATAAATTTACACAAAGCGCTCTCAAGCAAAGTATTTATTACAGACTTTATTACGTAAAATGTTCTGCTTTATGTAGAACTAAAGTCTCTCAATAGGATTGAACTCAGGTAGGTATATAATCTCAATATCTTTAGATGCATTTAAATCTTTTGACTTATTTTACTAGCGCAACCCATGTCAAGAAAGACCTCTTGTATTCTTAAATATTGCAATATTTATTTAAAAGATATATTCATATAGTCAGTGTTAACATTTGGTACAAATAAGTTAGAACTCTTTTCATTTTTATGATTAACTGCACTATAGAGATAAAAATTTTGTCTACCTAATTTTACTCTAACCTGTGTTTTAACGTTCTTTTAAAACCATTAGTGTCCAACTTTTAAATGTATGAAAATCGTGATTTATCGAGGGAAAATAACTCTTGTTCAGAAGATTTAACTGAAGTAAGTAAAGTAACAAGGTTTAAATGGCGTTGAAACCAAAGTTATCAAATAAAAAAGTTGTGAAATCAGTAAAAGGAACACCGAAGAAAGTGCGAAATAACATATATGTACAAAAGAACTAAATGCTATAATTGCAGCAAAAAAACACAGTATACTAGCTGTAGTAAAATGGATAAAATATTTTAAATTCAGAAAAGAAGAAAAATTGTTCACCTCTTTTAATTTCATAGAAAAATTAGATTTAAATCTAAGTCAATTTAAACAAGTTAAAGTATAGATACAAAAAAAACCTAATGTTACCATTAAAGAAGTGGGAATAAGAATTCAGGAAAAATTTAGCTTGAATGTCAGTAAGCCTGCAGTAATATGTAAAAATGAAGTTTTCATATATTACATCAAGATCAATTTACAATGAACAAGATAAAAGTAGGAAGAAAGAGTAAAAAAATTTAATGAGACTATTGGTAAGTATCATAAATAAGAGTTATTTATCCTTGATAAATCGCAATTTTTCACCTATTTAAAAATTGGACATTAATGGTTTTAAAAGAGCGTTAAAACACAGGTTAAAGTAAAATTAGGTAGACAAAATTTTTATCTCTACAGTGCAGTTAATCATAAAAATGGAGAGAGTTCTAACTTATTTGTACCAAATGTTAACACTGACTATATGAATATATCTTTTAAATAAATATTGCAATATTTAAGAACACAAGAAGTCTTTCTTGACATGGGTTGCGCTAGTAAAACAAGTCAAAAGATTTAAATGCATCTAAAGATATTGAGATTATATACCTACCTGAGTTCAATCCTATTGAGAGACTTTGGTTCTACATAAAGCAGAACATTTTACATAATAAAGTCTGTAATACAATACTTTGCTTGAGAGCGCTTTGTATAAATTTATTACCTCCCTTTTTCACACCGCAATTAAACAACTTTGCAATGCCACTTATTTAATCTAATAATAATGAGAATTCGCATAAGATCACAACCTTTTCCCATCTTTAAATGAAAGATACTAACTTTCCATTTTGAAAAACTAAACTATGAGCTTATCACGCATAATTACAGGAAATACACGTAATTTGACCTTGTTGCTTAATTGCTATCATCATGACATGACTTATGATAGGACCAACTGTACTATCATTCTCTATGTTCAGTAAGTACAAACAGTCGTCTAAAGTTCAAATTACCAGTCTATCATTAAAAGTTGTAAAATTTTCTCTTATCAAACACTTTAACTCCTTTTTTCATATAACGTTGATTTTCACTTATTGCATATAGTACATTATCTATGCTAAGTAAATTTTACGACAATAGCCTCTATAAATAGCACCCACTTTACCAAGTGTTTTATGACTATTAGATAAATCCAGTTTTTTATCTTCCCATCTTGGGTAATACAATACCAAATCATCACCCGATAACTAGATCAAGGCTCTTTCGTAAATGGGATTGTCCTATATAACCTTGAGAAAACTCTCTACTTTAATTAGTCTATAGGTGATACTTATATTTATCTTTTATTTGCAAGACAGGATCTACCTTATCTTGTTACAATAACACAATTTGTGCTTAATAAGAAAGCAATTTAAAAAATTGCTAATTTCATAAAGCTTTTTCAGAAAGGTTATTTACATATATAAAAAAAATTACTACTACAACATATCTTACCTTTGTTTGCCACCTATTTTAAACAGATATTCACCATAAAATTTAATGAGAGTCCCATTTTACAGTGTTTAAATCCATTCCTTCTTGCACCATTTCCCAAAGTGGGCTCATTTCTCTTAGCCGCTCTATATTTTTAGCAATAAGATCTGCCGCATATAAAATTTCGTCTTTAGTCGTAAATCGGCCAAGGCCAAATCTAATTGATGAATGCTCAAGGCCATTACCACTATTCAGGGATCGTATAACATAGGAAGGTTCAAGAGATGCAGATGTGCATGCAGAACCAGAACTTACTGCCAAATCCTTGATTGCCATGATGAGAGATTCACCTTCAACATAGGGAAAACTTAAGTTTAAATTTCCTGGAATTCTATTCTCATAATCACCATTTAAAACAACATCAGGAAATGCTTCTTTTATTTTATTGTACAAAATATCCCTTAACTTTTCTAATTTAGTTGCCTCTTTTTTCATCTCCTTTTTAGCAATACGTGCTGCTTCACCAAAACCAACTACAAGTGGGGTTGGAACTGTTCCAGAACGCATACCCCTTTCCTGCCCTCCACCATTAATCAATGGCGTCAGCCTAACACGAGGATTTTTTCTACGAATATACAACGCACCTATTCCCATAGGCCCATAAATTTTGTGGCTAGTAATGCTCATTAGATCAATGTTCATTTCATTTACATCTACTGAAACTTTTCCAAAACTTTGAGCAGCATCTGTATGGAAAAACACGTTATGCTTTCTGCATATTGAACCAATTTCTTTTATAGGCTGAATTACTCCAATTTCATTATTTACCATCATTACTGAAACAAGAATTGTTCTATCAATTATTGCCTCTTCAAGTTTAGACAAATCTATAATTCCATTTTGCTTAACAGGCAAATATGTAACCTTAAAGCCTTCACTCTCCAGATGCCGACAAGAATCCAGAACGCACTTATGTTCTGTGCAAACAGTTATTAAATGATCTCCTTTATTTTTATAAAAGTGAGCAACACCCTTGATTGCCATGTTATTTGACTCAGTTGCACCTGAGGTAAAGATAATTTCCTTACTATCGGCATTTACCAGATCAGCAATGTGCCTTCTCGCCTTTTCCACTACTTCCTCAGCAGCCCAACCAAACGAATGGCTACGAGAATGTGCATTACTGAACTCACCAAAATAAGGCATCATCACCTTTAAAACACGAGGATCTACTTTAGTAGTAGATTGATAATCAAGAAATATTGGTAATTTCACTTTAGCACTGTGTACTTTCCCATTTTTCACATTCATAATCGGTATAAAAGTTTTGAACATAGAAGTTACAGTTTTTCATAGCACTAAAAATTAATTTTTTCAAGATATAATTTTTCCTCAATATAAAATCTGATGTACAAAAGTTGTCATACTAATTTCCACTATACGAGGAACAGATAAATAATAATAAAGCACTAAAATTTAAAAGAGAAAAAAAACTGTTTGCTCCTTTAACATTGTAAAAAATTAAGTTAGATTAGAGTTACTTTGAACAAGTTAAAGTACTGATATAAAAAAACCTGATATCACCATCAAGATCAATTCATAATGAACAAGATAAAGATAAACAAGAGGAGTTTAAAAAAACTTAATGAGGGTATTGGTAAATATATTAAACAAGAGTTATTCATCTTTGATGAATCGCAATTTTGCACATACTCAAAAGTTAGATACTGATGATTTTAAAAGGACGTTATATCAATTCTCATTAATTAGTGGATCAAATAAGTGATATTTAGAGTTATCTAATTGCGTAGCAAAAAGAGAGGTAATAATCTGCACAAAGTATTTTTAAGCAAAGCAATTATATCACAGACTTCATTACACAAAATGTTTTGTCTTATATACAACCAAAGTTCCTCAATAAGATTGAGCTCTGGTAAGCACAGTGATGAATATATAGTTTCAATATCTTTAAGTATATTTAATTTTTAACTTATATCAACCAGCACAATCTATAAAAATGAAGAAATAAATTTTTTCTACGTAATTTTACTTTAACTTGTCTCTAATGTCCCTTTTAAACTACCAATATCTAACTTTCGAGCGTGTGCCAAATCGCGATTCATGAAAGATGAATAACTCTTGTCCAATATATTTACCAATACCCTCATTAAGTTTTTTTAAACTCCTCTTATTTATCTTTATCTTGTTCATTATGAATTGATCTTAATAGTGATATCAGGATTTTCTTATACCCATACTTCAATTTATTCAAATTAACTCTAACCTAATTTTTCTACGACGTTAAAGGAGCAAAGAGTTTTTTTCTCTTTTAAATTTTAGTGTTTTATTCATGCAGTTAGTACTATTGCAACATATGCGTTATCTCGCACTTTCTTCAGCACTCTTTTTGCTAATTTTACTACTTTTTTTATCTAATAATTTTGATTTTAACATCATTTAACCACCGCTATTTATTTACCCATCGGTATAGCTTCTTCCCCATTATTATCTATCCGTTCTTCGTATAGTGGAAGCTGATATTACTAATTATTGTTATGCTTTAACAAAATGTACATGACTCACCAACATCAATGGTCAGGTACTTTATCGTCCTCAATTCATAAGAGTGGTCAATTTTCTCTTCAATTTTTCGGGAGTAGAGTCATTATTATCTTTTCTTTAAAAATCATTCAGATTATATTACAGAACATGAACCTTAGGCAAAAAATCAAGTTTTTTTCTCTATCCTTTTTAATTTTATTTTCTTTATGGACCATATTGTCTGGTTATTTTGAGCTGTTTTTTATTTTTTGTGGAATATTTTCCTCTATGTTTACGCTATTTATCCTTAAACGGTTAATGGATGCTGAAAGCGTTCTCAGTCAGATCTTAAATGATACAAATAGACTGCAGTTTTGCAAATTGTTAAGCTATATACTATGGTTAACATACCAAGTTATTCTATCAAGTGTTTACGTAACAAAAAAGGTAGTGCAAGCTAAACTTAAACTTGAGCCGATAATCATCCTAAAGAAATACAAAGGACACAACGACATGAGCATTGCATTGTTCGCCAATTCAGTCACAATTACTCCTGGCACTTTAACTATTGATGTTACAAAAAAACAACAGATATATCTGTTTACCATATGCTTGATAGATAAAAGCCTTAAGAGCGGCGTTTCTAAAATAGAGAACAAAGTTTTTAAAATATTGCGTTCACAATTAGGTAATTGCTTTAAATAAGTTAACAGCATCCTTATATTCCCTTACTAGACTTTCAAGCATTTCTTTTGGAAGACTATTGCCAACAATAGAGCACAAATAACTGTACAGGTCTTCTAATCTTGATATATTATTTTTCTTCCTACTGTTGAACTTATATGGGAAAATATCTTCCACGATTTCAATAGTAGCAGCCCTATTTAAAAATACATTTTCACTTGTCATACTTACTCTTATTAAAATAGTGTTGATTTTAGGTTCGTCGCTCGTATAAAAATCTGATAGTTTAGCCATTTTGATGACATATAAAGTCATTATTTTTGATAAACAGTTATCAGCATATTCACAATTTTTTACTACTTCCCACTGAGTAACTTGAGACTTACTTATTTTCGCATTGTTCGGTAGTTTGCTCATTCAAATTTCTCCACTTAATCTAGTTAATAGATTATACTAATACTTTATTAAATAAATAATAACACAATTACAAAAATATATACTTATAATAACATATTATACAAAAATAGCAAAATATTTAAGTATTAAAGCAAACTTAAACTAGATGCATAGAGAAGTTCGTCATTAAATTTTTTGATAACCTAGAAAAAGGTAAACATTTATTACCTTAAATATTGATGTTTTTTCCGATCTTTTTTAATGCTCATCACAATTCTCACTGTATAAGAAACGAAGATAGATAATAATAAAAAAGAAGCACACTTAGGCAAGTAAAATAGCGAGGATTAAATGGCATTAAAATCAGAATTATCGGATAAAAAAGTTATATAATAAATAAAAAAGTGCTGAAGTAAGTACGAAACAACGCATATGTGATAAAAAACTAAATACTATAATTGCAGCAAAAGAACAAGTATAATAGCCGTAGCAAAGATGTTGCATTTTAAAAACAGCACTAACTGCATAGATAAAGCGCTAAAACTTATAAGAGAAAAAAGATTGTTTACTCCTCTCAACATCATAGCAAAATCAAATTGAATCTAAGTAAATTTGAATAAGTTGAAGTATAATACAAGAAAATCTGAATCTTACATTAAAGAAATGAGAATAAGAATTAAGGGGAAAATTTGGCTGAATGTCAACAAGACTACAGTACATTTTAAGTATGCAAAAAAGGCTAGTTTATAATGAACAAGATAAAGGTAGACAGGAAGAGTTAAAAAAATCTAATGAGGTTATTGGTGAATAGCCTAAATTTAAGAGTCATTTTTCTTTAATAAATTGCAATTTTGGCACACATTAGTAAAGTTGAATGCGTGCGGTTTAAAAATGGTGTTAAAAACATCAATTAAAGTAAAATTAGGTAGATAAAATTTTTATCCTTATAGTTCAGTTAATTCTAAAATATAGAGAGCGCGTCCTAGCTTATTTGCACCGAATGTGTGAACACTGATTGTATGAATATATTTCTTGAATACATGTCATAATATTTAAGAACACAAGAAGCCTTTCTTATCATAAATTGTGCTACTTGACATAAATCAAAGAATTCAAATGTACTTAAGAATATCGAGGTTATATACCTACCACTATACTAGCCTGAGCTCAATCTTATTAAGAGACTTTGATTGTATATAAAACAGAATATTTTATATAATAAAAATAATAATAGAATTGCTTTGTTTGAAAGCGCTTTGGACAATTTATTATCTTTTTTTTTACTCCACAATCACACAACTCTGCAGTGTCACTTATTTGACCTACTAAAAATAAGAATTGGTATTGGCTACAGTATTTTAATGTCTCTCTATAGACATATTATTACCAGTATAATTTTTAATGTGACTTCTATCACTGTAGAATTCATTCAAAAATTTACTTAGTATAGAATTATCATGAAATTTATGTTATTTCTTTTTGTCACAAAGAAAGAAAATACAACAACACTATGTAGGATAAAGTAATTGTTATAAACCAAAAAAATGAATAACATGTATATTTTTTTATCACTTTGTGATTAAATAGTAACAATTATAATCATCATAGTAAATAACATGTTCATTCAAATTGAAGAAACACCAAACCCCAACACGCTAAAATTCCTTCCTGGGTTTACAATCTTAGACGAAAGGGAGACTGCTGATTTTTCAAATCAAGATGAAGTAAAAAATTCCAAATTAGCAGCAGATCTTTTTCAAATAGAACATGTGGTAAGAGTATTTTTTAGCCATGATTTTATTTCAGTAACAAAATCTGATGAAATTAGTTGGGATATATTAAAAGTGGAAATTTTAACTACGGTCACGAATCACTTTACCTCTGGCGGGAAGGCATTAGATAGAAAGGGAGGGAGTGACAATAACATACCTGATGAGGAATTTTTTGATGAAAATGATATAGAAATTGTAAATAGAATAAAAGAGTTGATGGAAAATTACATCAAACCTGCAGTCACTCAAGATGGCGGCGATATCAAATTTCGCGGCTATAAAGATGGAATAGTTTATGTTGAATTGCAAGGAGCTTGTTCTGGATGCCCAAGTGCTGCAATTACCCTAAAGCAAGGAGTGCAAAATATGCTGTGTTATCACATACCAGAAGTTTCAGGTATAGAGACTATGTTATGACTAATCAAACAGCCAGAGGAATGAAGGATCTTTTATTTGATGAATGGTATAAGTTTAAATACATTCAACAGATAGCAAACAAAATCTCAAGTTTTTATGGCTTTTTACCTGCACAAACCCCAATATTTGAATATACAGAAGTCTTTACGAAAACTTTAGGTGATAGTTCTGACATTATCAATAAAGAGATGTATACTTTTAACGATAAAGGAGGGAAGAGCATAACTCTACGTCCAGAGTTAACTGCAGCGATTGTTAGGCTATTTATTGAAAAGAAACTGCAAACACCAATAAAATTATTTTCAACAGGACCTGCGTTTCGCTATGAAAGACCACAAAAGGGACGACAAAGGCAATTTCACCAAATAAATTTTGAGTTTTTGGGTGTAAAAGATCCAAAAGCTGATATTGAAGTGATATCACTCGCTCAGCATTTGTTAACTGAATTTAATATCGACAAGAATGTAAGACTAGAAATTAACTCTTTGGGTAGCAGTGAAACAATGGTTAAGTATAGAGAAGTTTTAACATCGTACTTTAAAAAGTTTCAAAATGACCTATCAGAGATTAGCCAAAATAGATTAATTAAAAACCCACTCAGAATATTAGATTCCAAGGATGAAAAAGATAAATTGATAATCTTTGATGCACCCAAAATCAGTGATTATTATACAAAAGAATCCTTAGATTTTTTTGAGCAAATATTAAACGGATTAACAGCTCTCGATATACCTTATACCGTAAACAATAAATTAGTTCGAGGACTAGATTATTATTGCCACACAGTGTTTGAATTTATTACAGAGAGTTTGGGCGCACAAGGAGCGGTCTTTGCAGGTGGGAGATATGACAATTTGGTATCTTCAGTAGGTGGAAAATATACTCCAGCAATAGGATTTGCAGGTGGCATTGAGCGCATAATGGAATTAATTAACTATTCCGTGAAAGAAAGGAGACCTATTTGCTTAGTCCCTATTGGCAAAGAGGCTGGAGAGTATGCTTTGATACTTGCAAATAAATTGCGCAGGAATGGTTTATATGTAATTTGTGAGTATAATGGAGTGCTTAAAAAGCGAATGAAAAAAGCAAGTCAAGTAAATGCTAAGGCTGTGTTAATTTTTGGCAATGAAGAATTAGGCAGTAAAACTTTAAAGATTAAAAATATGGATACTGGTGAAGAAAAAGTAATTGCTCGCGCTAGTATAATGAAAAACATCCACCAAACTTTGCTTATGTAAGTATAATAAACATTAAGCTTCATGTTCAAATATAGGAACTGTATATATAAAAAGGCAAGAGGTCATTCATTTGTGAGTAATATAGCTATAGCCAAATCACTTTTTTTATGTATAATCTTTAAAAAACTTTCTACATAAAAGTGAAGATTGAAAGAGTTTTAATATCAGTATACGATAAGACAAATATAATCAATCTTGCACTATTTTTAGTGCAGCAACAAATAGAGATTCTTTCAACAGGAAATACATATAAAGTGCTGTGCAATGCAGGGATAAAGACAAGGGAAATCTCCGATTATACACAATTTCCAGAGATATTAGGTGGTAGAGTAAAGACTCTACATCCTAAAATCCATGGAGGAATACTCTGTAATCGAGAAAAGCACAAAAAGGAAATGCAGGATCTAGAAATTGAATCTATAGATCTGCTTATAATTAATTTATATCCATTCTGGGAAACAGTTAATAATGAGTCAAGTGAAGAACAAATCGTAGAGCAAATAGATATTGGCGGAGTGGCTTTAATTAGAGCTGCAGCAAAAAACTTTCATTTTACTTCAGTCATTTCCAGTGTTCAGGACTATGAAGCATTGAAAGCTGAAATGATAAAAAATAACAATAAAATAACATTAGAATATAGAAAATACTTGGCAACTAAGGCATTTGCTCTTACTACACACTACGATTCTAATATTTATAGTTGGTTTTTATCTAAGAGTAGAAGTAGCAAATTACCAGAGTTTTTTGTTCTATATGGAAATAAGGCACAAGAATTAAGGTACGGTGAAAATCCTCATCAGAAAGCCGCATTTTATAGTAATCAATTTACTAAATATCCACTGGAAAAAATACATGGAAAAGAGTTAAGTTATAATAACATAGTAGATATAGAATCTGCGCTCAACATAATTTCTGAGTTTGAAGAACCTGCAGCAGTGATAATTAAACACAATAATCCATGTGGTGCTGCCGTTGGTAATAATGTTTTAGAAGCATATAAAAAAGCTCTATCATGTGATGAGATAAGCAGTTTTGGCAGCATAGTTGCTTTAAATCGTGAGGTAGATTTAAAGCTAGCAGAAAAATTAAGCAGTATATTCTTGGAGGTAGTGATAGTACCATCAGTCAGTGATGAGGCACTAAAAATTTTGCAAAGAAAGAAAAATCTAAGAGTGATGATTCATAGATCTCTTCAGCAAAATACGAAATATCAAATTAAAAATATTATTGGTGGGTTTTTAATACAAGAAAATAATAGCTACGCAATAAAAATAGAAGAGATGAGTCAAGTAACAGAATACTCTGCAACGAAAAAAGAAAAAGAAGATCTCATCTTTGCTTGGAAAATATGTAAACATGTAAAATCTAATGCAATAGTTATAGCAAAAGACGGTTGTGCTATTGGTATCGGTGCAGGACAAACAAGCAGAATAGATAGTGTGAATATTGCCGTGAAAAAGGCGGATAAAAAGTGTAATGGTGCTGTGCTTGCTTCAGATGCATTTTTTCCATTCACAGATAGTATAGTAGAAAGTGTAAAACATGGAATCACAGCCATAATTCAGCCTGGTGGCTCACTGAAAGATCAAGATGTGATAAAAATTGCAAATGAAAGTAAAATTGCTATGTTTTTCACTGGTACTCGTAGCTTCTCTCATTAAATTTTGTGTTCTATAGAATGCAAAAAAACTACTTGATAAACTTAGCCAACCTTCTGAATTGTGGCAGCTATAGCGTTTCTGACTCGTACTAATTCTGATTGTTAGTAGGTCAAATAAGTAATATTACAGAATTACCTAATCGCAGAGTAAGAAAGAGAGATAATAAATCTGCACGAAGCGCTTTCAAGCAAAGCAATTGTATTATAGATTTTATTGTGCAAAATTTTTTCTGGATTACTACTCTCATTTCTTTAAATGTAACATTAGGGTTTTTTTATATCTACACTTCAACTTATTCAATAAATACGACCTTCTTTTCCACTATTATCTCTCTCCGGTTTCTTATACAGTGGGAATTGGTGTTAGAGCATAGGTTAAAGTAAAATTAGGTGGATAAAATTTTTATCCCATAGGTTCAGTAATTCTAAAAATTGAGCTCACTCTTATTAAGAGACTTTGATTATTATATAAAACAGAACATTTTACGTAATAAAGTCTATAATATAATTGCTTTGCTTGAAAGCGCTTTATGATAATTTATCATCTTTCTTTCTCACTTCACAATTACATAACTCTGCAGTGTTATTTTTTGACCACTAAAAATAAAAATTGGTATTAATAATCATAAATATGCTCGTGTTGATAATAGACAATATCATTATTAATGAACCTATTAGAGCACTTTTTTTATATTATCTTCACTGAACGTTAAATTAACTATATATTTAAAGCCATAAGGATATATAGTTAAAAATTTACCTATATTGTAGTAACCATTCACTTTAAGTATTTCTTCCGACTTCAACAAAAAATAAATTGTCAGGATCCAATAAAGAATTCGCTAATTCATTTACTTTCTCTAGCTTAACATAATTAATGATATCCACATAACTATTTATGTAGTTAATATCACGATCATTTATTTGCGTATCATCTAATAGCATTGCTGTATTTGTATTACTAGATAAAAAAAAGGTAAGGTTGTTTACTAAACTAATTTTAGCATCTTTGAATAATTGTTCATCAATTCCTTTCTTTTTTATTCTATTCAATGTATCTTTTACTGCTAATATAGCCTTGCCAGCAGTAGAACTATCAGTACTCATATTTCCAACTATAGCATTACCATGTTTATTGGGAATAACACGCGCAAAAATACTGTAAGTAATACCCAAATTTTGTCTCAGCTCTCTCATTAATATTGAGTTCAGTCCCATACCACCAAGAGCATTAATTAAGACGATAGCGTTGTAATAATCAGGATCTTCATAAGATATACCTTTTTGAGCAAAAAATATTACACTCTGCGGTATATCCATAAAAATGTTTTTACTTTCTGCAGGACCAAAATCGTTTCTTATAGGCATTTTTTCAACTTTTGATCTCTTTAATGGTAGTTTGTATAAGTATTTATCCAGTAGTGTACTAACTTCTTCCTTTGTTGTGCAACCAACAACACTGATAACTATATTATCTTTAGCGAAATTACGCTTTACGTATGCTAAAACATCATCTCTAGTAAAGCTCATTACAGTGTCAAGAGTTCCATATTCACTTTTTGAGTAAGGATGTTTTTTAAACAATAATACACTCATTTTTTTTTCAGCAACAAAATAAGGATTTTTTTCAAGATTATTAAAATTAACTTTGGCTTTCTCGAAAGTTCTATTCAATCCTTCTTGGTCAATCTTAGGGCGCATTATAGCATCGCTTAGCAACGAAACTGCATCCTCTAAATTTTCAGATAAAGTATTTAACGAAACCCTAAATGCTTCCAAATCAGCAATGAAATTTAAATTAATTCCTTTATTTTCAAGACTTTTTGCAAAATCCCTGGCATCATTTTTGCCCGCTCCTTCTTGAATTGCAAGAGAAGTGAACCAAGTGAGTCCCTGTTTATCTACGTTCTCATACGCGTAACCTGCATCTTTAAATGATATATTCAGTGAAACCTTTGGTAAATCGCGGTTTTCAACGAATAAAAACTTAAACCCCTTCCTAGTAGTGACCTTTTCTATATTTAAGTTACCACTTGCTTGTAAATTAAAGCCTAGACAGAAAAAAAACAGAAACACAAATTTACTTATCTTCATCATTACCCCCTTATTGGTAGCAAACGACCAACCAACTTATTAGCAGAAAAGATGGTGCGAATTTTACTATTCACATCTTCTAAATTAACATCATCAATTTTACTATATGAAATATCTATTTCATCAAGTGGAATACCAAGCGCTAGATGTGAACCATAGAAAAATGCTATATCAGTTAAGCTCGATAGATTATCAAGCTGTGCTGCCTTGTACCTATACTTTGTGCTTTGCAATTCCTCATTCGTTATTCCTTCAGAAATAAAGTAATTAATAGCACTATCTAGCTCTCTTTCAACGACATCTAAACTTACTCCGCTTTTTGGAGTTATTTTAATATCAATATAACCATCACTAAAAGTTAAACTATCATAATAAGCAGAGACCGACACTGCTATGTCTTTATCTAGAACCAAATCTTTATATAGTTTACTAGATTTGCCACTCCCTAAAATATTAACTGCCAAATCAACAGTAGAGGTTTCACTTATATGCTTAAATAAAGGAACACGATAACGAAAATATAACACTGGTTCTTTTACTTTAGTGCTTTCTAAAGTTACTGATAAATCTGCATTATGTACTGGATCCTGATTTGGGTAATATCTAATTACTGGCTTAGCTTTAATTTCTCCATATTTTTCTTTCGCTAATCTCACTACTTCATCAAATTCAACATCACCAACAACCAGTAGTATTGCATTATTTGGGTGATAATAATTATCATGAAACCTTGTTATATCATCCTGATTGTAAGTTTTAATATCATTTTCCCAGCCAATAACAGGTCTACCATAGCCAGTACGGTAAAATGCACTATTCATTTCTTCCCATAATAAATTGCTAGGATGATTGTCAAATCTCATCTTTCTTTCTTCCAGCACAATGTTTTTTTCCCTATCTATTTTGTCTTGAGTAACATTAAAGTTGCCCATTCTGTCTGCTTCGACTTCCATTGCCAGTGGTAAATCTTTTTTGAGGACCAATTCGTAGTAAATAGTATATTCTTTAGTCGTACCAGCGTTAAATTGAGCCCCGATACTGCTCATAGTAGATTCTATGTCTTTAAACTTTCCTATAGTTTTAAACATTAAATGTTCAAAATAGTGAGCCAGTCCTGTTTTGCCGATTAAATCATCCATTCCTCCAACTTTATATATTACTGCATGTAGAACAGCAGGAATTCGATGATTAGGTACAACATAAACATCTAATCCATTGCTAAGTTTAACATGCTTTGCGTTATATTCTACACTTTCAGCTTTCAGGACAATTAGACAAACGGGAAAAAATATAAGCAATATAAAAAAACTAAAAAACTTATTAAGCATTATTCTTATCTAATATAGTTGAACTCAAAACAATGATTTTATTCCTCAACTTTACTTGGAAATAAGCCTATCATATATGTACCATTTATATAATAATGTAAACATTCCACAAGCTATATATAAATCTGCTAAATTGAAAGCTGGCCAGCACCAATTGCCAATATGAAAATATATGAAGTCATATACAGCTCCCCAGTAAATCCTGTCAACCACATTTCCTATTGCTCCACCAATCATCAAAGAAAAACCAAGACAAGTTAATTTATCATTAGACTTATAAACCAAGTATGCAAGTACACTAACTATTAGTGTTGAGAACGCTGAAAAAAAAAGACCGTTATATGGTAAGGTGCTGAACATTCCAAAACTAATGCCTGAGTTCCATACTTCAACTAATTTTATAAATCTGGAAACCTCAATTGATTTTCCCTCATCAATCAATGAATTTATATAAAGCTTGCTTGCCTGATCTGTTAATACTATAATAAGTATAACAATCAAGCATAGTTTTTTCATAAATCCGTCCCTAACCGATAAGCTTCAAATATATCATGATTTATCTGTTTTGTTAATTCGTCAACACTAAGAAACCTCTTTTCCGATCTTATGAACTTTAAAAGTTGTATATTAACCTTACAATCATATGCGTCTTCATTAAAATTGAATATGTGCATTTCTGCTATGGGCTTTTTTAAATCCTTAAACGTAGGCCTCATACCAATGTTGACTACTCCGTACAGCCAATTTGGAACCTTATTAGGGAATGAATCTTTTGCAAAATCTTCTGTTATTCCATTCCTTTGACACTGGGATCTACAAATTCCAGCATTACGTACTGAAATAACATCTAAAGAGGTAAATGCCACCTTAGCATAATATGTACCAAACTTAGGTTTTATCATCCGATCCTCTATTGGAATGTTTATAGTTGGGAATCCGATTTTTCTACCTCTAAGCGCACCTTTCATTACAGTACCAGAAACTTGATAAGGCCTGCCAAGTAACTTATTAGCAATTTCTATTTCGCCCTTTTGCATGTGCTCCCTAATTGAAGAAGAAGAGCAAATTTCTCTACCAATTGTTAATAATTCTAATTCAGTCAAGGAGTATCCATACGTTTCAGAATGTTTCCTTAAGGTTAGTGTATTGCCCAATCGTTTATGACCAAAAGTACAACTTTCTCCGACAATTATGTGTTTAGTGTTATACTTATCTACCAAAATCTTGCTGATAAAGTCATCACAGCTGATTTGAGAAAAATCTTTATTAAAATTGATAATGTATAAGTAATCTATACCATAGCTGCTGATTAATTCCTTTTTTTGTTTCTGATTTATCAATTCAAAGTTATTCTTATTAAATAAAACAGTCGATGGATGAGGTTCAAAAGTTAAGATCGCGGAGGGTAATCCTCTTTCTTGTGCTATCTTTTTTAAAGTAGAAATTGCTAACTTATGTCCTAAGTGAATGCCATCGAAGTTTCCAAAGGTTAATGCTACGTTATTTTCTGTTCCTCGCTCGCAATCATAAATAATTTTCATAACAATTTGATATTTTATATGTTTCTTGTATATTACTATAATAACTGTATTTTAGAAACTTTAGGAGGTAAATTGTGAATGCTAACGGAAAGGTTGTCATATATATAAAGCAGTATTGTCCATTCTGTAAGAAAGCAAAGGAATTATTGGATGAAAAAGGTATAAAATATGAAGAAATTAGCGTGCTTGAAAAGCCAGATTTGTTTAATGACATAAAGTCAAAATATAATGTTAGAACAGTTCCGCAAATTTTTATTGTTGATGAAAACGGCGATTATGTACACCATATTGCTGGATATGATAAATTGATGAACCTTGAAAAGGAAGGAAAGTTAGATGATATGTTAAGTATCAATTATGATAAAATTGATGTAACAACTTATACAAGTAGCAGCAATGAATATGAAGAATGTGTAACATCTCATGATGATTTTATGTGATTTTTCTCGCTTTTATTGTCTTGTAACATTCAAATGAAAAACTATCATATTTGCTTTAAATAAATTTTAATGAATTAAAAATACAATTCATTTAGTGGGTTTTTTTAGTGGGAAAATGATAAAAAATATTTCAATTGTTAGCAAGAACTTAATTACTATTGAACTAGTTGACAAACAAGATTTAGGTGATTTCATTAAAATTTTCACAGTACTCGATAAACATGTAGCAGCTAAAACTCTTTTTACAGAAGAGGTGAGGATAGAGTATAAACAACAAGATAGCATAGAGGTTGTTGATCTACTAAAAAGTTCAGGCTTCACGTACCATGATGTTGAAAATGTATTGTACCACTTGAGTAAACACGGAATGAAGGTGCCAAGTAGCGTTATAGCTCGTACTCTTTCTTCTGCATGCAATCATGTACTTGAGTCTAAGGACATAGCGTTTTCCTTTTTTAGCAATTCTCCACAATTCAACATTAGGGTGAATAAAAATACCTTCATCATGATTCCTATGAGCGAAGAAAATTTAAAACTCAATTCACGAAATAGTAAAACGTTAACAAAGCTGTTAAAGAATGAAAAAAGTACGTATGATTGCGTGGTAAAAGAGAATAGTATCAACATAGTAGTAAACTCTGAGATACATCAAACAATAAATTTGATCGTAAAATCACTGATACACTCTTGCCTTTTAGCAAAAGAGGAAGAAGTAAAACTCAAAGAACAACTGAGACAACTTGCTTTTAAAGATCAAGCTTTTATTGAGTATTCCAGTATCAAAACCATCAATAGATATCCACAAAATCATCCTTTGAGAAAGTATGAAAATATTACTAAGAATATAGAAGACATTTTATGTAACTTTATAGCCAATGAGAATAGCGAGTTTGCTGTAAAGCAATTAAATAGACTTAATTTAGAAGTTTCTCCAGATACTCCAAGAATCATTACTAAAACTATAGATAAACTTGTTAAGTTTCACTGAAATAATATAAATTGATGTTTGTACATAACCTATTATTTCAATTTATAACTTAAGTCTGCACCAGTAGAATTTATATGGAAGATCCAAAAAAATTAAATATTTAAAATATTGAAGACAATTATCATCTTCTTAGAAAGAAAGCCACATGCTGCACTTAGCTCTTATGCAAAATATTGCTAGCCTCTTGCAAAAGGGACGTTATAAACAACATTGGGCAAAAAAGTCGCGAAATCAAAAGCAAAAGAAACGCTGAAGAGAGCGCAAAATAACGCATATATGTAAAAGGAACTAAATGCTGTAATAATTGTAGCAAAAAAGTACAATATGACACTGTAGCAAAAACATGTTGCTTTTAAAGAGGAGCATTGACATTACATGAATAAAGCGCCTAAAATTTAGAAGAGAAGAAGAATTACTTGGCTTCCTCAACTCTTCGTAGAAAAACTAGATTGAATCAGAATCAATTTAAACAGGTTTAAAGTATGGATATAAGGATATACTAATATTATAATTAAAGAAATGAAAATAAGAATCCAAAAGAAATTTAGTTTGACTTTCAGAAGTCTACAGTACACCATAATATGTAAAAAATGGAGTTTTTATATATTACATCAAGATCAATTTATAATGAACAAGATAAAGGTAAACAGGAAGAGTTAAAAAAAACTTAATGAACTGTAGTTTAGCATATAAAAGTTAAACACGAGCGATTTAAAAGTGATGTTAGAATACAGATTAGAGTAAAATTAGGTAGACAAAATCTTTATCTCTACAGTCTGGGTAATCCTAGAGATGGTAGAGAGCTCTAGCTGTTTACACCACAGAAATGTCATCACTGATTATATGAATATTTCTTGCACAAATGTAGCAATATTTAAGAATACAAGAACCCTTTCTTGCTACAAAAATTATAAAATATAGTCATTTATTTAAATAAAAACTAGTTAAAGATTTTACTTAGTAAATCCTACCTGCTACTTGGCAGCCAGAGCCAAGAAATATTGATTTCCTTCTCGTTTAGGTGCTAATTCTATTTTAGCAATATCTTGAGTATCTCTAATTAGCCGTTCTAATTTTTCTAGCCCAATTTCAGTATTTATCAGCTCTCTGCCTTTAAATTTCATTGTAACCTTGATTTTATGCCCATGTGTAAGAAAATCTCTCGCGTGACGCAACTTTGTTTCATAGTCATGATCACCAATATTAGGACCTAGTTTAATTTCTTTTACAGTCAATGTTTTCTGTTTCTTTTTTGCTTCACTTGCCTTCTTTTTTGCATCGTACTTTTGCTTACTATAATTCAGTATTTTACATACCGGAGGAATCGAATCAGGTGCAACTTCTACCAAGTCTAAACCTACATCCTGTGCAAATGTCAAAGCCCTTTCTATTGATACAATTCCAACCATCTCGCCATTATGATCAACTAAACGCACCTCCTTGGCTGCAATAAACTCATTAACTCTGTTTTTTTTAACTTGCAAGTTTTAACTCCCTTAACCTAAATTAATACTCTTTAGTAGCAGTTTAGCAGCTTTTTCATAAGAAGAAGATTCCTGTTTATCTGACCCTAAATTTCTCACTGACACAGTTTTGCTTGCAACTTCATTTTTACCTACAATCCATAATATAGGAACCTTATTTGAACTATGCAAGCGTATCTTATAACTAATTTTCTCATTGGTCAAATCGGTCTTAACCCTAACACCTTGTTCTTTTAAAACGTTACTAATTTCTATGGCATAACTGTTAGCTTCATTTGTGACAGTTAAAATGACAAGTTGTGTTGGAGCAAGCCACAGCGGAAATTTTCCTGCATAATGCTCTATTAAAATTCCAATAAAACGTTCAAAAGTTCCAAGGATTGCCCTGTGCAACATAACAGGATGATGCTTTTGTCCATCTGCCCCTATATAAAAGGCCCCCAGACGTTCTGGTAAAATGAAATCAACTTGTAGCGTCCCACATTGCCAACTTCTGCCTATCGCATCTTTCAAAATAAATTCTAACTTTGGACCATAAAATGCGCCTTCACCATGATTAAGTTCATAACTGAGTCCAGTTCTTTTAACAGCCTCAAGCAGCGCTTTTTCAGCTCTATCCCACACTTCATTATTTCCTGCTCTAACACTCGGACGATCTGAAAATTTTAAGGAAATTTTATTGAACCCAAGCTCTGAATATACTTCTTTTAAAAGATCACAAAATCTTACAGTCTCGGAATTAACTTGTTCTTCCGTACAAAAAATGTGTGCATCATCTTGTGTAAAGCCGCACACACGCATCAGTCCATGTAATGAACCTGAGCTTTCATTCCTATGGCACATGCCTAGTTCTGCCATACGTATTGGCAAATCGCGATAGCTTCTTGTATAAGAGTTAAAAATTTGCACATGACAAGGACAATTCATGGGTTTTATTGCCAGTTTTTTACTCTCAGGCTCGCCAACAATAAACATGTTTTCACGAAACTTATTCCAATGCCCAGATTTTTCCCACAACTCCTTGCTGACTAAGACAGGAGTTTTTACTTCAGTATAGCCATTGTTTACTAATTTTTTCCTTATGTAATATTCTAGAATGCTATATAAAATATAGCCCTGTTCATGCCAAAAAACTTGCCCAATAGCTTCTTCTTGAATATGAAATAAGTCCATATCCTTAGCAATTTTGCGATGGTCACGTTTTTCTATCTCTTTTAGACGCTTAAGATAAGTGTTTAGTTCAACTTTGTTTCGCCATACAGTACCATATATTCGCTGCAACATTGGACCCTTTGCATCGCCACGCCAATATGCTCCTGCGACTTTCATGAGCTTAAACGCTTTAACTTTACCAGTTGAAGGAGAGTGTGGACCGCGACATAAGTCAACAAAATCACCTTGCTTATAAACAGTTAGACTTTCACTCTCTGATATAGAAGAGATAATATCGACCTTATATTTTTCACCTATACTACTAAAAAAATCAATTGCTTGCTTACGGGTCCAAACTTCCCGAATAAATCTATGGTTACTCTTTATAATTTCTTTCATTTTCTTCTCTATTGCAGCAAAATCTTCTGTAGTAAAAGTGTGATCTGCAGCAAAATCGTAGTAGAACCCGTCCTGAATCGTTGGACCAATAGTAACCTGAGTACTAGGAAAGAGCTCTTTTACTGCCTGAGCCATTATGTGAGCAGCATCGTGCCTTATTATATTCAAACCCTCTTCATCATTAAGTTGTATAACATCTATCTCTGCATCAGATTCAATTTCACGTGAGAGGTCATACAGCTCACCATTCACCCTTAAGGCAATTGCTTCTTTTGAAAGGTCTGGTTGTAGTATATCAAAACCAGTAACTACACTGCTATATTCTTCTACTTTTTGTTTTGCTAAAAAAGTAATTCTAATCATAAGTAAAACTTTTACACAACAAGTGGAGATCAATATTTTCCAGCATGTGAACACATTTTTTTTCGCATCTAAGTATCAAGCACTGAAATGATATAAGAGGATACCGGAATAATAGAGGTCTAATATTGTAAACTTCTAACATTAGTGATATGATATATCCTTTTTCAATCTAAGAGCTATTGCTTCTTCCCAAATTTCACCATTACGCAATAGCTTTTCTTTATTGTACATTAGCTCCTCTCTTGTTTCTGTCGCAAACTCAAAATTAGGACCTTCAACAATTGCGTCAACAGGACACGCTTCTTGACAAAGTCCACAATATATACATTTTGTCATATCAATATCATAACGAGTAGTACGACGGCTACCATCTTCTCTTTCTTCTGCTTCAATAACTATTGCTTGAGCAGGGCAGATAACTTCACATAATTTACAAGCTATGCACAATTCTTCACCATTTGAGTATCTACGCAATGCATGCTCACCACGAAACCTTGGGCTTAAGTGACCCTTTTCCATAGGATATTTAAGCGTAACTTTCGGTTTAAACGCATACCTAAGTGTAATAATAAATCCTTTGATTAACTCCACGAAGGAGTAATACCAAGCTAGTTTCTTAAGCATAAAGTGTTTAAAATTTATGATGGTAATTATAAATTATGTTACCAGCTTTTAAAAGGCTTTTTTTTATGCTCGATTTTCAATTTTGGCAGCTATTAATTATATTTGAATCAATTACCTTCATCCCTACAACATTATACCCTGAATCAACATGTAAAATTTCTCCGGTGGTACCACTACTTAGGTCACTTAATAAATATAGCGCTGCTTTTCCAACATCCTCAAGAGTAGTGTTGCGTCTAAGAGGAGAATTATTTCTATTCCATTCTGATATGAAGTGAAAATCACTTATTCCAGAAGACGCTAAAGTTCTGATTGGACCAGCAGAAATAGCATTTACCCTGATATTTTGTGGACCTAAGTCACATGCTAGATACTTTACACTTGCTTCAAGTGCTGCTTTACACAAGCCCATGACGTTGTAATTTGGCATGACTTTTTCAGCACCGTAATAAGATAAAGTAAGTAAACTACCACCATTTGACATCATTTTTTCAGCCCTCTGTGCTAAGGCAGTAAAAGAATAGCATGATATATTCATCGCATTTTGAAAATTGTTCAGTGAAGTATTAACATACTTGCCACTTAATTCATTTTTGTCAGAAAATGCAATTGCATGTACCAAAAAATCAAAGGTACCCCATTTTCCTTCTATTAACTTGAAAACATCATTTATAGTTCTTTCATTTGCAACATCACAATTCAGCACTAACTCCACATTTAATTCAGCTGCTATTGATAATAACCTCTCTCTTACTATTTCATTCTGGTAAGTGATTGCAAATTCTGCGCCATGTTCTGAGAGAGTTCTTGCTATACCATAGGCTATAGACCTCTTATTTGTTATTCCAGTTATTAATCCCTTTTTACCTTGTAGTAAACTTATTGCCATAGAATTATCTATTTTTTCTAATTTGGAATATTAATTAGGTAAAGTCAACTGTGTTTAAAGTAATGTTTGGAGTCAAATTTAGTATACATCGACCTTGCATTAGATATGAATTTTGGTAAATAGAATAGCAAAAATCTTGTGTAATCTCTTTTTCTCTTCATGGTTATTGAAAGTAACAAACTCCTTTATTTAAGGCCGAAGTTTTGCTATCCTCACATTTTAATAACTTGAAATTAATGAGTATAAACAAAAACGAATTTTTATTTCTTTTACTTGGAGGAGTAGGTAAGATTGGGATGAATGTTAGCCTATATCACTACCAAGGCAAGTGGATTATGATTGATCTTGGTATTGGTTTTGCCGATGAAACTATGCCAGGTATTGAATTATTAATCGCTGATGTAAGTTTCATTACTCAAAGGAAGAAAGATCTACTCGGAATGATAATTACACATGCACATGAAGACCACTGCGGTGCAGTGCCTTACTTGTGGGAAAAGTTACAATGCCCCATATATACAACAAAGTTCACAGTTAACTTTCTCAAGGAGAAATTAAAGAAATTTAAGCTAGAAAGTATGATATCTGTGAAAGAAGTGGACATAAATGGCAGTATAAATTTAAATCCTTTTACCATTGAATTTATAAATGTAACTCACTCAATTCCTGAAGCACATTCAATATTAGTTAGTACTGATGTAGGTAGCGCACTTCATACTGGTGATTGGAAATTCGATCCAAAACCTATTGTTGGTTTAACTTCCAACATAAGTCGTTTAAAAGAAATTGGTGATAAAGGTAACTTACTTGCAGTAATTTGTGATTCAACAAATGTGTTAAGCAAATATAATCCTGAATCAGAAGGTGAAATTTATAATAATATTTATAATATAATAAGGAGGTCTAAAAAGCTAGTTGCCGTGTCATTATTTGCTTCAAACGTAGCACGGATTAAAACGATAGGCCAAGCTGCAAAGGTACTAGGCAGAAAAGTGGTTTTACTTGGTAAGTCCTTATGGAGAATAGTAAGAGTTGCACAAAATAGTGGATATTTAACCAATTCTGTTGAATTTTATGAAGCAAAAGATGTGGCAGATTTGCCAAGGGAGAAATTATTATTAATCTGCACTG
The DNA here is from genome assembly GCF_013365435.1 of Wolbachia endosymbiont of Litomosoides sigmodontis. Classification (GTDB taxonomy): domain Bacteria; phylum Pseudomonadota; class Alphaproteobacteria; order Rickettsiales; family Anaplasmataceae; genus Wolbachia. The sequence goes on from NZ_CP046577.1 coordinate 713,823, forward strand.
GTTGCCAAGGCGAACCAATGGCGTCAATTTCAAAACTTGCTAATAAGAGTCATCACGCATTTAAAATGCAACAAGGTGATACAGTGATTTTTTCGTCAAAGATTATTCCCGGCAATGAAATTCGTGCACATGGTATATTTAATGCTTTCATTAAGATGGGAGTGGAGGTTGTCACTGAAAAAACAGAACATGTTCATGCCTCTGGGCACCCAGTCAAAACAGAGCTAAGAGAAATGTATTCTTTGATAAAGCCTAAAATATCCATTCCAGTTCATGGCGAATATATTCACACGCATGCACATGTAAAATTTGCTAAAGAGTGTGGTGTGAAAAAAGCAATAATGATTGCACCAGGTGATATTGTTAACTTGGAGAGTGGAGAGAAAGTTGATTCAATTAATGTTGACTATTTTGGTATTGATGGTATGTTGCTACGTCACCCTGAGAGTAACGTTATAAAAATGCGTAGAAAGATGAGAGATGCTGGAGCTATTGTAGTAACAGTAATTGTAAACAAGAAAAATAAATTGTTGGCTAAACCAAAAGTATTTGCACCTGGTGTTTTGGAAGTAGTAGAAGATGTAGCCATCATACAAAGGATCATAAAAGCGGTTGAGTCAGCATTTAATTTACAGTCAACAAAAAAAGTAAAAAGTAAGATTGAAAGCTCAATATTTAATATCTTAAAAGAATATTTACTAAAAAGACCTATAATTGAGGTTCAAATAGAACAGGTGTGAAATAGACTTCTTTTATTAACCATTATTTGAGCAAGAAGTTAACAATGTACTCTTTGATGTCACCCCAACATGTGACGCTGAATCTAGAAATAAAGAATCTATATCAAGCACACAGCTGTACAAACATTGTGATTTAAGTTTACCAAGAGCATATCATGCTAATAATGTCCCTTTCTTTGCATGAATATTGCAATTTGCGGGTAATTTGTGTGTTAAATAGTGTCATTCCAGTATTCTCTTCCTGTCATTCTAGTGCATAAGCACCTTAGAATCCAGAAAAAAGAATGATGTTATCTCAGTGTCCCGACACATAACTGTACGAACATTGCGATTTGTAGGTAATTTGCATATTAGATTATGTCATTCCAGTGCCTCTTTCTTATCATTTCAGTGCGTGATACTAAGATTTAGAAAGATTAATTGTAAACAAGCACACTATGCAACATCTTCAATAAAATTACCAAAAAACTGGACCAAAATACCATGCACTAGAATGACACTAGAGGCTGATACTACATGCTCTGTAACACAAAAAATATTTAAACAGTCCACGTATATTAGCCACTCTCATGACATCATCTGTATACAGTTTACCCTCAAAAACAAACTCTTGCTGGAATGATCGAGAGGAAGCCTAATGAAGTGGTCCGTTCAACTAATGTTACTTCTTTTATTATTTATTTCTTATTTTACTGAAGCTGCCTTATATGTTGAAGTAAGAAAGAGCAGTGTTGATAATATTAGTCTTATTGTGCAAATGCACATGCAAGACAGAGCTGGAAAGTGAATTAAGCGAAAATATTACAAAAATAATTGAGAAAAATTTATTTAATTGCAGTTTATTTAATGTAGAACGAGGCTTGGAATCTGAAATTCACCATTTAAATCTTGGAAAAGTGATATATTAGTTACAGTAAGCTTAAACGAAGTATCCCGGTAATGCTTTAGAGCTATCATTTCATTTATTTGATTCTTCTAAAAGAAAGAGAATTGTTTACTAAGTCAGTCATTTTCTTGCAAAAAGTTGGAGAAAAATTGCCATCTCATTTCAGATGTAATATATTATAGATTAACTGGTGAAAAGGATATTTTAATACAAAAATAGTATGTATCGCAGAAGAAAAAGATAGCAATTACAAGTCCATACGCAAAATTGCTGTTATGAATCAAGATGTGGAAGCGATATAAAATACTTAATAAACGGAAATAAACTTGTGTCAATACTTAGATTTTCACCAAATGGGGATAGTATTGTTTATATCTCATATTTAGATAGCAGAAGCTACATAACATTGAAGAATTAAAAAAACAATACTAAATCAATAGTTAGTATATTTGAAGGCGTTATTTCTGCTCCTAGATTTTTTCCTGATGGCAAATCCCTTCTCATTTCTCATTCATTTGACGGTGAGAGAAATATATTGTCTTTAGATTTAAGCAGTAAATGTACGGAAAAACTACTAAAAGTTCAGCTATAAGCACTTCTCCCTCTTTTCTCCAGATCAGAAATACATGATTTTTAATTCTGATGTAAGTGGAAGTTAACAACTTTACATTATTAATTTTATCAAAAAAAATAAAAAACCTAAAAAAATTAGTTTTGGAAGTGAAGATACGCTACACCTGTTTATTCGCCAAAGGGAGATCTTAGGAATTATGAAACTAAGATGGCAAAGGAAAACATCTACTTCCCAAAGGACACAAAATCGAATCTGCTACCAAATGGCAGAGGAATTATCTTTACAAAAATAGAATCACAGAACAGTTCTAAACTGTATTTAGTAGATCTCGTAAAAAAAATTCACAAAATAATTCCCACTTCTACAAATGCTTATTTACCAGATTGGTCTTACTTTTAAATTACTGAGTTGTATATTTCTAACTACCATAGCCATTAATTTAATGCTACATCAACAAGATGTCCTACTATAGCATCAGCAATTCTTGATAAGACTGCTGTTACAACTGCTCAACAATAGGAGCAATTTTAAGTATAATTATTTCCATGACAGCAAAGTGTGGCTCCTATAGCAGTAAATAATAACATTGAAACTATAATTATCCCTCTTCTTCCTAAAAATATCATTTTTGTGGATAGTTTATACTAACTCTCATTGTTAATGAATCAAATAGGTAACATTGCAGAGTTGTTTAATTGCGTAGTGAGAAAGACAGGTAATAAATTTGTATAAAGCACTCTCAAACAAGACAATTGTATTGTGGACTTTATTACGCAAAATATTCTGTTTTTATATACAATCAAAGTCCTTAGTAGGATTGAGCTCTGGTAATATGGTAGTAGATATATAATCTAGATATTTTAAAGCACTTTCAAATTTTGCGACCTGTGCTAACTAGCACTATCTATGATAAAAAAGGCCTATCTTATTCTTAGAATTGTAACATTTATTCAAGAAATATATCAATACAATCAGTGTTGACATTCAGTGCAAATAAGCTAAAACTCTTTCCATTTCTAAGATTAGCTATACTGTAGAGGCAAAAATTTTTATCTATCTAATTTTACTTTAACCTGTGTTCTAACGCCCTTTTTAAACTACCAGTGCCTAACTTTTGAATGTGGGCAAAGCCAGTTTGTTAAAGAAAAATAACTCTTGTTTAGGATACTTACCAATAATCTCATTAAGTTTTTTTTAAACTCTTTCTGTCTACCTTTATCTTATTTATTATAAATTGGTTTTGGTGTAATATATAAAAACTTCACTTTTTATATATTACGTTATACTGTATACTTGCTGACATTCAAGCCAAATTTTCTTAGATTCTGATTCTCATTTCTTTAATGGTAATATAATGCTTTACATACAGTCAGTGCTGTCCTTGAAATACAACATATTTTTATTGCTACTATTATAGTATACTTCTTTGCTGCAATTAAAGCATTTTAATAGATTTGGTCCAACACTTTAAAACTCGCTATTTTACTTACTTCAGTATAGCTTATTTCCTACTACTTGTCCATCCATTTCTTGTACACTGGAAATTAGTATTAGAAAATAACATATGAGTTAGGTAAGTAGTTTAATTATATTAATAAGAAGAACGTGTTTACATTCGCTTTAAGGAAAAAATTCTAAATTAGATAAAAAAAAGAAAAATGTTTTCTAATATACAAAGGTGAAGAAGAGCTTTTATATATAAAATGGCTGCACTACTCAATCTCCAGGAAAATATAAAAATGCATCAAAACTCTTTAAAGAGGTGTTGTACATAAAAGAACTAGAAAGACAATTTTACTTCTTATCGCGCTCTCAACCAAATATATAAGATGGCCGTAACATTAAATTGCTAAGAAAAGTATGAGAAAGCGCTAGCAAAGTTTTAAAAGGTGCTAAAAGAAAAAAACTTGGAAAAAGTGACTACATGATACTTTTTATCTACTATGTACAAAATTACCATTGTATTCAGCTATCAGGAAAAATGTGAGGAGTTTTTAAAATACTTTTAAGAGGTAATCTTATAGAAAAAAACACTCTAATAACAATTAAATTTTCCTTCGTTGCATCACAAACACGATTTACAGTATGGTTGCACATTAATTCATCAAAAAAAGTATAAGAAGGCACTAAAAAAATTTCAAGAGGCACTGAAAGTAAAAAAGGAATCTTGGTAATGATCACTGACATTGTAGAGATAAAGCACATGATAATTAAGATTAAGGCTAAACTTCTGTGCAATTTATAGTCATTATTTTAATGACAAAATATGTTTAAACACACATATAAATAAATCAGAAAAAGTCCATTTAGGCTAGTTAAGTATAAAAGAACATATAACTACACACAACTGTAACGTAAATTGTGTTCAAAAAACATTGAAACAAGTGTCTAGATACTGACTTTTACATCACACAATTATTTCACTAAATTATAATTAAGCAGTCTCTTCTTTTTAAGAATACTAAGAAAATGTGCTTTAACTTTCTCATTAATGCTAAAATTATAACTTTCTGGAATCTTCTCTTGTTAACAAAGAAGTTGATAAAATTTTTAAAAGTGAAGATTATGTCTTTTACCCACTATAGCTAGTATGTAAAGAACTTTGTGAGCAAGCTTAGATTCTGTTAAAATGTTTATCACCTTGTACGTACTTGGCGTAGTATGAACAACTCTAGCAGGAGCCATAGTATATTGAAACCAATATAATAGGTGGGATTGGTAGGGCTCGAACCTACGACCAATTCGTTATGAGCGAACTGCTCTAACCAACTGAGCTACAATCCCTTTCATTAACATTTATAATATAGTGAAAACAGAGTTGTCTATCAGTTTATTTTATCATCAACCCAACTTGACAAATCATTTACAGTACCAATTTTGCGCACAATTTCTCTACCATCTCGAAATATGATTAATGTAGGTATAGATTGAATTCCATATTTACCTGGCACTTCCTCTCCTTCATCTATATTGAATTTACAGATTTTGATTTTATCTTTTTTATCTTTAGCCAACTGCTCAACACGCGGCATTAAACTTTTACATGGTCCACACCACTCTGCCCAAAAGTCTACTAGCACGAACCCTTTGTAATCAGTGACTTCAGACTTAAAATTTTGATCATTTACTGATGTAATACTGTCACTCATAAAATACTCCATCTAATTCACAAAATATAGCGCATAAATCAGTAATTAATCAACTAAATTCTTATACCAATAATTTCCATCACAGAAGAAGTGGATAGACAATAATGGAAAACAAGCTACACTAAAGTAAGTGAAATAGCAATTTTAAATGGCGTTAAAATTAAAATTGAAGAAAAATTGTTTTAATGCCCACTCAACATCATAGAAAAATTAAATTGAACCAGAATCAGTTTGAACGAGTTAAAGTATAGATATAAGAAAATTACAATATTACCATTAAAGAAACGAGAATAAAAATCTAGGAAAAATTTGGCTTGAATGTTAGCAAGTTTACAATACACCGCAATATGCAAAAAATGAAATTTTTATATATTATATAAAAACCAATTCACAATGAACGAGATAAAGGTAGATAAGAAGAGTTTAAAAAAACTTAGAGATTATTGGTAAGTATCTTAAACAAGAACTATTTTCCTTTAACAAATCGACATTTGATCCACATCAAAAGTTTGACACTGGTAGTTTAAAAGTGCATTAGAACACAAGTCAAAGTAAAATTAGGTGACAAAAAACTTTTATCTCTACAGTGTAGTAATCTTAAAAATAGAAAGAGTTCTAGCTTATTTGTACTGAATGTCAATACTAATTGTATTAATATATTTCTTGAATAAATGTCACAATTTTAAGAATAAGATAGGCCTTTAAAATATCTAGATTATATATCTACTCCATACCTACCAGAGCTCAATCCTACTGAATACTTTGATTGTATATAAAACAGAATATTTTGCGTAATAGAGCGCTTTATGCAAATTTATTATTTGTCTTCCTCATTAGACACTTAAACAACTCTGTAATGTTATTTATTCGATTCATTAACAATGAGAGAATTGGTATTACCAATAGTGTCTCATTAAGTTTCCTAAAACTCTTCCTATCTACCTTTATCTCGTTCATTGTGAATTAGTTTTATATAATATATAAAAATTTCATTTTTTGCATATTGCGGTGTACCGTAAACTTGCTAACATTCAAGCCAAATTTTTCCTAGATTTTTATTCTCGTTTCTTTAATGGTAATATTGTAATTTTCTTATATCTATACTTTAACTCGTTCAAACTGATTTTGGTTCAATTTAGTTTTTCTATGATGTTGAGGTGTTTTATCTATTCAGTTAGTGCTGTTCTTGAAATACAATATATTTTTACTAATTCCACACAACCTTTTCATCCACAATTTAAATTTTAACGCCATTTAAAACTCGCTACTTTACTTACTTGAATATAGCTTGTTTTTCATTATTGCCTATCCATTTCTTGTGTAGTGGGAATTGATATAACTCCTTTTTCCAAAGTACTAAATATTTGATCTACATCAAAATTCATCTTAGGGTGCCAAATAGGTCCATCTAAATGCATATCAATATAGATTGGATTACTATGACCTGGTAGAATAAAAAAGAACCTGACTAAAGAAATTAAAGCAAAGTTGGGTAAAGTTAAATTAGAAGAGATAGACCCTGAAGCTTGATTAATTCTAAATTGCAAACTAATTGAACATACGCCATTTTTAACACTTACTTTTCCTATAACATTTTCAAAAAGTGTACTACCGTCGTATATACCATCATGAGCAAGCGTAGAAATTTCAGGTTTATTCTTACTGTTTAATGAATTCGTGATAAATGAATTAAAATCTACATTAGTAAACTCTATTTCTTGTGCTTGCAAATTAATTTCTCCTGCTAAATTATTAGCCCAATCATAAAAACTTTTCCCTCGAGCTCTAATTTCACCATTTAAGCTTATCTGACCATCTATATTGTCAATTCCCATGGCTTCACCAACGCCCTTAGCATCTAAATCTGCAATAAGAAATTTCGTATACATTGAGCCGGATCTCAGATAACCTTGAAAAAATACTTGTCCATGTTCTAGTGCATACTTTGCTTGTCTCACAGTGATAGTGTTATTTCTTATTACTGCATCCAAATTAAAATTCTTTAAAACATTCTGCCCAGCCTTAAATTCTGCAGCATTAATTTGCACATTTGCATCAAAGCTTTCTTTGTCGTCCAAAAAGTCAAACCGCTTTGTTGACCATTGCATTTGATTTATTTTATTTCTCGAATCCTTTGTTACTTCTATTAAATTCGGCAATTTAAAGATATCTCCATTAAATTTATTTCCTGTAAGGCTTACATCTAACAATGGTTTAGTATATCTTTGATCTACTAATATCTTTGTGCTACCGGTAATATTACAATCTTCCCCAGATAGCTTGATTTTATCTACAACTAGCTTACCCTTTTCCATTTTTAGTAAGAAATTCAGATTTTGAATTCCCGTATCATTTAATTTAAAATCACTAGCATTGATTTTTATATTTACATCATACTTCAGATTCTTTAGCCATCGCACTTTAGATGAACTATTAAATAATGAACAATCGTACTTATCTGCATCAAGATTATGTACACTAAGCCTACCATCAATTACATTATGTTTTTTTGTGTGACTTACCTTAATTGATCCCTGCAAAAACTCTTTATCATTTAGAAACTTGATATCGAAAATAGACAGTACCCTAGGGGCAAAATGCAATTCAGAATTCAGTGTAAATCCATTTTTACGATTTTCCTTCACCTTTATAAAAGGAAAGAAGCACGAAATGAATGACTCAAAATCATCACCCTTTACCAATAAATTACCATTAAATTCGGATAAAGTACCACTATTTGAAACTTTTCCTGACAAGGAAGATATGTTATTGACTCCAGGAAATTTAAGCAATGTGTCAACTTTTATTTCACCATTAGCAAATTTAAATATAGCGTGAAATTTATCCAACATCTTATTTTGATATTGAATATTTGAAGCTTCTATATTAAAACCTAAGCTCAAATTTTTTGGCACAACTTTTCTAAAAGATTCCAGAATATCCTTTATATCTATTGCTTTCCGCGAGTCATTTTGTATAAAATCCAAATCAACCTTGCTGAAGCTAATTTTGACATTAGTGTGATTATTTTTTCTATTATTTTGTATTGTACCGCTAGCCTGTATGCTTTTGGATTTTATTCTCAGGTCAGTTGCTGTGAACTCATTTGCATTAAAACCGATATTAGATGATATCTCAATATTTTTACCAGGGATGATATAAGCAAGAAAGCTAAGATTAATAATTTTTGCTAAGTCTCTTATAAAATCAGAACTATTATTAATTATTAGCGTTAACTTGCCCTGCAGTCCTACTTGATCTCTGCTGCCTGTAAATAGCAGATTTATAAAATTTGACTCTACACTGATATGTACATTATTTTTTACAATATTAACTTTTCCTAAAAAGTCATAATTATTACTACCTAACTTTACTTTACCAGAGAAATGCCTATTTCTCCTTATAGCAACTTCCTTTATGTTAACAACACTGTCATGGTCAGCGAAATTATCGTTTAAACTCACTTGGCTGTCTTTCATTACTATATCAATTGCGTCACTACTGGCTTTTGCATTTATAATATTAATAAAATTTTCTCTATTGCTTTTCATACCAAGCAATGTAATTGACTTTGGTTGTAGCGAAAATAAGAGCAACGATAAAACAGATGGCCTTACTTCAATTTTATCTACGCAAATCAAGGCCGATAATTTTTGTTCTTTATTGTTGTTGCACTGTACGTATACGTTATGAAGAGTGAGCTTTGGTGCGATTAATAAAACTTCGACTTTTCCTCCAATGCGTACTTTAGCGTTGTAAGTCTTTTCTAATTCTTGCACAATGTATTCTTTATAACTATTCCAGTCCTTAAAAGTCACAGCAATTTGTAAGAAAATTATCACCAAAACAATTGATAATGTGAAATATACAGAGAGTTTCATAATTTTATATACTTAAAATCACCCATAAACATTAAGTAAAGAGTACCAAAATAAACAACAACACTTAAAACTATTAAAGCTGCTAAATAGATAACACGAGCAAATATTCTATCGAAGAAGAACCCTACTGATAAGGAATTAGAAACATAAAGAGCTATCGACATAACTATCGTTGCTACAAGAATTTTTACAATATTTAATAATAATACTTGGCTAACTCTATACATTTTGTTTATTGTTAAGTAATTAATCAATAGAATAGAATTTATCCAAGTGGAAATGGAAGTAGCAATAGCAATTCCCGTATGCTGATACTTGTTCATTAACAAGAGATTTAACCCCATATTAATTCCAAGGCACACTAGTGAAAATATAGTTGGTATTTTTAGATTACCTTTAGCAAAGAAAGTGGGAAGTAATACTTTATTGATAATGAATGCAGGTAAAGAAAGAGAAAGTGCTATCAACGTTGGAGCAGTTTGCTGTACTGCATAGTGATCAAACTTACCGTAAGAAAAAAGTGTCAGTAAAATTGTGTTGGGAATAATAATAAAGGCAGCAGTTGTTGGCATAATTAACATTAATCCTATGTTAAGAGCCCTGTTCTGTATTTTAACTGTATTTTCGGTATCATTTGCCTGTTTTGAGATTAAAGGAAGAAGTACCGCGCCAATTGCAGTACCTATTACTCCTTGCGGTAATTGATTTAGTCTATCAGCATAATATATATAGGATATCGCATTTGGTGTAGAACTTGCCATAACTATATCAATCCATAGGCTTATCTGAATTACACAATTGTTGATAATTGCTGGTATCACACGCTTAAAAAATAACTTTACTTCATTACTCAATTTCATGCTAAAGAAAAAGACGGCCTTTAATTTGTACGCACCAAATAGCATCAATAATAACTGCAACATTCCTCCAATCAGAACAGCTATAGAAAGATTATGAACTGGTGTTTTTATGTAAGGCACAAATAAACTAGCGATTAAACAGAGGTTTAAAATAATCGGTGCAATAGCTGTTAAAGCAAAATGTCGCTTAACTTGTAACATCCCTCCAATGAGGGATGCAATTGAAGCAAAGATTACATAAGGCATCATAATTCTTGACAAAGTTACAGTGAGAGCAAGCTTGCTTTGGTCAAAGCCAGGAGTAAATATTTGAACTATATAAGAAAAGAAAGTTTGTGTTATAAAACAAAAAATTAATACAATAATAAACGTAATGGATATTACACTACTTGCAAAAGCAAATGCTCTCTTATCATCACGTGACTCTGCTGAATACAATGGTATAAAAGAGATAGTAAATGCTCCCTCTGCAAAAAATGCTCGAAATAGGTTGGCAAAGCGAAATGAAGAAAAAAATACATCTGCAAGAGAGGTTGCACCGACAACTATAGCAATTAATATGTCTCTTATTAATCCTAAGATTCTTGAAACAGCTGTAAAAAAACTAAATGTGAAAATACTTTTAAACATTGCTATTTACCACTACTCTAGACTATATTTAGTGTCAATATAATTGACTATAATAGCTTAATAGAAATTTATCTTCTGGATTTATGAATTTCTCTGAAAGAGAGCTTTTTGCACTATCTCAGGTAAGATAAGCGGTAACAGATTAAACGAAAGAACAGTGCAGAAATAATAAGTCTAATAGGTGAATCTTATACCGTTATTAACCCATATCCATATGCTAAATGGAAAGCTTAGCAGCCCAGTTAGTACAGGCACTGTTGACTCTTTTTAGTAGCATCCCAAATAGTCAAATCACAGATAAAGATACAGAAAAAAAGTAGAAAATGCTTCAATGCTACAGTCACTCACTAAGTTTCTAAAAAAATTCAAGTGTGTTAGGAAAAAATGATATAATTAAGTATAGAAGTAAAATGCCAAAATCAAGAAGTAAAAAAAATGCTAACAGAAATAAGTATTACTGACTCAGTAAGAGCAAAATCTATAGCAGGAGTCATGAAAAGGTATAAGACATGGAGTTGTAACCAACGCTGAAAGTATTTACCAAAAAAAACATTGTCAGCTCTATCTAAATGAGAAAATACAAGAAAGAACATCAATATAAGCTATAAAAATACAAGCTTATTGCAAACATTTATATAGCAACAGTACACAAGCAGGAGATTGCATATTAAAATTCCAGCCCAGTACATAACCTACATTACGTAGCGTTAATATTGTTAAGGATATATCAACATGCCAGTCAATACTCCAAGGATATAGATTATTCCATTTAATTGCAACTTAAATAAGTTGCTAGGATTATTAATTATTGCTGCTGCTTTTAGAGAAAGAACAGGAAAAATACAAGATATAAAGTTAAGCATCACACACGCCAATAAATGCGAACGCTGAATTTATTAGAAATCTTACAATTTTACATATAACGAGTATCACAATATAGTCTAAAATAAAAGAATCTACTTAAATAGTCAATTGACTTTTTTACTGATATGTTAGATACTTTATACCTCTTACACATGCGTGTTAGAAATTTCATACTTTGGCGAGTGTAGCTCAGTTGGTAGAGCGTCAGTTTGTGGTACTGAATGCCGCCAGTTCGATTCTGGTCGCTCGCCCCAATAAAACTTCTTACTTTGCAAAGATATGAACACCAAAATCAGTGTGCAACTACCCAGCCAGCAAAAATTCTTTAATGGTCTGAAATAAAACTTTCAATGAATGATTGTCATATATGTTATATTTTACTTATTTTATCAAATGCACTTCAACATTGATTGACCTGAACTTTTTAGCTAACTTTAACGAAGTTAGTAAGAAACATCTTTGTCATCAATACTATGCAACAAACGCACAGGACAGTTTATATCTATTGTTTCTTTCTTTAAAAGTAGATTTTTTTCTACCATCTCCTATCAAGCTTTTAGTTATTTTGTATATGCCATGTTCTGAAGTAAAATCTACTCTATCTTTAGAGTCAAGTTCTTCTTTTTTCTCATGAGATAGTTAATAGAAGATTAAATCCTCAGTAAAGTCAAGAGTAGACGATATGCCAATTAATGCTGCAATTCTTTCTTGAAGTTAAAGAACAGTGAGCAACATCAGCCACTCTCCCATGCTTAAACCTATAATTATTTGTTTTTTACCAGTTAATTCACGCACTACTTTAGCACAATTTTCTTGCCAATCACTCATCGTGTAATCAATAAAATCACCACTTGAATAACCGTGACCAAAGTAATCAAGTAACACGAATACTATATCATTTTCTTGACAAAATTTATAAATAGCAGTTGCTTTAGTTACTCTCATATTGGATACAAATTCACCGAAAAAGACTATAAAAGCTTTCCTTCTTTGTAGCTTACAATTATACTATGTACTTACCATTTTCATCAAACAATTTATTATAATCCATATTATTTTGGCAAAGCAACTGGACTATCGCTTAATTGACGTAAGTAACTGACTAAATCTGCAATTTCTTGCGGATTAGCAATACCTGCAAATGCCATACGTGTACCTTTTATATAGTCTTTTGGACTCTTTAAGAAAGCAAATAATTCTTCATATCCCCACTTTCCGCCTTTTTCAAGCACTGCTCTTGAGTAATTGAATGAGTCACTAAGGTGTGCTTTTTTATTTCCAACTATGTTCCATAAGTTTGGCCCTACTTTACTGATTCCACCTTTGTCAAAACTATGGCAAGCTACACATTTTTTTGCTATTGATTTACCTTTTTCAAAGCTAGCATTTTGCATGAGTTCTCCAATATCTAGTACCACTTGTTCAATTTTTTGCTGAGGTTTATTATTACTGTCATTAGCCACTATTATTTGGTGTTCAATCTTATATTCCTCTGGACTATAAAGTATATCAACTACGTTACTGACTATCATAATGATTAGCCCAGAAAGTAAAATCGATGCTGCAATCTTATTAAGTTCCATAGCTAATTTTTATCAATTAATGTTACTCAAATTATGCAAATATTTCTGCAGACAGCAAACAATTATCTGAGCTCATCAAAGATAAAAATTGCCAATAGTCAAGTTGCTGTTTTCGCTTGCAGAAGGAATTTGTAATTCAATTACATACTTATCTGGATTAATATATTCTAATAAACTTCTTGCAAATATGCTGTAACAATTGTCACCATGATAATTTTTTCTGGTAGTATAATAGCTCCTACTTCTACACCTATTGCTATTACCATTAAATTGCAAATTCACTAAGAGGAACAGCATTTGCGATTTTTGCAAAGGCAAATTACAGTTACTATACCTGATGGCCTGCCATAGAGATAAAAACGACATAAGTGCTGCTATTACACGTTTTTCAACAATTTTTCCTTTCCCTTTCTTTTCGTTAATTCATCGTGATAACAACAAACGCAACTCTATAGCTACAAGCACTAGCACAGAACTGTAAAACTTAGTCTTACAATAGCTCCTATTACAGCACTCACTTCCACAACAGCTCCCACAACTACTTCCTGCATCTCATTAAAATTAGTAAAATAATCTATTTGCTCACTAAAAGACACACTCATAATCCCTTTTTCTTATATAATTTCCCTTAATGCCTTGTTAAAAAGCACATCACAGCACTTTTATGTTTAATCTACAAATTATTTACTGAATTACGCCAGCTTCAAAAAAATGGTAAATACAATTGTAGAATAAACTTAAAAAGTCTAGTAAAATATTTTTTTTATTTGCAACTATGCTACATAGTTTTGAAAAACGCAGCATAACAAATGCATTATGGAAATTACAAGAAGCCGATCAAAGGGATGTTCTAACCCTTACTCAGAGATTTGAATTACCAGAAATCCTAGCTAGGACACTAGTTACTCGTGGTGTCAATATAGAAAATGCGGGCAATTTCTTATATCCATTAATCAAATCGCTATTACCAGATCCTTTTCATCTTCTTGATATGGATAAAGCTGTTTTTCGCATAATACAGGCAATAAATAATGACGAAAATATAGCAATATTTGGTGACTATGATGTTGATGGTGCAGCGTCATCAGCACTGATTAGCAGGTACTTAAGAGCAATTGGTATACACTCTATAATCTATATCCCAGATCGTGTTGATGAGGGGTATGGATTAAATGCAGATGCTTTGTTGCAGCTCAAAAAGAAAGGAATTAACTTATGCATTTCCGTTGATTGTGGTACGCTTGCATATCGGCCAATAGAAGATGCAAAGGACTTTGGTCTTGATATTATAGTTATTGATCATCACCTTGGCACAGAAAAACTGCCAAGTGCTGTAGCAATTGTAAACCCAAATCGTCTTGATGAAAGTTCCCCTTATAACTGCCTTGCAGCAGTTGGAGTATCATTTTTGCTAACTGTTGCTCTTAATAAAAGATTACGTGAACAAGATTTTTTTGCAGGCAAAAAAGAACCAGATTTATTTGATTTGCTGGATTTAGTTGCTCTTGGAACCGTTTGCGATGTTATGCAGATTACTGACCTGAACAGAGCATTCGTCTCACAAGGATTAAAAGTTATGTCAGCAAGAAAGAACGTTGGCTTGCGCGTTTTATTTGATGCTTTAGGAATTCTTGAAAGACCTAGTGTTTCTCAGCTAGGTTTTAACATTGGGCCGTGCATAAATGCTGGAGGGAGAATCGGAGAAGCATTGCTAGGTGCAAAGTTGCTATCTACAAATGATGAAAATGAAGCGTATTCCATTGCATTAAAATTGATAGATTTGAATAATGCAAGAAAGATGATGGAAAATGAAGCTCTTTTAGAGGCTATAATACAAGTAGAAAAGTCTATGCAGACAGGCACAAATTTTATAATGGTAAGTGGCAATTGGCATCAGGGAATAATTGGTATTATTGCATCAAGACTTAAGGAAAAATTTCACTTGCCAACAATAGTAATATCTATGAATAATAAAATAGGAAAAGCAAGTTGCAGGTCAATTCCTGGAGTTGATATTGGTACTGCAGTTCTTTCTGCAAAGTGCATGAATTTAATTATTGAAGGAGGCGGCCATAGCATGGCAGCAGGATTTTCAATTAAAGAAGATAAAATAAGCGATTTACATGACTTTTTCACTGAAAGGTTTGTACATTCTATAAATGATAAAGCTTTAAAAGTTGACGGCATAGTAACTGCTAAGGCAATAAACTTATCTCTGTGGAATCAACTACAACGCCTTGAGCCATTTGGTATTGGCAACCCTGAACCAAGATTTATCATTCAAGGAGCAAAAATTAGGAAGCCAGAAATTGTAGGATTTGACCATATAAAATGTTTCATCGCTGATGATGACGTTATGGTCAGAGCTATTGCATTTCGTTCTGTAAATACTCATCTTGGTTCTGCTATCATGCAGGGCAATGTTGAAGCTATTTTAGGTAGAATCTCTATGAATTATTGGAATGGCAATAAATTTGTGCAATTTTTAATAGAAGATGTGTTAGCCATCAATTGAATTATTGCAGCTACCTATCAATCTCTCCGAAAACTATATCAAGTGAACCAATAATTGCTGCAACATCAGCAAGCATATGTCCTTTTGCCATAAAATCTAGGGCTTGCAAATGTGCAAAGCCAGGTGCTCTTATTCTGCATCTATATGGTCTATTAGTGCCATCTGAAACTATATATACTCCAAACTCACCTTTTGGTGCCTCAATAGCTACATAAGCTTCACCTTCTGGTACATGATACCCCTCTGAATAAAGTTTAAAATGGTGGATCAGAGCTTCCATAGATCTTTTCATCTCAGTTCTTGGTGGTGGAGAAATCTTTCTATTCTCAGTTTTTACTGGCCCTTTAGGCATTTTCTCTATGCACTGCTTTACCAAACTAATAGATTGTCTAATCTCTTCCATCCTTACTAGATAACGGTTATAACAATCACCATTTTGACCAATAGGTATATCGAAATCTAATTGATCGTATATTTCATATGGTTGACTTTTTCGTAGATCCCAAGCAAGCCCAGTAGCACGCAGCATTGGTCCACTAAAGCCCCAGTCAAGTGCCTGTTTAATTGATATTTCACTAATTCCTACGGTGCGTTGCTTCCATATTCTATTTTCCGTTAAAAGTTCATCTACGTCATCTATATACTTTGGAAAGTGCTCTATAAATTCTGCAATATCCTCAATTAAACCCTCTGGAACATCTGCCGCAACTCCACCTGGCCTGATGTAAGCTGCATGAAACCTTGCACCTGAAGCTCTTTCATAAAATTCTAATATTTTTTCTCTCTCCTCAAAAAGCCATAAAAGAGGAGTCATTGCACCGACATCAAGTGCTTGAGAAGAGATATTAAGCAGATGATTCAGTATCCTTGTCAGTTCACAAAACAAAACACGCAAATACTTTGCCCTAATTGGAACTTTACATTGCAGCAACTTCTCCACGCATAGTGAATACGCATGCTCTTGTGACATTGGTGATACATAGTCAAGGCGATCAAAATAAGGTAAAGCTTGAAGATAAGTTTTATGTTCTATTAGTTTTTCAGTACCACGATGCAAAAGCCCAATATGAGGATCAGCCCTTTCAATTATTTCGCCATCCATTTCCAAAACAAGACGCAATACCCCATGTGCAGCTGGATGCTGAGGTCCAAAATTTAACATCATTGTCTTTAGATCTGGCATATTAATAATTCAAGATACCAGAGTTGTACAGACTAAAGTGTAGAAAGTCAATAAGGACCCCTTCTCTCATAACAAGTCAGTTCTTGACAGTGCGTTAGGCATTTTACTGTTTTTCAATAAAAATTACTTAACAAATCTCACCAGCACTCTTGACTATAGCCTGAAGGTATTCAGTTACCTTAATCTGTACAAATTAAATGAAAAATATCACGTAGTTGGCATTTTATGTTTAATTTTTTGCACTATGTACATCTTATGTCTCCGCAATGTTTTGAGATTTTTCCCATATAAACTGAAACAAGCTTATAAAGCATTTAAGACAATAAAATATACTAATTTCATAATTTAAAGAATGAGCAATTTCTATCACATGGCATCTTGTACCTTTCTTTCCTCCTAATAAATTTCATAAATATTTTAACTAAAGGTTGATTTTGTCAAAAAGCAGCTGAATCACGATTATTAAGTGCTTAAAACATAAAAAACGCCAATGCTTTTAAATAGGTAAACGAAAATGGTGTCACTTCAGCGTTAAGTGCTGGAATGGCTTTTTGCACAACATCAGAAAATATGGTAATTATCGACAAAATTCATTATGAAATGCCTGCTTACCCAGCTAAGAAAAAGCATACCAGTAAAAATAAAATTATACCAATTCCTACTGTACAGGAAATAAATAGACAATAATAGAAAGAAATTACACTTAAGCAGATAAAATAGCGAGATTTAAGTAGTATTAAACCTAAAATTATTGGATGAAAAAGTTGTGGAATCAACAAAAGAAATTCTGAAGAAAGTATGAAATAATTCTTATGTTGGAAAAAATTAAATGCTGTAACTGCAGTAAAAAGGCACAGTATAGCATAACAAAAATATG
Organism: Wolbachia endosymbiont of Litomosoides sigmodontis; assembly: GCF_013365435.1. GTDB lineage: Bacteria > Pseudomonadota > Alphaproteobacteria > Rickettsiales > Anaplasmataceae > Wolbachia. The sequence continues at coordinate 731,565 of NZ_CP046577.1, forward strand.
TCGATTTCAAGAACAAGTATTGACTACATGGATAAAGTACTCAAAACTCGAAGAGAAAAAAATTATTTACTCCTCCTCAACTTCATAAAAAAAACTAGATTAAATCAAAGTCAATTCTGAATAAGTTGAAGTATGGATACAAGAAAATTCTAATATTACATTAAAGAAATGATACCTGTTCTCATTATTAATAGGTTAAATGAGGATATTATAAAGTTGTTTAATTGCGGAGTGAAAAAGAGAAGTAATAAATTTGCACAAAGCGCTTTCAAGCAAAGCAATTGTATTATAGACTTATTACGCAAAATATTCTATTTTATATAGAACAAAAGTCTCTCAATAAGATTGGAGCTCAGGTGAGTATGGTGGTAGGTACGTAATCTCGATATTTTTGGTACGTTTAAATTTTTTGACTTATATTAACTAGCACGATCTACGACAAGAAAGGCCTTGTGATATTTGTTCAAGAAATATATTCATGTAATCATTGTTAACATTCTAGTACAAATAAGCTAGAACTCTCTCCATTTCTAAGATTAACTACACTGAGAGATAAAATTTTTGTCTACCTAATTTTACTTTAATCTGCATTTTAACGCCCTTTTTAAATCACCTATATCCAACTTTTGAATGTGTACCAAACCTCGATTCGTCAAAAAAAAGCAGCTTCTTTTCAGGATATTTATCAATAATTTCGTTAAGTTTTTTTTAATTTTTCCTATCTACCTTTATCTTGTTCATCGTAAATTAGTCTTGGTGTAGTATACAAAAACTTCATTTTTGCATATTTAAGGTATACTGTAATACTTACTAATATTTAAGCTAAATTTTTCACGGATCCTTATGCTCATTTCTTTAAAGGTAAAGTTAGCGTTTTCTTATATTCATACTTTAACTTGCTCAAGTTAACCTAGATTCAATCTAATTTTTTTATGAAGTTGATGAAAAGTAAATGATTTTTCTTCTCTTCCAAATTTTAGGTGCTTTATCCATGTAATCAATACTTATTCTTGAAATAAAAATACTTTTGCTATGCTTTACTATGTCTTTTTACTTGCAATTACAGCATTTAATTTTTTCAACTAATTTTGATGTCAACGCCTCATTTAAACCTCGCCATTTTACTCATTTTCAGCAAAGCTTCTTTTCCCTTACTACACCTATACGTTCCTTATACAGTGATAATTGATTATAAGTATCCTAAACAAGAGTTATTGTTTTTGATGAATCTCTCAACTTGGCATACATTCGAAAGTTAGATCATGGTAGCTTAAAAGGACATTAAAACACAGACTAAAGCAAGTTAGGTAGACAAAATTTTTATCTCTACAGTATAGTTAATCTTAGAAATGGAGAGAGTTCTAGCTTATTTGTACTAGAATGTTAACAATGATTATATGAATATATTTCTTGAACAAATATCACAAGAGGCCTTTCTTATCGTAGATCGTGCTAGTTAATATAAGTCAAAAAATTTAAACGTACCAAAAATATCGAGATTACGTACCTACCACCATACTCACCTGAGCTCCAATCTTATTGAAAGACTTTTGTTCTATATAAAATAGAATATTTTGCGTAATAAGTCTATAATACAATTGCTTTGCTTGAAAGCGCTTTGTGCAAATTTATTACTTCTCTTTTTCACTCCGCAATTAAACAATTTTACAATATCACTCATTTAACCCATTAATAATGAGAATGAGTATAAGATGACAATACTTGTTATATTTCCTAATTAGCACCATTAATACTTGATAGAATTTCTTTAGTGACACGTTGTAACTTAGTCCAGGAGGATTATCTGACCAATTTGGGATCTAGCGCTTTACTCGTTACAACATGAAATAAGATTATACTATCTTCTCAAACTCTTTATCAAGATTCACTATTATATCAATAATATTGCTACTTTCATTCTAATCTAGACATATATTAAAAATTTTTCCACACAAAAATAATCCTGAAAGCCTGAGTAGATGACATGGAAATACACACCACAGCTGTGGTGTGCACTAACCCTAATTAGAAAGAAAATTTCATACCAGTAAGAAAGAGAACCCCTTGATTAGAAGGCACTATTTCCGAACTATCTTTTTTTGTAATTTTATATCCATCACCTTGCTTTTCATCAGTTTTAAAATAATGGAAAGATGCATAAGGAACAAATTTTCCCTTACTGCAAGCAGGAGAGAGATCATACTGAATACCAAATGCAACATCGTGAAGCTTATCTCCATCACTCATCTTACTACCAAAGTACGTCAAGCTTGTATAGAAATTCTCATGTCGATAACCAGCCCCTGTAGTCCAATACATAGTATTTTTATCATCTCCTTTAAACTGATCTTCGAGCCCTTTCACTCTCTTATCATCATCAGTAACACCTTTACCATCAATTTTTTGATAGGCATTACCAACCAACTTTTCAATACCCCTTGGTTGACCAGATTTACCTAAATATGCAAAAGAGGTAGCAAATTTTACACCTTGATTCTCATTAATATTGTAGTCAGCACTTATACCTAAATTAACACCCATTAGGTTATTGTACTTCACATACTCTCTATAAGCATACTTAGTACTATCAGGTTCTTTTGCTTGACCATATTCACCAACTGCAGCAACTTTAATTTTTACCTTATGTTTACTAAAATCATACTCATATAATGTACCAGCACTTACTATGTGCTCATAGCCTGGACCAACATGTTTTATATCATCACCATCCTTTATAACAAACAAATTACTATTGTAGCGAGGTGAGTAGCTAATACCAAATCTTGCACCTACATAATTTGGCGAGTAGTAAGCGACTCTAAATGGCAATGTAGCCGCCATAACGTCTTTATAATATTTCCCCGCCATGCGGAAAGAAAGTTTTTCACTTTCGCTTGAGAAACTTTCAGTGTAAAGACGTGGTGTTACATAAAATGGAAAGCTTGCAGCACTTCCTTCTAAATTCACTTTTCTAAACCAGTCACTATCTGCAGCTCCATCAATAGTTGCAATCCTTGTTGCATCAAGCCTCATCAGAGCCTCAGGACCAAACTGATAACCAAGTTTTAAGTCACCATACCTCGAACTCAAAAAGACATGTGCACTTCTACCCCTCGCAGCACGAATACCCTGTGAAGCTCCTTTACCTTCTGTTACCGGAACTTGGAATTGCACATCAGCACCATAAAGAAGACCCTTATCTTCATTTTCATTCTCTGCTCTCAAGTGCAATATCGCATCTGCAATCATACCCATGTCTTCACTATAATCACCGATATTTCCTATCTCACTAGGAAATATTGGATTTGCTCCTTTTACCTTATCTGAAATACCATCATAGTAACCAGTAGATTTGCCTGACATAACATTATAGCGTTTATAATCTTCATCACTTGGCCCAGCTTTGCCATAACCTTGAGCATCAACAACACCACCAAAAGTTACTTTCAAACCACTTATTCCTTGATTAGTATCGACAACATCAATGCTACTAACCGAGACAACAGGGCTTGTTTTACCTTTTTTCTCTACATTTTGATTAACAACTTTTACATCTTTCTTTAAATCCTTCTTTATATCTCTAGCTTTCTTAGTTTTTGCACTTCTAGTCTTTGAACTCTCTACATTAGAATTCCTAGCATTTGAAGATTCTGCTCTCTTTTCATTTGCTAGACTCATCCTCCTTTTTTTCTTTTCAGTTAATTCTTCTTTCTTTTTCTGAGCTGCTAATTTGAGCTCATCTTTCTTCTTAAGCTCTTCAGCTTTTGTTCTTGGATCAGCATTACATATCCTATGCATTTTCTCTTTTAGCTTTTTGTTTGATGTCTTCATAATTTCCATTTTCTCGGAAGTTACGGTTGACTCTGTGTTCTCTTGCTTTTTTACTTCCTTCATAACTTCATTAAAAGAGTCAGCAGCAAAACTGTTGAAAGAACATAAAGTTAATAAAGAAGCTAGAGCAGTTCTAGTATAAGTAAATTTTTTCATGAAGTGCCCCCAAAAAATTTCAAAATCATTATCTTAAACATAAATAATACAAAAATGTTGAAAATTCAACTTAAACCAACCTTATAGTTAAAACAAGAACAAAATGCAATACCTCAAAAACAATTTTAATATCTTTAACATGCACGTCAACTAAAATTTAGCACAGAGGTTTTTCATTTGTTACCCATGTAATAACCCTAATATTCACTCTATGGAAATAAAATTTTTCTACAATTAGACAATAAAATATCTTATTACTTGCTAAAATATTAGCAATAATTATCGACAACAATACCAATTTGTAGTATAATTAAGTAATATTGTTTAATTTAAAATATATGGATTTTCGTTTCTCACGCAATTAATTTAGCACTACAGGCAGTATAAATTCAAAAAATAACGATTGGATTACAGAATCTATGATAGAAGATAACGATGAATTTAAAGTTATTGATAAATTTATAAATCACTATATTAAATAGCTTATTCTTCAATAGCACATATGGGGAATGAAGTATACTCTTTACCTTATTTTCTTATACCAATTCTCATTGGTTATGGATCAAATAAATGACATTACAGAGTTGTTCAATTGCAAAGCAAGAATATATGAGATAACAAATCTATACAAAACGCTCTTAAGAAAAGTAATTGTATTATAGACTTTGTTACGAAAATGTTCTATTTTACATATAATTAAAGCCTCTCAATAAGATTGAGCTTAGATGAGTATAGTGGTAGATATATAATATTGATATTTTTAGGTACCTTAAAATTTTTTGACTTATACCAACTAGTACAATCTATAATTAAGAAAAGCATCTCATATTCTTAAGTATTGCAACATTTATTCAAGAAATATATTCACACAATCAGTGGTGATATTCGATACAAATAAGCTATAACTCTCTTTATTTTTAGGATTAATTGCGCTGTAAAGATAAAAACTTTTTCTACTAATTTTACTTTAACCTGTGTTTTAGTACTAGTTCCTACTTTACAAAGAACAGATGGACAACAATGGAAAAGAAGCCATGTTGAAGTAAGTAAAATAGCTAGGTTCAAATGGTATTAAAATATCGGATGAAAAAGTTATGTAATCAGCAAAGGAAACGCTAAAGAAAGTCCAAAATAACACATATGTGCAAAAAAACTAAATGCTGTAATTATAATAAAAAAGCACAATATAACTGCAGTAGCAAAAATATGTTCTATTTCAAAAAGAGCATTGACTATTCTTCAACTTTGTAGAAAAACTAAATTGAATCAGAGCATATTTAAATAAGTTGAAATATGAATACAAAAAAAACCAATATTATCACTAAAGAAATGAGAATAAGAATCTAAGAGAAATAGAGTTATTTTTCTTTGATGAATCGCGGTTTAGTACACATTTGAAAGTTGGATACGGGCGATTTTAAAAGGGTGCCAAAACACAGATTAAAGTAAAGTTAGTAGAAAAATTTTTATCTTTACAGTGCAATTAATTCTAAAAATAAAGAGAGTTACAGCTTATTTGTATCGAATATCACCATTGATTGTATGAATATATTTCTTGAACAAATGTTGCAATACTTAAGAATATGAGATGCCTTTCTTAATTATAGATTGTACTAGTTGGTATAAGTCAAAAAATTTTAAGGTACCTAAAAATATCAATATTATATATCTACCACTATACTCATCTGAGCTCAATCTTATTGTAAGATAGAATTCATCTCCTAAAAGGATCATATACACCCATTTCCCTAGGACTTCCCCTTTTTAATTTTTCATTTAATAATCTTAGAATTGGCTGTAAATCTTCACTAATTGATAAGCACAGCACCTCTTTATTAAGATAATCAGCTAGATGATTCTTTTTTTCAAAAATTTCTACTTCCCTTAACAAATCGCATTTGTTTAACATTACAATTTCTTCTTTTTTAACAAGATCACTATTGTAAAGTTCTAGTTCATTGCGCGTACAATTATAAGCTGAAATGACATTATCGTGAGTTATATCAATCAAATGCAATAAGATTTTGCACCTTTCTACGTGTTTCAAAAATTTATGCCCAAGTCCAACTCCAAGGTGAGCATCAGTAATTATTCCAGGAATGTCTACTATTATAACTTCACTATTATCCACTTTTGCTACACCTAAATGAGGCTTAATGGTGGTAAACGGATAGTCTCCTACCTTTGTATCTGCATTTGAACAGCGAGTTAAAAATTTAGATTTACCTGCATTTGGCATACCAATAATACCAACATCAGATAAAACTTTGAGCTTTAATACTACACATTTTTCTTCACCAGACTGACCATAAGTAAAACGCTTTGGTACCTTATTAATAGAAGACTTAAAATTAGCATTACCAAGTCCACCTTTTCCACCTTGCACTATTAAAAACTCCATATCAGGCTTATTAAAATCTACTATTACCTTTTCACTTTCTTCATCGATCATTTGTGTGCCAACTGGCACTTTAAGTACAACATTTTTCCCTGCTGTGCCAGATCTATCTCTACTCGCACCACTTTTTCCATTACCTGCTTTAATGTTTTTCCTATAACGAAAATTAAGTAAAGTGTTAAGATTTGCATTACTAACAAAAATTATGCTTCCACCATTTCCTCCATTACCACCATCTGGACCACCAAATTCAACAAATTTTTCTCGACGAAAACTTACATAACCATCGCCACCATTACCCGCTTTTAAATATAATTTAACCTCGTCTACAAAGACCATGTACTAACTCGCGATAATATTTAGCATTTTTTCCTAATGCACCCTCTATTCTCATTAGCTCATTATACTTTGCAAGTCTATCAGAACGTGATAGAGAACCAGTCTTTATTTGCCCACAATTTGACGCAATTGCTATATGAGATATTGTTGTGTCTTCTGTTTCACCTGAGCGATGAGAAATAACAGCTTTATAGCCACCTAATCTTGCCATTCTAATAGCAGCAAAAGTTTCTGTTAACGTTCCTATTTGATTGGGTTTGATTAGTACAGCATTTGCCATTTTTTCCTCTATTCCTTTACGTATTAGCTCACAATTTGTAACGAATAAATCATCTCCGATCAATTGGACTTTATTTCCCAGCTTTGCAGTAAGCAACTTCCAACCCTCATAATCGTCCTCACTCATCGCATCTTCCATGGAAGCTATCGGATATTTTCTTATAAGGTCATAATAGTATTCAACCAGCTTCTCTGAAGGAAGCTCCTTATTTGCAAATTTGTAAATTCTATTTTTATAAAAAGCAGATGAAGCAATATCAAGCCCCAGTGCAAAATGGCTCTGTGTTGAATAACTAGCAGATTCTATAGCTTGTATGATTAAGTCAAGTGCTTCCTCAGTACTTTCAATGTTAGATGCAAAACCACCTTCATCTCCTATATTTGTGCTATAACCTTTCTTTCTAAGAATATCACGCAAATTATGAAATACCTCTGCAGACATTCTGATCGCTTCACTAAAAGCCTCAGCTCCAATAGGGAGAATCATAAATTCTTGAAAATCTAGTTTATTATCTGCATGAACTCCACCATTAATTATGTTAATCAGCGGAAACGGCATAACACTTGCCTGCTCTCCTCCCAAATATCTATATAACGGCATCTTGAAACTGTTTGCTGCCGCTTTTGCAGATGCAAAAGACACTCCTAAAGTTGCATTCGCTCCAAGCTTAGACTTATTTCTTGTCCCATCTAACTCGATTAACGTTTCATCAATTGAACTTTGATCTGCTGCATCCATTCCAATAATCGCATCTGCTATCACTTCATTGACTGCCTGAACAGCCTTCAGCACTCCCTTACCACAATACCTTTTTTCGTCCTGATCCCTCAATTCCAAAGCTTCTAATTTGCCAGTTGAAGCCCCAGAAGGTACAGATGCCCTACCTATTGCTCCATCACGGAGCTCAATTTCCACCTCAATAGTGGGGTAACCCCTGCTGTCTAAAATTTCTCTTGCAAATACATTATTAATTATTCTTTTTATCATATTAAATCTCCACTCCTGACATAAACACTACAGTTTCTCTTGCCAGCCTAGCTATATTATTACCGGCACCAATAAATAGTACAATATCACCTGAATTTGTCGAATTACTAATAAAATTTGAAACGAGCAAAGCATCATCCATAATCTTTACGTTATTAAATCCATTACCGATTAAAGCTTCTTGTATATCATCAATCCTACAACCAGAAATAGGTTTGTCTTCTGGAGGATAAATAGGAATAAGGATTATATAGTCAAACATCATGAAAATTCGTATAAATTCATTGAAAAAATTACGAACACGAGTGAAACGAAGTAGCTCAACAACGCCTATTATCTTCCCTTTAGCGATTGAACGTGCTGCTGTTAAAGTTGCCTGTATTTCACTTGGATGATGGGCATAATCTTCAATTAACTTAACGCCTTTAATATCGGCCACTAAAGAAAATCTTCTCGCAACTCCTTTAAACCTCAAAAGGCCTTTTTTAATATCCAAATCGGTGACTCCCAGCTTCATTGCAACTGATATTGCAGCTATAGCATTACTAACCTTATGTATTCCTATTGCGTTTGATAGTACTATATTTTTTATAATTCTGGATCTAACTAGTGTCATTTGAATGGCAGATAAAGCAGGGATTGCTGCCATCTCAGCACATGACACCTGGACCATGTGACTTCTATCTATACTATAATCATCAATCAACACATCAAATTCTATACTGTTATTATGTTGCTTAATGTTACTTGCTTTGATATTACTCGCTTTTGCATGGCGTGACATCAATTTTTTTTTCTGGAGCACAATGTTATATACTGGGGTAATAAAAAGGGATTGTATGACAAAGGGATAAATACCCTCAACTTCAAATGTTATGTAACTACTTTTGCTATCGCTAATTTCTACATAATCAGGCAAAATTGCAAAATCTGCACTGCTTATAAATTGAGAAAATGCATTTTTGATATTATCAAATGTTCCATAATAGTCTATATGATCATCATTAATACTTGTTATAACAGCAATATTTGCAGGGATCTTTAGCATAGTTCCATCAGATTCATCAGCTTCAATTAAAAAAATGTCACTCTTGCCAAGTCTTGAGTTATTTTGATAGGAGTTTAATATTCCTCCCACAATTACAGTTGCATCAACACCAGAATGATCAAAAATAGAAGCAATCATGGCCGTTGTTGTTGTCTTTCCACTTGAACCTGAAACCGCTATCACATACTTATCTTTCATAATCTCAGCAAGTATGCCTGATCTATGCAAAATAGCCTTATTACCATCTCTCGCCGCAACTAACTCCACATTATCAGATTTTATGGCGGAAGAATATACAACTACTTGAGCTTGTCTAATATTATTGGCATTATGACCAATGTAGACCTCTATACCCAGCTTTTGTAACCTATCTACATTATTGCTCAATTGCGTATCACTACCTTGAACTTTGTAACTGGAATTATGAAGAATTTCAGCGATAGCACTCATTCCAATTCCACCTATACCAATTATATGTATTACTCCTTCCTGAACTCCATTCATATTTAGCAGCAGATTTTTACTTATTACTAAATTTAGTATAGTAAAATTTAAAATCATCATAATATCACCCACCTTCACTAAATACAACAACAAAAAATCTAACCCTTCTACACTTAACATTCATTTTGACAAGTAGTTGCAATTTCCTCAACAGGTGTCATGACACTGCAAGCTATTATAAAATTGATAATATCAATACAATCAATAGTATAACTTACCACCCCAAATATTGAAACCATTATAAAGAAATAGAGATAGCACATCGGTATGGAACAGAAGATCATGGCACACTTGCAGCAATGAAGAAGTGTTTAACCGTCACTCTTGATTTCCGCAGCCATAAGACTTTATCTCTACCCTGCTTTGCTCTTGTCATTAATTCAAAAAATGGAAGAAAGCTTGTTGTAAGAGTTAACAACAGATGACCACTTATTTAAGGATAGGATAACAGACTTGTCAGAAAAGGCAGTCAAAAGTTTTAGGGCTTCATAAAGCTGGACTTGCAAAAGTAAAAGTGTAATTTTTCAAAAAAATATCAGAACAATTAATACAAAAAACCACTCATTATAAAAAGCAGCCAAATAAAGAAATGCAAAAACTTCACTAAAAATAAGACAATACAAAAAGCAAGGAATATAACTCAAGATTATTTTCTATAGGTAACCAATACTGCATGAAAGTAAGTGTGGTGAGAGTTGGATTACGAACTTAGCAATGATCTATTGAAAGGTTTAGTTAATAATATCAATTCCCACTATATAAGAAACGCATAGACAATAATAAAAAAAAAGACACACAGAAGTAAGCAAATAGCGAAGATTAAATAGCGCTAAAATCAAAATTATTGGATAAAAAAAGTCGTGAAATCAGCAAAAGAAATGCTGAAGAAAGCACGAAATAACGTATATGTTAAAAAAACTAAATGAAGTTTTCATATATTATTCCAAGACCAATTCATAATGAACAAGATAAAGGTAGATAGTAAAATATCGAGATTATATATCCATTACCATACTCACCTGAATTCAATCCTATTAAGAGACTTTGGTTGTATATAAAATAGAACATTTTATGAACAAAGTCTAATGATACAATTGCTTTGCTTGAGAGCGCTTTATATAAACTTATTCCTCTTTTTTTACTTCGCAATTAAACAACTCTGCAACGTCACTCGCTTGATTTATTAATAATGAGAAATAAGGATTAACATGAGGCCTATCAATGATAGAGTATATACAATTTAAGTTAATAAAGAAAGAAAAATTATTCTTGCTATGCCGTAAGTACGTTCTAAGATTACACTAAAGTTTTTACTGCACTGAAAATCTTCATTTTTTCTAATTTCTAAAACTATTAATGCATCGTTACTTAACCAGCCTGAATTAGCCAATTCCTCCAAAGTTGAGTCAACTAGATTGCTATGATAAGGCGGATCTATAAAAACTATGTCACATTTTGAAATAGGCTTTGGCAATACGTTAGCACTGCAACAAATTGGTGTAATACTGTCTATAATACCAAGATCTTTTGCTGTTTTTTTAGGTAATTGCAAATTATAATAGTTTGAATCTACCATGAACGCATGCTTAGCACCGCGAGAAAGAGCTTCAATTGAAAAAGAACCACTACCACAGAATAGATCAAGTATATTTGAGTTATAAAGAGTTTTTTTTGAGGAGAGTACGTTAAATACTGCTTCTCGGACAATACTTGTAGTTGGCCGCGCAGCTAAATGCTTGCCTGCAGTTATTTTTCTTCCACGATATTTTCCTGCAATAACACGCAGCATACTAAATGAGCTCCCAAATAAATAATTATTTAATAATATATAATTATGTCAATATGACCTTAGCATCTTATGCTATTCCATTATAAAAAGAACAGACAGATAACAATGAAAAAGAAGCCATACTAAAGTAAGTAAAATAGCACTAGTTAAATAGCTTTGAAAGCAAAATTTTTGGATAAAAAAAGTCATGGAATCAGCAAAAGAAATATCTAAGTAAACACAAAATAGTGCATATGTTGCAAAGAAAGTTAAGTGCTGTTCTTGAAATGAAACATATTTTGTTACTGCTGCTATACTATGCTTTTTTGCTGTAATTACAGCACTTAATTTTCTTTGCAACATATGCACTATTTTGTGTTTACTTAAGTACTTCTTTCTTATTATGGAAAGAATCACTAATAAGTGAATGCTGCCAGAATTGGCTCCAAGTCGAACGCAAGATCAATCAATCACTTTTTTTTGATTTATCAACTATACCAATTGCATAACCAATTTCATCCTGTAAGTCATTATGGTCATTCCTTTCATCATAGTTCAATTCTTCAATTCTGCTTTCTAACTCCAACTTAATTATAGTATTAATTTTGTCTATATTGTTGAGAAAGCTTTTACAGTCTTCATCGCTATACTCCTCACCAGATGCCCTTTTTTCAATGAATAAACCTTTAAAGTCTATTAAATCAGAATTCTGGTCAGTATTGAGTACAATATTTCTCTCAATGAAGCTAAGATCTGACAGCAGTAAACTAACCTCTAATAGATCTTCGCTTTTAATATTTGTAAGATTATTAATATTATTTAAAATATTAAATATCTTAAGCTCCTCCTGCACAATTTCGCGATCTTCCTGATCAAATTCAGACAATAATCCTCTATCATTTACGAGCTTCTCATTAAGAGCTTTATCTAGCTTTGAAAGATTAACATCACTTTGCTTGATACTATCCAACAATAAGTCTACTCTTGCTCTACGCGCATTCAAAATATCATCATAATTATTTAACTTTATGTTACCATTGTCATCTTGTTGCAGTCTATAATAATCAAAGCCCTTGAAATTTCTTTTACTAGCCTTGTTATTCCTATTCATTATTCCTACCTTTTGTTAGCTTGTTTGGTACACCTCTTTTCGCTGACTCATTCGATAAATTCTTGTTTTGTTTCAAACCTGGTGTATCAAGTTGGCTGTTACCACCTTTATCTTTATGTCTCTCTGGCTTCCTCTTACGTCCCATTGTGTCATCATGAAGCTTCTCTAAGAATGCTCTTCTGTATTCTTTTGCCCTATAAAGTAGATTATGATTATAGCCATGCTTCCCTATAGAATCAAGACCATGTTCCCAAGTAAATTTCATAGCATCTTCTGTTGTGTAGCTCAGATGTGAGCCTACATATCTTTTGTAATAATCTAAATATCTAGCAATCCTTCTGTGTGTAATATTTTCTTTATCAATTCCAAATGCTCTATAAATCTTCTCCTCAAGCTTATCAACATCACTTTCAGGTAATGTTGCAAATTTTGTTGCCTCAATTGTAGCACCTACAAGTTTACGTGGTATATCAATAGCATGTTTCAATACACCTCCCACCCTTGGCATTCTTCCTAACAGATTAGCTGTGCCTCCAGCTAACCTGTTAGGAAGTTCAGTAGCAAACTTACCAAGAGCATCTAATCTTCCACCAATTGCACCTTGCCACAAATACTTAGGCATAGAAATAGCACGCATTAAGCTAATGTTTTGTCCACCTATTTTAAATGGCAAATCAATTTGGGATAATATACCACCTCCTTCATATATTTTAGACATATTGTAAATGCCGTATCCACCACCAGCTACACTTGAGCCCATCTGTTGTACAAACCTGCGTAAAGAAAACATTAAAAACGAAAGCAAGAATAATATAAAGGTCTCTTCTGCATTAATTAAATAACCTCTTTGTATATCTTGTATCCTTTGATAATCACTATTCTCTTGATAGCTTTTGCAACCTTCACAACCTTTACATTTTTGACAGTATTCACTATTGTAATCATGGAGCTTCAGTATTTTACAACCCTGATTTTCTATCACACTCTGCACTAAAGACCTCATTTCACTTTTTAAATTTAGTCGAATGATACCCTTTTTGTGGTCACCTATTATTTCCTTATAATTTTTACATTTTTCTTCATGTTGTTGAGATTGACAATAATGCCTTTTTATCTCATCACCTATTTTTTTGCCTATATTATTAATCAACAATAGAATATCATCCTTTTCTACTGCATGTAGTAAACTATTTGTCAAGCGTACCAGATCTTTTGCACCGCAATTATCATTAACTACAATGTCATTTTCTGCTATATAATGATCTGCTGAATTATCTTTAGTGCTAGGAATTGGATTGAAGAAAGGATAATCTATGTAACGGAAACCTTTTACATATTCACCGCTTTCATTTTTAGGATAATTCGGCGGGAGTGGGATGTATCTAGCCCCTCCAGTAAATTTTACTGTACCACCTTCTCTGCTTATCTTTTCTACGCCATCTATACTTTTATCTACATTCAGCGTAGAAGCTTCTCCGATAGTATAAGGTACAAAAATTTGCCCTGGAGTCCAACCAAAGTACTGCTTATCAACAACACAAAAACCGCCAAATACCCATGTTGGAGCACATAATCTCACTTCAAGCCACTTATTATAGCACACAGTGAAACCTAACTGTCTATAAAAGGTGCTCATTATAATTGCAGCTAACAATGACAGTAAGGTAAACATCATAATTGATTGCAAACAGAAACTAATACAAAATTTTATCCAACCTTCAAATAGACTTCTTAGTGGTGAAAATAAAATAGAGATTAGGAATAGTGGCATTATAGCTATAAGAAAAGCTATACCCATAAAACCAGAAAGAAATATTATGTAAGCATACAAACACAACAGAAAATATAAGACGATTCCTATAAAAATAGCCGGCATCATAAAAATGCTTGCCCACATTTGGTAATGTAAAAAAGCTGCAAACTTTTTCCAAACAGAGTAAGCAAAAAATTTGTCAAACATATCCTCTATGAAGCTAAACAACTTAACATAAGCTTCATCTCCTTGAGCAAAGCTTGAATCATTCCCGGTATTAATGTTGGGAGCAAAATTAGTAATTATATTTATCAATTGTTCAAGACCTTTGATAAATAGAATAAGAAAATGATCATAGAAAAACTTGAAGCTTCCAGGAGATATAAGCATTATTACTAGAGTGATTTTTATCATCCTGATGAAGATATCATGCTTAGTTTCTTGTACCATACCAAAAAGATAAAGAAGCGATGAAGTTACTATAAATAGAACAAGCAGAGAAAGAACAAAATTGTGAAAACTTGTGCTTTTTTCTGCTATATTTTGGAAAATAGCTTGTGCAGCTGCGTGATCTTTACTGCCAAAATGCTTCTCACAATTTTCATTAATCAATAACACACATTTCAAATAATTATAAACATAATCAAAAAATCCAAAGGCACTTGGCTTCTGCACTCCACTCAAAAATTCAAAGGAGTAGCCACCCGCATTATCTAAGTAATATCTGTCTAATATTTTTACATATATTTTCCATCCCTTTTTTAATTTCACTGTGCCACAATTTTGGTCCTTTAACTTAGTGCTATTTCTTTCTAGAGTAAATAATCCACTTCCATTTTCTGCTGTAGAACTGTGACCCAAATGTACAGTAGGAAATGAAGGATTACGCATCGATTTCAAACTTTCATTAGGGTTACCATCACCTGATTTAAATAAAAGATAAGCACCATAACCTTTAGTGAACCAACATGGAGTTCCACGTGACACTGCACTCTTGCCATCATCTTCATTAATGCATTTACAACTCACAGTGCAACTTGCGTTAGGATTATTTGAAACCTTTTGTGGTGTGCTAGGTTTATAATCATTACAAACTAGGTGAAAGTTAGGCAAATTATTATCACCTTCTTCTCCTTCAAATTTGGTCGCATATTTTAGCTGCTCCAAACTTTGTAAACTGTAACTATTTTGAGATTCTCTTTTATTATTACTCCAAGATGTCCACGCACCACTAATTCGCACTATCAAATCATCTCCATTAGTTTCCAGTCCAGTATCTTTCCACTTTATTACCTGGTTATGATGAAAACCATAATTGATTTCTCCAGTATCAGGGTCAATAACCTCTCCATCATCTGGGAAAAATGCATCATGACCGATTGGAAAGTGAGCACTAATTGTAATAGGTTCAGGACCAAAATAGTCAGCAGATATACATCTTGGAAAAGGCATATCATTCTTATCACAACCTGTTACCAGCACATAAGTTACAAGAAGTAGTGACCTAAACCAAAATTTGCTTAAGCGTAACTGCATATCTAAACTTTTTCCAAATATAGAAATAAATTTCTAAAACTTTACTAAAATATCTCTTTAACCAGTTACTACATGGTAATCATATTCTCTCCCCCATATTTTTCCTCATTCTTCTTTAGATTGTTGATCCTCACCAGAAGTGCTTGTTGCTTCAACATAATCTCCTTGACCACTGCATTCTTTTTTGCCCAGTACTTTTAGTTGTTCATTAGCTCGTTTTTGCTTTTTCTTTACATCTTTTCTATCATCATGTTTTCCTTTATTTAATATATTCGATGATTTCTTAATTTGGTTTTCCTTAGACATTGGAAGTTGAGCTTTAATTTCTACCAGATCTTTATGCATAACTCCTCTAATATGCTGGATATTTGCTTGAGTATCACGATCAAGGCCAACAGTTGACAGTATAGATTGTGATGCGCTATTGGCAACATTGCTCACACCATTTATTATCCCATAACCAGCACCAAACATTGCTTGTGCTATGGTTTCTGATGCACCAACAAAAACTTCCATTGTACTGGCAACAATTAGATATATAAATGCCTGAATGAGATCTATAGGCAATGCTGCAAAATATCCACCAGTTCTTTCTCCGGTGCTGAGTGCAACATCAATACCAGTACCAGGATTGTACCCAAGAGGTAGTATTGATTTCATAATGCAAAGATCGTACGATAAGAAATTTATGCTAACCAAGCATTGATAGCATGCAGAAAAATTCGTGAGGTTATACAAGACTGAATACATCAATTGGTTTAAAATGGATAAAGATGAAAATAAGATCACTGGTTGCACCGCAACATGAGCCAGAGTTTTTATCCAGTTATCAAACAGGGATTTAGTCTGTTGAAATAAAATCAATATAATAAACAAAGGTGCTAATGACAGCAAAAGCGCTACTAGAATAGTAGATATTACATATTTAAATGTAGCACTAATAATACATTGTAAAAATATAAAACTAGAATAGAGTATTATCAGGAAAGCTATAAAACCAAAAGGACCAGCGAGCATTAATGATAAAAACTTTAACCAAGTTTCTCCTGTAAATAATACTCCCACTGTTAAGTCTAAGAATGCAAATCTTTTACCTCCCTCTTCTATGTAGCCAGAGAAACTATCAACTAGATAAGTGCTACCATCCACAAAAAGTTTAGATAAAGTCATGCCCAAGAATTCCCAACTTCTATCACTAAGGGCAAAAGCTATAAATGCTATCTTCATCATCCTTACAATAAAGTCAAATTTACTTAGCTGTATTGTTCCAAGCATATAGCCAACAACAGTAAATATAACATATAGAGTAAGCAAAGCACTTACTCCTTGAAGGAGACCTTTTGCATACCCTTCATATGAAACTTTTATGCTGTTGTGAATTACTTCTTTTTTTATAAAATCAAATACCTTGTTTATATTTGATGAAATAAAATCATTAATCTTTCTTTTTACAAATAAGGTTACAATATACTTATTATTTTCATAATATTTACCATTTTTGTCCGTAATATCATCTTTCACGGCACTTCTTACATCAATACCGAAATATATCTTTTTAGACTCTCCATTCTGAAAATGCTTTCCACTTATTACATTTAATATGTTATACTCATCTTTTCCCTTTCTTATTCCCACTACTTGAAAATCACTAGTTCCTACACCATGGAAATCTTTAGGTGGCTCATCACCTAAGTAGATATATAGTTTTTGGCCATTAATATATTCACATGACTTAGTTACTTCAACATGGTAACCACCCCTATTATAGTAGTAATGATCATAATCTGCAATAGCAAGCATCACACTACTATCAGGTTTTACATCTTTAACATCTATTGCGTAATCATGATCTAACCTTAAAGAAAAATGCCTAAAATTATCGTCTAGTTCTGAGCATACCAAGTTCTTATGTACTCCTTTTCTTTTTGGAAGACATTGTGTACCTTTAGCAGTGTCCTTCATATCATCACGTTCGTTCTCAGGAATATTTGCATTACCTGAATAATCACTTATCTTTGCAACAAGAGCCTCAGCTCTAGAAATATCTTGATTCTTTTCATCATCTTCATCTTCGCTATCTTTATTACTTTCATTAACTAATTCAGTACTTTTCAGCTTCTTTTGAATCTCTTCAAGATAAGAAGACATATCACACTTATTACCTTTATCGTATTTGTTATACCTTATAGAAGAGACACAGTTCCGTTCTTCGTTTCCATGTGAACTATAATTCCATATACCACTCTCAGTATAGCACAAGTTTTGATAGTAACAGTTAAGCTCATAAGAGCTGTACTTCTTTATCTCATTAGAATCACACCTTCCTTCTTTGCATAGCTGATCTAACTCTATTTTAGTAGAACCCTGCCTTTGCACTTTGTTGAAGTCACAGTCTTTCCCATCACATAACTCATTCAACCCTATTTTAGTGCGACGTAAATCGAGTAACGAACCATGCATCCATGGGCTTTTGTCTTGAATATAGCCTTTATTAAAATACACTTTATTATCATACGGGGTATAGCCATTTCCAACTAGCACTTCTCTTTTTTCCATATTTCCTTTGCTAAGCTGTGGAAATTTTTCTGCTATCCTTTTACCATTATTTTCACAATAAAAGGTTCCTCCGTTGAGCAGATCCTTTATTGTAGCTTTGTCATCTCCTTTTTCAGTTTTATAACAATTGTCATCGAAACTGATGCCTTTTCCTTCTGGATTATCATAATCAATTGTTATCTCTCTAGGAATTAGTCTGAATCTTAGTTTGTCACCAAAATTTACTTTGATTCCAGTATCAACATAACGTCTTTTGCTGTAAGATTGACTGTTTCCAAATCCTACGTCCTTACACACTTCTTGTTTATTAAGGCCAGAATTATTAATTAACTTATCACTATAACTTGGTATTGAACCATCAGCACAAAATACAGCAGGTACAAGTACTTTTCTTGGATTTTTACCTTCTTTAAGAGGACAAAAATTTATCGACCCATCGAGAGTAAATTTGATTTCCTCACCTTTACTGATTACTTGACCAGAATCAATCCAATGAATTTTAGTACCTTTATCAGCTTTACGAACTGGAACATTTACATTAACGCTAGTATTTCTGCTCTGCAACCCAGGTTCAACACAATCTATATTGCAATTAGTGATTGCGAAATATAGTATCAATAATAGCAATCTTCTATTTATCATAATAGGCTACTACCTCCTCCTGTAGGAGGTATTTTAGGCACGAGAGCTCTTTGCGGTATTTGGCCATTTTGGCTTGGTGCATTCAATTGTTGAGGAGCACCTCCTTCTCCGCTTCTTTCTCTTCTTTGAACATTTTCCTCATCTAACCCTACTATTCCCATTAAACTCTGTTGATATTGTTTTCCAGGCTCGCTCATTATATAAACACCAAATAATGAGTCAGATATTTTTGAAGAAGCTTCAACTAAGGCCTTCATAGCGTGCCCCAAGATAACAAAAGCCATCATAGCAGTGATGTTAGGTGTATACTTGGAAGTATACCCGTGTAGAATACAAGATTCAAAAATTTTCAGGTTAATATTAAGTATACATGTAGAACAGATTTCAAAATTAAACACTGAATATATGATATAATCCATAACTTGACTTATCAGTGATATAGAAATTAAAAGCACTACTGGATGAATCGCACATCTTGCTAGGTGCTTGATCCAATTGTGAAACATCTGCCTAGTATACGCAAATAGAAGGAAAATAATAAAAATAGGTGCTAAAGATAGCAATAACACAACTATTGCCATGGATATAATAAAAGAAAATAGAGCATTAAAAATAGATAAGCTCACTGTTATTAAACCCCAAATTACTAAACAGAAAGATACAATGCCCAAAGGGCCAGAAAATATAAGAGACACTATTAATAACACTGAATGTGATGATAAAAATCTATTTAACGGTAAATCGAGAAACTCAAAAACATTTGATGTCGTGCCCCTGAAGTTTGCTATTTCTATTAAATGTTTTGGAGCATCAATAAAAATAGAGAATGCACTGTTATAGAAAAAACTCCAACTGCCATCCTGTAATAACTGGGCAATAGCTCCTATCTTTACGCATATAATCAAAAATTCATATATAGAAATATGAGATAATCCAAAAAAGTAATAAATGGTATATAAGATTACATATAATATTAACAGTGATACTATTGTAGATCTAATAGTTTTTGCCCTGCCAGATAATATAAAACTCTGGTAAAGAGACTTAGCAGAGCTAGTATCAGAACGAATTGCGTTAAGGTCTTTGTAGCTAGAGCCAAAAAATATAGTTTTTATTTTCTCATCAAAAAAATTATATATTGCGCTGAAGGTTTTTATAGGTGGCTTTTTGATTGTTAAGTTAATGCTAAATTGACCTTCATTTTTTTCATAACTGCAGCCATGATCCTTTATTCCGTAATATATAGTGCCGTTTTTGCCTTTTAATTTTTCTTTTAAGTCTTCCATATACCGAATATCATGAATTCTACCAATGTCTACAGGTATATCTCCCTGATTTTCACCAGGGTTATGCTCAGGAAATTTATTAGAAACTCGTATATATAAGTTATCTTTTAGGCTATGTTTTTTTGTTACTCTTATGTTGAAACCACCTTTACCACCGCTGTCACCTAACTTAAAAGTTAATTTTGGTACTGGATGGTCATTATCTATTTTGTAATCACAATTAGTACATATGCCACCTGTTGGAATGGGTTTAAATTTTTCACCATCCATGTCAATACTTAATAATGTAATGCCAGTCTTTACCTGCCTTTCCTTCAGTATTTTACTAATAGCTTCAACATCAATAGATTTACCATTAGCACTATTAATGGACTGAAATATCTCAACTCCTACATTATTGTATTCAGGATATACACAACTCTTATTTTCGTTGCTAGAAGCAAATTCACATATATGTCCACAGAGTAAATTTAAAATGCGCGTATCTATCTCACCTTTCTGATCATTTGAAAGACTGCTGCAATCTATGCTTTTTTCTTGTTTTATAGAATATATAATACTTTTAATTTTCTCCTCATTTTGATCTAACTTCGAAAAATTTGAATTCCAGTACTCCTTTCCATTTAACCATTGTAGATTGCCTATAATATATTTATTAGGACATATTGTGTACTGATATTTTCCACCCAGCCATATTGGCTGACATTCATTTTGATTTAAAACATGTGCAAAATACTCTGTTTCTTGCTCTCTGCACTTTTCATCGATTTTTATATACCTAATTGTATCATCTTTTTTGTTTTTACACATTTTATTTCCAATGACACTAAAGCTTATCGAATCACCTGCTCTAAGCGCAAATGGCAATGTGCGTGGAATTGTACCGTTATCTACTTCAGGTCTAATTGCAAAATCTTCATACTGCGGACAAAAATTGACCTTGCTAGGCACTATATTAATTTCCGTTACTTTTATTCTATCTGAAATGTAAACACTAGAATCAACCCACTTCTGTTGTGTTGAGACCACATTTAATTTTTCTTGCAAATTTGACAAATTCTCTGGCTTAATACAGCGATTCTCGCAACTAGATAATAAGAAGATTGCTAATACTAACAAAAACTTACGCATAGCTTATCAAGTTTTAGTCACTTAAATATTTAAGCATCTTTTACCCATCTTTAACTTCTAGTGCCACTAATACCTTTAAGATTACCATTTTCAGTAGAGTTATCAGCTCCACTAGCAGCACTTTGTACAGCGTCAGCAGTACCTTTAATATCTTCTCCAGTAGCAGCTGCTTCAGAAGCAACAATAGCAGAGGAGGATCGTCCATCTTTATCATCAGCATCTTCAGATGCAAGAGCTCTTGAATCATCCCTTGCCTTCTGAGCTTCTTTAGCAGCTCCAGCAACATCTCCAGAGTGAGCCTTACCAACAGCTCCAGCAATAGCTTTAGCTGCAGAGAAAGCTTTAGACATCATTTTCCCATGTGTAGTACCAGAACTGAGTGCCGCTCTATGATTACCAGAAAGTTCTGCAGCCATATCAGGAAGAATGCTCAAGAAATGATAAAATAGGAATAGTATTAGAGCTAATTTAAACAATTCTCCGATGAGAGAATTACTAAACTCCACATATGTAAAATCAAATAGACCAAGTATGCTGCTCTTCTCCCATTTGTAATTTTGCATCATGCATGCAAGAGTATTTTCATTTTTATCACATTCACCACTTTGCAATTTAAACCACTGTTTCTCTTTGCCTAATATTTTGATCTTTTCTTCTTTTTCAAAATGTAAACCTTTAAAATAGATTTTATCACATGCTATGAACATAAAGGACAAAAACGCAAAAAGCATAACTGGATATAGGCTATAGGTAATCAATTCTCTTAGCCACCCATCAAAGTATCCTTTAGTATATTGGAACAAAACCATAGGGATAAATAGGGGTGATAAAGTAATGATTATGCTCAAAGCAATGAGGGATAAGATAAACACATAGCACAGCCATAAAATAACCATCATCATCATAACAGCCATAAATATAGCAACAAGGGCTACTAAGATCTGTCCACCAGCACAAATAATACCTATTATTGAACTTGCAATTAACAAAGCAGGAGCAGCGCCTAGCAAAACAGCCAATATTCCTACACCTCCAGTACCAATTTTGCCAGCAATTCCATCCAAAGGGGCACCTAGATAAAATAAAATTCTACAGTCAAGCCTATCCCAAGGTGCAAGATAACTGTAATTTGTTGTATCACTTTTGTAATCTTTCGCTTCATAATTACATATACCTTTACTTTCAGACGATGCTTTTAATACTATCTCCGATAAACCATTTGAAAGTTTTGTTAATTCTCCATAATAATGAGACATGGTATTGCCTGTTGTGAAGTAAATCACTAAAGCAAATTTAATGATTAACATGTACATTTCCTGAGGGCTACGAACCCCACCAGACATAGCTTTTATAGAGAACAATATTAAAGCTAGAACCAAAACAGCAGTAATGGTGTTCTTCAGCCTTTTCTGTGCTATAGATATAAAGCTTTCACCATTTGGTGCACCTTTACCTGCAATTAAATTATCCAATGATTCCTTAATGCATTGCACTATCATAGAAGTTATAGGAATAGGAGCCAATGATTTACTTCCGTCCTGATTATAGCAAGCTTCAGAGACATATGAGCTAAAACAGCCTTTATTATCATAACCTATAAAAATTTCCCTTTTTTCTTCCCTTTCTTTTATTAGAGTTTTGTAATCTTTACTCTCATTCTCTTTAAGAAGAGCCTTAATAGGATCTGAGTCTGTGACAATTACACCATCCTTGCTTTTAAATTTCATCTTAGATTCATCACACATAGGAGCAAGTAGATCAGGTGGCAATTCTGTACATCCCACATTAACCCCTTGCGGCCAAGGAGTCATTAAGATACCAAGCATATTAATACTAGCCAACTCTACACACAACTTACCCATCTTTCTTAGCGCTTTAAATGTTGACCCATATATAGTTTTGCTCTGTCCAGCTTTAAGAATTTTACATTCTAGGTCGCCATCAATTTTCGGAGACCATGACCCATTTACATATCCAGTATCTTTTTCTCTGACATCAAAGTTTATATATCCATCTTCCCCTCTGTGATCGAAATTTTCCTTTTTAAAAAGATTACTAAATGTTAAAGGGTTGCGATGACATACTTCTATATATTCACTGTACTGCACACTATTCTTTGGCCAATAATAACTTCTTACATTGTTCTGAATATTGGAGTTCAAAGCTTCTTTTTCTGCTCTTTTTCCATCGTAGTCCTTTTTGTTTATGTTTTCTCGAGCTTTATTTTGCAAACAAGAAAAATATTCGTCCTCTTTCTGATAATTCTTATTAGTACAATCCGCATATCCTCCATCTAATAGTGCAAAATCTCTATATCCTCCATCGTAATCACGTGCAACTGGATGTCTAACAAAACTATGTTCACAAACAACAAGTCCTCCTATTGCTTTCCAAACCCCAACAATTGCAGCTATCATTCCAACAATAACAAGAGCAGTAAATAAGCCAGCGGGAGAGAGGATCAAAACAATGCCAGTCCATATTGTACCAATGGCAATTGCTATTCCTGCAATGGCTGCAGCTGTTTTAAAAGCTCCACAGTCAGGATTAGAGGCACGACTAAAATTGCCAGCAGAATTAAATCTGCTAACAAATTCTGTCTTGCCAGTACTATTTATTTCGTCTGCTAATGCTGGACACGAGAGCAAAAAATCCATATTCAGTAAAAATATTGCAATTAATAGCAATAACAGTTTAATCTTAAACATTTTTTACCTTTTGATAAAATATAGGCAACCATACTTTCGGATCATCTCCGACTTTTTTTAATATATCATGTAATAGTATGACGCTCTCTGCACGTCCAGATAACACGTTGACTATATCATCTAAACCTTTTAGGTCTATTCTAGCTACTACGGCATTAACTCCTTGTTTTACCAAAAAAAACCTAGTACTCGGATCTGTATGTTTGATTAGTATATACTCACGTTCAGTCAACATAAAAACATCCCGGTAGACACTAGTAGCCTTTAGATTTGGCAAAAAAATCTGTGTTGCTGTTTGCTGTACAAGCGTATCACTAATAGCACTTTTACTTGCATCTTCAACGCTCTGAGTAGCAAAAATCACAAAAGCATTTAATTTTCTCAGTACTTTTAACCAATCCTTTACCTTTGGTGCAAAAACTGGATTATCTATTAATGCCCATGCTTCATCAAGAACGATAATAGATGGAGTGCCATCAAGAGATATACTAATCCTGTGAAACAAATAAACCAAGACCGGTCCAAGAGCAACAGGATCTTTGAGCAAGCTAGCCATTTCAAAACCAAATACCCTTGCTTTTGAAAAATCTAGCAAATCTTCTTTGTTGTCAAATATTGCAGCATGAGAACCGTTACCATGCCACATAGATATTGCTCCAGCTAGAGTATCAGGACCTGCCAGCCCTAAAAATGGTACTAGATTTCTTAAGAACCTGTCTTCTTTTCTTAATTTAAAATTTCCCTCAATTGCATCATTAATTCGCGCAATATCCTCCGAAGTAAATTTATCATTATACACTGAAATTAAAGACTTTACCCATTCCATTAAGAATGTTCTATTGTTAGGAGTATCATCAAGCTGCAGAGGATTAAAATTCGTCTTAGTTCTTGGTTCTATCAGAGTATACATACCACCAAGTGCTCTTAGGAAAATTTCCGCACCGCGGTCTTTATCAAAAAAAAACATTCTTGGAGAAAATTTCATTGCCTGGGCACATAGAAAATTCATTAAAACAGTTTTACCAGTACCAGTTGGACCGATTATCATAGTATGTCCAACGTCCCTTATATGAAAATTGAAGAAAAATGGAGTGCCAGATGTTGTGTCAAAGACTGTTACGGCATCTCCCCAGTGGTTATTAAATTTATTACCGGTAGGATAATTATGTTGGGATACAAAACCAGCTAAATTAAGACTGCTTATTGTACCTTTCCTTACTATGTAATCAAAATTACCAGGAATTTGTGCCCAAAATGCTGGTTCAAGATTAACTCTTTCACGAATAGGGTAAACACCACAATTAGAAAGCTCAGACTCTACAAATGATAAAGCATTATCCAATGACTTAGGGCTTTTTTCTATACATAAGATGGTTAAGTGATGTTCACCAAACACAATTCTACCACTCATTGCATCATCAAGTGCATGAGAAATTTCTGCGATTTGAGAAATGGCTTTGTCTGCAGATTGTATCATCCGATTTTGCTGTATCTGCATTTTGGCAATTGCCATTTGTTTATTTGTAAACTGGAAAGACTGCGTAATAATAAATTCATAAGGAAGTTGTAAAAAGTGATCAAGCATTCCTGCACAAGTACTATTTCCATATTCTTTGATACTAACTATTCCAGCGTATTTACTCTCATTATGAGTTACAACCTGTATCATCTTACGGCCAAAAAATAATCTATGTACCGGTAAGTATCTTGATATTTCAGTTTTTAGCGGAAGGAGTGCATTTGTAATGAAGCCACAATTCACGATCCTAGATAAGAATTCCATTATTTCACAGAATAGACCGTTTGGGGTTTCTTTTACCCCAAGAATTTTGGGCGAATAATTTCTAAGGTTTGTCATTATACGGTTTGTCGTCTCTTCTAAATCTTCATAGGTAGCACGCATATTGCCTTCCCAAGCATGTTTTGAAGTTACATGTCCAAATTTTTTTAGTAAATATGATAAAAATTCTACTCCTTTTGTGTCTGCTCTACGAATAATTGTAATGTATAGATCATTGATAAATGACTGCCTTGTTGCACATTTTTCTCTCCATTTTAAATTTACATAATTGGCAAAAAAGTTTGGAAAATTTTGACCTGCAAATTCATCAGAAAAAATATTTTTCTTACGCCTGATAGTATGAAAATATAAACCAAATGCTGGAGATGAAATACTTCTTAGCATCTGATTCCTGATATTGTTTTGTATTACTAGATCTTCATCATCAGCTGTTTCAAATGCAAAGCCACTCAATTTGATGAACTTAACTAACCAATCTTGCTTAGTTATCAAGGTCGTGCTATTCCAATAACAAGAATAAGGAATAAACTCAGCAGCGTGAACTTCCCTGCTTAGAATAGACTTATTCCTTGATTGGATAGCTCTGAATCTCAGCATCGCATAACATTAAGTAATGTCGTAAGAATTGGCTCCATGGTGAAAACGATTCAAACATTTTGAGCATTTTCCTAATTTTACCATAAATAATTCAATAAACAACGGTTCTTTTGTAGAAGCTATATAACCAAGTCCATGTATTCCTGGTAACATCAAAAGAATTACTCTAAGATCGTTTGAATTAATAAAAATTAGCATGCAAATTAGGACGTTTAGTATTGCAAACATATAACTTACACCAAAAAGCATTGCAGGTCGTGTAAGACCTTTAAATAACTGATCTGTTTGTATGCTGCCTGTGGACATATGTACCTTTCTCATTAATAGCTCTAACACTAATACTACATCATTAATTAAAAATCCATTGAAATGAGCGACATTTTAGGTAAGATAATTAATTTAATCATCAATGATGAGCTGGCCATTTCATGAAGCAGAAAAGGTATTGCAAGAATTTCCTGATAAAAAAGAGATAATATTTGAAACTGGCTATGGGCCTTCTGGCTTGCCACACATTGGTACTTTTGGAGAAGTTTTTCGTACTACAGTTGTTGCAAATGCACTAAAGAAAATAGCTCCTGAAATAAAAATTAAAATCATTGCAGTTTCCGATGATATGGATGGTTTACGAAAAATACCAGATAATGTACCAAATCAGGAAATGCTAAGAGAACATTTAAATAAGCCGTTGACTATGATACCAGACCCATTTAGCATTCATGAAAGTTACGGCCATCATATGAATTCGCTGTTGTGTAAATTTCTTGATTTATTCGAGTTCGAATACGAATTTAGAAGTGCTACAGAGTGTTATAAGTCTGGCATTTACGATGAAAAACTTTTGCTCTTGCTGAAAAATTATGATAAAGTGATGGATATAATGCTTCCATCGTTTCGAGTAGAAAGGCAGGAGACATATAGTCCATTCTTGCCTATATGTCCGAAAACTTCTCAAGTTTTACAGGTTTCAGTAATTGAAAGGAATACAAATAAAGGAACTATCATATACAAGGACCAAAATGGAGAAAAAATAGAAATTCCTGTGACGAAAGGAAGGTGTAAATTGCAATGGAAACCGGATTGGGGAATGAGGTGGGCCGCATTTAGAGTCAATTACGAAGCTCATGGCAAAGATTTGACTCCATCTGCTGTACTTTCAAGTCAAATATGTGAAATTCTTGGAGAAAAGCCACCACTTCTGTTTTGCTACGAATTTTTTCTTGATAAAGAAGGAAAGAAAATATCAAAATCAAAAGGAAATGGCATTTCACTTGAGAAATGGTTAACTTACGCACCGACAGAAAGTTTAGCGTTATATATTTTTCAGAGTCCTAAAAAAGCTAAACGTCTATACTTTGATGTAATACCAAAATCAACTGATGAATATTTAGAGTTTGTTAAGCGTTACAATGAGGGTAAAGAGAAAGATATAAATAATCCTGCTTGGCATATTCACCATAGCAAAGTTCCAAACGTGGAAACTTCAGGTATAAATTTCTCATTGCTCTTAAACTTAGTAGCAGCCTGTAACGCTGAAAACAAAGAGATTCTTTGGGGTTTTATATCCACTTATATACCGAACATTACACCAGAAAATAACAAGATGCTCGACAGGCTTTCAGATTTTGCAGTCAGATATTATCACGACTTTGTTAAGCCAACAAAAGCGTATAAAGCTCCAAATGAAAAAGAGAAAGAAGCGTTACTAGATCTAAGAAATATCTTGCATTCCTTACCTATTACGGCCATTGCTGAAGAAATTCAATCTCAGATTTTTTCTATCGGAAAAAAACACAATTATAACAATTTACGCGATTGGTTCCAGTTGCTGTACGAAACGCTGCTTGGCCAAAAAACCGGCCCGAGAATGGGGTCTTTTATCAAACTTTACGGAGTAAATAATACAATTTCTCTTATAGACAATGCTATTGGACGTACACTTTAGAGTTCTTTATTCATTCTAGCTCTTGATTAAGTATAAAAAACTACTTAAATAAACCTTATTATCCATCTTGCCATGAGAAAGTGGAATTTTAGGTCTAAAAATTTATCTTTAATCTTTATTTTAAGTAAAAAAGCACAGTATTAGGCGTGTTATGTTTAACTTTTCTTATATAGGTGCTTCATTTCTTTAATAAATTTTTATCTACATTAGCTGAATCATGCTTATTAAGAATGTAAAATGGAACCAAACACCAAGCTTTCGAGAGAACAGTAAATAACCCAATCGCAGATCCCCTTTATCTTTTCTTTAAAAAATTAGCTAAAAATTAACTAATCTTATTTTTTTATGAAAAATACTTGATAAGCCTCTAAAGAGACATTAACCAGGGCTTCTTTTGCCTTTTTTCCGCCTAATAAATTTTTTGTAAACGTTTACAGAGACAAGAGATTTACAAACTGATCGTAAAGGTTTAAAAACATGTATTAATTCTCACTGTTAATATATTAATAAGTGATATTACAGAGTTGTTTAATTAATAGTAAATAAAGAGAGGTAATAAACTTGTACAAAGCACTTTTAAGTATAATAATTGTATTATAGATTTTATTGCGCAAAATCTCTATTTTATATATAATTAAAGCTTCTCAATAGAATTGGGCTCAGGTGAATATGTGGTAGGTATATAACCTCGATATTTTTAGGTACCTTTAAATTTTTTAACTTATACTAATTAGTACAATTCATGATAAATAAGGCTTTTCGTGTTTTAAATATTGTAACATTTTTTTAAGAAATATATTCATATAATCAGTATTAACATTCAGTATCTCTAAGCTAGAACTCTCTACTTTTCTAGAATTAAGTACACTTCATAGATAAAAACTTCACCTACCTAATTTTACTTTAACCTGTGTTCCAATACCTTTTTAAACCACCCGTATCTAACTTCTTAATATGTACCAAAAACTGCAATTCATTAAAGAATGACAACTCTTGCTCAGAATACCCATCAATATCCCATTAAGTTTTTTTTAACTCTTCTTGTCTGCTTTATCTTGTTCATTATGAATTGATCTTAGCATAATATAAAGAAATTTCATTTTTGTACATTAAAGCATAATGTAGACTTGTTAACACTCGAGCAAAATTTTTCCTGTCATTCCTATTCCCATTTCTTCAATGGTAATATTAAGGTTTCTTGTATCCATACTTTCAACTTATTCAAATTGACTCTGATCTAACCTAGTCTCTCTACGATGTTGAGGAGATGGAGCACAATTTCTCTTCCAAATCCTAGGTACTTTATCTATACAGTTAGTGCTGTTCTTGAAATGAAACATATTTTTGCCACGGCTGTTATACAGTATTTCTTTGCTACAATTACAGTATTTAATTTTTTTTACAACATATGCATTATTTTACATTTACTTGAGCATTTCTTTTGCTGATTTCAAGATTTTTTCATCCAATAAATTTGATTTTAATGTCACTTAAACCTTGCCATTTTACTTACTTCAGTATGGCTTCTTTTCCATTATTATCTACCCGTATTCTTAATACAGTGGTAATTGGTATTATTAATCAAACTTTTCAATCCATCACTGCCAAATTTTATAATCCAACCTTCACTACACTCACTTTCACGCAATATTGGTTGTCTTTAAAAAACAATCTAATGTTTTTTATTCCTTGATTACGAAGCTTTGATGCAGCTGATTTAGCAGCTTGAGCATTTTCAAAAAATGCAATATATCCCTTACTTTCCACATTGTCTTGTTTTGGGTGAAGTTTCTCTATTTCTTTTTCACGCTGCTTTCTATAATGAGGAGTTTTTTGTATTAATTGCTCTGATATTTTTCTTAAATATTGCACTTTTACTTTTGCAAGCCCAGCCTTATGAATACCTAAAACTTTTGCTGCCTTTTCCGACAAGTCTATTATCCTACCTTTAACAAATGGCCCTCTGTCATTAACTCTTACAACAAGTTTTCTTCCATTTTCTAAGTTAGTAACAAGAACAAAGCATGGTAGAGGCAAAGTCTTATGCGCTGCAGAAATTAAATGACGGTTAAATATTTCACCATTCGCTGTAAGTGTGCCATGATCTTCTATTCCATACCACGATGCTACTCCTATTTCTTCATAATGGTTACAGTGTTTGGGATGATAAGTTATACCATTTATCGTATAACTATTACCAATTTTATAATGACCTGCAGTATCATTACACCTGTTGCAAAAATTGCAACTACTCATCAAAACAAATGTTAGACATAGAAGGGTTATTTTTTTTATCATTGCATTTAGTGAAAGGGCTCGATACCATGAGGATTTTAAATTATACTATAATAAATTTAGTAATAAGTAAAAATCTACTGCTAAATATGAATGGTGTCTAGAAAGGAATAATACATATAATTGGTATAGGTAAAATTGAAATAAGCGCAATCTCTGAAATTTCCTATAATTCCAATTACACAATTCAAGATAGTGATGCACAGTCAAGCAACAATGTAGTAGGTTACAGTTACATATCTTTCTGCCATCAAATCTGATAATGTGAAGTTAATCGTAGCAAGGAATAACAATAAGGCTATTTTGCATAAATCAGAAATACTTGCTGAGATTATGAAAGATAAGTATGTGATAGCGATTCAGGTTTAAGTGGAAAGACAACAATTGCCATAATTGCTTCTACTTTTGATCATGCTGGTACTAATGCAACTGTAATTGTGGGAGGGATATTAAATTCGTATCAAAATAACTCAAGATTTGGCAAAAGTAACATTTTTTTAATTGAAGATGATGAAACTATGCTAAAAAGCCCTGCAAATATTGCTGTTATACAAGCATTAATAATGCCTACATAGACCATTACGGAACATTTGATAATATCAAAAATGCATTTTCTCAATTTATAAATAGTGCAGATTTTGCAATTTTGCCTAATTCTGTAAGAATTAGCGATAGCAAAAGTAGTTACGCAATATTTAAAGTTGATGATGCTTATCCCTTTATCATCCAATTCATCTTTGTCAATCCAGTGTATAACATTAAGATCCAGAAAAAAAATTGGCGTACACCATGCAAAAGCAAGTAACATCAGGCAATATAATAACAGTATATAATTTGATGTGTTGATTATAATTATAGTATAGACAGAAATCATGTGATCCCAGTATCTGCACTGGAATGGTAGCAATCTCTCCTTTATCTCCTGCTCAAATGACATCAGTGAGATTCAGAATTATAAAAAATATAGTACTATTAAACGCAATAGAAATAAATAAGGCTAGTAACGTCAAACTGACGATATCAGTTTGCAATAAAGCCGTGAATCAACTATTTGAATATTAAAAAAGGCCTTTAAGATCTAAAGGAGTTGCGAGAAGATTTTTTTAGTTACCGATATTAAAGACATTAAGTTAATTGAAGATTATGCTCATCATTCAGTGAAATACAAGCAACTTTAACAACAGCAAGTTCAATCTCTAAAAGGGGAGATAATAGGCATTATCGAGCTGCTTCATTTTGCCCTTGTTCATAATTTTCTTATGAATTTATATGAATTTTCATGATGTTTGACTATATAATTCTTGTTCTTATTCTCATCCTTTAGAAAAGGAACCTATTCCTGGTTGTAAGATTGATGATATATAAGAAGCTTTAATTGGCAATGGGTTTAATAACGTAAAGATTATGGATAATGCTTTGCCCATTTCAAATTTTATCAGTGATTCAATAAATTCAGGTAATATTGTACTATCTATTGCTGGTAATAACGCAGCTAGACTAACAGAGAAACTTTAATGTTTATGTCAGAAGTGGAGGTTTAATATGATAAAAAGAATAATTAATAATATATTTATAAGAGGAATTTTAGATAGCAGTGGTTGCCCATTGTTGAGGTAGAAATTGAGCTCTATGATGGAGCATAGGTAAGGACATCTGTACCTTCTTGAGCTTCAATCGGCAAATTAGAAACTTTGGAATTAATGTATCAGAATGAAAAAAGGTATTGTGGTAAGGGAGTGGCTAAAGCCTGTTCAGGCAGTCAATAAAGCGATAGCAGATGCGATTATTGAAATGGATGCAGCAGACCAAAGTTCAATTGATGAAACGTTCATCGAATTAGATGGAACAAGAAATAAGTCTAAGCTCGGAGCAAATGCAACTTTAGGAGTGTCTTTTGCACCTGCAAAAGCGCGGTAAACAGTTTCAAAATGCCGTTAACAAATATTTGGGAGAGGGAGAGCAAGCAAGTATCATGCCGTTTCCGCTGATTAACATAATTAATGGTAGAGTTCATGCAGATAATAAACTAGACTTTCAAGAATTTATATGATTCTCCCTATTGGAGCTGAGGCTTTTAGTGAAACGATCAGAACGCCTGCAGAGGTATATAATTTACGTGATTCTCTTAGAAAGAAAGGTTATAGCACAAGTATAGGAGATGAAGGTGGTTTTCACCTAACATTGAAAGTACCGAGGAAGCATCTGACTTAATTATACAAGCTATGAAATCTGCCAATTATTCAACACAGAGTCATTTTGCACTGTAGCTTGATATTGCTTCATCTGCTTTTTATAAAAATAAAATTTACAAGTTTGCAAATAAGGAGCCTCCTTCAGAGAAACTGGTTAAGTACTATTAAAACCTTATAAGAAAATATCCAATAGTTTCCATGGAAGATGCGATGAGTGAAGACGATTATGAAAGTTGGAAGTTGCTTATTGCAAGGTTGGGAAATAAAGTTCAATTGATCAGAGATGATTTATTCGTTACAAATTGTGAGTTAATACGCAAAGGAATAGAGGAAAAAATGGCAAACGCTGTATTAACCAAATCCAATCAAATAGGAACGTTAACAAAAACTTTTGCTGCTATTAAAATGACAAGATCAAGTGGCTATAAAGCTGTTATTTCTCACTGCTCAGGTGAAATAAAAGACATAATAATATCTCATATAGCAATTGCATCGAATTGCAGGCAAATAAAAACTGGTTCTTCATCATGTTCTGAGATAGGCTTTTGCAAAGTATAATGAGCTAACGAGAATATAGGGTGCATTAGGAAGAAATGCCAAATATTATTGCGGGTTAAAGCATGAACTTTATAGACGAGATTAAATTATATTTAAAAGCGGGTGATGGTGCGATGGTTATGTGAGTTTTCGTCGAAAAAAATTTGTTGAACTTGGTAGTCCAGATAGTGGTAATGGAGAAAAGAGCGGAAACACAATTTTTGTTAATAATGCAAATCTCACACTTTGCTTAATTTTCGCTATAGGAAAAATATTAAAGCAGGTAATGGAAAAAGTGGTGCGAGTAGAGATAGATTTAGCATAGCAGGGGAAAATGCTGTGCTTAAAGTGCCAGTTTGCACACAAATGATCGATGGGGAGAAAGTGAGGAAATAATAGCAGCTTTTTATAAGTCTGATATGAAGTTTTTAATAGCGCAAGGTGGAAAAGGTGGACTTTAGGGAAAATGCTAATTTTAAGTCTTCTATTAATAGGGTACCCAAAGCGTTTTACTTATGGTCAGTCTGGTGAAGAAAAATGTGTATAGTATTAAAGCTCAAAGTTTCATCTGATGTTGGTATTATTAGTATGCTAAATGCAGGTAAATCTAAATTTTTAACTCGCTGTTCAAATGCAGATACAAAAAGTAAGAAACTATCCGTTTACCACCACCAAGCCTCATTTAGGAGTAACAAAAGCGGATAATAGCGAAATTATAATAGTAGATACTCCTGGAATAATTACTGATACTCACCTTGGAGGTGAACTTGTGCATAAATTTTAAAAATACGTAGATAAGGTGCAAAATTTTATTGCATTTGATTGATATAATTCACGATTAATATCATTTCAGCTTATAATTGTACGCGCAATGCGCTAGAACTTTACAACAGTAATCTTGTTAAAAAAGAAGAAATTATAGTGTTAAACAAATGCGACTTGTTGAGGGAAGCAGCAATTCTTTTAAAAAAAGAATCACCTAGTCAATTATCTTAATGAAAGAGATGCTCTGCTTATCAATTAATGAAGATTCACAGCTCATTCTAAGATTACTAAATGTAAAAAATTGAAAAGGGGATAACAGCCCTAAAAAAATTAAGGTATATTTTCTTTTAAAGAAATGAATTTCATCTAAATAATTGATATTTTTATTTATTTTATCATATAACTAGAACATAGGCATATGACGTATAAGTTTAGCTATACCAATTCTCATGTAGGCTAAATAAGTAACATTGCAAAGTTGTTTAATTGCGGAGTGAGAAAGAGAAGTAATAAATTGCACAAAGCACTCTCAAGTATAACAATTGTATGTAATATTATATTTTTTTGTACCTATATTTTAACTTATTCAAATTGACTCTGATTCAATCTAGTTTTTTTATGATATCGAGAAAGAGTGAACAATTTTACTTATCCTTTAAGTTTTAGTGTTTTATACATGCAGTTAGTGCTGTTCTTGAAATATAACTTACTTTTACTAAGACTTGTTATGCTTTTTTGCGCAATTACAGCACTTAGTTTTTTGCAACACACACTATTTTGCACTTCCTTCAGTACTTCTTTTTCTAATTCCACAACTTTTTCATCCAATAATTTTGATTTCAATGCCATTTAGACTTCGCCATTTTATTTACTTTAGCATGACTCCTTATTCCATTATTGTCCATCTGTTCCTTTACAATGGTAATTGGTATAAGATGTGATCTAGAGGACAAGAATTAAAACTGGCAGAGAAAAATTAGTGTACATACCTTTATCTTTCAGGTTATTTATCAAGTAAAAACATCAACTCGTCCCATTCTCTTTTACTAATATTACTTTCTTCTCTGGTAACATTTTCTCCTTTAATTAATTTGCAAATTATTCCAAGGCCAGTTCTCGAAATGCAGGTTGATTCTAAACAGTATTCAATAAAGGCGCTATGCGCCAGTGGCACCCACTTCTTTACTATATCCAACATAACTTCTGTATAAACTCTAATTTCATATTGGGCATGCTTATCAGCTCTAAGCTTCAAAAAATGAAGAAGGTTATGTAGGTCTATCTTCCAATAAAATTGCGTGTAATAATTAAGTGTTAAGTTAGTTCTAGCAATTTCTCTTGCAAGTCCTTGTTCAATAAATTTACCATAATGAGAATACACTAAATTAGAGTCATTTGTTAGAGAATCTACTATTTCCTTTGAAACATCCAAATCAAAAGTTTCACCACTACCTTGTTTATTATTATCAGATTGTTTTGCAATTTGTTCTGGTTTTGGTATATAAAACTCATGATCAAGTATTGAATACCTAGCAGAATATTCATTTACGTTTGCAGTCCTGTGCCTTATCCATTGTCTTGCAACAAAAATTGGAAGTTTCACGTGAAACTTAATTTCACACATTTCAAATGGAGTTGTATGATGATGCCTCATTAAATACTTTATAAGCGACTCATCTTGATTTATTTGTTTTGTTCCTTTGCCATAAGAAACACGAGCAGCTTGCACTATGGCACTATCAGAGCCCATATAATCCACTACGCGAATAAATCCATGATCTAGTACCCTATGTTCCTCATATAAAATATCATCTATTTCTTTTACCGTGATTCTCTTGGTCGAATAACGTTCTTCATTCATAAGATACCCTTAAGATAAAATGGAGATATCAGCCCCGCATGAATTGAGTTTTTCGTGCATTGCTTCATATCCTCTCCATAAATGATGTGGATTACTTATTATGGTTTCTCCACTAGCTACTAAAGACGCAAGCACTAAAGCTGCAGTTGATCTTAAGTCAGTAGCATATAGATTAGCTCCAGATAAGCTTTGTACTCCATTCATAGTAGCTTTATTTTTTTTAATGCTAATATTAGCACCTAACTTTCTCAACTCATTTACATGTAAAAATCTATTTTCAAAAATGTTTTCTTCAATTATTGATACCCCATCAGCAATGCACATTGTGGACATTAGTTGTGGTTGCATATCACTGGGGAAATTAGGGTATGGACCTGTTGCAACATTAATAGATTTAATAGAACCATTTTTTCTGGAAATGATAATACCTTCATCATATAATTCAACCATAGCCCCTATAGCTTTCAACTCATTTGCAA
This sequence comes from Wolbachia endosymbiont of Litomosoides sigmodontis, assembly GCF_013365435.1. Taxonomy (GTDB): domain Bacteria; phylum Pseudomonadota; class Alphaproteobacteria; order Rickettsiales; family Anaplasmataceae; genus Wolbachia. Next base: position 768,071 of record NZ_CP046577.1, read on the forward strand.
TAGATCTGACGTCAGATAAATTGACTCCTTTTAACACCAGCTTACCATTAGTTATGATAGCAGCTAATGCATACGTACCTGCTTCTATTCTATCTGATATTATTTTGTGGACACATCCGTTTAATCTTTTCACTCCCGCTATTATAACTTTCGTATTATTAATTTCAATATTAGCTCCCATTTTCTTTAGAAACACTATTAAGTCAAGAACTTCTGGCTCAGTTGCAGCGTTATTTATTGTTGTTACTCCTTCTGCAAGTGTTGCTGCCATTATTATATTTTCTGTTGCGCCTACGCTTATTTTCTCAAATGTGATTTCTCTCCCTTGTAGCTTTCTTTTCACTGTTGCAATTATATTACAGCCATCAATTTCAACCTTAGCTCCCATTTCTTTTAACGCTTTAATATGCATATCAACTGGACGCTTCCCAATATTGCATCCACCAGGAAATGCCGTTTTCACTTTGCCAAATCTACTAAGCATTGGCCCCAACATTAGAAAAGAAGTCCTTAGTTTACTTGCAATTTTATATTGCATTACGTGATTGATGATGTTACTGCAATCAGTTTCCAAAGTATGATTTGCTTTATGATCTCCGTTGTACATAAAACTTACTTTTGCTCCAAGACTTTTAAGCAATTCAGACATTAAATGTACATCAATGAGGTCAGGCACATTATGTAGAATCACTGAAGAACTACTCAAGAGACTTGCTGCCATTATTGGCAAAATAGCATTCTTTGAACCATTAATCTTAATTTGTCCAATTAAGGGTTTATGGTTACTCCTTACTAATATTTTATGCATTCAACAAAACTAGATCTTACTGAATAATATAGTAAATCTACAGCAAAAAACAAATCATACAATAGTAAAATAACCTATGCTTTATGAAACATGAAATTAATTACACTTTCCAAAAACAAGTGATGCATTAGTGCCACCAAACCCAAACGAATTAGAAAGCACATATTGAATTTTATGCTCTTGAGCTTCAAGCGGTACAAAATTCAAATCACACCCATCTGAAGGTTTATGCAAATTTAAGGTTGGAGGAACAATTCCATTGTTCAACGCAAGAATGCTAAATATTGCTTCAACACTCCCTGCAGCACCAAGTAAATGTCCTACAGAAGATTTAGTTGAAGAAACTGGTATTTTATAGGCATAGTCATCAAATAATTGTTTTATTGCTATTACTTCAATTTTATCTCCAAGAGGTGTTGAAGTTCCATGTGCATTGATATACCCAATTTGATTTGGGTTGATTTGTGCACTTTTTAAGGCAAGTTGCATTGCTTTTAATGCACCTCTTCCTTTTGAGTGTGGTGCGGTGATATGATATGCATCTCCTGTTAATCCGTATCCAGTAAGTTCTGCATATATTCTCGCACCTCTTTTTTTTGCATGCTCATATTCTTCTAGCACTAATATACCAGCTCCTTCGCCCATAACAAATCCATCACGTCCTTCATCCCATGGCCTTGAAGCTTCTTCAGGGTTATCATTAAATTTAGTTGATAATGCCTTCATAGATGCAAAACCTGCAATGCCAACTCTGCATAATGCACTTTCTGATCCACCTGCAATTATCACGTCTGCTTCACCAAGTTTTATAACTCTTGCTGAATTTATAATTGCGTGTGCACCAGTTGCACATGCAGTTACCGCGGAATCATTTGGACCTGTGAATCCATATTTGATAGAAATATGTCCAGATACCAAATTTATTAAGCTTGCAGGAACAAAAAATGGACTAACGCGTCTTGGCCCCTTTTCCTGCATAACAATTACATTTTCCTGAATTGATGGAAGACCACCTATGCCAGAGCCAATAACTACACCAACACGTTCTCGATTAGTGCTTTGATTTTCCAAAATTAGTGAATCTTCTACTGCCAGAATAGCAGCCGCAACACCGTAATGAACAAAGAGATCTGTCCTTTTTAGGTCTCTCTCAGATATATAATTCAATGGGTTAAAATAATGCTCAACGCTATCATGTTGTAGGAGAACTTGTCCTGCAATTTTGCAGGTAAGGTCAGAAACATCGAATCTACTAATTTTTCTTATACCAGACTTGCTATTTATTAACTTAAGCCAAGTATTTTCAACATCTGCTGCCAGTGGAGTAATTAAACCAATACCAGTAACTACTACTCTTCTGCTCATTTAATATCAATTATTGTTTTTTTGTTATTAATAAACTCAACTATTTGTTCCATAGTTTCCATTTTTTGTGCATCTTCATCAGGTATTTCTATTCCAAATTCTTCTTCTATTGCCATAATTATTTCAACTGCATCTAAACTATCCGCACCATGCTCTGAAAGCTTTGAGAAATTATTAAATTTCTCCACATCCTTACTAATATGCTCTAACACAATCTTTTTTACCTTCTCTTCTATGTCTTCTCTAGTACTCTTTGCTAGTTCACTATTCATTTTTTACCAAAAAAAAACCTATCCTTTGATATTATAGAAAATTTTTATATTTGCAATACCTTTGTATGATTGATAAGCTATGAACAGTTTCCTACTACTTCAGCTGAGGTATCCTTTAACGTCATATGCTGAGCAATTAACAAATTCAAAGATGCTAGACAAAACAACAGAAAATTTATTTATTACAGAAATAAATAAGTTTTTACCTAAAAATAGTCAAAATAAGCTTATATCAGCTGTACGTTATGCACTTTTTGCTCCTGCAAAGCACATACGTCCATTTTTAGTCGTAGCTTCATCACGAGTATTCAATGTTGAAGCTGAAAGGGTAATATCAATTGCTGTAGCAGTTGAATGTGTTCATACCTACTCTCTTATTCATGATGACTTGCCATGTATGGACAATAGCGATACTCGCAGAGGCAAGTTAAGCTGTCATAAAAGATTTGATGAAGCAACAGCAGTGCTTGCAGGAGATGCACTCCTTACTTTAGCTTTTGAAATATTATCTTCGTTAAATGAGGATAGCGATAAGCGCTGTGAAATTATAAAAGTGCTCTCTCAGGCGATAGGAGCCAAGGGAATGATAGGAGGACAAGTTTTAGATATTAAGACAGTGCCCCATGTCATTCAGCACCCTGACCACCTAAATCAAGAAAACTTAATTGTAAATGAACATATCAGACAGCTATATAATAAGAGCATAACTCCTGAGCCATACACTGAGGTGACTCCAGATAGTAAAATAAAAGGAATTCATTTAATGAAAACCGCAAAACTATTTGCGGCTTCATGTGAAATAGGCGCTATAATAGGAAATGCTACAGATAAGCAACGTAGAGCGTTGTGTAATTATGGAGTAAATCTAGGGCTTATCTTTCAAGCTAAGGATGATATTAAAGATTACAAACAAGACGAAACGAATAATTTGATGTCTGTGCTTAGTAAAGGTGAAATAAAAAACTATATAAACAATCTCTTTAAACAAGCTCTAGATAATCTGGGTAATCTTTCAGGAGATACTAATTATTTACATAATTTATTGAATCAAGTAAAAAAAGATGGCTAGAAAAGTTATACTACAATTAATTATTTCTATAGTGATAATTGTTACTTTAACTTCTGCCTTTGTACTTATTGTCGTTTGTATAAATAAAGGTAACCAAGAGAAAAAGGACAAGCTTTATGAGATAAATGCTGTACATAGTAGTTGGGTACAAACGATAGCATATTATCTAGTGAAGCCAATACTTGAATCCGCACTTGATCGCTATATTAAAAAGCATGGGCTGACAGAATATTTGAAAGAAACAATACAACAAAAAACAGAAGAAAACTCAATAAATTTTTATGAAATCATAGAAGGTAGTGGTAGCAAAGCTTTTTGTGGTCAGGAAATCGTATTACAAATGTATAAAATATCTAATAATTTAGCAACACCACTATCACTTTCAAAACAAGTTTCTGATGTTACTTTGACAATAGGTCGAGATAATAACCAAAGAGAGGTAGGTTTAGGAGTAATAGGTATGAAAGAAGGTGGAGAGCGTGTAATTACAATAAACAATATTGCCGATAAGAATAAAATGAATTTTAATTCTTATTATATTAAACTAATCGAAATAAAAGATAAATATCCTGACTCAGCAAATAGTATGATGATTTTTAACGAATTAATTAACAAGACTGGAAAGCAGGTAAAGTGTGGTGACAGGATATCAGTTAAATATAGCTTAATGAGATATGATGGTAAATATATGATCAAAGATCAAACAATACAATTTAAAGTTGGCGATAAAAAAGTACCACTTGCCATGGACCTTGGAGTCATAGGAATGAAAGAGGGTAATAATAGGACTATTATTTCTCCGCCAGAACTTTTGAACGTTACTGATGATATGCTAGTCGAAGATATAGATTTTGACAAAGAGAGTGTTTCAATAATTAACTTAAGCTTAAATGTCAAACAAGAAATAGCAGCACATCATTCTACTGTTGAAGAATAGTTAAGGATATAACAAAATTTCGAATTTACTAATACAGCTATACAAATGTTATGATTTAAGTCTATCAGGTGGCGGTATTATGTCAGTTACTCTTTTTTGTTATTTCAGTACCTGATATATAGCTGTACAAACATCTTGCTACCTGGCAGCTATCACCTAAATAGCCCTTTTCTTATTATTCTAACACCTATTGTGATTAGAAATATCAATAATGTCTTGATTTAAAAGGAATGCAAAAGTTTATCAAGTAATTTTCTTGTCAAAAAATAATATTAGTTAGATTTTAAAATAACTTTGAAAAAAGGTAAAAAGAACTCTGCAATGTAAGTGTTCACTATTTCCTCAAAAATTTGCGCTAGGTTTTTTACACTGCTTAATAAGCGAGGTTCAGCTAATGTAGATAAAAATTTATAAAGAAGTGGAATATATAAAAAAATTAAACTCAACAAGGCTAGCTTAATATTGTACTTTTGCCACTTAAAGTAAAGATTAAAGATAAATTTTAGGCTTATAACATCTATATTTTATGATATGGTGGATCGGCAAGATTTGCCAAACGGTTTTTTAGCCCTGGTTCTCTGTTTTTAAATCATAATGTTCGTGTAGTTATTTGTTGAAGCACTAGCATAATAATTAAGAGTGGATTACTCAACTGTAACAGATTTAGCCAAGTTCCTTGGACAATCAGCATCTAGCCCTTTTTTTACTGCAACAGAATAAGCAAGGAATTGCATAGCAACACTATAAACTATTGGAGAAATAAAATTATCGACGTCCGGAAGTTGAATCACATCTTTACAAATCTCCCTTAAGAAGGGCACTCCTTGCTTATCACTAAAGGCAATCACTTTACCTTTTCTTGCAATGACTTCTTGTATATTGGATAATGTTTTAAAAAATAAATCGTCATATGGAATAATTGCTATAATAAGTACAGATGAATCTATTAAGGCAATTGAACCATGCTTCATCTCTCCTGCTGCAATACCAATAGTATTAATGTATGAAAGTTCTTTTATCTTCAATGCACCTTCCATTGCAACTCCATATGAGCTTCCCCTACCAATTAAAATAATGCTATTGTGCTCCAATATACTATCTGATATGTGTTGTACTTTTATTGCATTCAAAACGCATTCAACATATTCTGGAATAGAATTGATAGCATCACTCAGCTGTTTTGTTCTTTTTTCACCCACTGTATCTTTTATTTTTGCAAGCTCTAAGGTAAAGCATGCTAAAATAGCAAGTTGCGCAGAAAAGGTTTTTGTTGAAGCAACACCAATTTCTGGTCCAGCAAGAGTGTGTAACACAATATCTGAGATTTTTTCAATGCTGCTGTTAAATGTGTTAGTTATGCTAATGATTGTTTGTTTCTGCGATTTCGCATAGCGTAATGCTTCCATGGTATCCGCGGTTTCACCAGATTGTGAGATGAATAACCCAATGCTTCCTTCTTCTAGTCTTGCATTGCTATACCTAAATTCTGATGAGATTTCTAGGTATACACGCACTTGAGCAACACTTTCTAACCAATATTTTGCTATTAGCCCAACAAAGTAAGATGACCCGCATCCAACTATAGTAATATAACTTAGTTCGGAAAATAATTTTTTGTTAGCAGATATCACCTCTGTATACTTTTTATAAAATTGATTTATTGTTTTGTTTAATATATATGGCTGCTCAAAAATCTCTTTTAACATGAAGCTAGAGTAACCATTTTTGCTGATTAAAAAATTACTTGAATTATTATTTTCTATGCTGCGTTTCACTTGTGCACCGTTATTATATATATCCACTCCGCTAGATTTTATCACTGCAACGTCATTATCCTCCAGGTAAGATATTCTTTTCACCAGTGTATTTAACGTATTAGAATCAGATGCAGCAAATATAGTGTTACAATTATAGCCTATCGCTAAAGGTAAATTCCTTTTCGCGACAAATAGAACATCTGGACATTCTGCAAATAATAGGACTAAAGCAAATGAACCGTGTAAGTTGTTCAAACACTTAAGTAGAGAATTAATAGGTGACAATCCTTCATTAAGATATAAGGTTAGCATGTTTGGTATGACCTCTGTGTCTGTATCAGTATGAAACGGTATTCCTCTTTTTTCTAGACCCTTTTTTAGCAGATTATAATTCTCGATTATACCGTTATGAGCAACAACAACGTTATTTGTATGAATGGGATGAGCATTTTTAAGATCAGGGACTCCATGTGTAGCCCAGCGAGTATGCGCTATGCCAACTACACTGCTAGACATCCTACTGTTACCGACAATTTCACATAATCTTTCAACTTTGCCTTCTGATTTTTGGACTTCTATTTTACCTTCATTGTTTATGATTGCTATACCTGAAGAGTCATATCCTCTATATTCCAATTTTCGTAACCCAGCCAACAAAGTTGGTATTACTGAATCACCATCGCTTACTACGCCAAATATTCCACACACAACCAAGTAAACCTTTTTTAGAGCTATGAAGCATTCTTGCTTTTACTATCTTTCCCCTTTTTACTTTTCTCTGATTGATTTTGGCTCCTTTTGTCGTCCTTCTCTGTCTTACCTTTTTCAATTAATTTGGTTTGCACCTCTTTGTTTAAAACCTCAGATATAGCAGTCTTTAAAACCTTTATCTCAACTTTTGGGGCTATTTCTATTATAAGTTGTGCATTTGGCTCATCAATTTTGTTAACTTCACCCATTATCCCACCAGAGGTAACAACTATATCGCCACGCTTTATTTGATCTATCATCTTTCTATGTTCTTTCAGTTTCTTGTGATTTGGACGAATGATAAAGAAATAAAATACTATACATATTAAAATCAACGGAATAAAATTAACAAAAGGCACACCAATGCTTGATACATTGCTAGCTGCACTTGCCGCAAAAACTTCAGAAATGAACATACTTAACCCTAATTGGTAACGATAAACTTAAATGAATTGCTTAAGTATTAATTACAATACCATTTCATGTCAAGTTTGGTGAAAGAAAACAATGCTTTCTACAAAAGGTCACAAGTTAGTGATTATCCTCCTGCCATTTATACAGTAGATATTCTAGTGTAAAAAATAACCATTACTTTGATAAAATACAAAAAAGAATCTCACAGAATGAAAAAATAACTAGACTTGTTACAACAGTACATACAATAACAAAATTTGATAAAGCATAAGACAAACTTAAGAATCAACGTATTGCATATATGCGCTACACTCTTTTAATCTTCCTTAAAAAGAAGACAATACACAATAATACTAATACATTGAAAGTATCGTTTTGTGAGCTATTTATAGCTAGTAATAAGAAAAATATCAATCAGTCATCACATCTCTAGTTAGGCTACCATTAATTGCAGTAGGTACCGCACCTGCTATAGCTATTTGTCTAGTTATAGGATGAATTTAAATATCTTATCTAGTATAGAAGTAACAGAAAGCTGACACCTCAAGTAAAATATACCCTCTTTACCAGACAAAAAAAGCAATCCATCCATAGGAAGAGCTTTTCAACTATTTTGTAATATTTTTGGCAAATGGCCTGGCAAAGCTATATAAAATAAACTAAGCTCTAAGCATAGAAATCACTTTATCATAGGACGGCAGTGATTTAATTTCTCCAATTGCAGCTAAAGTAGTTTTTTCATGCTTAAATAGTAATTCTTCTGCTGCTTTTTTTACATCAGCAGTAGTAACTGCATTAGTTTTTTCTATCAGTTCATTTTTGCTGATGTATCTATTATAGTTACCATAATAATGCCCTAAAGCTTTAGCACGAGAACTAACACTTTCACGCGACATCAAAATTTGGGATTTGATCCGCTCTTTTACTCTATTTACTTCTTCTTCCCTCAAATCATCCGTAGATAACTTTTTTAATTCCGTGGTTATGGATTTTAAAAGTTTATCTAAGCTATTACTGTCCGTACCAGCAAAAATGGAAAGCATACCTGTATCAGTATAACTGGAATTAAATGAATAGACAGAGTAAGCTAATCCTTGCTTTTCTCTTACTTCTTGGAATAAACGTGATGACATTCCGCTCCCTAATATAGAATCAAGCACTTGAAACGTGTAATACCTATTATCATGGCGAGAAACACTAGGAAAACCTATTAGCAAATACACCTGATCTAATTTGCGATATTCCAGATACTCACCACCAGTGCAATTTGCAGCTTGGTTTTCTTTGAATTTTTGAGAAGAAATCTTCGAGAAAAAATCTTTTGTTAACTGAGCAACCTCCTCATGCTCAATGTCGCCGGCAACAGCAAATATCATATTCTCGCCAAAGTAATGTTCGTTTATATAATTATTTAAATCCCCTCGAGCAAATGATCTAACAGTATCCTGCGTGCCTAAAATTGACCTACTAAATGGCTGATCTTTGTAAGCTACCTCAAAATATTTATCGAAGATGATATCGCTCGGTGAATCATTAGTTTGCAAAATTTCTTGTATTACAACACCCTTTTCACGTTCTAATTCATCTTCTGGAAACGTAGAATTCATCAATATATCTATTAATATACCAATGCCAATTTTTATGTCTTTCTTGAGAACCTTCACATAGTAATTCGTGCTCTCTCTACCGGTACTGGCATTAAACACTCCACCTATATCGTCAAAAGCTTGTGCAATTTCAAATGCAGTTCTTGTCTTTGTTCCCTTGAAAGCCATGTGCTCTAGAAAATGAGATATCCCATTTTGATTTACACTTTCAGCTCTACTGCCAACACCAATTCGTATATTCAAAGCTACAGAATCAACATCAAGCACCTGCTCAGTTATTATGCGCAGACCATTATCCAGTTTTGTTACCCTGGGCATATTCATCTTACATATTCTTTTTTAGATTTTCTTCTGCAAAGTCCCAATTAATTAAGTGGTCAAGGAAAACCTTTATGTAGTCAATTCTACGATTTTGACAATCTAAGTAATAGGCATGCTCCCACACATCCATAGTAAGTAGTGGTACTTGACCATAAATTAACGGCAAATTCGCATTTGGAGTTTTGGTAATTTTTAGTTTACCTCTTTCAAGCACTAACCATATCCATCCACTACCAAACTGACCTATTCCATGATTGAAAAATTCTTCATGGAATTTATCAAAGCCACCTATATCATCTTGAATTTTTTTTATCAGAATACCATCGTCTTTAGGCTTACCACCACCACTCTTTTTCATTGAATTCCAATAAAAAGTGTGATTCCAAACTTGTGCAGCATTATTGAAAACAGAAACTTCATCACTATTGCCGTGAACCTTCATTATTAATTCTTCAATTTTCACATTTTGATAATCTGTACTCTCAATTAGCTCATTAAGCTTATTTAAATACCCTTTATGATGCTTATCATAATGAAAATCTAAGGTTTTCGCAGATATATAAGGCTCTAAAGCCGTTTTATCATATGGCAGCTCAGTTAAAGTAAAACTCATGCTAATTCCTTCATTTTTGATCCACTTCAATAGTAGGATAATATATACTCCTGTGCAACATATAATTTGGTTAAAATATTGATACACCTATTATAACTACTTTTAAAAAAGTTATGCTAGTATAACTAGGTAAATAATCATCAGATCCTTTATTTATACATAGTTTTTTAGAAAGCTAATATATTAATTATATTAACACACAACAATCTTAAGCAATATACTCATCAACAAGGAACTGTTCCTACTGTAGAACAAAATAATGGCAATAAAGTTTCACAAAATAATTTTTACAAATTCTTTATACTATATTAATAGCACTATATACCAATTAAGGATATGCTTATTAAAAATAAAGCATGATTCTAACACTTCAAAAACAACTATGAAAGAAAAAAGGCAATAGCACTTGGGCAGCATGAAATGCAATGATCATTATTCTGGCTTCGCAAACTTATTACTTGATACTCTATAATTCAGGATATAGCTAGAATTTTCTCCATTTCTAGAATTAACTGCACTGTAGAGATAAAAATTTTGTTTACCTGATTTTTACTTTAATTTATGTTTCAATGCCTTTGTTTAAATACCAGTATCCAACTCTCGGATGTATGTCAAACCGCGATTCATCAAAGATGAATAACTCTTAATTAGAATATTTACCAATAGCTTTATTAATTTTTCAAAACTATTCCTATCTATCTTTACCTTATTCATTATGAATTGGTCTTGACGTAATATACGAAAACTTCATTTTTTATATCACAAGGTACTGCAGACTTGCTAATATTTAAGCCAAATTTTTCCTAAATGTCTTATTTTCATCTCTTCAGTAGTAATATTGGGATTTTCTTCCATTCATACTTTAACTCGTTTTAATTGCCTCAGATTCAATTTAGTTTTCTCAATATTGAAGGAAGTAGATAATCTTCTTCTCTTCCAAATTTTAGGTGCTTTATCCATGTAGTTGGCGTATATCTTTAAAATGCAATATATTTTTACTAACGCTGTTATACTGTGTTTTTGCTACAATTACAACATTTAGTTTTTTTGTAACATATGCGTTATTTCACACTTCCTTTAGCATTTCTTTTGCTTGTTTCACGACTTTTTTTATCTAGTAATTTTGATTTCAACGCCATTTTACTTACTTCAGCTAGCTTCTTTTCCACTATTGTTTACTAATTCCTTGTATAGTGAGAATGACATAAGTAGTAAAACTCAAATAAACTCATCAAGCCAAACTAAGCAGGACTAGAATTGCTAAAATATGCGCTAAAAAACTACATTCTTAATCGAGGCTATATACGCTTATTAAGAAGCGCAAGAACCATTGCAAATCTTATAAAAAGTAAAGAAGTAAAAAGAGCACATATCGCAGAAGCGCTAAATTGTAGAATAAGAGTATGCTAATAAGCTAATATACTTGACAGGAAGTTTTTCCTTATTATATATTAACATTATAAACAAAAATTCACATTCTATTTAAGGAGTAGAATTATGACAATAAATATCTTGGAAAATGATTCCTTCATTAAAGCTAGTGAAAAGGGATATAAAGATTCTGATGAAGGATTTTGGAGTACAACTAAAGGAATTGCTGACGCAAATTGGCAATATGTATGCCATCATCCATACAAAACAACTGCTATTGTTCTTGGTGCACTTTCAGTAGTAACACTTACAGCTGCTTGCTTTTTAAACCCAGCTCATACAGCCTTTATTGGTATAGCTGGGACAAAAATTTCAACGTTTATTAGCCCTGCTATTGCTGGATTATCTGCATTTGCAGTTACTCATCCAGTAGTTGCTAGCCTGATCATTGCTGCTTCGGTGGTAGCTTTAATAGCTGCGCCTATATGTGCATGGATGAATAGCAGTAAAACAAGCCAAATTGAGAAAGCACGTGAGTTACTTAAAGATGAAAAACCAGCAAGCAAGGTAGACGAGCTTAAGGAAATATTTAGAATCTCAACAGAGGAAGAAAAAACTCCTGCGTAGGTTGGTGACAATTTTCAGTAAAAAGGGATAGGTCTCTGTCCCTTTTTCTTCTAAATATTTCCCGTATAACTGCGTGAGCGTTGTAATTTCAGAAATTTAAGCAGCTCAAAAATGCAAAAAACCACTTGATAAGCTTTGCTATTTCTTTACCCATAATGGTAGAGCTATTTTATATAACTTCTTAATGTAAACTAAAATAACAAGAAGATCTTGTGTTTGTATAGTGTGTTTAATTTTTTGTATTATGTGCACCGTATGTCTTTATAAAATTTCTAGGATTTTTACCTATATTAAGGTAAAATGCGCTTGTAAAGCGTTTAAGTCTCACCAGATGTCAAGTTTTTTAAATTAAAGAGTTAATAATATCAATTTACATTGTTACTAAATCAAGTTAAGTGATATTGCAGAATGAGAAAGAAAGATATGAATTTACACAAAGTGCTTTCAAATGAAGCAATTGTATTATAGGCTTTATTATGTTAAAGTATTTTGTTTTATATACAACCAAAGTCTCTCACTAGGGTTGAGCTTGGGTAAATGTGGTGGTAGGTATATAACCTTGATATTTTTAGATACTTCAATTTTCTGATTTATACCAACTAGCACAATTCATATAAGAAAGTTTTCTTGGTTCTTAAATATTGTGATATTTACTTAAGAAATATATTCATACGATCAGTGTTGATATTCGGTACAAATAAACTAGAACTCTTTCTACTTTTAGGATTAACTGCACCATAGAGACGAAAATTTTTCCCCTAATTTTACTTTAACCTGCATTCCAGTACTAATTACCACTACATAAAGAACACGAATAAACAATAATGGAAAAGAAGCCATGCTGCAGTAAGTAAAATAGCTAGGTTTAAATGGTGTTGAAATCAAAACTATTGGATAAAAAAGTTATGGAACAAGCGAAAGAAACGCTGAAGGAAGCGCGAAATATAGCGTTGACTATATGGGTAAAGCACCTAAAATTTGGAAGAGAAGAAAAATTATCTGCTCGCCTTCAAAGGCGTAGAAAAATTAAATTGAATTGGAGCTAATTAAAACAAGTTGAAGTATAAATGCAAGAAAACCCCAATTCTACTACTAATAGAGATGAGAATTAAGACATCCAAGAAAAATTTGGCTTAAATAATCAGCAAGTCTACAATACACACCGTGATATGCAAAAAATTAAATTTTTGTATATTACGCCAAAACTAATTCATAGTGAATAAGGTAAAGATAGATAGAATATGAATATATCTTCTTGAGCAAATGTCACAATATTTAAGAACACAAGAAGATTTTCTTATATAGATCATGCCAGTTAGCATGAATCAGAAAATTGAAGAGTATCTAAAAATATCGAGGTTATATACCTACCACCACTTTACCCAAGCTCAACCTTAGTGAGGGACTTTAGTTGTATATAAAACAGAACATTTTGCATAATAAAGTTTATAATACAATCGCTTCGTTTAAAAGCACTTTGTGTAAATTTACATCTTTCTTTCTCATTTCACAATTAAACAATTTTGCAATGTCACTTATTTGATTCACTAACAATGAAAATTTGTATAAGCTCTATTAATCATTTACTATTAAATTAAATAAGAGTCCTTATTGACTCTTTGTGGACTAATTACATGTATTTTAATGTTTTGGATTAAACCAATCAATTTCTATTATCGTTATTTACGAAATAAACGTTCAAATACTTAACTAGTTCTTTATTCTTTTTATATGATCTGGTATTTATGCGTTATGATTCCTTTCTAACACATGCTCAATTAAAAGCTCACAGCAATTTTCATATTGGACTTACTTTTATTATATAAGCGAGCAGCACGGGGTCTAAAGCCGCTTTTTCATAACGGTCTTCACTTAGACCATCATTTGCCTCTGCTTTTAGAAAAATTGCCAATACATCTGCAGAATTAAATTAAGCACAGGCATATAGATATTTCTTCCATTTTGCAAGTTAATTCCTACTCCCTATTAAAGCCCTAGCCACATTTAGCACAAAGGAAAATTTAAAGCACGTGCTAATGTAATCTATAACTGTGTCAAGCAAATTGCTTGATTTATAACTAAGTTCCGTTTCTATATTTAATTTAAAATTAATAAGATTTCTCTCCAGATGCTGTAAAATTTTTTTACTTCTGGTTCAAATTAATTGTTTTTCTCTTTTAACTTTACTCTCATTCTTTCTATTATTATTAGTTGCACTTAAATTGCGATCATTATTTATGCTATTTAATATTCTGCATAAATATAATAAAAATCTTATTTGTCATAGCTTACCTCACTATTAATACATCTTTTACAGTATATTCTCTAAATAGTTTTGCAAGAGATCAGTTGTTAGATAACATAACTAAAGTTTTTATTTTATATTCATCATGGTTATAGCTATACAAATAAAAAAAACTGGAGGACCAGAAGTATTAGAGTTTATAGATAAGAACATATGTGAACCAAAAGGCGAGGAAGTTTTAATACGCCACACAGCTATAGGTTTAAATCGTTATGATTTAGAGCATAGAAAAGGCATCCGCAAAATTAAAGATCTGCCATCAGTGCTTGGAGTGGAAGCAGTAGGAGTTATTGAAAAGCTTGGCAAAAAAATAAGTAATGATTTACAGATTGGAGATAGAGTTGGCTATTGTACAGCACCACCTGGAGCATACTGTGAAAAACGTGTCATACACCAGAAATACCTAATAAAAATTCCAGATGAGATACATGATGAAGTTGCAGTTGCAGTGCTGTTTAAAGGCATGACGGCTCACTATTTAGTTAACCAATCTTATAAAATAAAACCTGGCGCTTTTGTGCTAGTTCACGGAGCTAATGGCGGTTTAGGACAGATAATATGCCAATGGGGAAAGGATAAAAAAGGTGTAATTATAGGCTCTGTAAGTTCTGATGAAAAAATGAAAATAGCTTTACAGAATGGCTGTACGCACGCAATAAATTATAATGATAAAAACTTTGTTTCTAAAATTATGGAAATTACTCAGAACAGAGGAGTAGGCGTAGTGTATGACCCGATAGGCTATGCTACAAGTAAGCTTTCTTTTGAATCTCTTAGTAAATTTGGCATATATGTTTCCTATGGACAAATATCAGGTAGAGCTCAGATTAGTTTTTCTTTACTTAGTTCACGTTCTTTATTTGCCACAGGAACTTCAATATATCATTACAAATGCAACAGATTCACATTAATGCTCACCGCAATGGAAATCTTTGAGATGATAAAGAAAAAACTTTTAACTGTAAAGATTAACAAAAAATATAAATTCGATGAAATGATGGAGGCTCATCGCGATATGGAAAATAGAAAAGTAAGTGGGTTAAATATTATAAAAATTTCCTAAAGTAAATTAAACTTTATAACTAACGTAGGCTAAACTTCCCTGCTATGTCACCATGCTACCTAAGCTGTAAATATTAAAAAGCTTAATTAATGCGTTAGATAATTTCTTTATAGCTTTATTTCTATCATTCTATAGCTTGACTTGCAACTGTATAAACATAGCAAAATCGTCTATTTCAACAGTAGGCAATATTACTCTCAATCACCTCAATATTTTCCCTTGGCAGCTCTTTAATAAACCTCGAAGCATACATTATTTGCCACTGATTATTCATTTCTCTCCTGTTTACACATGAAATGGTTAACTTTTCCTTTGCTCTAGTTATTCCAACATATGCAAGTCTCCTTTCTTCTTCTAAGGCTTTGCCACTTTTATCTTCATAAGATCTTTGATGAGGAAATAAACCTTCTTCCCAACCTGGTAAGAACACACATGGAAATTCAAGCCCTTTAGCTGCGTGAAGGGTCATGATATGTACGGTATTTTCGTTATTCATATTATCCACTTCCATAACTAAGCTTACATGCTCCAAGAAAGTTGTAGCATTATCGAAATTTTTTAATGATGAAATAAGTTCTTTGACATTTTCTATTCGCGCTGATCCTGTTACTTCTTCATTTTCAAGCATTTCAATATATCCTGATTGGTTTACTATTATTTCAACAAATTTGTATAGTGGTTTTACATTTATCATTTCTTTCCAGGCTTTAATTCTATTTAAAAAATCATTCAGTGATAGTTTAACTTTCTCAGTTACCTGATTACTATCAACTAATATTTTTGCCGTTTCAAAGAAAGAAGTTTTGTTATCTTGAGCGAAAGTGTATATCTTTTTTAAGGTGGTAGGCCCTATACTTCTCTTTGGCCGATTTACTATCCTTTCAAAAGCTAAATCATCATTACTATTTGTAACAAGTCTTAAATATGCAATTACATCCCTAACTTCCTGACGTTCATAGAATTTTACACTACTTATAATCTTGTAGGGAATCAAATTTTTTATAAAAAATTCTTCTAGAACTCTAGTTTGAAAAGTAGCCCTAACCAGCACTGCCATGTCACTGAATCTATATTTATTGAGCTTTAATATCTGTTCGCTTATGAATCTTGCTTCAGCCTTCCCATCCCATAATTTTATTAGATTTACCTTTTCCCCTTTGATATTTGTTGTCCACAATTTTTTTTCTAAGCGAGCTTTATTGTGATTGATAACGTATGACGCAGTTGCAAGTATATGAGATGTTGACCTATAATTACATTCTAGTTTGACAGTTTTTGCATTTTTAAAATCGTCAGAAAATTTCAAAATGTTTTCAACCTCTGCACCACGCCAGCTATATATCGATTGGTCATCATCCCCCACACAACAAATATTTGAGTGCTCTTTTGCAAGGTACTTTAGCCAAAGATACTGTATTACATTTGTATCTTGGTACTCATCTACCATAATATACTTAAATTTGCCCTGATAATAGGACAAAGTTTCAGTTTTTTGATTGAAGAGCTGTATATTATACAGTAGTAAATCACCAAAGTCAACTGAGTTAAGAAATCTCAACCTCTCCTGATATTGATAATAAACTTTTAATGCAGTTACGTATATTGGCCTAAATAATTGAGTTTCTTCCACTTCAAACGGCAGCAAGCACTTTTCTTTCCATTTTTGAATGGTGTTCATAATGGTACTATGTTTTTCTAATAAATTGCTGGGACTTACTTCATTAATAATATTTTTTATTACCTGTAGCTGGTCATCCATGCCAATAATTGTAAAATTGGAATTTAAACCTACAACTTCAGCATGACAACGTAAAATTTTTGCTGCAATTGCATGAAAAGTACCAAGCCATGGTATATTTGTGCCCGTAAATTCAAGTACTCTCGACATCATTTCACTTGCTGCTTTATTTGTGAATGTGACTGCCAATATCTCATCAGAATGAGCATAGCCATTTCGAATTATATGTGCTATTCTTGAAGTAATCGTTCTTGTCTTTCCCGTCCCAGCCCCAGCCAGTATCAAAACCGGCCCATCTACGTTGATTACAGCCGATTGTTGTTCCGAATTTAGCAGCGAGAGATAATCGTTCATTGCAGCTCTACCAGATATAGTTACATAAGTTAACCCAATTGTTACACTATGTAAAGTTTCTGTTCTCAATGCAATTAACGATGAGATAAATCCCCAAATATACCAGGCAAAATTTTTTGCAGATCACCTGATACCAAAATATCATCATTTTATATAAAGCAAAAAAACTAATTCTATCACTAAATATACTAATTCTCATTGTTAATAAGTCAAATAAATAACATTACAGAGGTGTTTAATTGCTGACTGAGAGAGAGGTAATAAGTTTGTGCGCAAAACGCTCTTAAGCAAAGCAATTGTATTATAGGTTTTATTGTGCAAAGTGTCCTGTTTTATATGCAACCAAAGTCTCTCAATAGGATTGAGCTTAGGTAAATATGGTAGTAGGTATATAATCTCAATATTTTTAGGTACATTATAAATTTTCTGATTTATGCCAACTAGCACAATCTATATAAGATTTAAGCAAGGCTTCTTGTGTTCTCAAATATTGGCATCTATTCAAGAAATATATTCATACAACCAGTGTTGACACTCAGTATAAATAAGCTAGAACTCTCTTAATTCAGTATTAGCTGCTCTTTCAGAGATAAAAATTTTGTTTATCTGGTTTTACTTTAACTTGTGCTTTAACGCCTTTTCAAAACACTAATGTCCAACTTTCAGATGTGTGTCAAACTCGATTCATCAAAGATGAATAACTCTTGATTTAGGATACTTGCCAATAAGCTTACTAACTTTTTCAAAACTTTTCTTTAATCTATCTTTACCTTGTTCATTATGAATTGTTCTTGGTGCAATATATGAAAATTTCATTTTTTGCATATCACGGTGTACTGAAAACTTGCTGACATTTAAGCCAAACTTTTCCTAAATGTCTTATTCTCATCTCTATTAGTAGTAAAATAGGGGTTTTCTTGCATTTATACTTCAACTTGTTTTAATTAGCCCAAGATTCAATTTAGTTTTTTACAACGTTAAAGGCAAGCAGACAATTTTTCTTCTCTTCCAAATTTTAGATACTATACCCATATAGTCAACGCTATTCTTGCTACGGCCGTTATTATATTGTGCTTTTTTTGTTGCAATCACAGCATCTAGTTTTTTTGCACATATGTGTTATTTCATACTTCCTTCAGCGTTTCTTTCGCTTATTTCACATTTTCCATCCAATAGTTTGGATTTCAGGCACCATTTAACTTAGCTATTTTACTTACTTCAGCATGGCCTCTTTCCCATTGTTGTTTATCCGTGTTCCTTGGCAGTAGTAATTAGTGCTAGAATGCGGGTTAAAATAAAATTAGGTAGACGAAATTTTCGTCCCTATAGTGGGGGGTATAGTTAACCCTAAAAATAGAGAGAATTCTAGCTTATTTGTGCCGAATATCAATACTGATCGTATGAATATATTTCTTGAATAAATGTCACAATATTTAAGAATACAAGAAGCCTTGCTTAAATCTTATACAGATTGTACTAATTGACATAAATCAGAATTTACCCAAGCTCAACCTTATCGAGAAATTTTGGTTGCATATAGAACAGAATATTTTATGTAATCTAAAGTCTGTAATATAATTGTTTTACTTATAAAGTGCTTTTGCACAAGCTTATTACCTCTCTTTTCTCACTCAACAATTAAATGACATTGCAATGTCACTTAATTTAACCCACTAACAATGAGGACTGGTATGAATTTACTATAATCCTCTTACATTAAAAGGCAAAAGAAACTCCGTGGTAGCTGCATTCAGCTTAGAATATTAGAATTTTTTATTCTTGCTTTTAGATTGTAATTGAGAATGTCAATAAATTTAACAATCAAAAAAAGGACAAAAACCCTAAGTAGCAAGTTTTTACCTATAATAATTTAAATTGACGCTGTAATAATGTGTTGACGCTTAGTTTAAGCGCGACTTAGTTAAATGTAGAAAAATTAAAAAGATATGGCACTGCAATAGTTCGGTATAACCTGACAATAAATATTTGAAGTTTTTTACTAAATTTTGTCATTGAATTTGTAAATCAAAAACAAGTTGGCTTAAAAATATCCTTAATGTTACAATAATGAGGTTGTGAAACTTGTAAAAATGTTACTATATGCCCAACAAGCTGTTATGTAAGAAGTTTATTGACTTTACAACAATAGTTACTTTAAATTAGTAACCATTATTGTAGTTAAAATATTAATGCCCTTTTTCTTTTATTTTTTTTCAATTCTGAGCATTCTATCTGCTGTTTGTGTAATTAGCATGAAGAATCCTGTGCATGCCGTATTATTTTTAATTCTTACCTTCGTTAGCTCTACAGTGCTTTTTATCCTCCTTGGAGCTGAATTTATTGCTATGATGATATTGATAGTATATACCGGTGCAATTGCAGTACTATTCCTCTTTGTGGTTATGATGCTTGATATTGACTACATAAGACTACACCAGAGTTTTGCAAAGCATTTCATTTTTAGTGCTATATTATGTGTTGTATTTTTTCTGATTATCAGCTTTGTCATTCGCAGCTCAGCGCTAAATATAAGCAATATTATAAATTATAATACCAATAATGTGAAAGCTATTGGTAACTTATTGTATACTGACTATATGTATGCTTTCCATCTTTCTGGTATTTTGCTGCTCATTGCAATTGTCGGTACAATTGCTCTCACTTTACAGAACAAGAAGAAGGCAATTAAAAGACAGAATGTATTCAAGCAGTTGACACAGTCTTCGTCTGTAAAGCTGATTAAGGCTAAATTTAGAAAAGGAGTAGAATGGAAATAGGATTAAATCATTTCTTAGTAGTTGCTGCTATCTTATTCACTATTGGAGTGAGCGGTATTTTTATCAACCGTAAGAGCATAATTAATATACTGTTATCAGTGGAAATATTACTTTTAGCAGTTAATATCAACTTAGTTGCTTTTTCTGCCTTTATACATGATATAGTTGGGCAAATTTTTGTCATGTTTGTATTGACTGCCTCCGCAGCAGAATCTGGTATAGGGCTTGCGATACTGGTTGTGTATTATAGGAGCCATGGCAACATAGATGTTGAACAAGCGAGTTTAATGAAGGAATGAAGGTATGACAGGTATACTAAAATTAATAGTATTTTTGCCGCTTTTTTGTTCATTATTTGCAGCCTTCTTTAGAAGGAGTATTTTTAGCCAGTTAATTACAATTGCAGGAGTTGGAATATCCGCAGCTTTATCTTGGTACATTTTCCTCAACTTCTCCGAAAATCATCATATTGTTTTATTTCCTCTACTTTCGTTGAGCGTCCTAAAAGTAGATTGGACAATTAGTGTTGATGCTCTTTCATCTTTGATGCTAATTGTAATTACCACCGTTTCGTTGGTAGTTCATTTCTATTCTGTTGGTTATATGAAGCATGATAAAGGAAAATCTAGGTTCTTTTCTTACTTGTCACTATTTACGTTTTGCATGATTGTACTGGTTGTAAGCGATAATTTCGTGCAACTTTTCTTCGGCTGGGAAGGAGTTGGCTTGTGCTCTTATTTACTCATAGGGTTTTGGTTTCAAAAATATTCTGCAAATAATGCAGCAGTCAAAGCATTTATTGTAAATAGGGTAGGAGATTTTGCGCTATTAATTGGAATTTTTCTCACTTATTACACGTTTCATTCTTTGAATTTTACTGAAATTTTTAATACAGCTGATTTTTTTGGTGCGCAGAGCATCAGGACATTCTGCTGTGAGTTTAAAGTAATTCACATAATGTGTATATTACTTTTTATTGGCTGTATGGGTAAATCTGCTCAGCTTGGCTTACATATTTGGCTACCAGATGCGATGGAAGGGCCAACTCCCGTGTCTGCCCTTATTCATGCAGCAACGATGGTGACAGCTGGTATATTTTTAGTAGCAAAATGTTCTCCATTGTTTGAGCTATCAAATATAGCACAAAAATTGATAATTATTATTGGTGCGCTCACTGCTTTTTTTGCAGCTACCGTTGCAATTACGCAAAATGATATAAAGAAAATAATTGCTTATTCAACTTGCAGTCAACTTGGTTATATGTTTATGGCTTGTGGCCTTTCTGCTTACAATGCAGCTATTTTTCATTTAACGACGCACGCCTTTTTCAAGGCTTTATTATTTCTCGGTGTAGGCAATGTAATTCACGCAATGCAGCATGAGCAAAACATTCAGCAAATGGTAAATTGTTGGAAGAAAATCCCTTGCACTTATGTTCTTATATGGATTGCATCTCTTGCACTTTCTGGAATATTTCCCTTTGCAGGTTCTTACTCAAAGGATTTAATAATTGAACATGCTTATAGTATGGATAATTTTGCTTTTATAGTAAGCTTAATTGTTGCGTTCTTTACAGCGTTTTACTCTTGGAGGTTGCTACTTCTTGTATTTCATAGTCAAAGACAAGGTGAAATCAATATACATGAAGTACCAAAGATTATGCTTATACCGCTACTAATACTTGCTTTTGGATCGATATTTTCTGGAATGTGGGGAACAAATATTTTGAACATAACTAGTAGTACATTCTGGAAGTCGAGTTTAGTAGTTATTGGTGAGTATAAAGTTCATAGTTTCTTTATAAAATTATTACCTACCTTAATAAGCTTAAGTGGAGTAGCACTTGCGTATTTGATTTACTATTATCAAATAATTAAACAAATTAAGGGTAAATTTTTACTTAAATTTTTACAGAATAAATGGTATTTTGATGAAGTATACGGACTTACCATAATTGCACCTGTGAAGTTTATATCTAGGCTTCTATGGAAGTTTGATGTTAAGATTATTGATTCATTTGGACCAAATGGTATCGTAAAGTTAATTGATGAATGTTCAAAAAGTTCTACAAAGTTACAAACCGGCTATATATTTGATTATGCACTTATTATGTTTGTTACTTTAGTAATCGGTGCCTTGTATATTATTGGAATTAAATAAAAGGTGTTGCTACTTAGCATATTTCTGCTTCCGTTAATAGGAGCGTTAATTTTAACTTTAATCAAGATTGATTATAAGTCAATATATCTAAGATTTATCTCTCTATTTTTTTCCGTACTTCCACTTTTGCTTAGCGTTATAGTTTGTATAAAGTTTGATTATAATAATACAGACTTTCAGTTTGTCAGCTATCCAATTAAAAATGCTGGAGTAGGAGTGGATGGTATATCGTTGCTTTTCCTTCTACTTACAACTTTCCTATTTGTTATTTGTATGCTCTACAATTGCAAAATGAGTTATACAACCCTCAAGCCGTATATGACATTATTTTTACTGCTTGAGGGTTTCGTGGTTGGTTTCTTCATTTCGCTGAATGCTATAAGCTTTTATATATTTTTTGAAGCTGTTTTAGTGCCAATGTTTTTCATCATCGGCGTCTGGGGAGGAAAACAGAGAGTATATGCAGCATTTAAGTTATTCCTTTATACGCTAGTTGGTTCATTGTTATTTTTGCTTGGGTTAGTATACATTCATAATGTCTTTGGAACTTTTGATATACGGAAATTAGCTACACTAGTACCAAGTCTTGATCCTGAAGTGCAATCATTGCTATGGATTACATTTTTTGCCTCTTTTGCAATAAAAGTACCGATGATTCCATTTCATACTTGGCTCCCTGATGCGCATGTGCAATCTCCAACTTCTGGATCTGTAATTTTAGCTGGGTTGCTTATTAAAATGGGGGGATACGGATTCTTAAGATTCTCAATTCCAATGCTTCCACAGGCAAGTTTCTACCTTGCAAATTTCGTTATTGTGTTAAGTACAATTGCAGTAATATATGCTTCATTAGTTGCATTTGCTCAGGACGATATAAAAAAGTTAATAGCTTATTCTTCAATAGCACATATGGGGATCGTTACTGCCGGCCTATTTTCATTTAGTGAAGAGGGAGTGATTGGTGCCATATTCCAAATGATTAGTCACGGCCTTATTTCTTCTGCTTTATTTCTATGTGTTGGAATGCTATATGCTCGAACTGGAACCTTGGAGATTGCAAAGTATTTTGGCATAGTAAATACAATGCCAAAACTTGGTTTTATGTTCATTCTGTTTTCAATGTCTTCGATAGGACTACCTGGAACATCTGGCTTTATAGGTGAATTTTTGGCTATGATTGGAATATTTAAAAGCATAGGATTTTTTACAGGATTCATCGCATTTAGCACTATTTTGAGCGCAGTTTATATGCTGAATTTATGCAAGCAAATAATATGGGGAGTTAGCTATTCTAAATTATTAAATAATCGCTTGGATATGATAGAATTTTCTATCTTAGCTCTGCTTGCAGTACTTGTTATTTTGCTTGGATTCTACCCAGCTCTTGCACTGAATTACTTAAAACCATACATGGTAAATTTGTTAATCAAGTATAATGCCCTATGAATTACATACAGATATTACCAGAAACCTTTTCTATTATTTCTTCGTTAGTATTGCTACTGCTTGGAATTGTATTTAACCGTCGCACTATCAATTTATTGGCGCTTGGCTGCACAACAGTTACTTTAATTATTTTAATACTATCAGCAAAAAATAATGGAATTTTTCCTTTTAATTCATTGTTGAAACTCGATCTATATATTAGATCAGCTCAGGGATTGATCCTTATAGCTGGAATTTTAGTGCTTTTACTGCTAAATTTATCAAAGTATGACTATGAATATGAGTTTTCAATACTCATTCCCTTGGCGCTGTTTGGCATGATAACTTTCGTTTCATCAAATAATTTAATCTCTTTTTATTTAGCTTTTGAGTTGATGAGTATACCTCTATATGTTCTTGCGAGTTTTAATAAGGATTCAGTTTATTCATGCGAAGCAGGTGTGAAATATTTTGCACTAAGTGCATTATCTTCCTGCATCATGCTATATGGAGTATCGCTACTTTATGGGTATACAGGACTAATCAATTTTTCTGAGTTAAGTTCATTCCTAGAAGATCACCAGATAACTTATGGAATAGTTTTTGGATTATTCTTTATCCTTATTGGTTTATGTTTCAAGCTTGCTATTGTTCCTTTTCATATATGGGCTCCAGATGTCTATCAAGGTGCGCCAACTATAGTAACTGCATTTTTTTCTACAGTTCCCAAAATTGCACTTGTGACGTTTTTAGTTCGATTTTTTATGGGTGAAGAGTTAGTAGGTATAGCAAAGTATTTTCAACCTGTTCTTTTATACGTTTCAGCACTATCTGTACTTATCTCAGCTCTTGGAGCTTTGCGCCAAAGGAACTTAAAAAGACTTCTAGCTTACAGTTCAATCGGTCATGTTGGCTTCATACTTGCTTCACTTTCTATCTTTACACGGATGGGGACAAATAGCTCCCTGATATACTTAATTATATACATAATTGCCAGTATAGGACTGTTCTCATGTTTTATACAAATTGATGATGACAATTGCAGTGTTGCAAATTTATCTGGTATAGGCAAAAAAAGCCCTGTTTTAGCATTTCACCTTTCTGTACTATTACTTTCGATGGCGGGAATACCACCACTTGCAGGTTTTTTCGCTAAACTTTTTATACTTAAAAGCTTGGTAAATTCTGGCTTTATTGGTATGTCTTTGATTCTCACAGTAGCAAGTGTTATATCATGTTATTACTATTTAAGCATTATAAAAGCCATGTATTTCAACAAGCCTAGTGACAGTAAAGTTATTTATTCCAAGAGTCTATTTATTGTCACTTCAGTAGCTTCATTAATTAATATTGTTCTTTTTATGTACGTAGAGGATTTACACTTACTGATCCACTTAATAACTAAAAGTTTATAAAATGAGCCATAAAATATTTGAGAGCTTTCATATTTATCATTACAAAGAAGTTTCAAGTACTAATGAAAAAGCGTTGGATTTGATTGATAGAGGAATATTAAATGAAACCGTTATTATTGCCGATAAACAAACAAAAGGTAGGGGACGCACTGGAAAGAATTGGATTTCTCTCCAAGGTAATTTTCATGTAAGTTTTATCATAGACCTCTTAAAAATTCCAGCACTAGGTCCTAACATCATATACCATAATGGTGAATTAAGTGTAGCAGCACACTTTGGTGTCATTCCAGCACATGAAATCAAAATCCAGCGTTGGAATGACAGAGAAAATTTAAGCAAACTAACAGGATTAACTTTTGTTACTGCTCTTGCTGTTGGAAACACGTTACTATCGTTTATAAATGATAGTAACGTTCAATATAAATGGCCAAACGATATCTTTGTTAATGGAAAAAAAATAAGTGGAATATTGCTTGAAAAAAAATCCAATTCAAATTGGCTGGTAATAGGAATTGGAATTAACATTAATCACGCACCACTTTTAGGAGCAACTTGCATTAGCAAGCTTCTCTCATTATCTGCTATTTCAGCAACCGACACTGAAATACAGATGCAAATTCCGATGTCACGTGCTAGAATGACGCTACGAAACACATATCTATTAGAGGAATTAATAATAAACTTTAATAAGTTAAAAAAACAATGGATGCTCGATGGGTTTTGCACTATAAGAGAAATGTGGTTGAAAAGAGCATTCAAAATGAATGAGCAAATTAGTGTAAAGTTTGCTAATAAATTGTATGAGGGAATTTTTATTGATATAGATAAAGGTGGTAGATTGGTATTGCAGCAAAAAGATGGAAGATTAATCTATTTTAATGCAGGTGAGTTATTTATTGATAATACATTATGAATACATATGTAATTTTTGCTTACCTTATCAGTTTTATATTAATTGCTGGAGAACTGATTTTTACTACTTCTTGCTATATTAAAAGTAAAAAAAATTTAGAAAATCTTAAAAAGAATAATGAAAAAGAAATATAAGAGATTACTTATAGCTTCAGGATTTTTCTTCTTTTTAAATTGTACAATCTTTTTTATTTTAACAACGCTCAGAGAAAATATCTCATTTTTTTATACAGTAAGCGAAGCAATAACTTTACCAAACAATCAAAAACCAATCCGTATAGGTGGAATGGTTGTTGAAGGTAGTGTAATACACAGTAAGAATGAAGTAATTTTCCAAATGACAGACTTTAACAAAAGCGTTATGATAAAATATCAGGGAATACTCCCTCCAATGTTCTCAGAAAAAAGTGGTGTTGTTGTTCAAGGTAAAATGTTTGATAACAATACCTTTTTGGCAGAAACGGTATTTGCAAAACATGACGAAAATTATATGCCTCGAAAATAAGAGATAAGGTAGGGAATTTTATTATTTGTACCTATATAAAAAATAAATCGCTTTACATATTTATTCTTAGTATGGCCATTTTCTTAAATGATTCCATAAAAATAATGTTTCTTTCATAGAACACTGCTATTTCATCAGCAATTTTGAATGTGTCATAAATATCGTATGTAGCTATGATAACTGTATGACTAAGATCTTTAGACAGACTTACCATTATCTCGTTTACTATATCTAACATGATAGAATTTAATCCTGAAGTTGGTTAATGTCTAATATAATAATTTCTAAATTATACGCAACTGCTCTTGTAAATGCCACCCTTTTCTTCATTTTACCCGATAACTCTATCTAAAACATACCTGATATGTTTTTCTCTAACCTGGACATCATTTAATTTTTCAATTGCTAATTGCTTTTACCTCTTTTTTGATAAGATTGAAACGTTTCCTACAATTAAAAGAAATATTTTTCCATACCTAACATAGTCAAATAAAGTGGAATTTTGAAATAAAATCTTAAATCTGTTTTTATTTTTGCTATTTATCTTAATATGTCCTAAATTTAATGCCAGTAAGATGATAATTGTCTTTGTTCATACAGATTTGCCGCTTCCTAAGTCGCTAAACATAACTAGTAATTCTTTCTTCTGTATGCTAAGACTTCTTTATACCATTCAGTATTTCCTTATCATTAAAAAATAGGTGCAAATCTGATATTGACATTACAGCATTATACATGAATTAAAGTAATCATATAGTTTATTAGAATGATCAGCATATAGTAAAACAACAGTTAATGTTGCCAGCAATGCCAAGTACTCGACTCTCCTTGAAACGGAAATTATATAACATTCAAAAGCAGTTGCTTTTATTACTCCGGCGATAAAAGCATACATATTAAAGAATTGAGTAGTGTATTTAATATACATTTAAGTTATGGTTATTTTAAAACTGCAGTGATATATCCCCCGAATACTCCTATTAGATCTGTACACATATTGTAAATATATAAAATACTGTAACTGATGCTAAAATCCTTAGTACAATTAGGTATTTGAAATAATTAATATTCAAAACTGTGTAGGTGCATCTATTTGTTCGGTGGTATACATCGTGCTAATTTCTATAGCAATTGATAACTCAACCTTTCCTACCATTATTAAACTAACTAAAATTGGTTCTAAATCTTCAATAATAGTGGCCGTGACAAGATTAGGTATTATCTTGTTCTAACTAATCAATGAAGTACTCAAACTGTCTTGCAAAACCATCACTCTTTATAAAAATTCCTGTAAGTCTAATAATTGGCAAAGAGAAAAAGCCTATTTCTATTACTTGCCTTGCTACATTAGGCAAATAATATAGTAGTACGAAGCAACAATATATGCTTGAATAAAAAACATGAATGTGCTGCCAAGCCCTTAATAAGAGCTTAATGAAGCACTTACAAATTATTCTAATACCATTTACGTAAACGCACTCACTTTGCATTTGTCCAGTTAAAAATTAATTTTACTGATTTTGTTAAAAACTCTATTAATTTTACCGCATAGTATAGCCAAGATATATCCTAAGTTTAATATACTTAATCTAAAATGCTTTAGTTTAAAATTAATGGAGTTTAATTGTATAAGCAAATCTTACTTATTTTACTACCACTGTTTACTTCTTGTAAAAAATATGCTACTAATAAATTGTAATTTTTCAAGTAAAATGGAGGAAGTTTTGGCAGTTCCAAAAAGAAAAAAGTCAAAATCAAAGCGTAATATGCATCGTTCTCATCATGTTATTGAGCCTAAGAATATTGTAGTATGCACAATAACTGGAGAATTTATGTTGCCTCACAGTATAGCAGTTGATGGCAGCTATAAAGGAAGACGGGTTTTCATTAAACAACAGACAAAATAATTATCGTGATATGCTATCCATGGTTAACAATAATATAACCATTGCACTTGACGCTATGGGAGGTGATTTTGCACCTCTCTCAGTGATTCAAGGCGCTGGTTTCTTTTTGGATAACCTTCTTGATCAAGACATAAAAGTTTTTTTTCATATTTATGGAGACCAGAAAGAAATATCTCCTTTGCTTTTAAAATATAGAAAAGTAAGTGATAATTCTGAATTTACTCACTGCTCTGATAACGTTCTCGCAAATGATAAGCCTTCTTTTGCACTGAAACACCGCAAAGATTCAAGTATGAAAGCCGCCATTGAAGCAGTGAAAAAAGGTAAAGCTTCTGGAGTAGTATCTTCAGGTAATACTGGAGCATTGATGGCAATTTCTAGATTTATTTTAGGGACATTACCAAACGTTTATCGTCCTGCTATAGTATCCACTTGTCCAACCAAGACAAAAAGCTTTGTATTGCTTGATCTTGGTGCTAATGTTGATTGCAATGCTGACTCATTATTTCAATTTGCGTTGATGGGAAGTGTATTTGCAAAAATAGCATTAAAAGTTGACAATCCTGAAGTTGCTTTGCTAAATATTGGCACAGAAGAAGTTAAAGGCAATGATTCAGTACGTGGCGCTTTCGAGCTGCTAAAAAGTACTCCAGGCATTAATTTTAAAGGATATATAGAGGCAAGTGAATTTTTAGAAGGTAATGTAGATGTAATTGTTACTGATGGTTTTGTTGGCAATGTGATGCTTAAAACAGCTGAGGCAACTGCTAGCACTTTTATCAATCTAATAAAACAGGAAGTGTTTAATTCGTGGGCAACAAAGATGATTGTTGGTATGTTATTAAAATTTAAGTTGAATAAAGCATTAACGCGGTTTAATCCTAAAATCAGAAGCGGAGCTATGTTTTTAGGGCTAAGTGGTATTGTTATTAAGAGCCACGGGAACTCTGATGCCGTTTCTTTTGCCCATGCTATAAAATTTGCAGTAAATTCCATTAGTGAAAATTTAAACCAAAAGATAATTAGTGAGGTAAATCAAATTGAATAAAAGTTTTATATTAAGCACTGGATCTTACCTGCCAAAAAAAAAGTTGGGCAACGACAAGATTGCATTAATGGTTGAAACAAGTGATGAATGGATTAGACAGAGAACAGGAATAACTCAAAGGTGCATAGCAGATGAAGCAGAATTAACGTCTGATCTAGTTGTTAATGCAGCAAAAAATGCTATAGAAAAAGTTCAAATTTCAGTGGATGAAATTGGGTTAATCATAGTTGCAACAACAACGCCCGATAAAACTTTACCTAGCTGTGCAACAATTGCACAAAATAAGTTAGGATGTAAAAACGCATTTTCCTTTGATGTGCAAGCAGCATGCTCTGGTTTTATATATGCAGTTACAATTGCTGATTCACTCACAAAATCTAATAATAGAATTAAGTATGCATTGGTGATAGGTGCTGAAATAATGTCTAGGATTGTTGATTGGAAAGATAGGTCAACTTGTGTACTGTTTGGTGACGGTGCTGGTGCAGTGATAATGAAATCTACAGCACATTGTAATAAAATAACAGAAAATTCTACAAGAGGTATAATATCAACCAACTTATACTCCGATGGTAATGTAGATGTATTATGTACAGACGGAGGTATATCTTCAACTGGTAATTCTGGAAAAATATGTATGAATGGTAGAGAAGTGTTTAAGCATGCAGTAGATAAGTTGACAGTTTCAATAAAAGAAACACTAAGATGCAATAACTTGAAGATTACTGATATTGACTGGTTAATTCCTCATCAAGCAAACATTCGTATTATTGAAGCTGTAGTAAAGAAACTAGATTTTCCTATGGAGAAAGTAATTAATACAGTTGATCAACATGCAAATACCTCAGCAGCATCAATTCCATTAGCACTTGACTATGCAATACAAAAATCCAAAATAAAACTTGGAAGCTTAGGACTATTGGTTGCAATAGGTGCAGGCTTAACTTGGGGTTCCATACTGCTACGCTATTAATAACTTCAGCTACTATTACTTGTTACTTTCGATCTTTTCTATCAATTTTTTGACTAAGCTCCTCAATTTTTTACTTGACTCATCAAGCTCCTGAATCTGCAAGTTATCCTTTTTCATAAGTTCCTTATAATTACTTCTTATGTAGTCAATCATTTCCTTCATCTGAGCAATCATCTTATCAATATTTATACTACCCAAACTAGATATCATATTAGGCATAGAACTATCTAACATACCACCAGCCATAAGTTGCTGAGACATCTGCATAAATGGCTTTAAGGTCTGATTAAGCAATTCAGGATCTTTAGCTAATTTCTCTATTTGCTCTTTACAAGTATCTATATACTGCTTCATAAATTCATCTTCTTGTACTTTACCCATCATGATTACACCTACGTAAAAACATATATCTTCTATTATATATTGTTTTTAAATTAAAAACAATACAAAATACCCACTACAAATTGTATCAATATTTTATTAAACAATAAAAAGCTACTCTCTTGCTTATAAAAAGTCACATATTTTCTTTAACCATTCTTTATTTTTGATACTATTTTGTAAATTTTTATAGACAAATTGATGATAATTATTTATCCATTCAATTTCATCTTTAGTGAGCATTTGCACATCTATTAGATCTCTATCATATGGAATGGAAGTCAATTGTTTAAATTGTAAAAAGCAATTTTCTTGCTTATCAACATACATCAGATTTTCAATTCTTATTCCATACTTTTCTGGAACGTAGTAACCAGGTTCATTGGAAAGTACCATTCCTGGTATGAGCTTTACTTTATTTCCTTTTGATATCGCTTGCGGCCCTTCGTGTATCGATAAATAGCTCCCTACTCCATGACCTGTGCCGTGCATATAATCCATTCTAAATTTCCATAAGTGAATGCGTGCCAATGTATCCAATTCTCCGCCAGTAGTGCCGTAAGGAAAGATCGCACTCGCTATAGCAATGTGAGCTTTCAATACTATTGTATAGTGAGTTATTTGTTCATTGGTTGGACTACCAATTACTACAGTCCTTGTTACGTCAGTTGTACCATCAAGATATTGGCCACCAGAATCAATCAAATATATTCCATCTTTCTGAATGACTTTATTTGTCTTACTGCTTGCACGATAATGGATTATTGCTCCATTTTCATTAAATGCAGAAATTGTTGGAAAACTTGGTTGCTTAAACAAAGCTTGCTCTTTTCTATATTCTAAAATCTTCTCTTCTGCTCTAAGTTCTGTACTGATATTATTTTTAATCCAATGTAGAAGATTTGTAACTGCTATTCCATCTCTGATGTGTGCATTTATAGCTCCAGCTATTTCAGTTTGGTTTTTTACTGCTTTGTGAAGCAAGCATGGATCCTCTTTTTCAACTATCTGCTTATTTTTTATTATATTTACAATACTCATTGGAGTTGTACTTGGATCTGTAATTATCGAATTTAGCTTGCGCAGTGAATTTTTGAGCTCACTAATATCAAAGATGTTTACATAATTATCTAAATTTGCTTCTATAGTTGAGTGTTCTTTATCTTGAATAAACAAGTCAATGTTGCCGTTTTTATATAATATAGCACGACCCAATATACACGGAGTATATTTAGCACTTTCATTTCTTAGATTTAGTAACCACGAAATTGAATTTGGATCAGTTAAAAGTACTGCTTCAGCTTCTTTATTTATGCTTTTAGCTACTTTTTCACATTTACTCTTACTACTTTCACCTGAATGCTCAATTGCGTGCGAAACTACCGTTTGTTTTCTACGGCCAATTCCTTTTTTAATTGAATATGGTACTAATTTACAAATATCTTTATATTTTCTCATCTCTTTTACGGTAAAGTATTGTAAATAATAACCTAGCGAGGTGCTCAATGTTAAGTTTGCTTTTACCCATTTGGGTGGATCCTCTTCTTGTATATTATATACTTGGAAATTTTCCTGATCTAGCTGATTGCGAGCTTGTATGATATAGCGCCCATCCGTAAAAAATGGGCACTTGTTGTCCTTCGTAACGATAAGTAGCCCATTTGTACCTGTAAAGCCACACAATTTAGTTAATTCATCTGAATATTCATTTAAATACTCATCTTTAGTATGCAACATAAACGCATCAACGTTTATTTCACGCATAAAAGAACGGAATTTTTCAATTTTCGACATAGACACCTTGTATAGAATTAGCAGCTACTTTCGTTTTCCTATTTCTTCTCAAATACACCAACATGCTAACTATTGCTGCTGGAGTAATACCTTGTATTTGCTTTGCAATACCAATTGTTGCTGGTTTAATTGCCTGCAGTTTTTCTATTACTTCATTTGACAAGCCTTTAATTTGTGAATAGTCAAAATTGGTTGGAATTTGAGTATTCATTTCTTCTTGTAAAAACTTCATATCTGCCTCTTGTCTTACTAAATAAGGTTTGTATCTTGCTTCAATTGCAATTGCCTCACATATTTCATTTTTAATTATGTTATTCATTGTTTTACCATCACCCCAGCACCTTATTTTATCATTCCAGCTCATGACGCCGGAATCTACATTATTTCTTTTCTGGATTATAGTATCAGCTACTTGGATAATAGCTTGACTTACTTCATTACCATTCCAGCATTGGACATTAATTAACTCTGGCCATATTTCTTGTAATTTGTTCCAATCGATATTTGGATAGCCAAGTAGATCCAATGCCGTTTTTCTTATCCCATCACAAGATATTTTAATACCATAAAACCCAAGCTGCTCAGGAGTAATTTTCAGACTTTCTAATTTCTCTCTAAGTTGCTTAATAGATTTAAGTTTATTTTGCAAAACAGAGTATCTTTCATGCGATACAAGAGAAATATTATAACCTTTTTGCGTTAATCTCCTATCTGCATTATCGGACCTAATTGCCAGCCTATATTCCGCATGTGAGGTAAATAATCTATAAGGCTCAGTCACTCCTTTAGTAACCAGATCATCTATCATTACGCCGATATATGAATCTGTACGATGGAGAACAAAGCTTTCTTTTTTTTTAGATGCAGAGAGTGCTGCATTGATTCCAGCGATAATTCCTTGCCCTGCTGCTTCTTCATACCCAGTGGTACCATTAATTTGGCCAGCAAAATATAGACCTTTAACCTTCCTGGTTTCTAAGGTATGAAATAGCTCTCGTGGATCAATGTAATCATACTCAACTGCATATCCAGGTCTTAACATCTCTGCATTTTCAAGCCCTTTGATACTATTTATCATTTCACATTGCACTTCAATAGGCAATGAATTTGAAATTCCATTTGGGTATACAGTATCATCATCAAGCCCTTCTGGTTCTAAAAATATTTGGTGACTATTTTTTTTTGCGAATTTTTTTACCTTAGCTTCAATTGATGGGCAGTATCTTGGTGCAACAATATCATTCATATATGAAGAAGCTGACCTATGAAGACTCGCTTGAATTATTCTGTGTGTGTTCTCATTAGTATGGGTAATAAAACATGAGACTTGAGGTTGATTAATTTTTTCTGTGAGATAAGAAAAGGGTATAGGTGGATTATCACCCACTTGCTCTTCTAATATTGACCAGTTTATAGTACTACGATTAAGCCTAGGTGGAGTTCCGGTACGCAACCTGCCTAATTTAAAATTGTACTTTCTCAACGTATTTGCAAGTTTCACTGCAGACTTATCTCCCATTCTCCCTGAAGTAGTTGTTTGTTCTCCTATATGAATCACACCTTGTAGAAAAGTACCCGTAGTTAAAATAACTTTGCTTGTCAGTATCTGTCTTCCTGAGCTTGTTATGACAGCCTTAATGTACATCCCTCCGTTGCTATTACTTTCAATAAGGAAATCATCAACTGACTCTTCTTTTACTGTCAAATTGACATAATTTAGAATAATTCCCTGTATCGCTTTCTTGTATAGTTTTCTATCTGCCTGTGCCCTTGGCCCCCACACTGCTGCACCTTTACTACTATTTAAAACGACTGAATGTATGCTTGCTTGATCGATTGCCCTTCCCATTATTCCGTCAAGGGCGTCAACTTCTCTGACTACAATACCTTTTGCAACTCCTCCAATTGCTGGATTGCAAGACATTTCTCCTATAGTTGAAATTTTATGGGTTATAAGCAACGTGCTTGCACCAAGGCGAGCTGCTGCTGCTGCTGCTTCGCAGCCTGCATGACCACCACCTACTACCACTACGTCATATTTATTCATACTTTTCTAAGTAATTTCTACTTTACTAGTATTTCAATTATCAGCAATTGATGTCAAATTTTACAGCAATACAGCGTTGTTCCAATTATTACTCTAATATCACACATTAAAACAACAGAAAATAGATTTTTTTTGATGAGCTAAAACTGGTTTGCACTCTTTCTCTGTTAGAGAAGAATACCAAATTATAGGAGAGGTAATATACTCATTCACTTTTTCAGCCACTGATGCTATAATACTGTACGTCGTAAACATCGCTACAACCTGCACCATTATCCTCTTATTGCTGTACCTACTGAAGGTGAAAAATTCATTTCAACCATCGTGCCAAGAAAAAATAGAAATTGCAGTTGCAGCACTTGTAAAGCATATACAAACAAATTCTAAGAGATCTTTTTTAGAGAATTTTCTTTTTTTTACATTATCGCATATATAATGCGCATCAATAACATTACAAGAATAGCGGAAATAATTCCACCTAATTACCAAAAGCAACATAGATGTGAAATTTTAATACCTAATTTATAAATGCTCCTATTACCAATGCTACACCTGAAAGTATTAAATCTCCATCTACACAATTTCCCTAAGTTTAACAATAAAAATATTCTACAAAGCTTTAAGTCCTTTCTATCGTCATTAAGGGTGAGATAATCAGATAAGCAAAGCAATTTTTACGGTATTATTTTGAAAAAGAGTAAAAAAAGTTAGAACCCTTGACTTACAAATATTCCAGCTATTAACAATAGATAGCTAATTTTACAATTAGATAAAGCACTACTCAGTATCAATTCACGAATCGCTTTAATTATAAATACTAGAAATATACCAAATAGAAAAAAGGCAAAAGAATCCCTAGTTAATATCTATTTCCTGCATTGAAGTTTTTAATACCAATTCTCTGTTAGTGGATCAAATAAGTGACATTGCAGAGTTGTTTAATTGCGATATGAAAAAGAGAGGTAATAAATTTGCACAAAGTGCCCTCACACAAAGCAATTGTATTATAGACTTTATTATGTAATAGAATTGAGCTCAAGTGAATATGGTATTAAGTATGTAATCTCAATATTTTTAAGTACCTTTAAATTTTTTGATTTATGCTAACTAGAACAATCCGTGATAAAAAAGGCTTCTCGTGTTCTTAAATATTACAATATTTGTTCAAGAATATATTCATACAATCAGTGTTGACATTCGGTACAATAAGATAGAATTCTCTCCATTTTTAGAATCAACTGCACTGTAAAGATAAAAATTTTATCTACCCAATTTTGCTTTAATCTGTGTTCTAACACCTTTTTTTAATTATCCATGTCAAACTTTCTAATGTGTGTCAAATTGTGATTCATCAAAGATGAATAGCCCTTGTTCAGGTGCCCATTAATAGTACCATTAAGTTTTTTTTAACTCTTCTTGTTTATCTTTATCTTGTTCATTATGGAGATTAGTCTAGGCGTAATGTACGAAATTTCATTTTTGCATACTACGTATACTGCAGATCTGCTAATATTCAAGCTAAATTTTTCTTGGATTTTTATTCTCATTTCTTTAATGGTAATATTGGTTTTCTTGTATCCACATTTAACTTGTTTAAATTAACTCTAATTCAATCTAGTTTTGCTACAACGTTAAGGGAGAGCAGGTAATTTTTCTTCTCTTCTAAATTTTAGTGCTTTATCCATACAGTTAGTATTATTCTTAAAATTCAGCATATTCTTTGCTATGGCTATTATACTGTGCTTTTTCCCACAATTTTACAGCACTTAGTTTTTTACAATATATGCGTTACTTCACATTTCCTTCAGGATTTTTTACTGATTTCACGATTTTTTTATCTAATAATTTTAATTACAATGCCATTTAAACCTTGCTATTTTATTTACTGCAGCATGATTTTTCTTTCCAATTATTATCTACCAGTTTTTTATATAGCTGGAATTAGAACACAAAACACGAGAGGGTTTTCTTGTCATAGATTGTACTAGTTGGGGCGTAAGTCAAAAAATTTAAAGGCACATATAAAAACGTCAGTATTATATACCTACCACCACACTCACCTAACCCTTTCTTATTGAGAGACTTTGGTTGTATATAGGAACAGAAAATTTTGTGTAATAAAGCCTATAATGTAGGTACTTTGCTTAAGAGTGTTTTGCAAATTTGTTACCACTCTTTTTCACTATATAATTAAACAACTCTGCAATGTCACTTATTTGACTAATTGAAAATGAGAATTAGTCTACTAACTCCCTATTTTAAAAATTTGACGTTGAATGCCTTATAGGTGCTTTTCAATTTAAATAGGCAAAAATCCAGAATTCTATAAAGACATAATATATACATATTACAAAAAACTAAACGCTAATACGCTAAATACACAAGATCTTTTTGCCATTTCAACTAACCTGCCCAAATTAGTTATATAAAACAGCTCTTATATTGCCAGGGTAAAAGAGCTGGCCCCTAAGGTAGATCAAATAACTTTTTGCCTTCTATGAGACACTTTTACCTACCAATAATGGTTATACCCTAACCATAAATTGACTAAATTAGGTGAAATATTTTTTTCATGTAGTAATTCTTGAAAAAAGAGCGGGAGAAGGGACTCGAACCCTCGACCTTAACCTTGGCAAGGTTACGTTCTACCAACTGAACTACTCCCGCAATTAGTTTAGATTAATTCCTTAATTATAGACATATACAACAATTTGTAAACTACATGCATACTAAAATGTGAGGAATTATATCCATATATTTGTGTACTTAAAACTTACTTTCAATTATTATTGACGTTTTGTTATTCTACAAAGCCTTATGAGGATATTTGTATATAAAAACGACTTGCCAATTAGTTCAATACCAGATAATGTAAGGTCTATAGCTGTTGATACAGAAGCAATGGGCTTACTTCATGTAAGAGATAGATTGTGCCTTATACAGCTCTCTTTTAATGATGGAAACGCTCACCTGATTCAATTCAAAAATGATTATACAGCTCCAAATTTAAGAAAAATATTGGGAGATAAAAATATAACTAAAATATTTCATTTTGCACGATTTGATGTTAGCATAACACGTTATTATCTAGAGACTTGGGCGCTTCCATGCTATTGCACAAAAATAGCTTCACGTTTAGTTCGCACCTATACAGACAATCATAGTCTGAAAGAGTTATGCTTAGAGCTACTTAATACTAAATTAAATAAGCAGCAGCAATCTTCTGATTGGGGAAGTGAGAATTTAACAGATAAACAAAAAAGTTATGCTGCATCCGATGTTCTGTATCTTCATAAGATAAAGGAAAAGTTAGATTTAATGTTGGAGCGTGAAAACAGAAAAGAGTTAGCACAAAAATGCTTTGAATTTCTTCCCGCTCGTGTTGAATTAGATTTAATGGGATGGGAAAATGTGGATATCTTTAATCACCAAATGTAGTGCTTGTAAAAAATTTTTCGCTTACCAAAATGTTTAAGGCAGCTTTTTAAAAACTCTTTATATTAATTTTTACACTCCGTGGATCAAATAAGCGATATTGCAGAGTTATTTAATTACGTAGTGAGAAAGAAAGGAAAAATTTGAATAAAGAAGTGCTCTCAAGCAAAGCAACTACATCATAGGCTTTATTACACAAAATTTTCTATTCTATATACAACCAAAAGTCTCTCAATAGAAGATGGTTTAGGTGAGTATGATAGTAAGTATATAATTTCAACGTTTTTAAGGTGTCTTTAAATTTTCCGATTTATACCATTAGCACAATCCATAATAAGAAAGGCTTCTCATATTCTTAAATATCGTAACATTTATTCAAGAAACATATTCATACCAATTAGTGGTGATAATAATCCTGTGCAAATAAGCTAGAATGCTTTCCATTACTAGGATTAACTGTATTGTAGAGATAAAAATTCTGTCTACCTAACTTTAACCTGTGTTTTAACGCCTTTTTAAACCACCAGTATCAACTTTTGAAAAAGTATACCAAATCACAATTCACCAAAGGCGAATAACTCTTATTTAGGATACTTACCAATAACCTCATTAAGGTTCTTTTAAAACCCTCCCCTTATCCACCTTTATCTTACACTCATTATGAATTATTGGTCTTGGCGTAATATACGTAACCTCATTTTTTGGACGTTACAGTGTACTGTAGACTTGTTAACATTCAAGCAAACTTTTCTTGGATTCTTATTCTCATCCTTTAATGGTAATATTAGATTTTCTTGTATTTATACTTCAACTCGTTTAAATTACTCTGATTTTCTTCTCTTCCAAGTTTTAGTGCTTTATCATGCAGTTAATACTGTTCTTCAAATGCAACATATTTTTTACTATGGCTGTGTTATACAGTACTTTTTTTCTACAATTACAGCATTTAGTTTTTTTGCAACATATACGTGTTATTTCACACTTCCTTCAGCATTTCTTTTATGACTTTTCTTCTCCATTACTACCTATCCGTTCCTTCTACAGTAGAAATTGATCTTATTATGTACTCAAACCTTGGAATTTTTATTCTAAATATACAGTTTTGCTATTTTTATGCAACAAACTTAATGTCAAGAAATTTACTAAGCAGAGAAAATAAAAAGAACCAAAGGTAGCTAGTACTTAAAAAGTTTCCTTATAAAAATATATAGAGCTAAGGAAGCTTGTCAAGTGGTTTTACACTTCTACAAGTTATTTTTGGATAAAATCCTTAAGCACAGCTAATATTAACTTCCAATGTCATATCTGAAAAAACCTCCTGGCCATTCTAAAAAATTTAACGCAGAGTACACTTTACTCTTAGCTTCTTCTAAAGTATTCCCTTCTCCTACTATATTCAATACTCTTCCTCCATCGGAAATCCAATTGCCGTTTTCATCTAACTTAGTACCAGCATGAAACACCAATACACCAGGAATGCTTTCAATTTTACCAAGTCCTTTAATTATATCTCCCTTTTGATAGCTACCTGGGTAGCCTTTACTTGCAACAACTACACAAACTATAGCTTTGCTATTGAGCTCCACTGCTTTAGTACTTAACTTTCCCTTTGCAACTGACAACATTAACTCCAACAAGTCACAACTTGCATCAAATCTAGGTAATATAGATTGTGCTTCAGGATCACCAAATCTAACATTATACTCAAGAAGTTTTAAACTATCTTTGCAAATCATTAAACCAGCAAAAAGCACTCCTCGATAAGGAGTTCCCATGTTAGCCAATGCTTGAATTGTAGGATATATTATTCTTTGGATAATTTTTTGTTCCATATCCTTACTTATAATTGAAGGTGACGAGTATGAACCCATACCTCCAGTATTTTGACTATCATTATTCTCATCAGCCCTCTTATAATCTTTTGCACACCCAAGGGTTGCTACTTTTAATCCATCAACAAGAGCAAAGAAGCTTACTTCCTCTCCAACTAAAAATTCTTCTATGATTATTTCTTCGCCTGATTTACCAAATTTTTTTTCCACCAACATTGAATCTATTGCTGAAAAAGCCTCGTTTTCTGTATTGCATATCACCACACCTTTACCTGCTGCGATTCCATTTGCTTTCACCACAAGTGGCAATCTTATTTTATTACTGCGTATAAAACTTTTCGCCAATTCTTCATCAACAAAACATTCGTACTTAGCAGTTGGTATACTGTATTGCTTACATATTCCCTTGGTAAAGGATTTTGATGCTTCGAGTTTTGCAGCTGCTTGACTTGGAGCAAAAACATTTATTCCCTCTGCAACTAAGTTATCAGCAAGCCCATCAATTATTGGTTGCTCTGGACCAATAATAACTAACTCTATATTTTCCCTCTTGCAAAATTGTGTCACATCAATTGAATTTTGAATATTTATATTCACAAGAATTCCCAGATTTTTCATAGCTGAACGTCCAGGAGTGATATATAATTCGGTTAAGATAGGAGACTTTTTTAAAGCCCAAAGCAAAGCATGCTCACGTCCACCAGAACCTATAACCAGAACCTTCATCTCTATTTCCTCGTTCTTATATATCAAGAGTATTATTTGTTTATAACAATATCATTACTCATGTATTTTTGCAACACGTTTGGTATTATAATCGACCCATCAGAATTTTGATAATTCTCCATTATGGCAATAATCGTTCTTCCTATAGCTAAAGCTGAGCCATTTAAAGTGTGAACATATTTTTTTACCCTTTTATCCGTTTCTAAAGAGTATTTAGTGCTCATTCTCCTTGCTTGAAACGCACCACAATTTGAACAGCTTGATATTTCTCTATACTTATTTTGCCCAGGTAACCACACCTCTATATCATAAGTCTTTTGTGCAGCAAAGCCCATATCGCCGCTACATAGTAGCATTACTCTATATGGCAATTCTAATTTTTTTAATATCTCTTCAGCAACGCCTATCATACGCTCAAGTTCATCATTTGATTGATCCTCAGTTGTGATGCTTACCAACTCTACTTTACCAAATTGATGTTGCCTTATCATACCTCTAGTATCTCGTCCCGCACTACCAGCCTCTTTACGAAAACATTCTGAATATGCAGTAAAACGAATAGGCAATTCCTTTTCCTCCGCTATTTTATTAGCAACTGAATTCGTTAAAAACACCTCGCCTGTAGGAATTAATCTTAATTCGCTGGTAGTTAAGTATGAGTCATCAGAAAATTTTGGTAGCTGACCAACGTTATACATAGCCTCATTTTTTACTAATGCCGGGTGATATACCTCAGTATAGCCAAATTCATTAACATGCATTTCAAGCATAAAATTTATTAGCACTCGCCCAAGCTTAGCTAACTGCCCTTTTAATATTGCAAATCTTGATCCAGAAATTTTTGCTGCTTGCTCAAAATCCATTAGACCCAACTCTTCTCCCAGCTCATAATGAGACTTTGGCACAAAATCAAATTTCCTTTTTTCTCCATATTTTCTCATTTCTAAATTAGAATTCTCACCCGCACCTATTGGTACATCTTGCACAGGGATATTCGGTAAACTAGACAAGATATTAATTAATTTATCTTTTTCTATTTGCTCCTTTAAGCTGATTGCTTCTATCTCATTTGTGATATTTTTTGATGACTTTACTTGCTCTTCACAAGAGCTCTTACTCATTTTAAGCTTTTTTATTTTCTCAGTGATTTCATTGCGTTTTCTATTCAAATCCTGCAATTTAGTAGTCAATGACCTTTTCTCGCAATCAATTTTTAGTATCTCTTCTGCAGAAAATTCTTTCACTCCCCTGCTTTTCATTGCTTTTTCAAAGCTTTCAGAATTTTGGCGTATATATTCTATATCATGCATACATTGTGCTACTACTGATACTATTACTGTACTTTAAAAGCTTTTAATACTCAATACTTTTGCACATATCATGAAATAGATGCTAAGCTCATCATGGTTGACTTTACCCTTAGGATTTGTTTAAATTTAGTTAACTTGCATTCACAGAGTAAATATGTCAGGCACTATAGAAGAAAGCATTTGCTTTATTAAGCTCAAGGTCGGTGAGAAATTTGCTATTTACACTTTTAGTATACATCTAGCAGCTACGTTTACTATTAGCTATTTGGGATTGATAATAGGATCTTCACTCTCAATCTTACCACTTGCTGTGCTAATCTCTCATCCTATAGTTTGGATTGTGATATGGACAGCTCTTGCAGTAGCATATAAAATTATTGAGATTTTATATCATTCAGTAAAGGATTATGTCAATGCAAGAGAGAAAAATCAAAAGACTCTAAGTGAGAATAGTGTTATTAGCAGTGAATATGGCTCAAGAAACAACAATCATAGAAGCTCTATCTCTATGGCATCAAAAGATAGTGATTTGGGCAGTAAAAAGTTTAATGAAGATTTACAAACTCTTGTACATCAGACAAATGGAGGAAAATATGCTTACTGGCTACAGCAGCACGATATTGCTCATATTGCAAGAATTAAATATGGATATTCAGAAAGCTCTTCGAATGATGTATTTTTCTGCATTCCTGGCAATCTTGAAACTTTGAATGAAAGGTTAATAGAATACGAAAATAAGGTAGAACAAGAAGA
This sequence comes from Wolbachia endosymbiont of Litomosoides sigmodontis, assembly GCF_013365435.1. Lineage (GTDB taxonomy): Bacteria > Pseudomonadota > Alphaproteobacteria > Rickettsiales > Anaplasmataceae > Wolbachia. The sequence continues at coordinate 810,842 of NZ_CP046577.1, forward strand.
TCGAAAAGTAACGTTTACTTCAGTGGTAAATTTAAGAAATCGTCATTGGACCACATTAGTTATTGCATATAATCCAGGCAGTGGGCAATTTAGAGCCTATTACTGTGATTCTTTTAGTGCCAAACTACCACGTTTTGGCAGTCAACGTAGTAATATAGAAAACGCAAATGAAATTAAAAACGATTTAATGCTTCCTCTCAACAAGCAAGCTTGGGCATTAAATACACAAGGAAAAAAAGAAATGAGCAAAGATGTGCAAGAAACAGCACAAATGTGTAAGAAAAGAAAGGATGGATTAGTTAACATTCCAATAAACACTGATAGTATAGTAAGTGCATTGGAAGCAGCTTTGGGAATTGGGAATGATGATATAAGAAGCTCTTCGATTAAGCAGCAAAATGATGGTTATAACTGCGGAATATTTGCATTAGAAAATGCTCATAAAATTACACAAATGTTTAAGGAAAATAAATCATTTGATGAGATTGATGCAGAGCTATCAAAATACAAACCTGATTTAAAGCAATTAAAAGAGAAAAGAAAAGAATTTGCTGAAGCACTTATGAATGATACAGAATGGAAAGAACATTTAAAATACGGATTGTTATGTGACCTTCCGCCAAGCACACAAACATCTATTGCTTTAAAAGAGCAAAATGTTCAAGCTTGTACACCATGGATTTACAATAAAAAATTGCCATTAACTCCATGCCCCTGCAGATAGGAAATGTGATGATTGATTCTCCTGTGATCTTAGCTCCAATGTCTGGAGTGACAGATTATCCATTTAGAAGCATTGTAAAGAAACTTGGTGCAAAATTGTTAGTGTCAGAGATGATTGCAAGCAGAGCTATGATTATGCAAACTCGCCAAAGTATACAAAAGGCAAAGGTTGATGACTTAACTGCTGTGCAGCTTGCTGGATGCGAGCCAGATGTAATGGCAGAAGCTGCAAAATTAAATGAGAACATGGGAGCTAAAATCATAGATATAAATTTTGGTTGCCCAGTTAAAAAAGTTGTAAATGGTTATGCAGGATCAGCGCTAATGCGCGATGAAAAAAAGGCTGCTAAAATAATAAAGGCTGTAGTCAAAGCGGTGAACGTGCCAGTTACGGTAAAAATGCGTATCGGGTGGAATGATGAAAATCGCAATGCCCCACGTTTAGCAAAGATTGCAGAGGACCTTGGAGTAAAGATGATAACTGTGCATGGAAGAACAAGGACACAGCTTTATAATGGTCAAGCAGATTGGAAATTTATTAGAAATGTTAAAGAACAAGTAAAGATTCCGGTAATAGTAAACGGCGATATTAAAAATATGAATGATATTCAAAACGCACTCAAAGAATCTGAAGCAGATGGAGTAATGATAGGTCGTGGTGCTTACGGCAGGCCTTGGTTGATTAATCAAGCAATGAACTTTTTAAGTGGAAGTGAAATTTCTGAGCCAACAGCTTCAGAGAGACTGAACATCATACTTGAGCATTACGACAATATTCTCGAATATTATGGAAATGACATGGGAATAAAGATGGCACGCAAACACATAGGCTGGTACAGCAGCGGGTTTAAAGATTCATCTGAATTTCGCATGAGAGTAAATAACACAATAGATAGTATGGAAGTAAAAGAAAATATAGTTAGCTTCTTTAGTCAAATATGAATTAGGTACACCTTAAGATTCCTCCAGTATTTTTACACACTAAATTAACTATAGCACTTGATTCTTTTTGAATTTCCTCTTCAATTAAGGTGTGAGTCGGAGAACAGAAAGTAACTGATAATGCTATAGACATTTTATTCGGCTCCATGTTATTTCCATGGTATACGTCAAATAAGAAAGCTTCCGTGATGAGCTCTGAGCTTTTTTTTACCATGTTAACTATTTTACCAACTTCTATATCCCTATTTACAATAAACGCAAAATCGCGCTTTACGCTTTGATACTTATAATCAATAAAATTTTTTCTTCTCACAGGTAAATTTTCAATATTTTCTAATATCATCTCAAAGCTTACAATTTTTTGTTTAATATTAAAAAGACCTAATATATCAGGATGCAACTCCCCAAAACAACCTATCACTTTATTTTTGAAGAAGAAAGTGCCTGACTTACCTGGATGATAATATTCTTTTTCTGCTTTTTCTACTGTTAAATTTTCATAACTGACATTAAAAAACTCCAAAACTGCTATTAAGTCAGCCTTTGCATCAAAAATATCTATCTTCCTATCAGTATTATAATGGTTTCTCGGCAAATTATTGCCTGTTCTTGTTCCACTCAAAACATACTTAGGTTGATCAAGACTATCATAAACCTGTCCAATCTCAAAAATTGCAAGATCAAAAATTCCATTGACAATGTTGTCGGCGGTAACTTGCAATAAATTTGGAATGATACTTGGCCTCATTATATTGAAATTACTATTAAATGGATTATCAATGATAAATAACTTATCTGAGTAGCCAAATTTTTCAGCCATCGATTCACTCATAAATGACCAAGTGAGCACTTCATAAAATCCTCTACTTGCCATCAAAATGCGCAAATCACCGTGCGTATTAATTTCTACATCAACGCTGTCTATTAGTGGCTCCTCTTTTATTTTATCATATCCATATATTCTTACTACCTCTTCAATTAGATCGGCAGATATAGCAATGTCCGATCTCCAGCTTGGTACTTTTACATCCCAATTATTCTCAGTTTTTTTATCAGTGCTAAACCCTAATTTTGTTAAGATATCAAACATCTCATTAGGCAATATAGACACACTTCCAAACTTGTTTACATCTTGATAATTAAAACTCACCTTAGTATCAGCCTCATCTAAGCTGCCAGCAAACACTATATTTGAGGCTTCCCCACCACACAAATCAACAATCATCTGAGTTGCAAAATGGAGCCCATCAAGAACAAATCCAGGATCAACTGAACGTACAAATCTGTAACTCGAGTCTGTGGAAATGTTAAGTTGCCTTGAAGATTTAGTAACAGAGATAGGATTAAACCAAGCAGATTCTAAAAAGATCTCAGTAGTTTCAAGTGTACATCCACTGCACTCACTACCTATAATTCCAGCAATTGCATGAATATTCTTACCATCAGAAATAACGCTTATATCATTATTTAATAAGTACTCTTTACCATTTAAATCAGTAAATTTTTCTCCATCATTTGCTTTGCGTACTATAAGTTCTCCTTCTATTTTTCTTGCATCATACACATGCATCGGGCGACCAAATGACATCATAATATAGTTAGTAATATCAACTATTGCAGAAACAGAACGCATTCCTATTGACTCCAGCCTATCTTTTAACCACCTTGGGCTCCCCTTATTTCTCACATTGGAAATGTATACTCCACTAATAAAGCTCTCGCCATCGATAACCTTAACATTTATAGAAGAACTCTTTGTTATTCCAGACTGGAATCTATCTTGAATTCTTACATTATGCACTGAAATAGCATTAAAACGAGTTAAGGAACTCAATGTCCCAATTCCAGTTGCTGCCAAATCTCGAGCTATTCCATACACGCTCAGACAATCTCCACGATTTGCAGTGACATTTATATCAATTACAGAATCACAATTGAAAAATTTATCCCCCACTTTATAATCATCAGAAAGCTCAATTATCTCTTTGCTTTTTTCTTGAGCCAAGGTAAGCTCAGAAGCAGAGCAGAGCATTCCTTCACTTAGCACCCCTCGTACTTTCATGGTCTTAATTGTAAGATTACTTTCTGGCAATGTGCTGCCAAGAGATGCAAGTACAGTCTTTAAGCCTTCTCTAACGTTATTTGCTCCACAAACTATTTGTAGAGTTTTATTTCCATCATGTACTTTGCAGAGCTTCAACTTATCAGCATCGGGATGAGGTATTACTTCCAATATTTTTGCAACAATAAATCCAGCTAATTTGGTATTGTTGACCACATCCTCTACTTCTAACCCTATATGAGTTAACTTATCAGTGATTTCTTCTAAACTAGCATTGGTTTCTAAGTACTCTAGTAACCAAGATAATGTAAACTTCATGAATCCTGAAAGAAACAAAAAAGTTATTGTAATATAAAATGTAATGCTTTTAAAGTTTGTTGTAGCAAATGGCTTCTCTATTACAAGAAACAATAGAGAAGTTTATAACTAATTCTTATTATTAATAGGTTAATAAGTGACATTGTAGAGTTGTTTAATTGTGGAGTAAGTGAGAAGAGAGGTAATGAACTTACACAAAGCACACTCAAGCAAAGTAATTATATTATAGACTTAATTACGCAAAATGTTCTGTTTCATATGTAACCAAAATCTTTCAATAGGATTGAGCTCAGGCAAGTATGATGATAAGCATATAATTTTGATATTTTTAGGTATCTTTAAATTTTTTAACTTATTCTAATTAGCACAATCTATGATAGAAAAGTCTTTTTGTGTTCTAAACATTACGACATTTGTTCAAGAAATATATTCATACAATCAGTGTTGATATTCGGCACAAATAAGCTAGAGCTCTCCATTTCTAGAATTCACTACATTGTAGAGATAAAAGTTTTGTCCATTTAATCTTACTTTCACCCATGTTTTAACGCCCTTTTTAGATCACCAATCCAACTTTTAAATGCGTGCCAACCACAATTCATCAAAGATGAATAACTCTTAATTCATGATACTCACCAATAACTTCACTAAGTTTTTTTACTCTTCCTGTTTACTTTATATCCCGTTCATTGTGAATTAATTTTGGTGTAATATACAAAAATCTCATTTTTTTATATTACGATATACTACAGACTTGCTAACATTTAAGCCAAATTTTTCCTAAATTCTCACTCTCTTTATCTTTAATGATAATATTAGTATTTACTTATATTCACACTTTAACTTGTCCAAATCGACCATTATTCAATCTAATTTTTCTACGACGTTAAAGATAAGCAAAAAATTTTTCTTCTCTTCTAAGTTTTAGATACTTTATCCATGCAATTAGTGCTGCTCTTGAAGAGCAACATATTTTTACTACAATTACAGCATTTAGTTTTTTGTAAAATATGAGTTATTTCGCACTTTTTTCAGCACTTCTTTTGTCTACTTCACAAACTTTTTATCCAATAATTTTGATTCTAATGCCATTAAAAAAACCTGATATTTTACTTACTTCAGCAAGACCTCCTTTTCACTATTGTTTACCCATTTCTTATATAGTAAGATTAATATAAGAAAAAAAGCCTTGGCTAATATCCATTTAAAAACATTGGCATTTTTTTACATTTTAAATAATTAATAACCATAACTTAGTTGCTTTTTAATGCAACTAAATCCTAGCATAAATATTAAGAAACTCACTAAGTAGAAAAAAGTAAAAAATATCCTGTATTAGATAGTATTTACTCTAAACTCTCTATAAGGGCGTTCCAGCTTATGTAGCTAAAACTTAGAAAGGTTATAAAGACATAGAATGCACATAGTGTAAAAAATTAAACATAAGACGCCAATTATATGATACCTCGTCACTTAATCTACATAAATTAAAGACCAACTAAACACCTTAAATCTACGACAAGGCTTACCAAGTAGTTTTTCGGTTTACCTAAATGACAGCTAAGCAAAAACTATATGGTTTGTAAAAAGTCTAGTGTTATATGATCCTGTACTATCTTAAATTCTTGACTTCATCCTATAGAATTAATACCTTATTTACTGTTACAGTCTAAATCTATAGGGTAAAAAATGGAATTAAATCCACTAGAACAGTTTAAAATACATACAATAGTAGAATTACCTAAATTATTTGGGCATGACATAAATTTTACCAACTCATCCCTTTTTATGATGATTTCAGTAGTACTGGTCATACTTTTCTTGCTCTTAGGTATAAGGCAAGAGGCAGTAATACCAGGCTATTTGCAAGCTGCGGTCGAGTACGTATATGATTTTGTTATTTCCATAATAGAAAATAACACTGGAAGCAAAGGCCTAAAGCACATTTCGTTGGTATTTACAGTATTTATTTTCATTTTATCGTGTAATTTAGTTGGTGTGCTTCCTTATAGTTTTACGGTTACAAGTCATGTGATAGTTACTTTTACCTTATCACTGATAGTTTTCACTTATACAACAGTTATTGGATTCAAAGAAAGAGGAATAAAATTTTTACGCATATTCTTACCGGAAGGCATCCCATCATGGCTTGCACCCATGATGGTTTTTATTAAGCTACTTGCTTACTTGGCAAGGCCTATAAGCTTATCAATAAGGCTTACTGCAAACATGATCGCAGGCCATACAATTATCAAAGTAGTAGCAGGGTTTATTATGAATATGCATTTGACTCTAACCCCTGTACCGTTTCTGTTTATAATTGCATTAATAGGATTCGAAGTGTTTGTTGCAATTCTACAAGCTTATATATTTACTATATTAATGTGTATATATTTATCAGATGCGGTAAAGTAATTGACTTCTCTCCAGAATATTTTATAATTAATACATAAAGAAATAGTTAAAGGTAATATATGGAATTAGTAGCTTTAAAGTTTATAGCAATTGGTTTAAGCGTACTTGGAATACTGGGAGCAGGTCTTGGTGTAGCAAGTATATTTTCTACTATGCTAAGTGGGCTTGCAAGAAATCCTGAATCGGAAAGTAAAATGAAAATTTACGTTTATGTTGGTGCCGGTATGGTTGAATTTACAGGGTTGCTTGCATTTGTTCTTGCAATGCTATTGATGTTTGTTGCTTAACATATGCCACAGCTTGATGTTTCAACTTTCTTTTCTCAAGTTTTTTGGTTTTTAATTTTTTTTTCTTTACTGTTTTTTGTAGTACGCTATTCATTTCTGCCAAAGTTAGATAGAATAATAAATACTAGAAGTAAAAAAATATTAGACTCTTTTAATAGTTCCATTTACCTTCTAATGCTCATAGAAAATCAGACTCTTAAATACAATCTAGCTTTAAATCAAGCTAGGATACAAGCTAAAAAAATCATAGATGATGCACTAGTCCAAGTAAAAAAGATGACGGATGACGTAAAAAATACATTAGAAGAGGAAGATAAAAAAATAAGCAAGCTTATTGAAGAAGGAGTTGCAAAGTTTAAGTCTGAGTACACTGATGAGTTAAGGCAAATGGCTACTAATATTGCCTTGATTTATTACAATAAGTTAACTAATTCTGAAATTGAAGAGGAATTTGTTGCTAATTTGATATCCAAAGAATTTTAGGAGTTCTTATGTCTACATCACTGATTATTGGTCTTGCTTTTTTTGTAGGCTTTATCCTTTCATATAAGTCATTAAAGAAAGTGATTAAAAATGCTCTTAACAATAAGCGCAACAAGAGTAAACTTACGAATGAAGAGATTGAAAAATTCAGAAGAGATATGTTAGAGTATTACAAGAAATCTTCTGAAAAATATAAAAAATTAGATGAAGAAGTTAATAAAATGATGAATGAAGCGTTTGACAAGGCTGATAGTATCATTAAACACAATAGAAAACAACTAGATCAGACGTTAAATAACAATGCCCGTTCTCACTTGAAGAAAGTTACTGACCAAATTGAAAAAGCCATTGGAGGTTTGCAAGCTAACACAGCAAACATAGCCGCTGATGCTGTAAAGAAAATAATGCAAGAACATAAGGATAATAAGCGCAGTAGTGAGATCATATCTTCATTCTCACGCAACCTAAATAAAAAACTGCATTAGGGGTTTAATTAAGGAAAACTCTTCTATTATAAATCTAATACAGCATCTTTTACAGTTCAAATACGCAAATTGAGGCATCAATCATTGGATTAAGATACGCTACAGTGATGGCCATGTATTAATAAAAGCAGATGGCGAACAAATTTTAAATTTCCTTATATTTATACTATAAAATACCATGACTTCTCAGTCAAGAAAATCAAGTTAAGCTTAGTATTCTTTGCTTCTTTCCTTATTGTAGATTCAATTTTAACTCTAACAGAGAAATATATACATTTTACTTTAATGTTAATATTTATAGTTAGATATTTTAGTTATTTATTTAAATTTATAACTACTATTTTTAGCTTATGCGAAACATCTAACCAAAAAATGGATTAGAATAAGATGAACAAAGTATGGTAATAGAGCAATTGATTGAAAGTACAAAAATTTGGATCACTCAAGACTAAAATTAGACATAAAGCTTCTTATAGAAAGTAATGAATCAAGAAATACTTGCAGCTATACCTAAAATAAGGCCAGGTTATACAATAATGCTATTATTTTAATAAGAGATGTGATAATATATGATGCAAATGACAACTTAGATCCATTACAGTTAAAAAAAAACTGATTGAATTTGACCAGAGTAAGATAAGTTAGTTTATGTGCAGACAAGACTGAATTACTATAATCACAATCACAACTTTCTGACAAAATCCTTTTCTCTAGAATATATGAATTAGTTCCAGCGCTTATGCCTGGATTTCAAAAAATGAATATGATGATACCTTTGGATAATAGCAGTAACCATTTTTCAGTAGAGAGATTTAAAGAAAAGTGTTTTTCTGTGGTGTTTATAACGTTAGTGAACACACTGATACTTGGGTTTAAGATTACAAAATATGGACACCAAATTAAAATTATTGATTTTGGGAAACATTAGAAGAATCACCAACTACTATGTCTGCTTGGATTAAATAACAAGCACGTTAGATCAAGGGCTACATGCAAACTTATATTGTTCATTTTTAAAATATGAAATTACTTTATAAACATACTGCACTTAAAGGAATTTTGCTATTGAACCTTTTTGTTGACTCTGCAGCTCGTAATTTTTCACTACTCAGTTTTTATTGTTTTCATTGATATCAATTCAAGTTTAAATGAATTATTTTTGTCTTGCTTTGTAGTGATATACATTACTAATCTGATTCTTTTGACAATAGTCATTAAGCAACAAAAGATGCCTTTTGATTTTTATATAGCATCGGCATTTTTTCTTGTCTATAATCTGTTGCATAATGTTACAGCTTTTCGCACCCTGGAGAATTCATTATTCACTCTCAACAATGGAATAAAACTCAGCATGATTTATGAAACAAAAGAGATCAAAATCCATAGCTATTTGGCTATTTCTCTGCTCTATCATGACAATCCTCATGGTAGGAATCGGTGGATTCACTAGACTTTCAAACGCAGGACTATCTATAACAGAGTGGAACCCAATTACCGGAGTACTTCCACCACTTAACAAGCAAGATTGGTTACAAGAAAAATCGAAATATGAGGCTACACCTGAATATAAAGCATTTAACTATGGTATGAGCATGGAAGAGTTTCGTGCTCTATATTTAATAGAGTATATACATAGATTAGCTGCAAGGCTAACTGGACTGATTTTTATTCTACCATTTATATATTTCACACTAAAAAAAAGAATATCTAAAAAGATAGCAATAAGGTTATCTATAGCACTATTATTCGGAGTCTTGCAAGCTTTTGCTGGGTGGTATATGGTTAAAAGCGGTTTGGTAACTAAACCTCATGTAAGCCACTATATGCTTGCACTTCACTTGCTGTTAGCATTGGTTATTTTTGCATTATTATTATATCAATTTTTTGATTATCAAATTAGGCCAAAGCAAACTAAACTTAAGATTAGTGGTAACAGTATACACTATACAGGAATAATCTTGACCCTAATTGTAGTACAGATAATTTTTGGAGCGTTTGTTGCAGGATTAAATGCTGGTTTAATTTACAATACTTTCCCACTAATGGATGGATACATTATCCCAAAAGATTTATTTTTCTTACGGCCTACATGGTTAAATATCTTTGAAAACAGAGCAACAGTACAATTTATACACCGAGCACTAGCATTGTTAATCCTGGCTTTGACAACAACACTCACAATAAAAAATACCAGTGTAAAACAAGTGTATGCTATGCTACTCTCCATCATCATCCAAATAATCTTAGGAGTGGTCACTTTGTTGATGCACATACCAATAATTACTGCTATAGCTCATCAAATATTCTCATTTATCTTATTTGGATCAGGTTTATATTTCCTATGTTATTTAAGAAAGCAAAGCTAATACTACATCACCAATCTGTACATTTTTTCCTTCTTGAACGAGAACATTTTTTATCACCATTTCCGCTTCAGCACATATAATATTTTCCATTTTCATTGCTTCCACAATAAATAAAGGTTGTCCTATTTCTACCTGATCTCCTACGTTTACATGTAATTTAACTAATAAACCTGATATTGGAGATTTCACGACATCTATTGAGACCTTTTCTGCTTTATTATTTAACATTAACTTACTTAACTCAGCTACATGAGGTTTAAATATACAGCACTCAGCCTGCATTCCTGCATGTCTTATGAAGTATTCACTGCCTTTTTTTTCCACTTTAAATGTTATATTAGTATCATCATTAATTGTAATACATAGTAACCTATAACTTGATTTCCACTTACCACTTACAGAATACATGTTATGATTGTATATTGTCGTTAAAACATTATCTTGGTACCTTGCATTTACAAGATATTCATTGTCATTTATTCTAACCACAAACACTTCATCAATCAATTTACCGTAATACTTTTCCTTACCTTCTAAATGAATATATAACCCAGCAAAAATAAACATTTTAATATATTCCTCTGTAACAAAATCACCATGAAACCCACTTGGATAATAATCTGGAATGAATCTTGTATGGAGCTTTGCTGCAATAAAATTTGGATTGTGGAAGATAGATTCTAAAAATTCTATATTACTTGTTACCCCTCCTATATAGCACTCAGACAACGCTTTTTGCATTCTACTGATTGCTTCTATTCTATCTTTCCCATATGTTATTACCTTTGCAATCATCGAGTCATAGAACACACTGATTTCTGAGCCTGCAGAGACTCCATCATCCACTCTTACATAATCATTTTCATTTGGTTTATCATAGTATTTTATACTTCCATTCGAAGGGAAAAACCTCTTTGATGGATCTTCAGCACAAATTCTACTTTCTATTGCAGAACCGATCAATCTAATATCTTCTTGACTGAACCTTAATTTCTCTCCACAGGAAGTTCGTATCATTTCTTCTACTATATCTATTCCAGTTACAAATTCTGTAACTGGATGCTCAACTTGCAATCTCGTGTTTACTTCAAGAAAATAGAAGTTTTGGTCCTTATCCACAACAAATTCAACAGTACCTACTGAAAAATAGCCAACTTGCTTTGCTAGGGAAATACATTGAGAATACATCTCTTGTTTTACTTTCTCACTAATGAATGGTCCTGGCGTTTCTTCTATTATTTTCTGATTATTCCTTTGTACTGAGCACTCCCTCTCTCCAAGACACACTACATTGCCATATTTATCTGCTATGATCTGTATTTCGATATGTCTTGGTAGCTCTATATATTTCTCTATAAAGATACTACCATCCTTAAAGCTCTTCTCCGCTTCGTTTACTGCTGATGTGAATGCTAATTCAATTTCCCTTTTGGAGTTTACAACTCGCATACCTTTGCCACCACCACCAGAAGCTGCCTTTAACATAACGGGGAAACCAATCTCTTCTGCAACCTGAGCTGCATGAATAGCACCACCAACCTTACCAATATATCCTGGTACTACATTGACTCCAGCCTTTCTTGCAACTTCTTTTGCTGTTATTTTGTTAGCTGTAACTTCTATTATTTCTGCACTTGGTCCAATGAAATCTATATTATGTTTTTGTAGAGCACATGGAAAATCTGAATTTTCTGCTAAAAAGCCGTAGCCTGGATGCACAGCTTGTGCACCTGTTTCAATTGCCACTTCGCACATTTTCTCAATATTTAAGTAACTAAGACAAGCAGGTGAAGGACCGATATACCTTGACTCATCTGCCTGCCTTACATGCATAGAATTTATATCTGCATCTGAATATACACATACACAAGATATACCCATTTTACGGGCAGTTTTAATAATTCTGCAGGCAATTTCCCCCCTATTTGCTATTAAAATCTTACTGTACTTCTTTTCTATTACCATACAAATACACTTTCTTAACTTAAGAAAGTAAATTTCTATATCACCTCCTACAAGTAATTTCCTTTCTTCACATATAAGTGCCAGGTGCTACTATTTTTGCAGCGCCCTTAGCACTGATATTTTCCATTAGAGTATTCACATCACTCAAGTCATATATCTCTTCAAATACCTTAAACGACAAACATGCAACCCCACCAGAAGCGATTGTCGTTACCGAAACTAGTGCAAGTTCTTGAGAACACAGGTACAGAAAATATAAAGATAAACATAAGGCAGCAATATATACTATAGTCCCTACTACATATAAGCACAGGCGAAATTTCTTATTACATAAAATGCTCTCTTTTATGCCTGCAATTTTTCTTATATCCTCTTTATCTTCCTTACTAACCATATCAAGGGGAGTCCTTTTTGTGGAATCAGTTAACGCACATCTACTACTTAATGCACTTCTAACGTAATTCTTAAACTTTTCTAGCTTTTCTGGATCAGACTGCAATTTAGCTTTTTCCGAATTCAAGTGCTCAAATATTCCTTCTACTACTTTTGGCAGTATCTGCATCCTTGCTGCTATATGAAATGGATTTATGTTACTTTCGCTATATTCTAATAAACGAACATCATTTTTAATACTTTTCTTGAAAATAGATAAAAAAACTTCAACATTTCTTATCTTTGCAGCTAAATGCAAGAGATTGTCTCCATTTGCTATTAATTTTGCTTTATCGGAAGGACCTGTATAACACCAATCAAGTGCATCTATATTGCTTAAAAGCAGATTTTTTATATATTCAAGTTCTCCCATCACACACCTCAATTATATTTAACTAATATTAAATTATATATCATAATTTACGAAAAATAAATACAATTAATCCTCCAGGGCAAATAATTTATAGTAATTCTAAATTGTCATAAACATAGATTTTAGCTATCATCGTTTACATTGCTATAATAAACAAATATGCCAAATATAGTTACAAGATTTGCTCCATCACCAACAGGGTTTTTACATATTGGTGGGGCTCGTACTGCCTTATTTAATTGGCTCTATGCAAAGTACCATGGTGGCAGATTTTTACTTAGGATTGAGGATACTGACAAGAAACGCTCAACACAAGAAGCAATTGATGCGATAATAAATGGACTAAAATGGCTCGGTTTGAGCTATGACGGAGAAATAATATACCAATCAAAAAGAATAGAACGGCACATTGAAGTTGCAAATCTTCTTATTAAAAAAGGTAAAGCATACCGCTGTTATTGCCCTAAAGGTGAGGTTACAGAAAAGAAAGTAAAAGCGAGAAAGAAAGGAAAAATATATAAGCACAAGTGCACTAGTATCATACCAAATGCAAAGCCAGTTCTCCGCTTTAGGGTGCCAGATTCACAAGATATTGTTGTAAATGATAAAATATACGGCCAAATTAAAGTAAATAGCAATCAACTTGATGATATAGTGATCTTACGCTCTGATAACACTCCAACGTATATTTTTGCAGTGGTAGTTGACGATCACGATGCAGGAATAACTGATATAATACGTGGTTCTGATCACCTCACTAATACCTTCAAGCAAATACTAATATATCAGGCTCTTGATTTTGACATTCCACGTTTTACGCATGTACCGCTAATTCATGGAGAAGATGGAAATAAGCTGTCAAAAAGACACGGTGCAATAAGCATTTGCTACTACGAAAAGATGGGAATATTACCAAAAGCGATGCGTAATTACTTACTGAGACTTGGGTGGAGTCATGGCAATGATGAGATTATTGACGATGAGCAAGCAATAGAGTGGTTTAATTTAGAAAACATTGGTCGTTCGCCTGCACGGCTTGATTTTAAAAAATTGGAGCATTTGAATAACCATTATATTAATAATATGAGCAATGAAGATATTCTAACTCTGATATTTAAAGAAAACACTCTAGCTGATAAAAAAAAGGACTATTTATTACAAGGATTAACAGAACTAAAAAAAAGAGTAAACTACTTGACAGAATTGCTGGATTTAGCGGAGTTTTATATAAAAGATCCACCCTTTAGTTTAAGTGAAGAAGCTGAGCAAGTTGTCAGATCTAATTTCAATATAATCAAGTTACTTGCGTCATTTCTCTCAAATGTCGGGAATGAAAGCTGGAACAAGGACTCTCTGTCCTCTCAGATCAAGGAATTTTCAAAGTTGTATAATGTCAAAATGAGCAATATTTACCACTCATTACGAGCTCCTATAACTGGAGTAATGGATGCACCAGGAATCATTGATATCATGATAATTCTTGGCAAAGATGAGTGTATAAGGAGATTGCAAGCAATTTAAATGAATAAAAGAAATTACTTAACAAATTTTTACAGCACCTTAATTATAGTACTAAAGGTACTTAGTTATCTTCAATCTGTGCAGTTATAATGACGAAGTGCCACGTAGTTGGTGCCTCGTGTTTAATTTTTTTGCACTATGTATACCTCATACTTCCACAACATTTCCAAGTATCTTACTCATATGAGATGAAACGCGTTTACAAACGTTTAAGGCAGTATAGAACGCCAACTTGCAGAATTAGAAAATAAACAATTTCTACTACGTGATTATTTTGCCTTTTCTGCTTTAATAAACTTCTTAAAATATTTATAGCTAAAGCAGTTTAGTGTAAAGGCAATACAAGACTATGAACGATAAATCAATATTGCTTTAAAGAGAGTACCCATGTTTTCAGTCAACCTTAAAAACTCACTAAAAATCTTACCCCTTTGTTCATCACTTGCATTTTTTATTAAAGCCTTAGTTCTTTCTTTTATACCAAAAAGATGTAAAAATTCTCTCTGAGTTGAAATTTCACAGTCTACATGTTTTAATGAATCTCTTAACGCTTGAAAATTTACAAGCGCAGTAATATCACTATTACCAACATTTTCAAGAAAATTAACATACTTGTGTTGTTTTACCGATTGCAAAGTGCTTTTGTAAGAAGAGTATACATAACCATAATCTACAATTAAAGCAGCTCCTCCGTTATTCATTAACTTATCTTCAAGCATTTTTAATATTTCAATCCCAGCTGAACATACTTCCACTACTGCACCATCAAAACCCTTTATCTTCTCAGAGAATGACATTGAAATCCAGTTTTTGGGTAATTTCATTGAAAATGTTGAATAGCGTGCTTGTTTGCGATCAACTTTTCTAGATTTTAGTGCTATGCTCTGAGAAGATAAGGAAAGAGCATTAGAACAATAAGAAAGTGGCACTGGAATAACAAGAAATGGACATTGAGATGATGTTACATCATCCTGCTTTGTCACTCTATTTTCATACCACTCTCCATTACGATATACAAATTGATCTATCGGAAGAGCATCGAAGAATTCATTCGCTAAAAAAATGGTTGGTTGTTCCGGTAGATTATAAATATTTTCGCACCAACTAATTCCTAAACCTTTTAACTTTTCCTTTTGTATTTTCTGCAAAGCAGGACTTATCTCAATCAGGTAAATGGCCATTGAACTAAAAAAGCTGCAATATTTTTCAGTAGCTCTTATTATATCATGAACAAGTGTTCCTCTACCTGGCCCAAGTTCAACTAGAGAAAACCTTGATGGCTCCCCTAACTTTTTCCATGCATGCATTACCCAAACTGCAATTATTTCACCAAATAATTGACTGATTTCAGGCGCTGTAATAAAATCACCACTTTTACCAAGCGGTAATTTATTCATGTAATAGCCATACTCTTTATGATATAAAGCAGCATTCATAAAATCACTAATGGATATTGATCCTTGGCTTTTATCAATTAATTCATGTATATAAGCAAGCATATTATTAATAAATGTTTAACTATAGCGTGTTATACTATAAGATAGTAGAATATTTTTATATATAGTATAAATTTAAAAGCTAATAAATAGTGCTTTAATTATGGACGAAGAAAACGTTACTCTTATGCTTCAAAAGAATAATATTAAATATAAGTTTAAAGAAGCTGTCAATTTTTCAGAAAATAAGGTTATAAGTGCTGACGGGCTAACTTTAGTAGAAGTATTTCAAGCGTTAGTCCAAATGTTAAGTAGCGATCTAGAATTAGTAAAAAAAGTGCTAGCATACGCTAATATTATGGCAAAGCATGGAATGAAGCTCGCAAAAGAGTCGCAATTGAGTAAAGCTGATGTTTACCGAGCTTTAGAAAGCAAAGAAAATATTTCTCATAGACAAAACTTTATGAATAAACTTCCTCCTCTATCTGCTGTAAAGCCGATCAAAAAGAAAAGCAGAGTTTTTTAGATGGCTAACTCTATAAGAAAATTTACTGTGCAGTGTAATTTCAAAGGACAAAGCTCACCTTTTACCATATACATAGGAAATCCAAAAAGCGACACTCATCCAATACATTATCAAGATTTATGGCTTGTAAAAGAACGTGGAGGAAACATCCCCAATAAAGTCAAAGAAAGTCTACAGAAGTTACACAAATTATCTCAAGAAAATGGAATTCCTTTTTCAGAGTTATGCACCTATGCCATTACTATAGTTAATAACAATGATAAAAAAAGTAAAAACAAGAAATGAGATAGTTTAATCTCTCAATATTTCATTTATGGAAGTCCTCAATCTCGTCTTTTTATTTACTTTTTTTACTATAATTGCACAATAGATTGAAATATTATTTTCGAATAAAGTAGATCCTGGTATCACCACAGAATAAGGTGGCACTTCGCCATAAAACACCTCATTAGTTTCCCTATCAATGATCCTTGTTGACGCTCCGATAAAAACTCCCATGCCTAAAACAGACCCTTCTCTTATTATAACACCTTCAGCTATTTCGCTACGTGCGCCAATGAAGCAATTATCCTCTATAATAACTGGAGAAGTCTGAATAGGTTCTAAAACTCCACCAATTCCCACTCCTCCAGAAATATGACAATTTTTCCCTATTTGTGCACAGCTACCAATTGTTGACCAAGTGTCTATCATTGTACCAGAACTAATATATGCACCAACATTGATAAAACTTGGCATAAGAACAACGTTTGTGCCTATATAAGCAGATCGGCGAACAAAACATCCAGTAACTGCTCTAATTTTTGACTGATAAAATTCTTCTTCACTCCATCCATCAAATTTGTTATTGACTTTATCAAACCACCAACCGGTATAACCTATCATTTTACTCTCTTCAGTAAGAAAATGTAATGATATTGCCTGCTTTATCCATGTATGTACTATCCACTTCCCATCTGACAGCCTTTCTGCTACTCTAATTTTGCCACTATCTAAAAGTTTGATTACTTTTCTAATTATTACTCTTGCTGCTCTTTGCACACTGCAATCGCTAAGTTCACTTCTATTTTTCCAAATATTCTCTATATCACTCTGTATTTTTTCTAATTGCAAATCTACCATTTACTATATATTAACAATAATTTATAATTTCTTATAATTTAGCTTGTCACTACTTTACATGCAAGTACCATAAAAATAGTATGTAATAATTGCACTAAAATCTACTCAGTACTTCCTGAATAAAATAGGTGACTATGAAAGAAAGTAAAGTGTGCAACTGTAATTACACATAGCATAAATATGTACAAGAACCTGACAAAGTATATATACTGCTAGTATGCAAGAAAAAAGAACTGATGGAAGGTATTTTTACAAAATTTAATGCTTATTACCTTAGCTTTTGCTATAATAATAGGGGTGTGCATCGCAATAGCTAATCCAAAAAAGATGAATAGAGTATATAAAACAATAAGCTAGGACATAAAAAAGCAAACAAGAGCCCAAAATAAAAAGGCTTGCTACAAGTTAATTATATTAAGACCATCTTTTTTACCTAATTTAAGATTCAGCTAAACATGCGTCAATCACCCAGGCGTCACCTAAAATATTTGATACTGAGATCAATTTTTTATTAGAAAATTTATATAGATTTTTCCATTTTTATGATATCATAAGGTTGTAATCATGAATAAGCATATATGAATAAATCAGCGTATGAGATCATAGAACATGAATATGATATAGTAGTAGTGGGTGCAGGTGGAGCAGGACTCAGAGCAACACTTGGAATGGCTGCTACTAATTTCTCAGTTGCTTGCATCTCTAAAATTTTTCCTACACGTAGTCATACGGTTGCGGCGCAAGGTGGAATTAGTGCAGCTCTAGGTAATATTGCTGAAGATGATTGGCGCTGGCATGCGTATGACACAATAAAAGGCTCAGACTGGCTTGGTGATCAAGACGCAATAGAATATATGTGTAAAAATGCTGCTAAAGCTGTTATTGAACTTGAAAATTTCGGTGTACCTTTTTCTCGTACAGAAAGCGGTAAAATATATCAGCGTCCATTCGGTGGAATGACAACTCACTTTGGCAAAGGAAAATCAGCTCAGCGCACCTGTGCAGCAGCAGACAAAACTGGGCACGCAATCCTTCACACTCTATATCAGCAGTGTCTTAAATTCAACGCTGAATTTTTTGTCGAATATTTTGTAATAGATTTAATCATGGATAATGAAACTGGGGCATGCTGTGGAGTTCTTGCTTGGTCACTATGCGACGGCACATTACATAAATTTCGTGCACATTCGGTGGTATTAGCAACAGGTGGATATGGACGTGCTTATTTCTCTACAACAAGCGCACACACTTGCACAGGTGATGGTAACGGCATGGTAGTAAGAGCTGGATTACCACTTGAAGATATGGAGTTTGTACAATTTCATCCAACAGGGACATATGGTTCAGGGTGCTTGATAACAGAAGGGTGCCGTGGTGAGGGAGGGTACCTTGTAAATTCTCAAGGTGAAAGGTTTATGGAACGTTATGCACCAAAAGCAAAGGATTTAGCTTCTCGCGACGTGGTAAGTCGTGCAATAACAATTGAAATTAGAGAAGGAAGAGGTGTAGGACCAAAAAAAGATCACATATATTTAACTATAGCACATCTCGACCCGGAAGTAATAAAACTAAGACTTCCAGGAATTAGCGAAACCGCAAGGACCTTTGCTGGAGTTGACGTTACTAAAGATCCGATACCTGTTATTCCAACTGTGCACTACAATATGGGTGGTATTCCAACTAATTATCATGGAGAAGTGATCACATTGAAGAAAGGCAAGGAAGAAGTAGTAGAAGGATTATTTGCAATCGGAGAAGCAGCGTGTGTCTCTGTGCATGGTGCAAATCGACTTGGTTCTAACTCGCTTCTTGATCTTATAGTTTTTGGTAGAGCTGCAGCACTCAGAGCAAAAGAGAAATTAAAGTCTAATATACCACATAAAAAATTACACTCAACTTGTATAGATTGGATAGTAGATAGATTCAATAAGATGCGGTTTGCTTCCGGAGGGCTCAGGGTATCTGAAATACGCAGCAAAATGCAGCATATTATGCAAAAATATGCATCAGTGTTCCGTGTTGCTGAGGTTTTAGAAGAAGGTAAAAAAGCTATAAAAGGAGTAGTAAAAATGATGCCTGATATCGCAATTGAAGACCGCAGCATGATATGGAACAGCAACTTAGTTGAAGCTTTAGAGCTTGCTAACATGCTTCCACAAGCAGTTATTACTATGGAGTGCGCAGCCAATCGCAAGGAAAGTAGAGGTGCTCATGCTCGTGAAGATTTTCCTGAACGCAACGACCAAAACTGGATGAAGCACACTATAGCATGGCTCGAAGAAAAGAAAGGGCAGATCAATATAAAAATTGATTACAAGAAAGTTGCTGAAGACACTCTGAGTGATGAAATTAATTTCATCGCGCCAGAAAAGAGGGTTTATTGATTTGCTTGTTGAAGCCTAACAACCCCTTAATAATTTGAAATATTGATATATCATATATTTCAGAACTAGGAAGGCTTTTACTATCTTTTGATCTATCTGATGATTTTTGTGTTTCTTCCTTCTCTAAATTTTTATGTTTACTTTCTACATTCTGTTGAGTAGTCCTTTTAGGAGCTCCTACTTGCCCTGCAGCTAGGTGATGATCATTTTTATTTTTAAGTATACCCTGTTCATCAGTGGCAAGTTCTTTCACAGATTTCTTAATATCACTAAACCTTAAAGTGAATATTAGGCAGAATACTACAGTAATAGCTATAGTAGGTAACGCCGCTAAGATTGTAATTTGCCCTTGAAAGTAAGAAAATACTACCATTGCAATAATAGTGGCTGCTATTGCAATTGCTAACAATACACTAGCTCTCCTGCCAGGATTAACGCACTTCCGTACAACTTTGAAAGCACGTCCTATTTTTTTCATAGTGCTCTTCAATCGATCTGCAGTAGCCCAGCTTTGAGAATTAAACCATTTAGAAATGGTATATACACTATATTTTGCTTCAAGCTTTTCTTTTAATTCTTTGGCTTTATCACGTGCTTTTTGTGGTATTGCTTTATCATTCTTTGCATTTCGTAGAGCAAGATAATACTTCTTAGTATGAAATTTCTCATCTTCTAACCATAAAGAATGAGGGTTAGCACCTTCTTTTAATAATATTGCACAAAATTTTGTTATATTGCCATCACCGTATTTTCTGAAAGCAATCTTTTTGTGTTGAGAAAGATGTTTAAATTTTCCTTTCATTGCCCTCCCCTTTAACGCCTCATGTACAAGCGTATCTTTGTCGTAGGTGACTGCCTTAGCCTCACTTAACTCACTTTTGCCTAATATTAGATCCAAACATACAACTTTTTGCCTGCCTTTAAATGACACAATATAGTGCAAAGCACCATTCCCTTCTTTATCCTGAACAGTAATATCAGCACCATTCTGTAAGAATAGTTCTAGTATTTTATACCTATTAGTTTTTTCAAATTTCTTATCTGTAAGCAACTGACTTTCACCTTTTTTTCTTATATACTGAAGCAATTGATGAAGAGGTGTTTGTCCTTCCTTATTAGCAGTATTTACAGCATTACTAAATCCATCTTTATCTGAAATTAACTTCAAACATACAACCTTTTGTTTACCTTTGAATGACACAATATAGTGCACAGCATTATTGCCTTTACCATCTTTTTTGCTAACATCAGCACCATTTTGTAAGAATAGTGCTAAAATGTGATATCTACTAGTAGCGTTAAATTCTTTTTTAACTATATTTTGTATTTTATTTCCCAATGAAGATTTTTTACTCTTTTCTTGTATACACTGAAGCACTTGATGAAGTGGCGTTTGTTTTGCTGTATTTTCAGCATCTACAGCTTTTTTAAACTGCGCTTTAATTTGCTCTTTTCCTTTCTCCTCGCTTACATTTAATACTATATTTAAAAATTCAAGCTTTTGTTCTCCCTTTGATTCTGCAACTATTAGATGCAAAGCATTGTTGTCACTTACACCCTTAATACTAATATCCGCCCCTTTTTGTAATAACTCTTTAAAAAATTTCCCATTTTTATTTTTAATCGCTGAATGTAATAAATAATTATCATTACCATTTGGAGTATTTATGATATGCGCTACAATTTCTTTAATTCTTGTTTTTATCTCTAGTTCTAACTTAGGCTTCTTTACTGACTCCGCTAGTTTTTCTAAGAAACTAAAATAATATATCTTTTGCTTTTCACTTAAACTTCGTAGCGCTTCTTGAGGTAATTTTAACTGGTCCAGTTTAATCTCATGCTCTAACAATGTAACAAAAAACTTAAGTGTGTTATCATTATTCCGGACTGCGTGAGACCCATGTTTCCCTTTTATTATCTTGTCAATGAGTGCCACCTGAAGAGGAGTTCTTTCACCATGATTTTCACTATCAACAAGTCGTGCTAGATCTTCCTTAGAAATTACTTCCATTATAACGTTTAAAGATCTGCGCTTTTGTTCTTTCTTCAGCAGCGCAATAAGGTGTAAAATATTATTTCCACTTGCATCTTTTAGGCCAATATCCGCCCCTTTTTGCAGTAGTTTTTTAAAAAATTTTTCATCACAATCGTTAATTGTCGAATGTAATAAATGATTACCATCAGCATCTGGGATATCTATAATACACGCTGTAATATCTTCAATTCTGTCTACTATATTGATTTTGTGCTCTAATGTAGACTGCCCTATCAATTCTGCCAATTTTTCTAAGAGTTTAAAATGATATTTCCTTTGCTCTTTATCTAAGTTTTGTAATTCCTCTTTAGATAACTGCAAATCATTCACGTTAGCTCCTAACTTAAACAAACTTATAGCAGACTCTATTGTATAATCACTATATTGCGTAAATAGACCTTTTAGAAATTTTCTAATTTTTCCAGGTATATCTTTAGAGCTATGCTCTCTCTTAGTTATCTTGCTAAATAGCAATTTTTGTAATGGTGTTCGCCCTTCTTTAGGATTTACAGCCTTACCGAGTTTATCTTGAGATATCTTTTCTTTTTTTACTAAACCTAATATTAGATTTAAGCATGCAACTCTTTGCTTTCCTTGCGGTAAAGCAACAACATAGTCTAAAGTATTGTTATCGTTACTGTCTTTTATGCTAATGTCTGCACCTTTTTGCACAAGTTTCTTAATTTTTTTCTTATTGCCTAGTTTTGCTGCTTCCAGTAAATGATTATCAATGTCCTTATTTGCAAATACACCAAAAGGTCTTTCCACATTTTTAGGCTCTTTATCATTGATTTGATGTTCACAACCAATATCACTTCTACTATCTTCACTATTCCTATGGTCATTTTGATTATGGGTAATACTACTAAAACAATATTTGCTATTATAAGTAATCTCAGAAATTACCCGTCTTATTTTCTCTCTTTTTATATGATTTAATTCCCTTGATATTTTTCTATTCAAGATTGGAAGAAAATACTGAATATAATACCTATAATACTTTTCTTGCTTCCTAAGTGATTCTTCCAACGTCATTAATACTTCAGAGCTAGTACCTTCCTTAAATAACCTTGTACACTTTTTAATGATTACATCCAGATCTCTTAATTTTTTATACTTCTGCTCTTCTTTTTTTACCTTTCTTTCTATAGCGCCATATAATTGCTCATCCCTTCTATCCTGCTCTCGCTTTTCATTTTTATCTATGCATTCACCTAATTTATCTGCACTAGTAGTTAGTACAGTTATATTTATACCCATATTAAAACCCCACTATTAAAGCTATGTATCCTCTCAGTCATTAGTGCTGGAGCCTCTTTTGCTTAAACCAATAACTTATTGAATTAGACTTTTAAATTGAACTAGGTGTCGTATACGTAGTCGAAATATAGATAAAAAGGTAGAAAACTAGTTTTTATTAGAAAACTTGCCACTATAGTTAAACCCCACTTTAACATTTATTCACTATTTTAACTATTTAATCTTAAAAAATAATAAATATAGCTAAAATAGATAAGATATCTCTGCAAAACATGACATTGCCATTAGCTCGATGTCATACTGCTGCAGTATCTCACGTGCTAATAGGCATAGATAACAAAATCGCCAGATTACCTTAGCTATAGCCTACATCTTAATTTAGTTGCGCTTTATTAAAAAAAACTTTAGATTTATTTCATAATCAACACTTATAACTTAATGACTCAAACTTGGAATTTATTGCAAGCAGGGCAGAAGGAGAATTACAAGGTAGCATATATAAATGCTCGTATTATTGACCCAGAAAGCAAACTTGATATAAATGGTTCACTGCTAACTGAAGGAAATAAAATCATTGATTTTGGCGAATCATTATTTTCAAACGAAATGCTAAGTGAAGTTGATGAGACAATAAACTGTAAAGGACTTATTTTAATGCCAGGACTTATTGACATTCACGTACATTTCCGTGAGCCAGGACAGGAACATAAAGAAACTATATATACAGGTAGCAAATCTGCAGCAGCAGGAGGTATTACAACTGTAGTTTGTCAACCAAATACTACTCCAGCAATAGATAGTGTTATTCTAGCTAAGTATTTAAAATACAGAGCATTTGAAACTTCGCATGTGAACATTGAATTTTATGCTAAAATTACTAATTCAGAGAAAAAGTTAACTGAAATGGCACTTTTAAAAGAAGCAGGTGCAGTTGGATTTACTGATGATGGCATGCCAATCATGAACTCAATGACTATGAGGCAGGCATTGCTTTATTCAAGTATGCTGAACGTCCCTATTGCCCAACATGCCGAAGACCTGAATTTATCAGCAGGCGGTGCAATCAACGAAGGTAAGATTTCTGAAGCATTAGGAGTAAAGGGAATCTTAAGTGCATCAGAGTCAGTTATAGTAAACCGTGATATACTGCTTATGAAAGACATAAAGAATGTGCACTATCACATTTTACATATCTCTTCAAAAGACTCACTTAACGCTGTCAAACGTGCAAAAGATTTAGGGCTAAACGTCACATGTGAAGTAACTCCTCATCACTTCACTTTAACCGAAGATATAGTAAAACAACACGGAGCAATTGCAAAAATGAATCCTCCGCTTCGTACTGAAGAAGATCGTTTGGCTATGGTTGAAGGTTTAAAAACAAGTGTGGTTGATTGCATTGCAACTGACCATGCGCCACATGATCGTAGTTCTAAAAATCTACCACTCGAGAGTGCTGCATTTGGTATTGTAGGCCTTGAAACAATGCTACCCCTTTCACTTGAACTTTACCATAGTGGACAGATGAGCCTATTTGATGTACTTGCAAAATTGACGTACAAGCCTGCGGATATAATACACGTACCACGTGGTCGTATACAGAAGAATTTTGTTGCAGACCTAATTTTAGTTGATTTAAATCATGAGTGGGAAATTAAAATTGACAGCTTTGCTAGCAAGTCAAAAAATTCTCCTTTTGACGGACGCAAAGTAAAAGGGCGCGTAGTACGCACTATTGTGTCAGGCAAAACTGTGTATTCACAAAAATGATTTTCGTAAAATGACTTTTTCTTATCTGGAATTCTTGATAACTTAGCTTCCAATTTTTCTATTATTGGAGAGCTTTCTTTGATATTTTTCGGTAAATTTTTAGTTATTCGATATTCTGCTAACCCCACATTAATTTAGTTATATCCTAAAGTATATATTCACACCAATTCTTATTGTTTGTGGGCAAATAAGTAACATTGAAGAGTTGCTTCATTGCTGAGTGAGAAACAGGATAATAAATTTGCACAAAGAGATCTCAAGTAAGACAATTGTATTATAGACTTTAGTTATGCAAAATGTTCTGTTTTACACACAACAAAAGCCTTTCAATAAGATTAAGCATTTGTTCAAGAAATATATTCATATAACCAGTGTTGAAAAATTTCAGTACAAATAAGCTAGAACTCTCTCTCCATTTCTAGGATTAATTGCACTGCAGAAACAAAAACTTTTGTCTACCTAATTTTATTCCAACCTGTGCTCTAACGCCCTTTTAAACCACCCATGTCCAACTTTTGAATATGTGACAAACCTCAATTCATATCCAAGATATTCATCAACAGTCTTATTAAGTTTTTTTTAACTCTTCCTGTCTACCTTTATCTTGTTCATTCTGAATTAGTCTTAGTGTAATATGTGAAAACTTTATTTTTACATATTATGGTGCACTATAGACTTGCTGACATTTAAGCAAAAATTTTCCCTAAATTCTTCTCCTCATTTCTTTAATAGTGATATTAGTTTTTCGTATCCATATTTCAACTTATTTAGAGTTACTCTAATTCAATTAGTTATTCTACGACGTTGAAGAGAAGCAAATAATTTTTCTTCTTTCCTAAATTTTAGGTGCCTTATCTATACAGTTAGTACCATTTTTAAAATGAAACATATTTTTGCTAAGACTGTTATATAGTACTTTTTCGCTGCAATTATAGCACTTAGTTTTCTCGCAACATATGTGTTATTTCGCATTTCCTTTAGCACTTCTTTTACTGATTCTATGACTCTTTTATCTAATAATTTTGATTTCAACGCCATTTAAACTTCGCTATTTTACTCACTTCAGTATGTTTTCCTCTCTTCCATTATTATCTATCTGTTCTCATATAGTGAAAATTAGCAGCATTACCTTACGTTTCAAATTTTTATAAAATCAGCTAAAGTGTTACAATTATCAACTTAATTTTTAGCTGAAATGCATCTAGGTAGGACCTTCTGTAATTTGCTACTCTTCCTTTTTTCGCATCTTAGCTAATTGCAAAGCTTGACCTTCAAGAGATCAACTTTTTGGTAAATACATGATTTACCACATATTGCAATTTTTCTCCATATTAACAGGTAGAGGCAATTTAGCTAGACAGTCACTCTGATGCCAAACTTGATTACAACATTCCTTTCACTGTTCGTCTTATTCTTTTTCACTTTATTCAGCTCTCTAAAACTCGGTATTGATAAATTTTTGAATCTAAACCAAGCTTCTCCTTATATTTCCTATCTTCAAAGTCTTATTTCCCTAGCTTTTTGGCTTTAGATTTTTATTCTCTCTTTTCAACCTTTCTATTTTAGTTTTAACTTCGCTATTTTCTACCCTAGATTTTTGCAGAGCTTTAAAGGATTAAAATCGCACTATCTCATTTTTACCTTACCATTAAAACTCTTATATACTACCTTATCTCTCTTATCTTACTATATTGCTGAACTACACATACATTAAGATGTTTTTTATTCTTTTTGCTTTTTACACTCTTAAAAACCTTAATCAAGAAGAACAGGCTTTTTACTCTACTATCTACTAAAAATAATCCACTTTCACTTTGATTTAGCAGAGAAGATAAAAGCAGTACGGCTGTAGAAGATGAGTAACGGAAGCGAGTTGGTATCAGAAGCACCTAAAAAGTTAACGTTCTGGTCCATGTGCCCTGACTCACTATCTAAAGTTATTAATGTTGCTTGTACGCTGAAGTTATTACCTAAAGTTATTATTTCCTCCTGTACAACTACACCACTACATAAAGTTACTGTTTTCGTCGTTTGCGTACTAACATTATTACCAAAAGTTATCGTATTATCATCCATGGCATGAAGTTGATTTAAAAAGATATACTGCTGAACTCAATGCAACTATTATAGGAATAGAAACAATTACTGTAAAAAGTACTGGTACTACAGCAGTACTCGAAATCGCCAGAATCATAGAATAAACAAACACAACAGCTATAAATCTATATGCCTATAGTGAAAAAGTAGCAATTGAATTGCTATATTTAATATAGATAAAATTGACGAAGATACTTCAGAAGTACTCACTTTTTTACCCCACATATTAATACAATATTGACAATAATCATGTTAATCAAAATTGTAGAATAAATTTTCTTAATTTTGTTATATGAATAGATTAACATTAGTAATAATCTTATTAAGAAAGAATAATATAAATGATATTGCAGTGGAAACCTGTAATAATATTACTCGATAATGTTTTACTAATTTCAATAAATTGTCTTTTGAATTCTAGATGGATATACACTTTGTTAACATGTTTAGCTCAAAATCCAAAGGTAAGTTCATGCTTTCCATTGGAGAAGAAGGTACAATATTGCTGTATTTTAAAAAAAATACCTTAAATAAAAGGTATTTTGTTAAGGACAAAAATGACAAAGCAGTGTCCGACTTAAATTCATGTCTTTCATCTGATAAAAAAGCACCTTTATACTTGGTATTAAACCATGCAGATCAAAATTACTCGCTACAATTCATTCCAAGAGTAAATAGAATTAGTGCCTATCTGTCAGCAAAAACGAAGATGGAACATTTCATTCGCAATGATGATATAAGCTCAGCTCTTCTGATTGAAAGACCAAACAAACTCAACCCAAATTGGTGTTACCTTCTTGTTTCATCAAAAGCAAAGCATTTAGTAGAATATTGGCTGAGTGTATTTATTGAAATAGGCTCTAATTTTAAGGGAATATTAATGTTTCCTATAGAAATAAATAATATAGTAAAAAAGATTTTTTATAAGGATCTTAATAATTGGAAAATTATAGTGGCCGCAACCAAAACCGGAGGCTATAGACAAGTAATTTTTAAAGAAAATAAAATGGTATTTACGCGCCTAGTTCCATTTATCAATGATAATTTACCAGGAATTATTGCTGGTGGAATATATCAAGAAGTGCAAAATACCATTCGATATTTAACTAAATTTGGTTTAAAAAAAAACGACCCAATTGATCTTTGTATGGTAGTACAAGAAGATATTAAAGCTAGTTTATCAGTTATAAATTTTTTAGAGAATAGTGTAAATATATTAACTCCATATGAATTGGGTAAGTTATTGAGGTCAGAATTAGCTATCAGCGAAAAAGATAGTTTTTGTGATACTATAATCCTATTTCACAGTTCTAAGAATAAGCCAACAGCTGTTTTTTACACAAAAGAAACTAAAGAATTTTACTTATTAAATTACTTCTATCTGAACTCTCCTCGAATTTTCCTATATTTTGCTTTAATTCTAATTACAATCAACATTCTTTGTCTGCTAAATTTGCATTCAAATTTTAATGTTGCTAATAAGCTATTAGCAAAAAAGGAAGCTTTAGACAAGCAATTAGCAAAGCTAAGTCAAAGCTACAACATAAAAAAAATAGATGAACTTTACGATTTTATTAATATCAATAATATTCTATCGAAGATGGAATATTCTCCCCTTACACAGGTTAAATATGTAGAAAAGTTAAAAGTATCAGATGTAAAGCTTCAATCGTTTGAGTGGAATTATAATGAAGCAAAAAATTACATTACCACGACTTTAAGGTTTAATTTGGAGCCTGGTAAAGATGTTTCTTACCAATATAAGGAATTACAAAAAAAATTAAACAATAATTTTCGCACCTATGATATTAGCATTTCTAGCTTGCCCACTACTAAAGAGCAAAATATACCTATTAACATTAAAATAGGAGAGGCTATGTAAGCTAATGAACGTTTTTCAGTTAAAAAGAAGAGCTGCAATTCAATTTATATCGTATCTGTTATTATCTATTGGATTAATAGGATTACTAATATACGCTAGTATTTATAATAGAAAAGCCTATAATAAAAACCAGAGTACCATTGATGAAATACGTTCTATTAATTTGCAAATCACTGATATTCAAAAAAAGGAAGTTGCTTTAGATAAAAACCTAGATTTATGGCAAAAAATTTCCTCTTCAAATTTACACAGCAGCAGATACATTACGAATTTAAATTTTGAGCTTAGCAAGTTATATAAAAAGTATTGCATATTAAAACCTGAAATATCAATCTCTATACCTGAGGAAATTGAAATATATAACAAAAGTAAACACACAAAAGTAATCAAGAGTGAAGTAAACCTAAATTTAAGTTCAATCAGCGATAAGCACATTTTTTTATTTTTACAATCTTTTCCAAGCCTGCCTGGTTATGTTATGATCAAATCTCTTGTTTTGAATAAAGAGAGAAATATTGATGCTGCAACTATGAATCAGATTTTAAATGGCAATATGATAGAAATAGTAAAAGCTAACATGATCTTCGACTGGTATACTATACTAAGTAGATGAAATAATGAAAATAAAGCTATTTTTTACTTTTACCTTACTTTTCTTCAATGCTAGCACATACTGTAATTGTAAAGATATTATAGAAAATATAGAAACTTGCAAAGAATATACTTGTCAACAATACATTGATAATGAAGACTTTATCGAGCATAAAATATTAGGCTTAAACAGCAAAGATTTATGTATATATATAGAAAAACAGGATAATGATGAGATGGTTTGTCATCATTCTAAGTATGGAATGATGATAGAGAAAAAATATTTTGAAAGCTTTTTCAAAGTTAGCAATCAAGAAATCAATGATTTTATCGATATAGCAAAACAGCGTGCAAAGGAATGTTTTTTTATAAGCAATCAAAAGGCAAGCTACACAAATCGTGACGATATAATAAAGGAAGCAGTAGAGAGTGAATTTGATACCTTATTACGATATAATGATATAAAAAGCATTTTTTTTGATAAGGAATCAGTCAATAAAATAGTTAGTGAAATGGAAAAATTTTACCTACGATCCTCAAGAGCTGTAAAAGAGGAGATATTAAGTAATTTTAACAGTAAGGTAGTAAACTTAGACTCAATTTTATATTTCTCCCCTGACACATGGAAAATATGGGTAAATAGAAAACTGTTTACAAATACTAAAGATTTAAAAGTCCACTCAGTAACCGAAAATTATGTAACTTTTGTATGGATTATAAACCAAAAAATGACAAAAAAACAACCTAATAATTCTAAAAATATATACCTTGGACATGGGAATGTTATGTTTACACTTTATCCGAAACAAAAATTTGACTTAGATAACTTATCTATTAAATAATTTAATAGCTTTGCGCTTGTAGCTCAGCTGGATAGAGCGTTGCCCTCCGGAGGTAAAGGTCGTGGGTTCGAATCCCCTCAAGCGCACTATAACTTAATCAAGAAAAAAATCTATCTTCATAAAACGCGCTTAAGACTTTCATGAAGAATGAAGTAATACATCATATTTTGGAGCTACACCTTAACTAACTTACTACCTGAAAGATCTTTTTCTTGATCTATAACTACTTCAGCATGCCCCTCTTCGCTTCTCTTTCTCTATTCGTTTTTTCAACAAAGATTATTCATTAGCTAAATCCTTTGTCATAAATTCTGTTCATACTTAGATTAAGTACAGTAAAATATGTAAGCTTAGCTAATTCTTTTGCACCTTTAATCATCAGTTCTTGCATATTTAAAACTAAGTTTCACAATGTGTTTGTTGCTTTTAAAAACTTACTGGCTTGCTTATATTGATCGTAGTATCTAATACTTTTAAGTATTAGCTCCCACATACTAGTTAAAGTTTACTTACCTCCCCACGATATATTTACATTAATATCTTAACTAGCACTTCAGTAGTAACTGCCAACCACTTTATGTAACGTTCAAAAGCATATAAGGGTTACACGCAAAAGATAAGACTTAGTTTCACATACCCTTTTCTCTAAGCAGCTTTTCCCATAGCAGCGGCATCTCGTTCTTCCTAAAATCTACCACTTAAGATGACCTGATTGGATCTTATCTGAAACATCTTCTTTTACTTTTTGCACAAAATGATTCAAACGTAAGATGTGTAATGCATTTTTTATTAAATTTGACAATATCATTTTCACAAGATAATATAAAGAGTTTATTCAAAGCACAATTATGTCTAACGGTACTGTAAATAAAGTCATATTAGTTGGTAATTTAGGGAGGGATCCTGAAATTAGAACTATGCAAAATGGAAAAGAAATGGCAAATTTTTCAATAGCTACATCTGAAGGTTGGACTGACAAACTCTCTGGTATGCGCTCTGAAAAAACAGAATGGCACAATATCGTAATTTTTAGTGAAGGATTAGTAAAAGTCGTAAAAGATTTTGCACGCAAAGGCAGTAAAGTTTATATTGAAGGCTCTTTGAAAACTAGAAAATGGACTGACCAAAATGGTAGTGAAAGATATATAACAGAAGTAGTACTACAGAATTTTAATGGTACTCTTACACTTTTAGACTCACGAAATAATGCACCAAGCTTTGACTACAAATCAAATGAATACAAGCAAGACGAAACAGAGCAAAAAAATCAGTATGAAAATTTTGACAATGAGGAAAAAGAAGAGTTAATCGACGATGAAATACCATTTTAATAACTGCAATTGAAACCATTGTCTACATTTTTATGGACTGCTTGCGTCACTCCCTTTAATTACAACGGAGATAGTATAGACTATTGCAGTTTACAGCACTTGCTAGAAATGCAAGCTAAAGCTAAAAATGGTGTAGTTCTGCTAGGTAGTACAGGTGAAGGTCTATCACTCATTGATTCTGAAAAACGCACATTAGTTGAATTTGCATGTAAGCTAAAATTAAACATGAAAATTATAATTGGTGTACCTGGAATAAATTTACATCAAACTCTTGAATGGCTTAACTTTTGTAAAGATATACCCATTTATGGCTACCTAATGACAACTCCTATTTACACAAAGCCTGGTATTATGGGGCAAACTTTATGGTTTGAAAAGCTGCTTGAAAAAGCTCACGTGCCAGTTATGTTTTATAACATTCCATCAAGAGCAGGAGTAAGCCTTCATACTGAAACTGTATATAACTTATCTAGCCACGAAAAATTTTGGGCTATTAAAGATTCAAGCAGAACCGTTGATACTTTAATTAAGTATAAGAAAGTAGCACCAAATATCAAGGTTTTTTGTGGAGATGATGACATGGTACACGACATGGCTACCCATGGTACAGCTGGCCTAGTTTCCGTTGCTTCTAATGTCTGGCCACACGTAGCGCATGAATATGTTAAGCAATGCCTTAATGGCAAGAGTATTCACACAGAAATCTGGCAACAAGCTTGTAAAGCTTTATTTATTGCTAGTAACCCAATCCCTACCAAAGCACTGCTACATGATATTGGACTTATAAAACATAGAACTGTCCGCTTACCACTTAGTGCACAAGACTTACCTTCTATTGATGAGATAAAAAAAGCAACTGAAATAATTCTAAATTTAGAAAAAGCTAACCATTTTTATTGTCCCACAGCTTGACCATAAGATCCAGTCTAGATTACAGCGTCACAAGAGAGAAGTAATAAATTTGCACAAAACGCTATCAAGCAAAGCAATAATATTATAAGCTTTATTATGTAAAATGTTCTATTTTATATAGAATCAAAATTTCTCAATATGATTGAGCTCTGGTAAGCATGGTACGAGGTATATAATCTCAATATTTTTAGATGCCTTTAAATTTTTTCTTTATGCTGATATCATAATCTATGATAAGAAAAGTGTCTCGTATTCTTAAATATTACAACACTTGTTGAGGAAATACATTCATAGAATCAGTGTTGACATTTGGTATAAATACACTAGAACTCTCTATTTCCAGGATTAATTGCACTGTAGAGATAAAAATTTTTATCTACTTAATTTTACTTTAACCTATGTTTCAATACCCTTTTTAAATCACTCACATCCAACTTTTGAACGTGCACCAAATCACGATTCATCAAAGATAAATAATTCTTATTCAGGATACTTACTAATAATCTCATTAAATTTTTTTTGAAACTCTGCCCTATCTACTTTTATCTTGTTCATTATGAATTGCTTTTGGCATAATACACGAAAATTATTTTTTGCATATTACGGTGTACTGTAGACTTGCTGACATTTAAGCCAAATTTTTCTTATATCCTTATTTTCAACAATAATATCAAGATTTCTTTGTATCCATACTTACAACTTATTCAAATTAATTCTGATTTTGCTACTGCTATTATACTGTGCTTTTTTTGCTTCAATTACAGCATTTAATTTTCTTTGCAAACAGAACGTTATTTTGCACTTCTTTTGTTGATTCTACGACTTTTTCACCAATAATTTTGATTTCAATACCATTAAACCTTGCTATTTTACTTACTTCAGTATTGGTCCTTTCGCATCACTTGTCTATATGTTCCTTTTATAGTGGGAATTAGTACAACATGAAAACAAAAAGAGCTAAACCATTTTACAACCTCTTATTCATCATCTCTCACATCACCTAACTAAATAGATATGAATGCATTAGTAAATAAGCGGATTTATCAAGGTAAAGGAAAGTAACAAATACTGCTTTTGTTAACTACTTGTCAAAGAACACTTATCTTTATAGTACTTAATGATGAAGCAGCTCTAATTTACTCAAAATCTCATCTTTTGGTCCCATAGAGTAAATAATACCGTCTGACATGAGTATTACTTTATCAACCACGGACAATAACGTTAGTTTGTGAGTTACGATAATGGTAGTTGTATTTTGCTTCCTTGCAACATTAATTGCATTAATTAAGCATGCCTCTCCACTACTATCTAAGTTAGCATTTGGCTCATCAAGCACCAAAAGTTTTGTATTCCCATAAAAAGCTCTTGCAAGACCTAGTAGCTGTTTCTGCCCACCAGAAAGTGTTACTCCAAAACTCCCTATTGTTGTATCATACCCATTTGGTAGACTTAGTATTAGTTCATGTATTCCTGTGACTTTTGCTGCTTTGATTATTTCTTCAGGATTTGGATCTGGTCTCATGCGAGCAATATTAGCTTTAACACTAGTATTAAATAACTCAATATCTTGAGGTAAGTAGCCAACATAATTACCGAAATTTTCTCGATTCCAAGTGTATACATCAGCACCGTCCAGCCTTACTACACCAGATATAGGTTTCCACACACCAACAGTTAGCTTTGCTATAGTCGACTTACCAGAAGCACTTGCACCAATAACACCAACTACATCGCCTGGTTCTATTACAAATGATATACCCTTTATTGTTGGTTTGTTGCTTCCATAAGGCGTAAAAAATACTCTATCAAATTCCAATTTTCCTGCAGGTTCTGGCAGAGCCATGGTTTGCTCTCTCTTTGGTGACATTAATATAAGTCTTTGTAGCCTTCCATATGACATCCTTGCCTGATTTAAGAACTTCCAAGTATGAATTGCTGCATCAAATGGAGCTAATACTCTACCCATTAAAATTGAAGCAGCAATAATACTACCAGCAGTCTTATGAGCTATAATCGCAAGTAATGCACCTGTTCCAATTACCGATATTTGCAGAGTTGAGCGTAAAAATTTAGTGATACCAGTAATCACATTAGAACGATTCTGTGCTTTGATTTGCATCGCTCGGTTTAGGTCATTTCGTTTACACCAATCAGAGACTATGGATTCTGACATACCCATAGCTTCAACTACTTCTGCATTTCTTGTTGCAACGTCTATAGCATTGATGTTACGTATAGTTTCTTCGTTGGTTTCTTGTAATATACGTTTAGTAGCAAGCTCATTCCATACTGCCATAGAGACTAATATAATAATTCCAGTAATAGCTATGAATCCTGTGAAAGGATGTATCATAAAGATTACAATAAGGTAAATTAAAGACCATGGAGTGTCAAATAGCGAAAATATTCCATTTCCTGTAATAAAATTTTTTATCACTCCAAGATCTCGTATTGCTTCACCACTAGAAGTTGAGCTCTGCACTGATGTTAGCCTGATTGACCTTACTATTAGATCTGGTGTTACAGTTTTATCAATCCAATCACCAACTTTTGCCATAGTTAAATATCTGCAAGTTTCAAGCATTGCAGAACACGCAAATGCGGATAAAGTGATAATTGTCAGCATAGTTAGCGTTGATACACTTTCGCTTAATATCACTCGGTCAAGTACTTGAGAGGTATAAAGTGGCAGAAATAACATTAACAAATTTATTCCTGAACTAAACCAAAAAATAAACCAAAATGTACTTTTGCATTTTTCTAAGCAGACATACAGTGCGCTTTGCTTCAATTCTTTTTTTATTGATGGAGTAATTTCCACAATTTCTCTCTCAATTTTACTCATACACCGTATACAATTTTTATTATAAAAATATTAATAACGGTAGTTAGCTTACTTTAAGTTAATATAATAAAATATTAACATATGCAAATAAAAAATATAAACAATAATAAAAAGAAATAAAATTAATATTTTCTTTGTTACCTAACACAAAGTTGAAAATTTTTAACAACTTCCCAATTCCCATCTTGGTCTCGGTGCAAAATTGAGGGAATTCATGTAATTCTTCTGTAACATTTCAATTCCCGCCCACCCAACCATTACTGCATTATCTGTACATAAGTTACTTGGCGGGAAAAATATATTTAAGTTTATGTGTTCTTTCAACTTTCTTCTCAGAAAATTATTTGCTGCAACCCCACCAGTAATCACAAAGTTATTGATCTTAATATTTAAAGATTCAGCCATAATAACTGCATTTTTAACTCTATCTAATAATATTTCACTAATACACTCTTGAAATGAAGCACATATATCACACACGTCTTGTTCACTCATTTTAAGTTCCCGCACTAGATTTTTTACTACAGTCTTGATTCCAGAAAATGAAAAATTGCATCCAGGACGTTTTTTCATCGCCCTTGGGAACTTAAATCTTGTACCATTGCCTCTTTTAGCTAGCTTCTCAATTAACGGACCTCCTGGATAGCTTAACCCCAACATTCTAGCAACCTTATCAAAGGCTTCACCTAATGAGTCATCAAGCGTTTCTCCAAGTTTAATATATTTACCTATATTCTGCGCAATTAAAAATTGGCAGTGACCACCTGATATTAACAGGACTAAAAATGGAAATTTGACCTCATATAGCAACCTAATAACCAATGCATGCGCCTCTAGATGATTAACGGCAATGAATGGTTTTTGTGTCACGTGTGCAATTGCTTTGGTCATCATTGTGCCAACTATTAATCCACCTATAAGCCCTGGTCCTGATGTTGCTGCAGTCGCATCCAGATCACAAAATTTGAGGTTAGATTTTTCCATAGCATTTCTTATCAGATTACCTAGATGCTCCATATGAACACGTGACGCTATCTCAGGAATCACACCACCGTGTTTTTTGTGCTCTGTTTGAGAAAGAATTTCGTGAGCAAGGACTTGCTTATTACTATTTACAACTGCTACTGCAGTTTCATCACAGCTTGTTTCAACGGCCAAAATAGTTTTCATTTATATCTAGTTATGTACTACTGAAACTATACTTTAAAACACCATGAAAGTTAACTGTGTTCTACCCATACTAATTTCTACTGTGCAAGGAACGGATAGACAATAACGGAAAGGAAGGCTTTGCGTAAGTAAAACAACAAGGTTTAAATGGTGTTTAAAACCAAGATTATTAGACAAAAAAAAGTCATGAAATCAGCAAAAAAAATGTTGAAAAAAAGTCTAAAATAATACATATGTTGCGAAAAATTAAATGCTGTAATTGCAGCAAAAAAGCACTGTATAACAACAGTAGCAAAATCAGAATTAATTTGAATAAGTTGTAAGTACGGATATAAAAAAAATCTTAATATTATCGTTGAAAATAAGAATCTAAGAAAAATTTAGCTTAAATGTTAGCAAGTCTACAGTACACCGTAATATGCAAAAAATAATTTTCGTGTATTATGCCAAAAGCAATTCATAATGAACAAGATAAAGGTAGATAATAGGAAAGAATTTTAAAAAACTTAATGAGATTATTGGTAAATATCCTGAATAAGAATTATTCATTTTTGATGGATCGTGATTTAGTACAACATTCAAAAGTTGGACATGAGTGATTTTAAAAGGGCGTTAGAATATAGATTAAAGTAAAATTAGGTAGATAAAAATTTTTATCTCTACAGTGCAATTAATCCTGGAAATATAGAGAGTTCTAGTGTATTTATACTAAATATCAACACTGATTCTATGAATATATTTCCTCAATAAGGGTTGTAATATTTAAGAATACGAGGCGCTTTTTTATCATAGATTATGATATTAGCATAAGTTAAAAGTTTAAAAGTACCGAAAAATACCAAGATTATATACTTAATACCATATTTACCGAAGCTTAATCTTATTGAGAGACTTTAGTTATATACAAAACTAACACTTTGCGTAATAAAGCCTATAATACAATCGCTTTGCTTGAGAGTACTTTGTGCAAATTTATTACCACTCTTTCTCATTCCGCAATTAAACAACTCTACCATGTCACTTATTTAACTCACCAACAATAAAAATTAGTATAAGTAGAATCATGATCTTAAAATGAAATACAGGAAACGAATAGAAATAAAGAGTTTATAAATTAAATAAATAATTAATATCACTCTTACAGATAATAGGACGCTGTTTCTCAAAAAACCAGCAATTGCAATTGTGAGCTCTTTAAGTATAATCTGTTGAAATTTACATGAGCTTTACAAATGAAAAAAAAAGAAGAGCAGTTTAGTTTTACGTCAGGAAACCTTAAGAAAGCAAAAAAAATTATAAAGGTATACCCAAAAGGTAAGGAAGGCAGTGCAGTTATGCCTTTATTATATCTCGTTCAAGAGCAATGTGGATGGGTACCTGAATCAGCTATGCGCTACGTTGCTGACATGCTGCATATTCCACATATTCGTGCATATGAAGTAGCAAATTTTTATACCATATATAATTTAAAACAGGTGGGTAAATATCTAATACAAGTTTGCAGGACAACTCCTTGCTGGTTATGCAGTAGTGAAGAAATTTTAAATACCCTTAAAAAGAAACTTAAAATTAACGTAGGTGAGACTACTAAGGATAATCTGTTTACTCTAAAAGAAGTTGAATGCCTTGGTGCGTGTATCAATGCTCCTGTTGTGCAGGTTAACAACGATTTTTATGAAAACCTTACTCCTAAAAAAGTAGAAAATATTATAGCAGAACTTTCCAATAAATAGATGAAAGAAGATTTCGCATTCAAGATAATTAAACAATCAGCTTATGCAAGAACTGGAATAATTAAAACTCCAAGCGGAAACATAGAAACACCAGCGTTTATATTTTGCGCAACAAAAGCTGCAATTAAAGCTGCAGATATCGAAAGGATCAGTGAAGCAGGTACTCAAATAATACTTTCTAACACCTATCATCTAATGCTTCAACCAGGAGAAAATACTGTTGCAAAACTCGGTGGTTTACACAAGATGATGGGATGGAATGGGCCAATGCTAACTGACTCAGGTGGATACCAGACATTTAGTTTAGGACATGGATCAGTTTTTGAGGAGGTGAAGGGAATAGGAAAAAAACAAAAAACTCTGATTAAAATTGATGAAGATGGGGCAATTTTTCGTTCTTACATTAATGGTAAAACCTATTATTTAACTCCTGAGAGGTCTATACAAATTCAACAGAAATTAGGTGCAGATTTAATCCTAGTTTTAGATGAATGCACCCCATTTCACGTTAGTAAAGAATATACACAAAGGTCAATGCTCATGAGCTGCAAGTGGGCTGAACGTTCTTTAAATGAATTTAGAAGAGATGATGCTGGCAAACAAGCACTGTATGGAATTAGCCAAGGTGGAGTGTATCAAGATTTGCGTAGAGAAAGTTGTAGCTTTATTAACAATTTACCATTTTTTGGTCAAGCAATAGGTGGATCACTTGGTCACAGTAAGGAACAGATGTATGATGTAGTTTCCTTTACTATGGAATACTTAAAAAAAGACAGGCCAACTCATTTGCTTGGTATTGGTGGGATTATAGATATTTTTCGTACAGTAGAACTTGGAATTGATACATTTGATTGCGTACATCCGACCCGCTTGGCAAGACATGGTAGCGCGCTTATTAAGATAAAAAATAGAAATTCAATTTCTTCAAGATGCAAAGAGTATATTAATTTGCGAAATCAACAATTTGAATTAGACAATAATCCAATTGAGAGCGACTGTTTATGTTTTACTTGCAGAAAACACTCGAGAGCTTATATACATCATTTATTGAAAGCTAAAGAACTGCTAGCCTATACTCTCGTTACCATCCACAATGTTTTCTTTATGAATAAACTGATGAAGTCAATAAGACAAGCAATATTAGATGATAAGCTAGACCAAGAAAAAAGTAATTGGGTTAGTGAAACACAGTTAATTAACTATGAAGTATAAAAACATAGCAGTTTTTTATGATTTGAGTATAATTCAAGCTTTATCTAAGTAGTAAAGATGAATTATTTAGTAGACTATATTTTAGCATCTCTTTCTTTACCATTTTTTATTACTAAAAATTATTTGTTAATTACTGCATTGATTCCGTTTTTAAACGCAGTAATTATTCTCTTTATTGGTAAATGGCCTAAGGTAAGTAATGGCATTACTGTTGCTTCTTCTATACTTTTATTTACATATACATGTTTATGCACTTTATATTGGGCATATGGCGATTATTCTCAGTTTATTCTCATGGATTTTGGTAAAGGTTTGCATATTAGTTTAAAGCTAGAATCTACTGGAGTAGTGTTTAGTTTATTAATATCATTTTTATGGATATTAACTAGCATATACGCAATATATTATATGCAGAACAATTACCCTGACAGTAACTATTCAAATTTTTTATGTTTTCTTTTGGTATCAATCAGCTGCACGATGTTTATCGCTTTTTCTGGCGACTTGCTTACTACGTTTGTCTTTTATGAGCTCTTGACTATCAGCACTTATCCTCTTGTTACTTATAACGCAACAAATGAATCAACAATAGCTGGACGTTATTATTTTGGTGTGTTGTTCTTTTCTTCCTTAGTATTATTTTTTCCAGTTCTCGGTCTCTTGTATAATAAATTTCATACTTTGGATTTTGTAAGCGGTGGAATATTTAAATTTGATACCTCACTCATTACCTTTACTGCAGTGTGTTTTGCTATGCTAATTTATGGCTTGAGCAAAGCTGCATTAATGCCAATGCATTTTTGGTTACCAAGAGCAATGGTTGCACCAACTCCTGTAAGTGCATTGCTACATGCTGTTGCTGTCGTAAAATCTGGGGTTTTCATCATTATAAAAGCCATATTATACACTTTCGGTATCGACAACCTGCAGCGCTTTACACAACAAAATTGGTTCGCTGGAGGATGGCTACCGTATGTTGCAGGATTTACCATCATTGCTGCTTCATTCATTGCATTAGAGCAGAAAGAATTAAAAAAATTGCTTGCTTACTCTACTATTTCTCAATTGTCATATATTATACTATTTGCTTCAATTTTTAGCGAGCTTGGCGCAAGAGTAGCAATTTTTCAGTTAGTTTGTCATGCATTTGCAAAAATCACTTTATTTTTTATTGCAGGTAGTATAATAACAAAAACAGGTGAAGAACATATAAATAGAATTCATGGCATAGGAAGAAGTATGCCAATTACCATGGTAGCATTTGCTATAGGTGCATTATCTATGATAGGAGTGCCACCTGCCCCAACCTTCTGGGGTAAGTTTCTCATTTTTCAAGTTGTTTTTAACTCTGGCAGTATAACGCTTTCTATATTTGTCACTCTAGTATTAATTATAAGTACTATACTTAATGCTATGTACTTTTTGCCAATAATTTACAACGCTTTTTTCTCACAATCTCCTAAGAATTTTTTTATTAAAAAAACACCAATCTTTCTAATTTTACCACCAATTATCACCGCGATGTGTATTTTTGTTATTTTCCTCCTTGTGACACCATTTATTTTACCACTTTGTGCTAAAACAGATGCACATTTGAGTCTATATTAGTCATTTACCCTTTATAAAAGGCATATTTTCATTAAATAAACAAACTGTACCTGACCCATTTCTCAAGGTAAATACTGAACCTATTCTTTCAATTATAAGATAATCATCTACTGTACGAAAATTTACTAAAGATTCATGCCCAGAAGAATCAACTATAAAAACCGCTGGAAAATTAGAATTTACCTTATTAAATTGCAAATATGTAAATCTCCCATCATCAAAAGCTTTAGTTGGTATTATTGACTGGCTGCCCTTAACATGTGAGATGGAATAATTAAAATTTATGCCCTTCTTTATAATCTCAATATCATTTATGTCGGGAATAGTAGTGGGATTAGCCTGTTCAAGGATATCACCATTATTGGTCGTGTAAATTTCACCATTGCTGAATAGTGGATAAAGAAATCTTACTTCGTAAGCTAATCTTGGATCATCCAACCCAGTTGCTTCCTCAGCATGAAGTTCGAAGTAATAGACTCTTTTATTAGTAATTACAGTTGCGTTAGTATCAGCAATATCATCTACAGGCTTGATAAACAACCTATTACCTTGAGGAACAAGCTGCCAACCAGTTGAATCACCCATTGAAAGATTTTGTATTATTTCACCTGCTTCAAACAATATACTGGATTGGTAACCATAAAAACCAGTGTATTTATGTATAGCCTGTGGATTATAGTTTATTACCTTTATGTGACTGTCTGCAGCTATTGAACGTGGCTCCTGTTTTGCAAATACATCACCACTACAAAAAAATAACAGTATAGCAAACAATAAACTAACCATAACATTAAAAATATATACTAATCCTCATTTTATCATTGAGAAACACAAACTGCAACTGTTAAGGCATCAGCTCTTACTTGCTACTTATACCAATTTTCACTCTATCAAAGAGAGGACAGACAATAATGAAAAAGAAGCCATGCTAAAGTAAGCAAAATAGCAAGGTTTAATGGCATTAAAATCAAAATTACTGGATAAAAAAGTCATGGAATTAGCAAAAGAAGCGTTGAAGAGAGTGCAAAACAACGCATATGTTACAAAAAAACTAACGCTGCAATTACAGTAAAAAAGCAGTATAATAGCCATAGTAAGGAATATGCTGCATTTCAAGAATAGAATTAGCTGTATGAATAAAGCACCTAAAATTTGAAAGAAAAGTAAAGTTGTTTATTCTCTCCTCATGGTTGTAGAAAACTAGATTAAATCAAAGTCAATTTGGACAAGCTGAAGTATAGATATAAGAAGATCCTAATATTACCATTAAAGAAATGAGAATAAGAATCTAGAAAAAATTTGGCTTTAATATCAGCAAGTCTATAGTCATATGCAAAAATGAAACTTCCCTATATCGGCTAAAATCAATTTACAATAAACAAGATTAAGATAAACAGGAAGAGTTGAAAAAACTAATGAGACTATTTTGGTAATCGCCATGAA
The DNA here is from genome assembly GCF_013365435.1 of Wolbachia endosymbiont of Litomosoides sigmodontis. Classification (GTDB taxonomy): domain Bacteria; phylum Pseudomonadota; class Alphaproteobacteria; order Rickettsiales; family Anaplasmataceae; genus Wolbachia. Next base: position 853,413 of record NZ_CP046577.1, read on the forward strand.
CAAAAGGCTATTTCCCTTTGATGAATTGCGATTTAGCACACATTTAAAAGTTGAATATGGATAGTTTTGAAAGGTGTTAGAACACAGGTTAAAGTAAAATTGGATAGATAAAATTTTTATCTCTACAGCGGCAATTAATCCTAGAAATGGAGAGAATTCTAGCTTATTTGCATTGAACATCAACACTGATTATATGAATATATTTCTTTAACGAAAGTTGCAATATTTAAGAATATGAAAAGCCTTTCTTGTCATAAATTGTGCTAATTAGCATAAGTCAAAAAATTTAAAGGTATTTAAAAATACCAAGATTATATACCTAACACATACTCACCTGAGTTCAATCTTATTGAGAGACTTTAATTGTATGTAAAAATAGAACATTTCACGTAGTAAAGTCTATAACATAGTTGCTTTGCTTGATAGCGTTTTGTACAAATTTATTACCCCTCTTCTCACTCTATAATTAAACAACCCTGCAATGTCACTTATTTGATTCATTAACAATGAGAATTAGTATTAGACTAATATTGCTTACCATTACAAGCACAGTCCTTATACCGATATCAATGATCACTAAGTTAAATATCGATTTTTTTTGCTTTACAAAGCCCGCATATAACGCCTCATCAAGTCAGTGCTGAGTTAAGATTTTATGACTAATAGCAGATGGAATATTAGCTACAACGGCTTTAACTCAATATTACTTGTAATATAAAGATATGAAAAAACTTGACTTAAATCAGTAATTATTTACTATTGAGAATAGCGTCCCTTGTTTGCTGAAGCTATAGTTATAACTAATTATATAGGGTTTGTTTGTATGATTGCTAATCGCAAAAGAAATGTTAAACAGAAAAGTGACAAAAATAATTTAGTAGGAAGTCTTGATATAATAAAGACAGCAGGGGAGATTTCACTTCAAAAAGGTCTGGATTTTGAAGTTATAATGAAGGCATTAGAAAGTGCTATAAAAGCAGTGGCACATCAAAAGTACGGTAACAAAAGTAAAGTCGTGGTTAATATAGATAGAAGCACAGGCGAAGTTATTTCATACAGAGAATTAAAGGTCATTGATGATGAATTAAATAGAGAAGAGAATACCGGATATGAGTCAATTACGCTTACACAAGCCAAATTAATAAAAAAAGATGCAAAAGTTGGAGACACTATTAATGAATTGCTCTCTCTTAATACTGATCTTGCCTCAGCAAGGATTGCTCAGCAAAGAATCACTCAAGTAATTAAATATGAAGAGTTAAAAAAGCAATATGAAGCCTTCAAGGATAAGGTAGGAGAAATAAGATATGGTATTGTCAAACAAGTAGAATATTCAGATCTAATTATAGACATGAATGGTACTAAGGCATACCTTCCATTGCGAAACTTAATCGGTGGTGAATCCTTTCACGAAGGTGATAAGATTAAAGCTTACATACAAATTGTTAAGCGTTCTGATGATGGACGCCAAATTATTCTCTCTCGGGCAAATGAAGGTTTTTTAGAGGCATTACTAAATCAGGAGATACCGGAGATTGCTGATGGATTAGTGATAGTTAAGGGTATAGCTAGAGATGCTGGTTCAAGGTCCAAAGTCGCTGTTTTCTCTCCCGATAAAAACATTGATCCAGTAGGCGCATGTGTTGGAATTAAGGGAGAGAGAATAAAAACCATCATACACGAATTAAATGGTGAAAAAATTGATATCATACATTATTCTTCAGACTTAGGCCAATTTGTTATTAAAGCAATCACTCCTGCAGAAGTATCGAAGGTTATTATTGATGAAAATAAGAATTGCGTAGAACTAATAGTCGCTGAAGACCAATTGAGTTTAGCGATAGGAAAAAAGGGCCAGAATGTAAGATTAGCTTCTGAGCTTGTTGGGTGGAAGATTGAGATACTAAGCACTCAGCAAGAGTCGGAAAGGCGCAGTAGAGAGCTTAGTCAGTGTTCAGCCCTATTCGCTGAAGCTTTAAACTTAGAGGAGATTATGGGCCAATTATTAGTCACAGAAGGCTTTGCAAATGTAGAGGATATATCGAATGCTTCCATTAAAGAGCTTGCTTCAATAGAAGGCTTTAACGAAGATATTGCAAATGAACTGCATAACAGGGCAAACAAATATCTAAAAGCAGAAAACGACAGAAAAATAGAAGAGTTAAAAAGCTTAGGTATGGAAGATGATGTAATTAATTTACCTTTATCGACAGATGATAAGATTGCTCTCAGAGAACATGGTATTAAAACTTTAGAAAATATAGCAGACTTGTCAAATTATGAACTTTATAGTATACTTTCTTCTTCAGCGAGTGATAAAGAAAATTTAAAAGACAAGGTGGACTCAATGATTATGAAAGCACGCAAGAAGCTTGGTGTAATATAACATGAATAATGAAGATATCAGTAGCAAAAAACTAACCCTTCAAGGCTTTAGTAAACTTAAATTAGACCTCAATTTGAGCTCTTCTACAAGTCCAGGTATGGGAGCTACAATAGTAAAAAAAAGAAGAGGAAAAGCTCGCAACACGGAAGAGCAAGATAAAAATAAATTATTAAGTTCTTTAACAGAAAAAGAGCAAATTTCTCGTATCAATGCCGTACAGAACGCTGCTTTACTGAAAGAAAGAAATCTAAAAGAAGAAAAAGAAGTTATAGTAAAAAAAGATAATAATGAGAAGATTAACGATGAAGATAGCACCACATACACTTCATTTAAAGAAACTGAAAAGGAAGTTCTAAATGATGTTAGCTTAGCTAAGCTAATGGAGAATAATACTGACAACAAAAATAATAATAAAAAGTCTTTAAGGACTAACAAAGATATATACTTCAAGTATTCTAAACAGATAATTGCACAGTCAATAGATGATAAAATTGAACAACCTTCTGTGTTTAAGCAAAGATTTGGTATAAGAAATAGAAAGTTAGAATTTACTAAGGGTAAAAATATCTCAAGGGAAGTTATTATACCAGATGAGATTACAATTAAGGAATTATCTATCCGCATGGCAGAAGATAGCAAAAGTGTACTAAAAATGTTAAAGGAGGAAGTAAGTGAGAATTATGGAGTGGATGATTTAGTAGATCCAGAAATAGCATGCGAAATAGTAGAAAAATTTAATCATACGGTTAAACGAGTAAGCGATGCTAATAAAGAAAAAGATTTATTCTTCATAGAAGAGAGAGAAAATTTGCCTAAAAAAACTAGACCACCAATTGTCACTTTTATGGGACACGTTGATCATGGTAAAACTTCTTTGCTCGATGCATTTCGTGAATCTAATGTTGCAGAAAAAGAGTCAGGTGGAATAACTCAGCACATAGGTGCTTATCAGATAATTACAAAAAATAAGCAAAAAATTACTTTCATTGACACGCCAGGACACGAAGCGTTCACTGCAATGCGTGCGTGTGGTGCTAATATCACTAATATAGTTGTAATAGTAGTTGCGGCTGGCGAAGGAGTCATGAAACAAACAATTGAAGCAATAAACCATGCAAAAGCGGCAAATGTTTCTATTATAGTTGCTATTAATAAAATTGATAAATCACAATCAGGTGATGTGGAAAGAATAATTAGTAGTTTACCTCAATATGATCTCATTCCTGAAGAGCTCGGTGGCGATATTATAGTTGTGCCAGTATCAGCAAAAAAGAAAATTAACTTGGATAAACTAGAAGAGGCGATTTTGTTGATCGCTGAATTAATGAAGCTAGAAGTAATAGAAGATTGCAGAGCACTGGGGTGGGTAATAGAATCTAAAATAGATAAAGCTAAGGGAATATCAGCTACATTGATAGTTGAGGAAGGAACGCTAAAAGTTGGTGATATGTTGGTGGTTGGTACAACATACGGTAAAGTACGCAGTATGGTTAATCACCTCGGTCAAAGAGAAAAGATAGCACTACCATCTTCTCCAATTGAGATAACTGGTCTAAATGCTGTACCAAATGCTGGAGATAAATTTGTTGTGGTAAATTCTGAAAAACAGGCACGTGAAATTGCTGGATATAGGTTAGAATTAATTAAGGAAAAGAAAGAAGATTTTAGCAACAATAATTTAGACATGCTCAGTTGCAACAACAGCAAAATAGAAGAACTATCTATAGTTTTAAAGTGTGATGTAACTGGTTCTATTGAAGCAATATCGAATTCAATCGATAAGCTAGGTAAAGATCAAGTAAAGTTGAATATCTTACACAAAGCAGTAGGAGGAATAACGGATTCAGACGTGCTGCTTGCAGAAGCATCAAGTGCAGTAATTTTAGTATTCAATGTTAAAGTAGATTCAAAAATAAGGGATTTAGCAAAAAGGAAAGGCGTAGAAATATATACTTATAATATAATATACGAGCTTATTGATGACATGAGAATGTATTTAACTAAAATGTTAAAGCCTGTGACACGAGAAGTGCGCATTGGTTCTGCATCTGTAAGGCAGATATTTAATGTATCTAAAGCAGGAAATATTATTGGATGTTATGTAAGTGATGGAGTTGTAAAAAAAGATTCTCTAATTAAGATAATGCGTAATAATAAGTTGATATATGAAGGAAAGTTGAAAGCTTTACGTAGATTTAAGGATGACATTAAAGAAATAGGCACAAACTTTGAATGTGGAGTATCTCTAGATGGTAATGCTGATATTAAAGTTGGAGATATTCTTGAAGCTTATCAATTAGTGCAAGAAGAAAGGGTATTGTCGTAGTTTAATATGAAAAAGAAAATCAGAAATCTAAAAATAGCATCTGTATTGCGTAGAGCAATATCCAAAGTTTTAATGGAAGATAGAGTATTCAATAAAAATATAGTGGTATCTGATGTAAAATTAAGTGAAGATTTGAAAAAAGCAGATGTATATATTGTGTTATCTTCGTTAAACAAAGAAGATTATAATATAAATACTATTATTAATGAAATTAACCAATCTTCATGGTTAATACGCAAATCCATACTGAATTATGTTAATTTACGATTTATACCAAAGCTAGTTTTTAAAGCTGATTTAGCGTTCGATAATTTTGTTAACATAAGCAAAGTACTAAGTTAATTATACTTAACAAATGCATTTCAATTGTTACTTTTCATTAATGAGGTTACACTGTTTAACAGGCTTGTGGCTTGTGTTATTCCCTAGTTTGAGTGGTATTATCCTAGCCTCAACCTCTCCTCTATCTTGGCAGACTTTTTTTTTCTTTATTTTATTTACTATAGGTGCATTCTTAATGAGACCTGCAGGTTGCATAATCAATGATATTTTCGATAAAGAAATAGATGCGCATGTTGAACGAACAAAATATAGACCACTCGCAAGTGGTAAATTAAATGTAAAGCAAGCTTTAATTTTACTTTCTCTGTTACTGTCTATTGCCTTAGCCGTTCTACTGTTTACTAATGAAACTACACTTATACTTGGAATAGTTTCAATGTGTATGGTAATTATTTACCCATTATTAAAGCGTTATGTGTGGTGGCCACAACTGTTTTTAGGATTTACTTTCAATATGGGATCACTCATGGGCTGGGCAGCAGTGAAGAACCAGATCAGTATAGAACCCATGTTCTTTTATGCAGGATGCATCTTTTGGACACTGAGTTATGATACCATATATGCTCATCAAGATAAAAAGGATGATGAAAAACTCGGAATGAAATCAGCTGCATTATATTTTGGTGATCAAACAAAATCTTGGCTAAAAAGGTTTTACTTAACATCTCTTATGATGTGGCTATATGCCGGTATTTTATCATCGTTGAACAACATTTTTTACATTGCTTTGCTCGCTGTAGGATTTATATTCTATTGCCAGTACAAACATTTCAATCCTGATAACTCCAGTCAATGCATGTCCATATTTAAAAATAATTCCTATATAGGATTACTGCTTTTTTTTGGTATCTTTTTAGATAGAGTTATGAACTCTGCCAATTAGATTACAAAATCTGCATACCAACAAAATTAGATCATTTAAACTCACTCAATAGAACTTAATCTTGGCCCTATAAACCATACAAATGATATTTACTAGACCTTAATCTTTTAAGCTTATATTTTAATAAATGGTAAGTTGTAATTATACTAATTCACACTCTATAAGGAACGGACAGGCAATAATAGAAGAGGAACCACACTGAAGTAAGTAAAAAAAATAACATAGTTAATGACAAAGCATAGTATAACAGCCACAGCGAAAACATATTGCATTTCAAGAACAGCACTAACTGTATAAGTAAAGTACTAAGATTTGGATAGAATGGATACAAGAAAGCAATAATATAACCATTAATGAGACGACTATTGGTAATACCAATTCTTATTGTTAGTAGATCAAATAAGTAACATTGCAGAGTTATTTAATTGCAGAATGAATAAAGAGAGTTAATAAATTAATATAAAATGCTCTCAAGCAAAGTAATTGTATTATAGATTTTATTACACAAAATGTTCTGCTTCATATACAACTAAAGTCTCTCAATACGATTAAGCTCTGATGAGTATGGTGATAAGTATATAATCTAGATATTTTTAGGTACCTTTAAATTTTTAACTTATGCTAATTAGCACAATTTACGATAAGAAAGGCTTTTTATATTCTTAAATATTAAAATACTTGTTTAAAAAATATATTCATATAATCGGTGTTGACATTCAGTACAAATAAGTCAGAACTCTCTCTTTTTCTGGAATTAATTGCACTATAGAAATAAAAATTTTTGTCTACCTAATTTTACTTTAATCTGTACTCTAACGCCTTTTTAAAATCACCCATGTCCAACTTCTGAGTTGTCTACTAAATCGGCGATTTATCAAAGATGAATAACTCTTGTTCAGAATACTTCCGATAGTCTCATTAAGTTTTTTCAACTCTTCCTGTTTACCTTCATCTTGTTCATTATGAATTGGTCTTGGCATAACAGAAAATTTCATTTTTTGCATATTATTGTAGACTTGCTGACATTTAAGCCAAATCTTTCCTAGATCATTATTCTCATTTCTTTAATGGGTTATATTAGGGCTTTCTTATATCCATACTTTAACTTGTCAAAATTGACTTTGATTTAATTAAGTTTTTTATGGCGTTAAGGTACAAATAATTTTTCTTCTCTATCCAAATCTTAGTACTTTACTTACACAGTTAGTGCCGTTCTTGAAATGCAATATATCTCCGCTGCGGCTGTTATACTATGTTTTATCATTTAATCATGCTATTTTACTTACTCCACAGTATGGCTTCTCTTTTATCACTGCCTATCCGTTTCTTTGTAGAGAGTAAATTGGTATTAGTGCAATGTAAATCAATCCATAAAGCCAACATTCTGCACATCTATAAAAAACAAACCTTCCTTTTCGTCCTGAACGCCAACAGTAGCATAGGTATTGAGAGGTAAAGGGTCGTTTACATATCCATGACCTATTCCTTGAACCGTAAACACTGGAAAATTAACACTCTTTGCAAATCTTTCTTTTACAACTTCAACAAGATTATCGTTACCGGAATTAATAAAATCTCCAAAAATTACTGCGTGTACTTCATCAAAAACATGGGCTTGTTTTAGATGATCTAAACTGCGCTCTATTGCATATGGATAGACTCTTACATCTTCCAAAAATAGAATTTTTCCTTTTGCATTTATTTGCCAAGTGGTTCCTATACTATTTTCAACCAAAATCATGTTGCCACCAATGATTTTAGATTCTAATCTGCCATTTTTTAGTTTAATGTCATCATTAATTATTTTTAGGTTATTAAACCTAATAGAGCTCTGCTGATTTAGGATTAACCTTTTTAATTTTTCAACAGAACTTTCAGAAACGAAGTTATTTACCATCATTTCTAACGTAGTACCATGAAGAGTTTGCCAATCGTATTTGACTTGTAAGTAAATGTGTAAGGCAGTTATATCGCTATAGCCTATAAGAATCTTTTTGTTCTTATTTTGAGCAATTCTTGCTTTTTTATCGTTTGATAACCTTTCTAGATAAGGAATTAACCGAGAAGATCCTGTTCCTCCTCTGATACACCAAATTATTTTGTTATCATTGTCAATTAGAGCACTAACCAAATCGCTTGCTCTAAATTCATCAGAGTTGGAGTAAAATGGATCATTATTACTATATATTTTCTCTGAAATATGGGAATTAAAACCCAAAGCTTCTACATATTCTTTTATAGTAGTTAAATCTGGCTCTTTTCCCTTAGAAGAAGGAGCAATAATATTTACTTGATTAACTGCATAAGTATCTGTGCTAGCACATAAAGTGAAAATAAAATATAAGAAGCAAATGACAACAGAGTACACTAAAATATCTTATAAAATTCTTTTTTTAGTATGTCATCTAATTTAGAGAGTGGAGCTCTGATACCTAATGCTTTCATTGATGTAACACCATAATCTTTCAATCCACAAGGAATAATTCCCTTATAGTGAGAAAGATCTGGAAACACATTAAGCGCTATGCCATGGTAAGTTACCCATTTTCTTAAGCGAATGCCAAAAGCTGCTATTTTTTCCTCTACTCCATTATTATCTACCCAAACACCTACTCTATCTTCTTTAAATTCTCCAAATATATTAAAGTACTTTAAAACATTTATTATCCAACTACCAAGGTCTCTAATATATAATTTTATATCACATTTATTTCTTTTTTTAAGATTCAGCATTAAATACATAATGCGTTGCCCTGGCCCATGATATGTGTATTTACCACCCCTACCCGTCTTATGTATAGGAAATAATTTTTCGACAACGTCATCATCTGCTGCGCTAATTCCTGCTGTGTATAGTGGAGGATGCTGGAGTAGCCATACCAATTCATCAGATAAGTTATTGTGGATTTGTTGAATTTTTTTTTCCATGAATTTTACAGCGTAGTTATAATCAACAAGTTGATCAGATATTAGCCACTCTACCATGTTCAATCTCTTCTCTTTTTAGCTTATAAAATAAGTTAATGATAGTAAAAATATATATTACCACAACTTTACTGACATTTTCGACTTGATTTACTGAGATGATCATCACTAAAGTAGCTGATACTCGCATTAGAAAATTTTTTACTGACAGAATGACAGAAGTGATTTGTGTTAGGCATAGAATTACAATGACAGATTTTTTAAATTATTACCGCTCTCCTCATATTTTTGCTCTAAATATTGCTGACCCAACAAGTAATACTAATTCTCATTATTAACAGGACAATAAGTAACATTGCAAAGTTATTTAATTGTGTAGTGAGGAAGAAAAGGCAAAATAAATTTGCACAAAGCTCTCCTAAGCAAAGCAATTGTATATTATAGACTCTTTATTGAGCAAAATATTTTGTTTCATATGCAACATAGAATTAAGCCTAGGAGTACGGTGGTAGATACTTCTCAATTTTTTGACTCATGTCAACTTATATAAGTCATAACAAGAAAGGTTTCTTATATTCTTAAACATTGTAACATTTGTTCAAGAAATATATTCATACAATCAGTGTTGATGCTCAGTGCAAATAAGCTAGAACTCCCTCCATTTCTAGATTAACTGCACTGTAGAGACAAAAACTTTGTCTACTTCATTTTACTTTAATCTATATTTAGCCCTTTTAAAATCACACGTATCCAATTTTTTAATGTGTATTAAACCATAGTTCACCAAAAAAATAACTCTTGTTTAGAATACTTACCAATAGTCTCATTAAATTTTTCTTAAACTTCTCCTATCTACTTTTATCTTATTCACTGTGAACTGATCTTGGCGTAATATATGAAAATTTTATTTTCTACATATTCTCATTCCTTTCATGGTAATACTAGGATTTTTCTGTACCCATACTTCAACTTGTTCCAATTGACTTTGATCCAATCTAGTTTTTCTACAACTTTGAAAAAGAATAAATAATTTTTCTTCTCTTCCAAATCTTAGGTGCTTTATCTACACAGTTAGTGCTGCTCTTGAAATGTAACTTATTTTCACTAAGGCAGTTATACTGTACTTTTTAAACTTCGCTATTCTACTATACTTCAGTATAGCTCCTTTTTCATTATCGTCTATCCATTCCTTGTACAGTGGAAACTAGCATAAAACAAAGATTAAAGATAAATTTCAGTCCCAAAGTACCACCACGGTAAGGGAATTGATAAGATTATCAAGTAATTTCTATGTTTAACTCACAAACACCGTCTCTATTATTGCACATCTAAGCTCAATCTATCTTAATTTAATGGTTATACTTGCTTAAGGTTTTTCTGCTACACTACTGCCTGTAAATGACAGCTCATTTACCAACATAGAGCTGCCTTGGCCTACAAATCTTGGTTTCTTTATCATTTACCATTTCATACCACTGAGCAACCCACCCAGTAGTTCTTGCAAGTGCAAAAATAGGTGTGAACATGGTTGAAGGAATATTGATAGCATTCATTATTATACCTGAATAGAAATCAACATTTGGATATAACTTACGCACAACAAAATACTTATCTTTTAAAGCTATTTCTTCAAGTTCTTTTGCAATCTTGAGCAGTTCACTATTTTGTTCTAGCTTATTTAAAAATTCATCACAAGCATCTTTCAATATACGTGCACGTGGATCGTAATTTTTATAAACACGATGCCCAAATCCCATTAATTTAAATGGGTCTTTGTCATCTTTAGCTTTTTTAATAAATTTATTTACATTCCCGCTTTGCTCTATCTCCTTTAACATATTTACAACTGCCTCATTAGCTCCACCATGTGCAGGTCCCCAAAGTGCAGCAACCCCTGCAGAAAGACATGCAAATAAATTAGAACCAGCTGATCCTACTACTCTGACAGCTGCTGTTGACACATTCTGCTCATGATCAGCATGAAGAATAAATATTTTGTCTAAGGCTTTAGCAAAAAGGTGACTTTTCTCGTTAGTAAGAGCATTACCAAACATCATTCTTAAGAAATTTTTGCTATAGCTCAATTCATTATCAGTATCTATAAATTCCTGATTATAGGTATGCCTATAAATCATAGCAATAATTGCAGGAACCTGCGCTATTACAGAGATTCCAAAATCTAGGTTTTCATTACTGACATTGTTACCATATTTCTCGTAATAAAGCGCTGACAAACTTGCAAAACACGCAATTAAAATTGACATAGGGTGAGCAGCTTTTGGAAATGTTTTAATTACATTTACAACCTGCCCAGGTACTTTAGATAATTCTTGTATTTTTAGAAAAAATTTTTTGTATTGTTCTAGATTAGGCAATTTACCATAGAGTAGCAAATAAATTACAGCAGTAAAATCATTGTTTTTTGCTAAATCAGCTATATCATGACCTCTATACCTAAGAATTCCTTTATCTCCATCAATGAATGTAATTGCAGAAGAACACGAAGCTGTGGAAACAAATCCTGGATCATAGGTGAGTAACCCTGTGGCCTTACATAAATCTTTAATATTTAACACATCAAAACCTATTGTTCCGCTTAATACAGGTAACTCAATTTTTAGTCCGTTGCTTAGTTCCAATAACGCTTTTTTATTCATCATTTAAGCTACTTGAATTTTGCGGAAGCATATAAATTGAACGGTTAACTTTGCATTAATCACGTTAAGCGGTCATCAATGCTTTTACTTTTGCATTCAAGCGACTTATTTTACGTGCAGCAGCGTTTTTATGGATAACACCTTTACTAACACACTTGTGTAAACTAGACTCGGCGTTTCGAAATGCTGGAATGACATTTTCTTTATTGCTAGACTTAATTATATCAATCAATTTTCTAACAGCAGTGCGAGTTTTACTTTTACGCATTTTATTTATCAAAGTGCGCTTCGCTATTACCTTTATCATCTTTTTAGCATTCTTATGATTTGCCATGTATTAATACCTTAAACACTGTACTCTCCTTTCATTATAAAATTTTCTTACTGATTTGCAATACTAGTTTTTCTCTGCAGTTAGTTCATTACTCCTTTCTTCAATAATTTTTTCCAAATTTTCTAAGAACTCATTTTTATTTAATCCATGATATATTGGAGGCAATACCTCTATTACTGCCTTCCCTGAATTCCTTCTCATAGAAAGTATGCTCTTTGGCCAAAATAAACCGGTATTTAAAGCGACAGGTAATACAGGAATAGATAACACACTATACAAAGCAGCAATACCTGGTTGATATTTTGTTTTTTGCTTTGCAGCTGTTCTAGTACCTTCAGGAAATATTATTATGCTTCTATTTTCTACTATACGCATTCTTGCTAGCTTGATGATACGGCGCATAGCATTAACGCCATCTAAACGGTTAATAAAAATCATTCTAAGCGCCATAAGATGCAAGCCAATAAAAGGAATCCATTTTAGTTCACGTTTCAAAATAAAAACCGCGTTTCTAAATAAAAGTATAAAGATAAATGTTTCAAGTGGAGATTGGTGTTTAGAGGCAATTATAAAAGGATGTTTTGGAATATTTTCCATTCCCCTAACTTCGTATTTAATTCCACATAGTAAACGAAGCATGAGTAATACAACCCTTGCTGAGCAAATAAGAAAAATAGTTATCACATGTGCAGGAAAGAAAATTACAGGAAGAGCACCCAAAGTATAGAACACTTCCCACAGTATAAGAAAAAAATTAAACAATAAACTTGAAATCACAAAAGCCTGTCGTCCTAAATGAACTTATTTGAATTTAACTTTACCATAAATTAAAAATAACAAGTCTAACTATTGATTACCTGAGTGATAGAATGCGAATCAACTAATTTATCCTTTAATTTTTTGTTAGCAATATGAGTGTATATTTGTGTTGTAGAAAGGTTAGTATGTCCAAGAATTTTCTGTATCAACATAATGCTTGCTCCACTATCTAGTAGATGAGTAGCAAAGGAATGCCTAATCACATGTGGGGAGATTTTGTTTTTATCAATATTGCATTTTTTTGCTAGTTCCTTAATCAATTGACCGATTCTCTGTCTTGTAATTGCCTTACTAGGCTTATTACCTGGAAATAACCAATCAGATTCCTTTCCGTCAGAAATCAGATTATTGCGAACTAACAAATAATTTCTAAGGCTTTGCAATGCTTGCTCATTAAAGAAGATTTGCCTTTCTTTACTGTTTTTTCCTTTTATTATTATATAACATTCTTTGTCACTACTGTTTAATAAATGTGACACTTCATATAATTTTATGCTAATTAGCTCAGAGATACGTACTCCTGAAGAGTATAAGATGTCTAAGATAGCACATAACCTTCTGCTATTTATCTCTTTACTCGATTCATTTGCTGACTTTCTAACTGTGTCCATTAGCAAAAACATTTCTTTAACACTTAAATACTTGGGCAAAGGACGAAAAACCTTTGGATTTTTCAACTCATCATCATTAGCTGGAGCTGGATTAAAATCTATTATCCCATCATTAAACAGGCATTTATAAAAATTTTTCATAGCAGATATTTTCCTTGATATAGAACTGCTTTTGTATTTTTTTTGTGTGCATAGAAACTTTACATAATCTTTAATATTAGTTTTACCTGCACCAACCAAAGTAGTACCGCTTTTCAGCAGAAAAGCTTCAAGTTGATGTAAATCAGAACGATAACTTTCCAAAGTATTTTGTGTAGCGGACCTTTCTGACACTAAAGCATCTATGTAATATGTGATGTAAAGATTTTCTTTTTTATCATGTAACTGCCTATTTTTCATTATCAGCTCCTATATCTATTTCTTTTACTATCATTTGACTGGAAATGTTATTCGTATTCCTTATTAAAAAATACGAAACAAATAAAGCATTTATCAATAGGATAAGTATAACAAACTTTCGTCTTAACCTTTTTTTTAGATTCAATCTTGCTTTTACCATAGTTAAATTATAACATCAAATCTCCAAAAAACATCTTACAAAGTGAGTTATACTATAATATACTGCCTCTTAACCATATTCATTAATATTTATATTATAAAATAACATTTTTATAGTCTTAGCATAACAATGCAGAGGCACCAGTGTCACGAATGTCAACAAACTTTCAGTATACGCAAAAAATTATCTACAAAAAAAAGGAATCACATAGTATCCTTTTTTAGTAAAGTGCTAACAAAAGGAATGGTAACATTTGATCCCACAAATCCATTATCTATTTTCTCTATAATCCTAGTAACGCTACAAAAAGAACGCTCTATTCTTGCTAAAATATAATTAATCACTTTCAAATTAATTTTCAATTGTTTATCTGAAAATCTTTTCATTAACATAATTCGCAATAATTCCTCGCTTGCAGATGGAATTTTTACGCTGATAGTTGATAATATGCGAGAGCTTAAGTCTTTCAATTTAAAATTGAGCTTTTTTAGTGAAGTTGAGGAAGTAATTAGCAATCTCTTGTTATTTTCTTTCATGTAGTTATAACAGTGTAATAGAGTTGCTTCATCTTGAATATCTTGCACATCTTCTAAAATAAAAGCATCGCTATTCCCAATCTCACTTATAAAGTCGTTTACATTGACAAAGATTGCATTGCTTATCGACTGCCAAATGTGAGCAAGGTGAGTTTTGCCAGAGCCTTTAGGCCCAAAGAGAAACAAGCATTTCCAAGATAAATCATTAATTACTGCATCATATACAAGCTTATTTTCATCTAAAACAATATAATTTTGCCGACTATAATCAACCTGATTATTGTTAAATAAATTCAGTTGCATGTTAAACATCTTGTGTCCCTGATTAATAATCTTTTTGCCAAAATTTGTTCGCTTTCTTCTTTAAGAACCATCAGGCATTCTACAACTCATTTCTTCTTATTATAAGTTGGTTATGAAAAAATCTATTAGCCACTTTTATAAAACTCACTTTTAAGATAAAGATTGATTATATACCTTACCGATACAGTAAATATTGCTATTATTGGAGCAAAAAGTAATATTCCCATGAGACCAAAATATGAGATACATATAGTAATTCCAATAATGATTATAGCCGGATGCACATGAACCTTTTTTCCTATCAATAAAGGAACCAATATATTTGCATCTATTAACTGCCCGACACCAAATAACAGTAGAACTGCAATACTTTCAAACCATTCACTAAATTGAGTAACGGCACTTAAAAAGCCAATAACAGTATATAACAATGGTCCTATATAAGGTATAAATGTTAGTGTTCCTGATAAAATTCCAATAGTAATAGGATATTTTAATCCGATCATACCAAGACCTATAGAATAAAAAGCTGTCATAAAAATGCACACATTTGCCTGCCCTTTCAAGTAATTAGATATAATAAAATCTACTTCTGAAAAATAACTTACAACTCCTTTTCTATAAGGAATAGGAACTAATTTATTAACTTTTCTTACGATGAGAGGCCAATCACGCAATATATAGAATTGCATTACTGGAGTGATCACTACTAATGATACTATATGGATTAAGTTGAAGCTTGAGCTTAATACCTGGATTGCAAAGTTACTGGCAATATTAAAAGCATTTATAAAATAAGATACATAATCGCTGTAATTTTCTGCTAAATTTTTAGATGAGTGATCAAACAAACTATTGTCAATCTTTATATTAAGAAATTCTAGTATGGATGGAATAATTTTAAGGTTTAATGAAGGCACTTTACTTACTAAAAAATTTAATATTGAAGTAATTTGAACATATGTAATGGGTAAAATTAACATAACAGTTAGTATAAAGATCATTAGCAGGACAAATATTATGAAAACTACAGAATATAGGCGTGATATTCCATACTTCCCAAACTTTATTACTAGCGGATTAAATAGATATGCAACGACGATAGACATTAAACACGGGAAAATCATAGGACGTACTAAGAATAAGATGCCTATTATAAGAAGTGGTACAAGACAAATGGTTATATGACGCTTTTGCATGACTTTAGCATAGTCAATTTATTGAAAAAATACACAGTTTATTTTGCTTATGTTATAGAGGTACTTAAGTAAGGTCATAAAAACGAAAAAATCTCTTGATAAGCCTTGTCATCCTCCTTAACTAAGAAGCTAAAGGTATTCATCTATTTTCAATCTACTATGCAGATAGAACAACGAAGTACCACGTAATTGGCGTCTTATATTAATCTCTTTGCACTATGTGTACCTTATATCTCTGCAATATTTCCCAAGTTTCCACTATCATAAAATATTTTTTGTCTTTTTCCTACTAGGAAAATTCCTTTAATATTGATGATCAAAGGCTTAGTTACGATAAAAAGCAGCTAAGTCGCAATTGTTAAGTGTTTAAAACATAAAAAACGCTGATATTTTTAAATAGATACCAATCAAGTGTTCTTTTTCTCATTAAATAAACTTCTTAAATATTTAAGACTAAAGGTTATACTAATTCTTAGTATACAAGGAATAAATGACAATAATGGAAAAGAAGACTTACTGAAGCAAGTAAAATAGCAAGGTTTGATGTCGTTAGAATTAATAATTGATAGGTGAAAAAGTTGTGGAATCAAGCAAAAGAAACGCTGAAGAAAGTATAAAACAATGTATAAGCAAAAATATGTTGCATTTTAAGGGCAGCATAATTACATGGATAAAGTACCTAAAATTTGGAAGAGAAGAAAATTGTTCACTTTTCTTCAACATTATAGAAAAATCAGATTTGGATCAGAATCAATTTGAATAAATTGAAGTGTAAATACAAGAGAACTCTAATATTACCGTTAAAGAAATGAGAATAAGAATTTAAGAAAAATTTAGCTTAAATGTCAGCAAGTTTACAGCACAGCGTAATATGCAAGAAATGAAGTTTTCGTATATTACGTTAAAACCAATCAACAATGAGCAAGATAAAGATAGATAAGAGAAAAGTCCTCTCAATTTAATTGAGACTATTAGTAACACTTATTCTCATTGTTAATAGGCCAAATAAGTGACATTGCGGAGTGAGAAGAGAGGTAATAAATTTGCACGAAACGCTCTCAAGCAAAGCAATTATATTATTGCCTTTATTATGCAAAATGTTCTATTTTATATAGAATCAAAGTCTCTCAACAGAACTGAGCTTTGGTGAGCATGGTTATAGGTATATAATTCAATATTTTTAGACACCTTTAAACTTTTCGACTTATCCCAATTAACACAATCCATAACAAGAAAAGCTTCCTGGTGCAAATAAGCTAGAACCTTTTCTATTTCTAGTATTAATTGCTCTTATAGAGATAAAAATTTTGTCTACCTAATTCTACTTTACCTAGGTTTTAACACCCTTTTTAAACCATCCATACTCAACTTACGAATGTGTAACCGCAATTCATCAAAGATGAATAATTCTTGCCCAGAATACTTACCAATAATCTCATTAAATTTTTTAACTTTTCTTATCTACCTTTATCTTGCTCATTGTTGATTGGTTTTAACGTAATATACGAAAACTTCATTTCTTGCATATTACGCTGTGCTGTAAACTTGCTGACATTTAAGCTAAATTTTTCTTAAATTCTTATTCTCATTTCTTTAACGGTAATATTAGAGTTCTCTTGTATTTACACTTCAATTTATTCAAATTGATTCTGATCCAAATCTGATTTTTCTACAATGTTGAAGAAAAGTGAACAATTTTCTTCTCTTCTAAATTTTAAGTACTTTATCTATGTAGTTATGCTGACCTTGAAATGCAACACATTTTTGCTTACGCATTTGTTTTACATTTTCTTCAGCGTTTCTTTTGCTAATTCCATAACTTTTTCCACCTAAAAATTATTGATTCTAACGACATTCAAACTTTGCTATTTTACTTACTTCAGTAAGTCTTCTTTTCCATTATTGTCGTTTATTCTTTGTATAGTAGGAATCATTATAACTACAAACTCAATATTTCTAAACACTTTAGGTTTATATCCAGCTAATCTAGCTTTCCTTCTTTTCTTGCCACTTTTTGCTACTATAGTAGCAAAAAAGCACATACCAACATAGAAAGTAATACGCACTATTATAACCTAAGGCTAACACCTTTCTACTATCTTTTAAGCCTTTTCCTATTTTCCTTGCTTTTGCTAATGGTATTGCCATAGATAACTGTAATATAACCAAGCTCACCAAGCAAAGAATCAATATAACATTGAATGGTAAATAATTACAAAAATCTAAATTTCTATTGTGTATGTATATGTGTAGTAAATTGCTCATCACTTTTTTCATTACATAAATCACTCCCATATCCCGTCCACTGCTTGAATCCTAGCACACAAATCTTTTATATAACCCTTTTAAAATTTTCTTCATTTTAATATCTGTGACATTTTGTATATCACAAAATTATAAAAATCCCCTAACGTTACTATTATCACTCTACTTCTTAATAGAGCATAATGCATAACTTTAAAACATTCTTACTAGTGATATGATATTTCTCTAAATTAAGATTAAATTAATAAATATTCATCATAATAAAGTAATATTCCTTTATCAAGAGAGGACAATTTAATGCCCTGTCAATATTCTTTTTACTAGCTCTTTTACTGTCGGTATGTAGCCATTTTTATAAAACGGATCTTGCTTAAACTTGTACACACTGTGCCCAGAAAACATAAGCTCATTTTCAATATTGCCGTCATGTATAATATTTTGCAATGTCTTTTGTATACAAAAACTTCGCGGATCCGGCTTTCGCCCCGTCGAATGATTGCCATGATCTTTCCAATTACTAAATATACAATGACTCAAACATCCCATGCAATTAATTTGATCTTGTCTAACCTCTGCAAATTTATCTGGCGTTACAAAAATAACAGTTGTATCTGGAGTTCTCATTGCTTCTGTATACCCTGCTTCAGTCCATATATTTACCAATTCCTTGTCTTTTGAAGTAAGGTAAATCTTTCTACCTCTTGCACCAATTATAAATTCATTATCAAACTCCTCGCTGGCATTTTCTGAAAATTTTACTTGACGTGAATTTCGTTCCTGTAACTCGCGTATGAAGTTATTTCTTACTGCAGATGAGTAAAACCCAGTTGGACTGAACTTATTCAAAAATACATCACCTTCTTCCAAAGTTAATAACCTCTTTTTCCAATCTGCAGAAATTGGGCTTTCTTTCGTTAAAAGCGGACGAGTACCAAACTGAAAAGCTATTGGCCCAATTTGCAGATTGTCAAACCAATGT
This sequence comes from Wolbachia endosymbiont of Litomosoides sigmodontis, assembly GCF_013365435.1. Classification (GTDB taxonomy): domain Bacteria; phylum Pseudomonadota; class Alphaproteobacteria; order Rickettsiales; family Anaplasmataceae; genus Wolbachia. Next base: position 872,537 of record NZ_CP046577.1, read on the forward strand.
TCCCAATCTTTTAAATGCCACACTCCCCCTGCCATAACAATTGGTGTTTCTGAAAGACCGATTTCGTTCATAAAAGACCTAAGTTCTACAACTCTTTCAAATGGAGCTTGGGGTAACTCCGGATCCTCAGTATTACTTAATCCGTTATGCCCTCCAGCAAGCCACGGATCCTCGTATACTACTCCACCAAGTAAAAAAGAAGATATTTTTTGGTAAGCGCGTTTCCACAATGCTCTAAAAGCACGTACTGATGAAATAATAGGATAATAATAAACCTGATATTTGGCTGCAATTTCTCCAAGCCTGTAAGGCATACCGGCACCGCAGGTAATACCATGAACCAAGCCCTTTGCTTTTTCTAATATACCATGAAGTACACGTTCTGCCGCACCCATTTCCCAAAGCACATTCATATGCACTCTTCCACGACCTCTTGATATTTCATTTGCTATTCTTGCCTGACTAATTCCAGCCCAGATACTATATTCAATCAACTCTTCATGTTTTTCATTTCTTGTTTTACCTTTGTAAATCAACGGTACTAACTCACCGTTATCATCAATAAGCTTAGCATTTGCGCCAGAAAACGTTCCAACAGCACCTGCTGCTGCAAATGCTCCACTTGATCTTCCATTACTAATTGCAATACCCTTACCACCCTCAATAATTGGCCACACTTCCTTTCCTGAAATTATCATTTTTTTTATCTTGTTTTTCAAAGCTTCCTCATAATTTTTTGTTCTATTTTACTTGGTTACTAAAAAAATAATAGCTGTTTATTTTCCTTTGACACTATCAGAAGTACGTAGCAAATTTAGGCTTTAGCCTAATTCTTACTGCAAAAAGAACAGACGGATAATAATGGGAAAGAAGCCATGTTAATACTAATTCTCACTGTTAGTAGATTTAAATAAGTGACATTACAGAATTGTTTAATTGTAGAGTAAGAAAAAGAGGCAATAAATTTGTACAAAGCACTTTAAGTCAATCCATATGACAAGAAAAACTTCTCATGTTCCTAAATATTGCAATATTTGTTAAGAAATATATTCATACAATCAGTGTTGATACATCCAATACAAATAAGCTAAAATTTTCTTCATTTTCAGGACTAACTGCACTATAGAGACAAAAGTTTTATCTACCTATATTTTACTTTAACCTGCGTTCTAACGCCATTTTTAAACTACTCGTATTCAATTTTCAAATGCGTGTAAACCGCAATTCTTCAAAGAAAAACTTCTTGTTCAGAGTACTTATTAATAATCTCATTAAGTTCTTTTAAAACGCTTTCTATTTACCTTTGTCTTATTCACCGTAAATTGGTCTTAGCATGATATGTAAAAACTTCATTTTTATATATTTTAGAGTTCTCTTATATTCATACTTCAGCTTATCTAAATTGACTTTAATTCAACCTAGTTTTTCCACAACTTTGATAGAAAGTAAACAATTTTACTTTTCTTCCAAATTTTAGGTGCTTTATTCATACAGCTAGTACTGTTCTTAAAATGCAACATATTCTTACTACAGCTGTTATACAGTACTTTTTTGCTATAATTACAGCATTAGTTTTTTTACAACATATGCATTATTTTACACTCTCTTCACGTTTTTTTTGCTGATTACATGACTTTTTTATCTAAAAATTTTAATTTCAAATGCCATTAAATCTTGCTATTCTACTTACTTCAGTATGGCTTCTTTTCTATTATTGTCTATCCATTTCTTGTACAGTGAGAATTGGCGCTAGATACCCTAATTACTATAACAACTTTATACCTTGACTAACTTTAACAGATATGGCTTAAGATACTTACCAGTAATACTTTCTGGTATATCTATTATTTCTTCTGGAGTTCCTGTGGCAATCACTTCACCGCCTTTTACCCCACCCTCTGGACCAATGTCTATTATATAATCTGCAGTTTTTATAACATGTAAGTTGTGCTCAATGACTATAACAGTATTTCCTAGATCGACTAACTTATGAAGTATCTTCAGTAAATTATTTACATCTTCAAAATGCAATCCTGTCGTTGGTTCATCAAGAATGTATAATGTTTTCCCAGTAGACCTTTTTGATAGCTCTCTGGAGAGTTTTATCCGTTGTGCTTCACCTCCAGACAATGTTGTTGACGGCTGTCCAAGTTTTATATAACCAAGTCCTACTTCCCGCAAAGAAATCAGCTTTTCTTTTACCATTGAAAGGTTTTTAAAAAAATCACACGCTTGATCTATTGTCATATCAAGTATGTCAGAAACTGATTTTCCTTCGTAAGTAACTTCTAGCGTTTCTCGATTATATCGCCGACCTTTACACTGCTCACATTTGACATAAACGTCAGGTAAAAAATGCATTTCTATTCTTAAATGTCCATCACCTTTACACGCTTCACACCTCCCTCCCTTAGTATTAAACGAAAATCTGCCTATGTTATAGCCTCGTGCTTTTGATTCTGGAAGACCTGCAAACCAATTTCTTACATGAGTGAAAATGCCGACATATGTTGCTGGATTCGATGCTGGAGTTCTACCAATTGGCGATTGGTCTATTTCTATAATTTTATCTATATATTCAAAACCTTCAATCTTATCACATTGACCATACTTCGCAGATGAACCATACATTTTACGTGCCAAATATTTATATAAAGTTTCTATAACTAAACTTGATTTTCCCCCCCCTGATACCCCAGTTACGCAAACAAGATTCCCTATAGGAAACTCAACATCTATATTTTTTAAGTTATTCTCACGCGCATTTATCACTTTTATGTACTGAGTTGCTCGCTTTCTTCTTTTTGAAATTGAGATTGTTTTCTTTCCACTTAAATATTGCCCTGTTATGCTTATTGAGCTCTTTTGCACTTGATCTGGTGTTCCTTCTGCAACAATTTTCCCTCCATTTACACCAGCTCCAGGACCAATATCAATTGCATAATCAGCAGCCATTATTGTATCTTCATCATGCTCAACAACAATCACGGTGTTTCCCATATCTCTCAACTTTTTAAGTGTGGCAATTAATCGGTCATTATCGCATTGATGAAGGCCTATTGATGGTTCATCAAGCACATATAGAACACCTGTTAACCCTGAACCGATTTGTGAAGCAAGCCTGATTCTTTGACTCTCACCACCAGAGAGAGTGCTTGATTCACGATCAAGTGTAAGATAACTCAACCCTACATTCTTTAAAAAAGTTAGCCTCTTAATTATTTCATTTAATATCTTATTTGAGATTTGCTTCTGTTGTTCTGTAAGCTTGCTCGGTAGATTCTTAAACCATTTAAGAAATTCATCTATACTGAGCCTAGATATCTCACCTATATGTCTACCATCAATCTTCACTGTTAGTGCTTCCTTTCTTATTCTAAAACCAACGCACTCCTTACAGTTAGTGACAGAGCAATATCGTTCAATAAGCGTTTCGTCATAATCTATCTGATTTTTTAAGATATCTACTAAACCTTGAAATTTCATTTCTTTAGAACCAAAAAATATTACATCTTTTACATTTTGATCTATATTCTTCCACGGAGCGTCAAGGCTAAATTTACGATCTTCAGCCAGTGATAAGATCACATTTTTCAAAAATCCATAGCTTGCATGTACTTGACGAGATATTGATCCCACTGGCCTTAAAGCACCTTCAGATATTGAAAGCGTTTCATCTGGTACTATCAGCTTTATGTCAATATCCAGCTTTTTACCAAGCCCATTACATGAATAACATGCACCGTAAGGACTATTAAAAGAGAATAATCTTGGTTCCACTTCCTCAAGAGCGAAACCAGATTCAGGACATGCAAAATTTTCTGAGAAAATTAAAATTTGACCATTTTTATACTTGGAATTATGATTATCAGGCAAGCTTATTATTTTTGCGTACATTAAGCCGTGGCCAAGCCTCAATGCTGATTCTATACTACTGGGTAATCGATTTCCTATATCGTCTGATACCAATATCCTATCTGTAACAACGAAAATGTCATGTTTCTTATTTTCATCGATCTTAGGTAAAGCATCTATGTTATGTATCTCACCGTCTATTTCTAACCTCACATAGCCTTGCTTTTTTATTTCTAATATCTCTTTGAGATATTCTCCCTTTCTACCACGTACAATGGGAGCAAGTATATGTATTTTAGTTTCTAAAGGTAGCGCCATTATAATATCTGCAATTTGAGATACAGTTTGCTTTGTTATTGGCAATCCTGTTGCAGGCGAATAAGGTACTCCTATTCGCGCATACATTAAGCGCAAGTAATCGTAAATTTCAGTAACAGTTCCAACCGTTGATCTTGGATTTTTTGAAATTGACTTCTGATTAATGGATATTGCAGGAGAGAGGCCCGTAATCGATTCAACATCTGGTTTATCTTGAATGTTAAGAAATTGACGCGCGTAAGCTGACAGGCTTTCAATATATCTACGTTGGCCTTCTGCATAAATTGTATCAAACGCAAGGCTAGATTTGCCAGAGCCACTTAGCCCAGTTATAACAACTAACTTATTTTTTGGTATATTGACATCTACACCTTGCAGATTATGCTCTCTTGCACCCTTAACTTTTATAAAATCGTCCATATATCGCATACCTTCAATTATTATAGTTTATAAATACATAAACTTGCAGTAACTTTCCACTAATTTTTAACTATTATGGAAAATAAAATGAATACAAGCTTACTTAAGAAGGACATCATTTGCACAGCTTATGGGAAATACAAAAATCTCTTGACAAACTTCACCATCTTCTTCCTTACCTAGCATTAAAACTAGTTATTTACCTTTTCTGTACATATTAAATGACAAAAAAGCTTAACATGTCTGGTGCCTCATGTTTGATTTTTTGTACTATGTGCACCTTAATGTTTTTTGCATCGTTATCTGTATACCAACCAGTGCTGTGAATTAGCTTGCTAATCGCTTAAAAATATTTTAAAATGTAACTGGTAAAATGATAGTGAATAATTAGCTGTCATGTATTTTCTTTTGTCTTTTTTACTGTTAGTAATTTTCTTGATACTATGATTGGAATAATTGTAGATTAAAAGCAACTAAATTGTAGTTGTTAAGCGTTAGAATAAAAAGACGCCGTGTTTAGAAAGTTAAATATAAATAACTAGTTACCTAACTGTAGTTCTTTTGCCTTTTTCTATTTAGTCAATTTCTTAAACATTAAAGCAAAAGTTAGTTGCAGTTTAAAAGCAGCTAAATTACAGCGTTTAAGACTTATATCAATTCTCACTATACAAGAAACGCATAGACAATACTGAAGTAAGTAAGATAGCAATATTTAAATGGCATCAAAACCAAAATTATGAAATGAAAAAATCGTGAAATCAGCAAAAGAAATGCTGAAGAAAGTGCAAAATAATGCACATGTTGTAAAAAAATAAATACTGTAATTGTAGCAAAAAACACTGTATAACAGCTGTATCAAGAATATCTTGTATTTCAAGAACAGCATTAACCGTATGAATAAAGCACTTAAAATTTGGAAGAAAAGAAAAATTGTTTACTCCATCTCAAAGTGGTAGAAAAATTAGATTGAATTAAAACAATTTAAACAGGTTGAAGTATATATAAAAATCCAATATTACCATTAAAGGAATGATAATAGTAATCTAGGAGAAATTTCGCTTGAACATCAGAAGTCTACAGTAATATACAAAAAATGAAGTTTTCATATATTACGTCAAGACCAATTTACAATGAACAAGATAAAGTAGATAAGAAGACTTTAAAAAACTTAATGAGACTATTGATAAGTATTCTGAACAAGAGTTGCTCATCTTTGATGAATCGCGGTTAACACACATTTGAAAATTTAATACTGGTAGTCTAAAAAGGGTATTAGAACGCAGATCAAAGTAGAATCAGATAAATAAAATTTTCATCTCTACAGTACAATTAATCCTAGAAATAGAAAGAGTTCTAGCTCATTTGAGCTTAAATATTAAGTACTGATTGCATCAATATATTTTTTGAACAAATGTTGCAATATTTAAAAATAAGAGAAGTCTTTCTTATCCTGAATTGTTCTAGTGAAATAAGTCAAAAATTTAAAGGTACCAAAAATATTGAGATCATATATCTACCACCATACTCACCTGAGCTCAATTCTATTGAGGGACTCTAGTTGTATATAAAATAGAGTATTTTGCATAATAAAATTTGTAATACAGTTGATCTGCTCGAGAGTGCTTTGTGCAAGTTTATTACCTTCTCTTTCTCACTTTACAATTAAATAACTCTGCAATGTAGTTTATGATCCATTAACAATAAGAATTAGTCTAACTTTGCTATTTTTTCCACTCTAGACTTTTGAATAGTTCTAATTTATTATATTATCTCACTTCCGCTCTATCTTATTTTACCATTTTGCTGAACGTACACCTCTCTTCAATAACGTGGCGAAAATGTCTGATTAATCCTTGAATTGGCCAAGCTGCAGCATCACCAAGTGCACAAATCGTATGACCTTCTATTTGAGTTGTAAGGTCAAGTAATTTATCTATTTCACTAGGCTTAATATTTCCTGTTACCATCCTTTTCATAATCCTCCACATCCATCCAGTACCCTCGCGGCATGGTGTGCACTGTCCACATGATTCGTGCATATAGAAGTGCGACAACCTTTCTATTGCAGCTATTATATCAGTTGATTTATCCATCACTATTACTGCAGCAGTACCAAGCCCTGACTGTGCCGCCCTTAATGAATCAAAATCCATTTCAATAATATCACATATAGATTTTGGAATTAATGGTACTGAAGACCCACCAGGTATTACAGCAAGCAAATTATCCCAACCCCCTCGTACTCCACCCGCACACTTTTCAATCAATTCACGCAGAGGAATTCCAAGTTCTTCTTCAACATTACACGGATTATTTACATGCCCTGAAATACAAAAGATCTTAGTACCAGTATTATTTGGTTTGCCAAGAGATGCAAACCACTCCCCCCCACGACGCAGAATGTCTGGAACCATAGCTATAGTCTCAACATTGTTTATCATGGTTGGGCAGCCAAAAAGTCCAATATTCGCAGGAAATGGAGGTTTCATGCGGGGAAAGCCCTTTTTCCCCTCAATTGATTCAAGCTGAGCTGTTTCTTCTCCACATATATAAGCCCCTGCACCTCTATGGATAAACACGTCAAGATCATAACCTGATTTGCATGCATTCTTTCCAATTAGACCTTCTTTATATGCTTCTTCAAGTGCTTGTTTTAAAACTAAATATTCATTATAAAATTCACCCCTAATATAAATATACGCAACAGACGTACTAATTGCCCTACCAGCCAGAAGAATCCCTTCAAGCAATTTGTGCGGCTCATACCGCAATATATCTCTATCCTTACATGTACCAGGTTCCGATTCATCCGCATTGATTACTAAGTATGTCGGTTGCTCTTTTGAAGGATTCTTAGGCATAAAGCTCCACTTAAGCCCAGTAGAGAATCCCGCCCCACCTCGACCTCTTAAGCCAGATTTTTTTATTTCATCAATGATTTTTTCTGATCCTAAATCCAATATTTTTTTTGTTTTTTGCCAAGTACCACGTTTTTTTGCACCATTGAGTAGTGGAGTTTCTTTACCATTCAAATTAGTGAATACTTTGTCCTGTTCTTTCATCATGCTTTCCGAGACTTTAGTGATCCCGGCGCGAATCGAACGCGCGACCCACTGATTAAAAGTCAGTTGCTCTACCGACTGAGCTACGGGATCGTTTTTCGGCCATATTCTATATTAAACAGTAATACAACCTTTATCCGTTTTAATCAAACTAAAATTTTCATATGTGGTTAAATAAATTATACAATAGACTTTTTGCACATTAAATCAGTTTTAATACTAATTCTAGTAACAATAAGTCAAATAAGTTAAATCGTAGAGTTATTTAATTGTGAAGCAAAAAAAAGGAAATAAATTTGTACAAAGCACTCTCAAACTAAGCAATTATATTACAGACTTTATTACGCAAAATATTCCGTTTTATATACAACCAAAATCCCTCAATATGATTGAGTTCAGGTAAGTACAGTGATAAATATATAACCTCGATATTTTTAGGCACCTTTAAATTTTGACTTATACCAACTAGTACAATCTATAACAAAAAATACTTCTCCCATTCTAAAACATTGCAACATTTATTCAAAAAATATACTCATACAATCAGTACTTACATTTAAGCGTAAACAAGCTAGAACTCTTTCTATTTCTAGGATTAACTGACTGTAGAAATAAAAATTTTGTCTACCCAATTTTACTTTAACCTGTGTTTTAATACCAAGTCTTACTGTATAAAGAACGGATAAACAATAATGGAAAAGGAAGCCTTACTGAAGTAAGTAAAATAGCGATGTTTAGATGGCATAAAAATCAAAATCATTGAATGAAAAAATCGTGAAATCAGCAAAATAAATACTGAAGAAAGTGCGAAATAATGCATACGTTGCAAAAAAATTAAATGCTGTAATTGTAGCAAAAAGCACAATATAACAGCCGTATCAAGAATACCTTGTATTTCAAGAACAGCACTAACTGTATGAATAAAGCACCTAAAATTTGAAAAAAAAGAAAAACTGTTTACTTTACCTCAAAGGGGTAGAAAAACTAGATTGAATCAAAGCAATTTGAACAGGTTGAGTATGTATACAAAAAAATCTAATATCACCATTAAAGGAATGATAATAGTAATCTAGAAAAAATTTGGCTTAAATGCCAGAAGTCTACAAACATATGCAAAAAATGAAGTTTTCGTATATTACGTCAAAACCAATTCTCAATAAACAAGATAAAGTAGATAAGAAGACTTTAAAAAACTTAATGAAACTATTGGTAAGTATTCTGAACAAGAGTTATTCATCTTTGATGAATCGCGGAGGTTGCATACATTTAAAAGTTGAATACTGGTGGTCTAAAAAGGGTGTTAGAACGCAGGTTAAAGTAGAATTAAATAGACAAAAATTTTCATCTTTACAGTGCAGTTAATCCTAGAAATAGAAAGAGTACTATCTTATTTGCGCTTAAATATAAGTACTGATTGTATGAATACATTTCTTGAATAAATGTTGCAATATTTAAGAATAAGAGAAATCTTTCTTATCATGGATTGTGTCAGTTGAGATAAGCCAAGAAATTTAAAGGCACCTAAAATATTGAGATTATATACCTACCACCATGCTTACCAGAACTCAATTCTGTTGAGAACTTTAGTTCTATATAAAACACAGAACATTTTGTGCAGTAAAGTTTATAATACAATTGCCTTTTGTTTGAGAGCGCTTTGTGCAAAGCTATCACCTCTCTTTTTCACTCTGTAATTAAGCAACTCTGCAATGTAACTTATTTGAATTATTAAAAATAAGAATTGGTGTAAGCTTATATAGATTATAAACTTAGAGATATCAATTTTATAACAATAATGCTGACCAAACTAAATATTTGCTCTAGTTTCAATAAGCATTGTTAAAGGATTCTCTATATAATGTTTAAAGGCATTTAAAAACTTTGCTCCTAACACTCCGTCAACTATTCTGTGGTCAACAGAGAGTGTTACTGTTATTATTTCTGCTATCTCTATTTTTTCATTGATAACAATAGGCTGTTTTTTAGATGTACCAACAGCCATAATGCAAGATTGTGGTGGATTAATTATAGCGCTAAAAGCTTTTATATTGAACATACCTAAGTTGGAGATAGTAAATCCTCCACCTTGAAATTCTTCTAGTCTCAATTTTCCAGATCTTGCTCTGATTACTAAATCTTTCACTTCTTTTGATATAGATAAAATACCTTTTTCATCAGCATTTTTCACTATAGGAGTGATAAGCCCATCTTCAAGTGCTACAGCGATTGAAATATCTATATTCACATATCTCAGTATCTTATTATCTATCCATGAAGAATTTATATCAGGAAATTTTTTCATGCTGAAAGCTGCAGCTTTTATAATTAAGTCGTTAATCGTCACTTTATTGTTTACATCTGCTGAGTTAATTTCATTTTTGAGCGATATTAGCTTATCAACTTGGCAGTCTACAGTTAAGTAAAAATGTGGAACATTTCGTTTGGCCTCAATTAGGCGCTGTGCTATCACTTGGCGCATGTTACTTACTTCAATTATAGTATCTTCATCCGATCTTTCACGATTTTTAATTTGTATATCACTATCTAAAAACTCCAACACGTCAACTTTAATAATGCGACCATATGGCCCAGTACCCTTTAACCGTCTAATATTAACCCCTTCATTCTGAGCTATCTTTTTAGCTAATGGGCTTATTTTTATTCTACTTTCTTCTGTTATCTTGGTACCCCCTTCCTTCTTGTCCCACAGTGTCAAGCACTGAGAGGAGATTGAACGGTTAGATAATACTGAAGAATTAAATGATACGAAAGAGTTGGATGACATTGAAGAGGTGGTTGCAACTTTTTCCTTAGCCACAATACTGGTAGCAGAAACTGAAACATAGTTATCAGCCGCACTTTTGTCTTCTCCTTCTTCCAGCATTATAGCTATCAGCTGATTTACAGGTACGCCACTTGTTCCTTCCGATACTAAAATTTTAGCCAAAACTCCCTCATCCACAGATTCAAACTCCATTATAGCTTTATCAGTTTCTATTTCAGCAATGACATCACCTACTTCAACTCTATCCTGCTCTTTTTTACACCACTTCACAATCTTTCCCCCAGTTTTACTCATCGTTGGAGAAAGAGCAGGCATTAATACTTCTATAGGCATTTATTATAAGTTTAAAATCTATTCAATTTTTAATTTATTCTTTATCTTGTGTCAATCTAATCATGAATCTTAATAAATAAATCTACCATATTATTGTCTTTATTATTTAGCTTCAATTTGTTTGCTCACGACTTTATCACAACAAAATCAAACAAATTCAATCTGAAAACAGTGCAAGGGTTTCACTATCCTATAACATGGATATACACTTGTAAAAATCTACTCCTAAAAATAATAGAAGAGTTTAAAAATTGGCAAAAGGTCTATAATATCAACAAAGACTGTGGATGGACAAAAAGTAATCTACTTAGCAATAAGCGCTCGCGATGATAAAAAAAGATACTCATGAATATCAAAACAGAGTACAGACAGTAAGATTATTATAAAAATAGACAAGTCAGTTATAATGAGACTAGAAAAGTGTAATAAAGAATGGTGCCTTGCTATTTTACTAAAACACAAAGCTTGAATATAAAAAAACATATATATGAAATTAATTAGGTCAAAAAAGATCTCGAATGATAGTAGTTTCTGAACCTTCTGCAGCATCCTCTTCGTGTGAAGTAGAAGGTTCTTCACACTTCGGAAAATTACTCTCTTGTACAGGACTATTACATTGCACACAGAAACTCCTTAACACCTCTCCAGCAGATAAATTTAAAATTTTTATAATAGATTTTTCACTTTGTTCTTTTAGTAATTGACCTGCCAAGAAATCAATCTAGGAAATTTGTGCTATCTTCTTTTTTAGCTTCACTTTTGATTTTATTTCCTATACTTGCAATTTCATCTTAGTCAATTTCCTTTTTTATTATGTTGAATGAATTTGCAATACCTTAAATGCTTGATCCTATAATAGCTACTATCAATTACATAAAGAGTAATAGAATTAAATAGATCACTTGCAGCACTTATATATGGCGTAAATCAAATAATCATTATGATGTTCAACGTAAAATTGTTGTTCTATTAACTCAGAAATTTTGCTTTTTAGAGGTATAAAATACCCCATCTTTATATAAGAGCCTATACCCTTTTTGCAAAAATAACAGCAACTAAGCCTAAATAACAAGCTTACACGTATTTTATTTTAATTAATTATTAAAGTACAGTGATAGAACCTATACCTTTCAGGTAGTTTAGTTATAATTCTGGATCTTTTAGCTATAGCCCTAATAATTTCTTTTTGATTTCTTCCTCTATCTCCCTAGTCAGATTAGAATAAAATTTTCCAATTAAATTGCTAATACTAGCATTACTATTCTGGCCTACAAGAGCATTAACTATTTTTTCCACTTCTTTATCATCAACTTGTACAGATTTAATAATAACATAACCAGGAGAGCCTCTGCTATAGACTTGATTAGTGTTATCAATACAACCACCTGCACCAGGATTACTACTCTTAAAATCACTGCTACACTTTACTATTTCATACTTAACTTTACCATCTTCTATATACGCTACTTGATTATCTTCTGTAAAATCTTTACCTGTTACTACTGTTGGATTTCCTAATATCTCTAAATTACCTAAATTATCATGAACCTTTGTCTTCTTATACTCTTTTCCACCATATATTCTATGCTTACCACCACCTGCAACAGTAATTAAATCTTTACAATTTACTTCTGAAGAGTCTTTGCACATCTTTATGAAAGTTGGTCCACCATCCTTATTGGATATATTATTTGTGAGTCCCCCTCCTCCCTCTGTAGCTTGAGCCCTAATTATAGGATAATTAGGGTCAATCTTCAATTGAACTTTAATATAATCTCCCGGCATTCCTAATCTACTTTCCGTAGAGTGAGCTGTATTTTTTATATGACCTGCTTCACCACCTCCCCATGCTTCTATCTCAATAGAATCATATTTCGATAAATCATCTGTATAATTATCATCACTTGAAAAGATATAAGCTTGTGGCAAATTTCTACTTTTTAGCCGCTTATTTATTGTATCAAGCACCTTCTTCTTCACACTCTCTAAATCAAGCCTACATAATTTATCAGCGTAAAAGACCTCTGTTCTGTCTGCTTTAATTGGTCGATCTTTTAATTGTGTGCACTTCTGTATTTCATTTTTTTCATTTCTCAATGTTTTACCATCTTTGTCTTTACAATCCACTTCTTCATATCTTAAGTAAAACGGATTACCATCTTCTTTATTTAAATATTGCTCTAAATCTACCAGTTTATATACTATTCTCAGTCCTTTATCAGATGCAAATGCTTTATCTATTTCATCATCTCTTTTTACACAGTAACTACATTTCTTCTTCTCTTGTTCATTTTCTTCAGGAAAGAAAATGTATCCTTGCTTGTCAAATATCATTTCATCTAACTGTTTTTGAGGTCTTTTCAACAGGTCGACTATTTCCCTTTTCTTACTTGGAAGATAATAGAACTGATTTGATTCCATTGAATAAACAGCATTGTATTTAATATACCTCGCTCCTATTGATTTTAGCAATACTATCTCACCATCCTTCTCAAGAACAAACTCTTCTGGCTCTGCCTTCCAACCAGAAAGGCAAAGCATTTTATTATTAGAATCTCCTTGATCTCTTACTCTCATATATCTCACTTTTATTTTTGGTTGTCCCATATCATCCAATTCCCACTTAGTAGGTCCAATTTCATTATTTTTGGTAGAATTTGTTATACTGTAATCCTTGCCATCAGAAAACCGAATCCCAATATTAGGAGTAAGCCCATACTTTTCTAAAATTTTAAACTGAGGATTCTTTTTTAATATACTTTCTACAATATCAGTGATATTACCTTTATTATTATTACCATTAGTTGTTTTTTTTACTATCCTGGGCTTGACTACTTTTAAAGATAGAGGGCCAATATTTGTTAAAGAATCAGTATTAACATAGAAAGTATTTGCACTCATCTTCATCTTTACTTCTAGTGTATTTTCATCTACTATTTCCACCCTTTCAGGTTCTGGAGCAGGTGGAGCTGGAAAACAGCGGACAGACTGCAGATTTTCTTTATCTATATTTTGAGTTCCATAGTATTCAGCACAGAGCTTACCCCTTTTTCTATAGGTCTTAAAGTAATGGGTAGTACCTCTATCATCTTCAATTTCATGTGAAGTTCTTTGAAAATTCAAGTCTTTTTTTCCTAGTTTATCAATGATTACTCTAACTCTTGGATTAAAGTAATCATTGTCCTTATCTGTTATAGGAACAATTTTAACCTGTGGAGAGAACATTCCAAGTTGTTCACAGAATGGAAGTGGACCAGGTGCAAGTGGTATAGGAGCACACTTTATCTTTTGCTTTCCCTGACTCCACGATGAACAGGTATCACAAGCTTTTTCCATCTCCCCAGGACGGAAAATATTTCCACCTAAAAATACTCTAGCACCCCATGAAGAAATTCCTGACATACAAGCCCCCTTTTGACTGCAAGCGCATATTTTAGGAGAGTTAGCAAATTTTACTTTCTCTTCATCAGTAACATTGTCTGCCCATTCCCACTCAAGACCCTTCGCAATTCCTTCTTTGATTTTTTTACTGCTATCTGCCTGAATCGTTCCACTAGCCAACATTTTATCCCCTTCCCAATCGATAAAAACTGCAGCAGAAACTCCAGCACCTGTACTTTGTGTTCCATATATCTGATGGCAAGATGTTCCACTAGTTAATATATAACAATTATTTTTTCCCCCATAATCACAGACCTGAATCTTTGGATTAAAATAACCATCAATCCCTTGGTCTCTTACCTGCCTTACTGTAATGTATTGGTATGATTCTTCGTCGATTCGAAAACTTCCAGCAGTACCGAGACTAAAAATTTTTGCAAAACCCTCTAAAGCTTTTCTGCCCCCAGCTTCAAATTTAGTATTACTCTCTACAAAAGGTGGACAATCAGCATATACTTGGCACGAAAGATAAAATGTTAAAAATAGTATCAATAAAAAATTAAGTCTTACACTTTCCATAAAATATCGGCAGCCACTTATTCACTTCTTCTCCTTCTTCTTTTATTGCTTCATACATATACTTTATAGTCTCTTTGTTGGCTGAGAGCACATGTATTTCTTGCATATTCTTCAAATCTAAATTTAAAGTTACTAATCCTTTATACTGCTTTATTAAAAATAAACCTTCTTGAGTTGGTGTTTGCAAAATTATATTCAGTTCCTCTTTTGATAAGGAAAATGCTTTCATATACAATCTATTCGCATTGACATTCGGCATTAAAATTCTTGTATCAACATGTTTATCTAAATATTGAGTAAATTCGCTAGCAAATGCCAAGTTTAAGTTTTCAGTACTTAGAATTACTACAACATTTAATTCTGTCATTCTTTGCATCCAATTATCAAATTCTTCCTCTGTAGAAAAAATATTACTTATCTCCCATGCTTCATCTAAAACAAGTATTGCAGGCGAGCCATCACACTGAGCTTCAAAAGAATGTAAAAAATAGTAAAGTATTACAGACATACATTCTTTACATTTTGTCAGGTTTGCAGTATTAAGAGATATAATTTTTGTTCCCCAGTCAATATTTGATTCATCACCACCTTGAAATAAATAAGCAAATTCACCATCACCACACCATTTATTTATCTTACCTTCCAAGAGCAAGAGCATCTCAGAAATTTGTGAAATAGAACGCGATTCTCTAGGTATAGCAAATATAAAATCTACAACTTTTTTTATCTTTTCTTCTACATCTACTAAGTCAGTATCTACCACCATTCTCTTGATCAGTTCAATCAGCACATTGCGATTGGAAACATTATCTTCAACGTTTAATGGGTTAAATTTTAGGCTTTTATTTTTATATCTCGGATCGATTACATAATATTTACCACTCACTGCTTTGGTAAAAATTATTGATTTTCCAGTATTATCTAATATGATAATCCTGGGATTAAATTTTCTTGACTCCGACAATAGAAAATTAATCAATGAGGTTCTACCAGAATTTGGAGCTCCAAGTATCGTAGTGTGACCATTGTTTTTCTTTCCATGAAAATTAAAGAAGTAAGGACTTCCCTTTTTCGAAAAAAAGACCGTTACTGCTTCTTTCCATCTTCCACCTTTAAATGTACCTGACGTAAAATCATGTAGCATAGCAAAACTGCAAGCGTATTTTGCTAATATATTTTTTGGTTGTGTAATAAAAGCAAAATTGCCTGGAAGGCGTGCCCAAAAATGATCTTCCATATGAAGGTCAGTCCTAAACATCATCAAACCAATTAACGACATCACGGAAGATAAACTGCTAATATTTTCGGCCAATTTATTTTTACCATCTGCAAAAATCGTAAAAATAATCTTCTGTTGGCAAAAGTCTATAGCAGAAGTTTTTTCAAGTTCTATTATTTCTTTTATTTCTGAATTTCGAAATAAAGTATTATCCTCACTGGCTTGTAGCATATTAATTTGTTTTTTAAATTCTTTTACTGCCTTATTATTACTAGTAAATATTATTATTTCTGTGATAATAAGCTCAGAGTCAAGTTGCAAGCACTTGTTTATATTGCCCAAGGGAATTTCCCGATATTCCTTTATGCAAAAAATAGAGCCAAACTTCTGTTGATTTTCAAATATTGTTTGAAATGTATTAAAACCGAAAGCTACTTTTAAATTTTTAATATGTTGCGACAGATCCATTTCACATATTGGATGATCCTTATGCGTTAATGTAACAATATAATGGAGAAATTCCATCATCTCAGAATATATTTCATCCTCATTAAACCTCAGAGCCAGTTTTTTAGCTCCGAAAAATTCTAAGTCACTTTGAATTAAATCAGTTACCTTCTGTAATTTGCGATAATTTTCTTGTAAAGACAACTTATGCTTATTCTTTATCCCACCGAAAAAAAGTGAATTATTACTATGCTTATTAAAATTGCTAACTAATACCACAATGTACAACTCATTTATATACTGTAATTTACTATCAGTGAGTTTACCAAGCCACGTTAAGTGTAGCTTATCAGAAAAATCTCCAGTCTTATTCCATTTCAAACTCAGCTTATTACGCTTTCTAACAGTATGAATCCAAATGGTAAAACATAGGCTATTAATATTTTTTAATATACTTTTTCTAATCTCAGTTCTAAGATCGCTGTAATTATCAGCAGAGAAGTAATCTTCTAATTTAATTATCTTTAATAACTCCCCATGTTTTGTCAGTATTGTTTCTTTATCGTAATGACAAGCATAAGGAATGAAATCCAAATTAATACTCTCTAATAATGCTAAATTATTCTTTTTTTTAAACTTAGGATTAATTGTTGGTGTTTTTACTTGCATACAACATCATGCATATTCAACAAAGATAACTTTAATAAGTGATACTTAATTTTTATCTTTTTTTTTGCTATCTGGCTGCACTTTTACAAAATTAAACTTCTCTTTCAAGTAATCCGTTGCCTTTTCTGTACTACCAAACATCATAATCAGTACACCAAACATTATCATAAAAAAGATCAGCCCCCTAAACACTATTGCAAGCATCACTGCAGCTATACATAGCCCTATAACTGTTGAAGGACTCATGTTTTTTACAGTATCTTTCACTGAAAATGAAGAAATAAAACTTCTTACCGTCTTTTGTACATCCTTTAACTCATCACGCATCGAATCTGCTCCACCAGAATATGATGCAAAAATGAAGCTTAACAGAGCTATAAAAACCAAAACTTTATTCAATTGAATGTGCATCAACTAAATACCTTCTAAACACCTTTTAATTATAATAACTTTCATATCAACAGGCAAGAGCTGAATTTACTCTTGTTTACTATGATTAACATATACATGCATTTAACTTTTACCGTCTTATATCAATTTTCACTGTACAAAGAACTGCTAGAAAATAATAGGAAGAAGAGCCATACTGAAGTAAGTAAAGTAGCAAGGTTTAAACGGCATTGTATAAAATCAAAATTATTGGATGAAAGAGCCGTAAAATCAGCAAAAGAAACGCTAGAGAAAATGCAAAAACGTATATATGTTACAAAAAAAATTAAATGCTGTATAGCAACTGTAGCAAAAATATGTTGCATTTCAAGAACAACATTGACTACATGAATAAAGCATTTAAAATTTAGAAGAGAAGAAAAGTTGTTTACTTCTCCCCAATGGGTAGAAAACCAGACTAAATACAGAATCAATTTGAACAAGTTGAGTATTGATACGAAAAAATCGTAATATTTACATTAAAAAAATGAGAATAAGAATCTAGAAAAAAATTTAGCTTGAATGTTAGTAAGCTTATAGTACATCGTAATGTGCAAAAAATGAAGTTTTTATATATTATGCCAAGATCAATTCATAATAAACAAGATAAAGGTAGACAGGAAGAATTTTTTCAAATTTTAATGAGACTATTGGTAAGCATCCGAATAAAAGTTATTTTTCTTTGACGAATCTCAGTTTAGCACATATTCAAAAGTTGAACTAGGCTGATTTAAAAAGGGCATTAGAACACAAGTTAAAGTAAAATCGGTAGACAAAATTTTTATCTTTACAGTACAGTTAATTTTAGAAAGAGGTGGAGTTTTAAAGAGCACAAGAAGCTTTTTTGTCATGGATTATACTAGTTAGTATAAGTTAAAAATTTAAATGTATCTAAAAATATCGAGAATATATACCTGCAGTCATACTTACCTAAGCTCAATCTTATCGAGAGACAAAACAGAATATTTTACATAATAAAGCCTATAATACAATTACTTTGCCTGAAAGCGCTTTTGCAAATTTATTACCTCTCTTTCTCATTCAGCAATTTAACAACTCTGCAATGTTACTCATTAACCTATTAACAATAAAAATTAGTATTAAATATCCGTAGGCTTTTTTCATTATTAATAACAGGGATCGAATTGGTGCACGCTAATTTACTTGAAGGAGAAGGAGATAAATACCATGCAGCAGCTATAGCAAGTGCTACAGTCATAACATACCACCCAAGACACAATATTCTAGATTTTCTTACTACTGCTCCAACAAAACACCAAATTGCCAAAAGAGCACAATTTGCTATAAATGTAGCATAAAATTCTCTACTACTGAGTTGTCTTTCAGATAGGGCATCTTTACCTTTCCTTTTATTCATAAGAAGCTCCTGCATGGTAGTATCTTCCATGCTCCTTTTCTTTTCAGGATATTGAACTGGACTTGCTTCATTGCCTGGTTTTTTGTTTTTTTGCACCTGCAGCTCTTCTTTTGCAGTCCGCTCTAGTTTCATTTGGTTCTTATTTTCTTCTTTTTGTAGACTGCTATCTTCTTCAGCAGAGCTTAATATTAAGCCTACACTGCTCCTTCCATTACTTACCAATGACTCCAAACTTTCTTCACTTAAACCAGGTGAATTTACTCCACCATCTACACTACCACTACTATCGATCTCAGAAGTATTTATTTCTGGTTCTAAATTATCCATTGTTTTAGACAATCTTTCTCCAAAATTAAATTGACTATCATCTCTCAGATTAGGCGAGTTTTCCCAACGTTTTGGATTTATTTCTTCACGTGTATTACTTAATTCTAAATTTTTAGCAGTGCAATTAAGGATATTACTTGCTCCATTTATAGACCGTTTATTCATTTCTGTACTAGAATAATTTTCATTACTGTTCTTGTAAACAGCATCTGAAGTTATTAATTTCATAATTATTTGTTCTATTTTTGTTCTTTCTATTAGATTTAGTTCTTTTGACTTTGCTATTTCTCTTTTCAACGCTGGAAGAAAGTGTTGGATATAACTATTATAATATTTCGCTTGTCCCATTAATGATTTTCTTAATTTCATTAATACCTCAGGATTAGCTCCTTTCTTAAACAACTTTTTGCACTTCCTGGGAATCTTGTCTTGTCTACTCTCTTGATTTTCTCGATAATTTTCTTCTGTTACCTTTTTTCTTATAACTTTGCACAATTCTTCTGTTTTTGACGCTGAATAATTTTTTACCCTTTTCAAGGCTTGTGAACTCTTAGTAGAATTACCAAGAGAGTTGTAATAATCACTTCTTGTTAAATTAGAAATTACCTCTGCATTACCATCCATAAAATATTCTTCCATACATAATAAAATATATAGATACCTTTTTGACGTTAATTTTGCATTAAAACTGAACAGTTGTATCCTTCTGAGGATTATGGCAACTTCTCTATTGTTCAATTATTTACTTTGCTAATGGTCGAATCTCCTGTTTTTATAGATTTACTTTCAATATAATTGTTCGCCTGTCGAATTAAAATATCTATCACTTCTTTTACAGACTTTTCCTTATCAACCATACCGACACTTTGACCAGCCATTAAAGATCCAGTTTCGACATCTCCTTCAATCACTGCTCTTTTTAAGGCTCCAGCCCAGAATTTTTCTATTTCAAGCTGCCCACCTTCTTTTGAGATCTGTCCTTTATGATATTTATCAATAATTTCTCTTTGATGTTGTATAAAGTCATCACTCGCTTTATTAGCTATGGCTCTTACTGGAATGATAGGAAAATCAGCGCTTATCTGTACAGAAGATACCGCATTACGTGCAGCTGATTTAATAAATATTTCCTTAAAGTTTTTGTGGGCAATCGATTCATTAGTACAAACAAATAATGTACCTATTTGACAGCCACTTGCTCCCATTTCTAAGTAATTTACCACTATTTCGCCCCTTCCTATCCCACCTGCAACAAATACTGGTATTTCCTTATCCTTTAAATAAGGTAATATCTCTTGCGAAAGAACAGAAGTGCTGACTGGACCTATATGCCCACCAGCTTCCATTCCCTCTATTATTAACGCACCCACCCCCATTTTTACTAACCTCTTTGCAAGGCTTAATGATGGTGCAAAGCACATAACCTCAATGCCTACATTTTTGATTTTTTCTATGCTAGGCTTTGACGGTAGTCCACCAGCAAGAACTATATGGCTTACTCTTGCTTTAATACATACATCTATCAGCTCATTCAAATTTGGGTGCATAGTAATTAGATTTACACCAAATGGCTTGTTAGTTAACTTCTGTGTCTCTGTTATTTCCTTTCCCAGTAAGTCTGAAGACATAGCACCGCATGCAATTACACCAAATCCACCAGCATTTGAGATTGCTGAAACTAAATTCCTCTCTGAAACCCAGCTCATAGCACCACCCATTATTGCAAACTCACTACCAAGAAAATCTGTTCCCTTTTTCCAGAGGTTACTCAACATATTATCTATATAATGCGTTTAAGAATGTTTTGTTTACCTATAAATATATGCTTTAAAGCACCAAATATATGCGAGACTATAAAAAACACCATAAAGTACGCAAGTATCAAGTATAGCAAATTGGCTGTATTCGCTAGATCTTTGTCTTTATTGATTAATAAAGGAATATAGAAAATATACTCAATCTTTATATCAGATGCAAAAGACATGACATAACTAGACAATAGCATCACTATCACTAAAGAGTATAAAATAAAGTGTATTGTTTCACTTACATTAATTACACAAGGAAAATTTGCTAAAAATAGTGGATCACAAGTGAAGACACAAGAAAATACGCGTAATATGACTAATCTAAGAATAACAATCACGCAAGCCCTATGAATAGGGTATATGCTGAATTTAATTTCATTATTAACTGGCAAGCTTTTCATGTAAAACTCAAAGCAAAGCATACCAATAATAAAAATAGCTATTAACCAATGAATAATCCTTAGCTTTAAGTTATATTTACTATCTTCCATTTGATTGTTCCAAAACAGAACCCATATGTAGAACTTATATAGTAGAAAAACTATTTTTCAATCAAAATTATTTGTACAAAACCTTGCTGTATTAATCAACATTCATACAATTATTGTACGTGACACCCAACTATACAAACATTGCAATTTGCGAGACCATGTATCATAAAAATGCAAAAAATACTTGACAAGCCTCGCTAGGCTTCATCCTAGTATTGAAGATATTCAATTATCTTCAATTCATGCACGTTAAATGCAAAGTATTACACAGCTGTAGTTTTATATTCAATTTTTCGCACTATGTACATTTTAATGTCTTTCAACATTTCTAAGTTTTTACTCACATAAGCTGAAACTTACTTATAGAAAATTTTAGGAAGTACAGCACGCCAATTTGCAGTAAGGTTGGAGAGTGAATATCATCCAACACGAGATAACTTTTGCCTTTTTTTTGCTTAGTAAATTCCTTAAGATTTATACCAAAGGTTAGTTACATTTAAAATGCAGCTAAGGTCACGATTATTAAGTGTTTAAAACATAAAAATGCCAATGTTTTTAATAGATATTAACCATTTTTTTCTACTTATACTAATCTCATCATACAAGAAACGGATAAACAATAATGAGAAAGAAGTCATATTGAAGTAAGTAAAACAACAAGGTCTAAATGGTGTTGAAATCAAAATTATTGGATGAAAAAGCGTGAAATCAGCAAAAAAATGCTGAAGAAAATGCAAGATAACGCATATGTTTAAAAAAACTAAATGCTATAATTGCAACAAAAAGTACTGCATAACAGCCGTAGCAAAAACATGTTTCATTTCAGGAAAAGCATTAACTGCATGGACAAAACACCTAAAATTTGGAAAAGAAAAAAAATTGTATGCTTCCTCTCAATATCATTGAGAAATGAGCTGAGCCAAGAGTCAATTCGCACAAGTTAAAGCATAGATACAAAAAAACTTGTATCACCATTAAAGAAATGAAAATAAGAATCTAGAAAAAATTTGGCCTAAACGTCAGCAAGTCTATAGTACAGTACAATATGCAAAAAATGAAGTTTTCATATATTACGCCAAGATCAGTCCATAATAAATAAGATAAAAGTAGACAGGAAGAGTTAAAAAATCTCATTAAGCCTATTGGCAAATATCCTGAATAAGAGTTATTCATCTTTGATGAATCGTAGTTGGTACGCATTCGAAAGTTGGACATGAGTAACTTAAAAATGGCATGAGAACACGGGTCAAAGTAAGGTTAGGTAAGCAAAAATTTTACCCCTTTACAGGGCAGTTAAAATCCTAGAATGGGAAAATTTCAACTTATTTACACTGAATGCTAACACTAATTGTATGAGTATATTTCTTGAATAAATGTCACAATATCTAAGAGCATAAGAAACTTTTCTTGTCACGGATTGTGCTAGTTAGTACACATTAAAAAATTGAAGGCACTTTTAAATATCTAGATCATATACTCACCACCATACTCGCCTAAGTTCAATCTTATTGAGAGACTTTGATTACATATCAAATAAAACATTTTACGTGATAAAGTTTATAATATAATTGCTTTGCTTGAGAGCATTTTTGCAAATCTTTCACCTCCCCTTCTCACTCTGCAATTTACCTACCTAACTCACTAACAATAACAACTGATTCAACTTATTGAACAAACCCTATAATATTTTTGATTTCTTTTATGTTGTGGCCAACAATTTCTGCTGCTTTTTCCGTGCCTTTTTTTAACACTCCATACAAGTGAGATTGATCCTTTAAAAGATCATTTATTTCCTCACGTATGGGTGATATAACACTTATAATTAGATCAGCCAATTCTCCTTTAAAGTGCTGCATATCATGCTTATTCATCTCTTCACACACTTCATCTACATCTAAATTACTAAGTACTGAGTATATATTTATCAGGTTGCTTATTTCTGGGCGATACTTTAAAGTAGCAAAATCAAAGCCTAGTATTGAATCTGTTTTTGCTTTTATTACTTTTTTAACAATCAAGTCATCTGTGTCGTCAAGGTTAATGCATGAATATGCTGAAGGATCAGATTTACTCATTTTGCTCGTACCATCTCTTAAACTCATTATCCTCGATACGTGGTCTAAAACTAGTATTTCAGGTACAACAAAATGACCAAGCTTATAGTAATTATTGAAAGCTAATGCGATATCGCGTGCGAGCTCTAAATGCTGTCTTTGATCATCACCAACAGGAACATATTTAGTTTGATATAGTAATATATCTGCCGCCATAAGCACTGGGTAACTATATAACCCAAGAGAGGCTTTTTGTTTATCCCTGCCAGCCTTATCTTTAAATTGAGTCATACGATTGAGCCAACTAATTGGTGTATAACACCCTAGCATCCAACTAAGTTCCGCGTGACCACTAATTGTAGACTGATTAAAAATAATGGATTTTTCTGGATCTATTCCACACGCAATGTAAATTGCCACTGTTTTAAAAATATTATTTTTTAACTCGCTTGCAGGAAGCTTATTGGCTGTGATCGCATGCAAATCAACTATACAAAAAAGAGATTTGTACTTATCCTGTAAAGTTATCCACTGCTTGATTGCGCCAAGATAATTACCTAAATGCAGTACACCGCTTGGTTGAATGCCTGAAAAGACCACACTTGTCATTACATATCTGCCTAATTGTACGTATATTGCTAACTGCTTCCATAATTAGCAGTTTCTTTTGGAGATAATAACCATTGCAGGACGAAGTAACCTATTTTTAATAGTATAGCCAGTTTGCAAGACTTCCACAATAGTGCCAATTTGTTTTTCATTATCCTCTCTTTCTACAACAGCTTGATGTAAATTGCTATCAAAAATCTCCCCGATTGGGTTTACCTCTTCTATTCCATGCTTTTTAAGATCATTCATGATCTTTTGATGAGCTACTTTAATTCCCTCATGAACAGGATCATCGTCCTTTAAAATCTCCATTACTCTTTTTAAATTATCACACGAGTCGATCATATCACGAGCAAATTTTGTAACTGCGTAGTCACTTGCATCGCTAATTTGCTTTTGCATTATACGTTTAATATTTTCGTTATCTGCAACAGCACGACGTAAATGATCTTCAAGCTGAACTGCACGTTCTTTCAATATTTTGAGCTCATCTAGATCACAAGCTTGTTTGTTATTATCCTGTTGGTCTTCGCTTTCCTGTTTATTCACCATGTCAGTGAATTTCCTCTCTCTTTCTTTACTACTATCTGACATATCATTACCCCTAAAAATCTAATAAATATATAACAATTAATCTGAAAATATCAAGAACTAGCTAGGCTTGCCGTTCTATGCTCGCATTTAAAAAATCAATTAAAGCAATCTTATAAGAAGAATTAGGAAAAGTGTTAATATCATTTTGCGCCATGTTAACATAGTGTCTCGCCTTTTCTATAGAAAGCTGAATAGCATTATGATTATTAATATAATGTAATGCTTGATCAAAGTTGCATTCAGCCAAAGAAAAACATTTTTTCCAGAACTTTTGTTCTGCTGAACTACCTTTTTCATACGCTATAATAGCAGGTAAAGTTACTTTACCTTCAAAAAAGTCCTTTCCAATTTGCTTTCCAGAAGTACATTGATCGGCAGCATAGTCGAGCATATCATCAATTATTTGAAATGCCATACCAAAATTAAAGCCAAAATTTTTTAACCTCTCTGTTTCATTACTTGTAGCACTGGATATTATAGAAGCAGCTTCACAGCATGCAGAAAATAAAGACGCCGTTTTCTTTCCAATGATATCAAAATAATTTTTCCTAATAGTGTGAGGGCTAAAGTGTGCTGCCATTTGGCTTATCTCGCCTTTTACAAGTGAACACGACGCTCTAGATAAAGTGGAAAGAATATTTAAACTTCCACACTCTATAAGCCATTTAAATGCCAAAGTCAATAACAGATCACCAACCAAAATGCTCGACTTATTCCCCCAAATTTTATTCGCTGTTTTAACTCCATGTCGTGCTTCACTTTCATCAAGCACATCATCATGAAGTAAAGTAGCGTTATGTATAAATTCTACTGACGCAGCAATTTTAATCCTATCTTCTCCGGAGTAGTTTAGCATCTTACATATGATAAAGACAAGTTTGGGCCTTACTTTTTTTCCACCTGACTTAACAAGATGAGATATAATATTGGCAGCAAATTTGACATCTTCATTGTCAATATCCTTAAAGATAAAGTTCTTCATAGCTGATAAATCAGAAGATAAGATATTGTCTAATATATCATTACTTATTAAATCAGTGTTCAACATTTAATGAGACTTATGCCTCTTGTTCTTTTGCTTTTTTTGTCTCTGTTTTCTTTTTTTTTGTTTTTTTTGCTTCTGTTTCTAAAGTTATTATGCCTTTTTTAATGAACCACAGCACCCTTTCACTTGCTTGTGCACCCACACTTAGCCAATATTTTAATCTATCAGCTTTTACCATGACACGATTTTTATTGTCTTTTGGTAGCATTGGATTGTACTGCCCTATTCTCTCGATAAAACGTCCATCTCTTGGTGCACGCGAATCGGCTACAACTATTCTGTAAAAAGGGTATTTCTTTGCACCAAATCTTGCCAACCTTATTTTAACTGCCATGTTAACCTTTATTTATTATACTAATACAATTTATATAATTAAGTAATTCTAGTCAAACCAATCATCACTCTTCCATTTAAGAATAATATAACTGCTATTAGTTAGCCGTATGAGATAGTGATAACTAGACCTTATTACATATTATCAAGTATAGCATGATTAATCTCAACCTTATATTTTGATTCTAAGTAGCTAATTAACTGCCCTTTTAGCGATATCATCACACGTTTTCCAGTATCAAATGTGTCTAACTTGCCATTTAACGAGTACATTTCTTTTAAAATACCTACTATAACTTCATTATCGTGCTGAACAGGATCTGTTACTGAACCAATCTTTTTCAGAGAGAAAACTTTCTCTACAAAAGAAAATGGGTAACTTTGCTGACCCACTTCATTGCGATATATTTGCTGGTCCTTAATCAATTCTATACCTTGAGTTTTTTCCAAATCTACCTTTTCTCTTAGTCGAACTGCAACTTCCTGTCCAATTTCAAACATCTTCTCTTTTACAAACCAATTATGCCAAAGATCTATCACTAATGCCTTACTTTCTTCAAAATCTCGCAATTTAGGTGGAACAATGTTGATGATCTTTACACCAACAACAGCATCGCCAACACTTTTAAAATAATCTTTCTGATCTTTTTCTCGTGAAAAGATGAAAGAAACCAAATCATTAGAGCTTTCCACAATATTACCGCTCTGATCCTTTCCACTAGCATCTACTGGACCAATAGTTTGCATAGGTAAATTGTATTCACTGGATATTTCTTCAATCGTCATACCATTATATATCTCATAGTTTACTTGATTTGTAAAATCATTAACCTTCTCAAAAGACTTCTGATTAATCAAAACTAACTTTATATTTTTCTTCAAATCAGCCAAGTTCTCATTAGAGATTTGATGTACACTATACACTTTTATTATATGCCAACCAAAACTACTTGCTAAAGCTTCACTTACTTCACCAACTTTGAGAGCAAACACCTTTTCCCTCATGTCTTCTGGCAAAAAATCCTTAGTTATATTGTTTAACCTAATTTCTTCAAGCTTTGTCTTTCCAAATTCTTCTACCATTTGTTCAAAGCTTATTTTGCCTTCCTCAAATGCCTTATATGCTGCTTCAGCCTCTTCTTTAGAATGGAATATTAAATTAAATATATCTCTTTGATCTTTAAGCTCTTGTTGTTCTATTATATCGTCAACTTCTCTATCTGAAATCTGAATCTGGTCTTTAAAGTATTTTTGATCTAAAGAAATATATTGTGCAGTTCGATATTCAGGGTAATAAAAACGAGATTTATTTTTTTCATATAAATCAAATAAAGTTCGTTCATCTGGCTCAGTAACGTCTGTAACTACATCTTGAGTTATTTTAACAATATCAACCACTCTAGTTTGATAGCGGTTCTTATATATCTGTTCATCGATTTTTTCTCCAAAAGTTACTGGATAATTATCATGAAATAATGAAGTTATGAACATAATTGTAGGCAAGACTTTCTTTAACTTTGCTACGTATTCTCTTTCCGTTATGTGCAAATTATTCAAGGCCTCATGAAATTTTTTTTTGTCAAATTCTCCTTTATTGTTTTGAAAATACTCAGTATTTCTAATGTGGTCTTTTATGGATTCTTCTCCAATCACTAACCCTAAATCACTAATCAAGTTA
The DNA here is from genome assembly GCF_013365435.1 of Wolbachia endosymbiont of Litomosoides sigmodontis. GTDB lineage: Bacteria > Pseudomonadota > Alphaproteobacteria > Rickettsiales > Anaplasmataceae > Wolbachia. Next base: position 900,351 of record NZ_CP046577.1, read on the forward strand.
AACAACAGTTTTTGCTCTATAAGTGCATTAAGTAAACCGTATTTCAATCTTTTTATCTGCTCTTCACTAAGATCAGATCTAGAAGCATGATTTCCATAATTTTGATATAGCGACTTGTACTCATCCAATGTTATAACTTCCTTTCCAACTCTAGCCAATTCTTCCTTTTTATTATCATCCAAAAAAAGGGTGCCAAGCCCCATAAAGAGTAACAAACAAGTTAAAATGATAACAATTATTTTAGTAAAAAAAAAATTAACATTCATAAACAAAAGTTGATTAGCGGTTAATCGTAGAATAGTGCTAATTTATCTTTTGTAAATCTACTGATTAATTATACCAATTCTCATGTTAGTAAGTCAAATAAGTGAAGTTGCAGAGTGAGAATGAGGGTAATAAATTTGTACAAAGCACTCTTAAATAAAGCAATTTTTGTCATGAATTGTGCTAGTTGACATGGGTCGAAAAATTTAAAGGTATCAAAAATATTGAGATTATATATCCACTATGATACTCATCTGAGCTCAACCATATTGAGAGACTTTAGATTGCATATAAACAGAATATTTTGCGTCACAAAGTCTATAATACAATTGTTTTGCTTGAGAGCGTTTTGTGTAAATTTACCATCTCTCTTTCTCACTACACAATAAAACAACTCTGTTGTATTACTTATTTGACCTATCACTAATGAGAATTAGTATAACACAATATCAAAAGAAAATCTTATACTCACACAAATGCTACTACTAAGTCCAACATCAATAACGGCATAAAAATGCTCATCATCATTGCACTATCTCTAACACTTCCTTTTTCGAGGTAGCTTAATCTCCTATAACGTCAATAAGTGCTCGTTTTGTTTTTCTCTTTAAGCCAACTCTGCAATAGTTTAATTATTTGCGTTTTATATCAAAGAATTTGCCCTATATTAAAGTAGGGTAGTTGTTGTCTCAGTGTTACTACACAACAACTTGGTGTAATAATGTATTCCTCTTCTCAACTCTAAAATTCACGTAAACAAGAAACTCTCTTCATTGATTTATCTTTTGCATATATTCTATCTTCAATAGCCCCTTCAAATGCTCTATTACGTCTTAAATGGTAATTTACCCCCTCCATTCAAATCTTGCACCATTGTGTTCGACGCAATGACACAAAATATAAGGTATACTATTACTTGTTATGTCTACATCAGGCTTTATGAACAGATCTGACTCAAATATTTTCTTGTTAATTGCTATTTCACTATTCTTACTGAAGAACTTTTTTAATTGCTCAATTCTTTTATTACATACCTTTCCTGTGTTGTCATAACCTTAAGAAAGTCATCAGATTCTTCTGAATGCTATTTATTAATAATAAGCCACGTTAAAAGCCAAGAACTTAGTTAATGAATTAATGTAACCTTCCTTATAGGAAGTAAGGCCCATCATTTTTATCACACATATCTATTAAAGCTAGCTTATTCTTAATTATTCATAGAGCTAAAAAAGTCAGCGTTACTCTTTGTCAAAAGCAGTTTATCACGCAAAAACTCCATTGCTTCAACAGGCCCCATAGGGCTTAGTATCCTACGCAATACCCATATTTTATTTAATGTAGCTTTGTCAATTAATAACTCTTCTTTTCTAGTTCCAGATTTCGTAATGTCAATAGCTGGAAATATACGCTTATCGGCAAGTTTTCTATCAAGAATAATCTCAGCATTACCTGTACCTTTAAATTCTTCAAAAATAACTTCATCCATTTTTGAGCCAGTCTCTATAAGAGCAGTAGCAATTACTGTTAAAGAACCACCATTTTCAATGTTACGAGCTGCTCCAAAAAAACGTTTTGGTCTTTGTAATGCATTAGAATCTACACCACCAGTTAGAACTTTTCCAGACGAAGGAATGACTGCATTATAAGCACGTGCAAGACGAGTTATAGAATCAAGCAAGATTACCACATCTTTCTTATGCTCAACCATCCTTTTAGCTTTTTCTATTACTATTTCAGCAAGCTGTACATGACGGTAAGCAGGTTCATCAAATGTAGAGCTTACTACTTCGCCTTTCACAGAGCGCATCATATCTGTCACTTCTTCAGGTCTTTCATCTATGAGTAATACTATCAACTCTATTTCAGGATGATTTGTAGCTATAGAATGAGCCATTTGCTGAAGTAGTATAGTTTTTCCCGTACGTGGTGGAGCAACTATTAATGCTCTTTGCCCTTTTCCAAGAGGTGCAACTATATCCACGGCACGCATATTTATATCTTTTTTATTATCACCGCTGCTGTTATTTTCAAGAATTAAACTTTCTTCAGGATAAAGAGGAAGTAAATTATCAAAATGGGCGTACTTTCTTAATTCACTTACTTCAGTAAAGTTTATACCTTGAACTTTAGTTAAAGTAAAATATCTTTCCTTATCACCAGGCGGTCTTATTTCTCCACATACCATATCTCCCGTGCGCAAACTAAACTTTTTTATTTGTCCATTAGAAATATAAACATCATCAGTACTTGGAGCATAATTTGCATTTGCTGAGCGCAAAAAACCGAAACCATCAGGTAATATTTCCACTACTCCACTCCCTGTAGTAATACCTCCTTCTTCACTCATTTTCTTCATTAAGCTGAATATCACTTCCTGTTTCAACATTCTGCCATTGCCCTTACCATTAGTTGAAACTTTTCTTTCTTCAGCTAGATTTAATAATTCTTCTGCTGTTTTTTCCCTCAGCTCACTCAGATCTAGTGTTTTTCTATTTTCCTTTACACCTTCGTTTGTTGTTTGTTTTATCATATCGTTATTAGAAATTTGCTCGCTTTTTTCTATTAGTTCTGTTGCAACTGCAACCTTTTCTTTCGCTAAAACATCTTTGTTGATTGTTACCATAGTCCTCCAAAAATTCTAATTGATGCTTACTAACCTAAAATGTGATTACAAGATAATAAATTAGGCTGAGCTAATCTTTAGGAAGTACTGAACTCAATTATTACTAAGCTATATACTTTACCTAAATGTAATATCAATAAATACCGGCAAGTCAAGTTAATTTACTACTAACATAGTATGAAAACAAGTAAATGATTTAAAAATTTTAATAATCTTCCTTTATATTTCTCAACCTTTCTTGCTTTTCTTCTTTCACTCTTGCTTTTTCCACTTCTGCTTCTAAGTTTTCTTGGCTACATAAGCCAAGCAATACTGGATCTTGAGGTTTTATATTCTGCATATTGTAATGAGATCCATCTCTTATTTGTTCCACCGTATAACTTGTTGTACTGATCAGTCTAGCTATAACATTATTGTCTAAGGCAGGAAATTTTTTTATTAAATAAAAAATCGCGTCAGGTTTATCTCTACGCCTCACTGTAGAAGCAAAACCCAAAATATTACCGCCCACCTTATTCCTTTTTTTTACATTTTTTGCAATCAAATCTGGAATACGATTTGGGTCTTCTTTACAGTTATCAATTTCTTTTTCGGTTATTATTCCAGAAATCACAGGATTAAATTTTTCTATGTCTATTTCCTCATCAGCTATACTTTGCACCTCTTCAATAGCCAATTTACAACACCGCGCTATTTGATTAAAAGTTAAAGCAGTATTATCTATTAGCCAAGCAGCAATTTGCATGTAAAACTGTTTAATTCTATCATTATCACCTTTAGAAAATTCTGTTGACATCAAAGAAACATCTCCAAAATAAAATCAATTGTCATTACATAGAGCTAAAATATAAGCTATTAAAATTAAAAAAGCATTAATTTCGTCACTAGATGACCTTTTTGGTTTAACTTCCTAGACTAATCAAGCAGCTAGACCTGTCTTAAGTAGACCCAAAAAATATTTTCTCTCCCTAAGCATGATACTTAATCAAGTATATATTTACACTTGAGAAATAGCTAATTCTAAACTTAATATAGTGTAATACCATACATAATAGCTCATAATAATTATCGTTGTTAATAGATTAAATTAAGTAACATTATAGAATTGTTTAACTGCAGAACAAGATAGAGAGAGATAATATATTTGTATACGCCTTCTCAAGTAAAGCAATTCTATTATTGCTTTTAATTATGCAGGATGTTCTGTTTTATATACGACCAAAATCTTGCAATAAATTGAGTTCAGTGAATATGATGACAGGTACGTAATCTTAATATTTTCAGATATCTTGCAAATTTTTTGACTTATATTAACTAGCACAATCCATGATAAGAGATATGCTAACGTGCTAATACTAACTTCATATTAATTAAGGCTCATCATATTTTTAAATATTGCAACGTTTGTTTATAGAGATACATTCATACAATCAGTGTTGATATATCCAGTACAAATAAGTTAAAGCTCTTTCCATTTTTTAGGATCACTGCACTGTAGAGATAAAAGTTTTTTTGTCTAGCTAATTCTAATTTAACTTATGCTCTAACGCCATTTTCAAATCACCCGTATCTAACTTTTGAATGTACGCCAAATCTCAATTCATCAAAGATGAGTAACTTTTATTCATAGATGCTTACCAATAGCCTTATTAAATTTTCATTTTAACTCTTCCTGTCTACCTTTATCTTGCTCATTGTAGATTGATCTTGGCATAACACATGAAAATTTCATTTTTTTGCTTATCACGGTATATTATAAACTTGCTAGCATTCAAGCTAAATTGTCCCAAGTTCTTATCCTTATTTTTTAAACAAAAATGCTATGATTTTCTTGTACACATGCCTCAACTTGTTCAAATTAACTCCGATTTAATCTAGTTTTTCTACAACGTTAAGTATGAAGTAAACAACTTTTCTTCCCTTCTAAACTCCAGGTGCTTTTCTATGTAGTTAATACATATCATTGAAATGCAATATATTTTTGCTATGGCTGTTATACAGTGCTTTTTGCTACAATTACAGCATTCAGTTTTTTTGCAACATATGTGTTATTTCATACTTTTTTCAACATTCCTTTTACTGATTTCACAACTTTTTTACCAATAATTTTAATTTCACACCATTTAAATCTTGCTATTTTACTTACTTCAGTAAGGCTTCTTTTCCACTCTTGGCTATCCGCTCCTTAATACATTAAGAATTTGATATAAGTACCCTGAATTATAGAGTTATTTCCCTTTGATAAATCGCGATTTGATACACGTTCAAAAGTTGAACATTGGTGACTTTAAAATGGCATTAGAACACAGATTGCAGTAAAATTAAGTAGATAAAAACTTTTATCTCTACAGTGCAGTTAATCCTAAGAAATGGAAAGAGCTTTAGCTTATTTGTACTGGATATATTAACACTGATTGTATGAATGTATCTCTTAAACAAACGTTGCAATATTTAAAAATATGATGAGCCTTAATTAATATGAAATTAGTATTAGCACGTTAGCATAACTTATCATGGATTGTGCTAGTTAATATAAGTCAAAAAATTTAAAATTACCTAAAAATATTGAGACTATATACCTACCACTATACTCAGAACTCAATTTTATTGAGAGATTTTGGTTGTACATAAAACAGAACATCCTGCATAATAAAGTCTATAACACAATTGCTTTCTTTGAGAAGGCTGTATACCAATTTATTACCTCTTTACCTCTTGCTCCGCAATCAAATAACTCTACAATGTTACTTATTTAACCACTAACAATATGAAGATTCGTATCACTACTTATTTTCTATATTGCTAGGTTTTTAAGTCTTAAATGCTGTAATCTAGCTGCTTTCTAATGTAACTTATTGGGGCTATAAATATTTTTAAATTTACTAAGCAAAAAAAACACTAAAATAGTAAATTATTAACTCTCTGTTTTAAAAACTTAAAATTATATAATATTTTAAACGTTTCAGCTTATATAGGTAAAAACTTAGAAAGTTTATAAAGACATAAGATATAAATAGTACAAAGAATTAAACAACAGTACACCAAATATAAGGCCTTCTTACCATTTTAACCTGCTAAGATTGGAAAGTTATATAAAACAACTTCAATACTATGCTTAAAAAGCTACAAAGTATGTCAAGTAGCTTTTTGCATTTCTGTGAACTACTCTTAAATAACCGATAACTCTATGCACAAAGCCTGCTCTTATTGTCCTATATCCTGTAATCATACACTCAGCTAATTTTGCAATGCCCTATTGCAATTTACTTAATTGACGTATAAGCTTTAAATAAAGCCTATGAAAAAAAATGAAAGCTTGTTATTCATTTGACGATATACTCCTTTTACCAGCTTATTCTAATATATTGCCTTGTGACGCAGATACAAAAACTTATTTAACAAATAGTATAGAACTCAACATCCCTCTGATATCTTCTGCAATGGATACTGTCACTGAATCAGATTTTGCAATAGCTATTGCACAACATGGTGGAATAGGTTGCATACATAAAAACTTATCAATAGATGAGCAAGCTTCAGAAGTAAGGAGAGTAAAAAAATACGAAAGTTGGATCGTATACAACCCAATCACAATTTCCCCGGACAAAACAGTTGCAGAAGCAATTTCATTGATGAAAGAGCATGATTATTCTTGTATTCCTGTAGTTGAGCAATGCAAGTTAGTCGGAATTTTAACTAACAAAGATATAAGATTTATTGAAGATCAGAACATGAGTACAAAAGTCTCTGAGGTAATGACAAAAGAGAAATTAGTTACAGTACGGGAGCAGGGGATAGACAGCACTTCAGCAATGAAACTCCTGCATGAAAACAGGATAGAGAAGCTTTTGGTCATAGATGAAAACTTCTGCTGCATAGGTCTGATCACAGCTAAAGACATTAAAGAATACAATAGATACCCCAATTCATGCAAAGATAGTAAAGGGCGGCTCAGAGTTGCCGCTGCAGTTGGCACTGGTAAAAAAGATGGTATAGAAAGATGTGAAGCTTTGATCAGAGAAGAGATTGACGTGATTATTGTAGATACTGCTCACGGTCATTCCGAAAATGTTATTAATACTATTAAAGAAATAAAAACAATGTATCCAAGTACGCAGCTAGTTGCTGGAAATATTACAACAAAAGAAGCTGCTGAAGCATTGATTAACGCTGGTGCTGATGCAGTAAAGGTTGGGGTAGGGCCTGGATCAATTTGTACAACTAGAATAGTTACAGGTGTGGGTGTTCCACAATTTTCTGCAATCCAAAGCGTTGCAGAAACATGTAAAACAAGAAAAGTAAGGTTAATTGCTGATGGTGGAGTGAAATACTCAGGAGATATTGCAAAAGCTATTGCAGCTGGTGCTGATTCCGTAATGATAGGTGCAATTTTTGCTGGTACTAATGAAAGTCCAGGTGAGATTATCATGTATAAAGGTAGAGCATATAAAAGTTATCGAGGAATGGGGTCTATCAGTGCAATGAAACGAGGTTCTGCTAGCCGTTATTTTCAAGATAAAGATCCAAAACTCAAATTAGTTCCACAAGGAGTGGAAGGAAGAGTGCCATTCAAAGGTCCAGCTTCAGGAGTAATTCATCAATTAATTGGTGGGTTACAAGCTGCAATGGGGTATACCGGTAATAGAAATATAGAAGAGATGAAAGAAAACTGTAAGTTTACAGTTATGACTGCATCAGGATTAAGAGAAAGCCATGTTCATGACATAACTATCACACAGGAATCTCCAAATTATGTTTATCAAGTGTCCAACAACTTGTCAATTGATTCAGACGTCTAATTATTAATTGTCAATTAATACAGTAAAAGTAAATAGGTAAAGCAGAGGTTTTTGCACTAATATAAAAGTCCCTGCTATAGTTAAAAATGCATTAGCTTTTAGTTTGTTAAGTTATAATACACATTTGTTAATCTATGTAATTTATATTAGACCTGTGCTTGCTGTACATCTTGCTACATCTACCGCATCATCAATTATCCTTCACCATCTTCTGCTCTATCTTCATTTATAATACCAATTTCTACCATATAAAGAACGGATAGACAATAATGAACAAGAAGTCTTCTGAAGCAAGTAAAGTAGCGAGGGTAAAATGGCGTTGAAATCAAAATTTTTGGATAAAAAGTCGTGTAGTCAGCAAAAGAAATGTTAAAAAAGTGCGAAATGACGTATATGTTACAAAAAATTAAATGCTGTAATTGTAGCAAAAAAGCATAATATATAACAGCCATAGCAAAAACATGTTGTTCTTCGAGAACAGCATTACTACATAAATAAAGCTCTAAAATTTAGAAGAGAAATAAAATTGTTTACTCTCTGCTTAATGTCATAAAAAAAACTAGATTAAATCAGAGTTAATTTGAACAAGTTAAAGATAGATACAAGAAAATCCTAATATTGCCATTCAAGAAAAAAGAAGAAACTTGAGCGCTTGTCTGTAATACAGTATAGTAATTACTCTGAGCAGTATAGCACGGACAATACCATTATAAGAAAATACGATATTAGGGATATAGTAAGAATAATAATCCAGAAAAAATTTGGCTTGAATGTCAGCAAGACTACAGCACATTGTAATATGTAAAAATGAAATTCCAGTATACTATGCCAAGATTAATTTACAAAGAACAAGATAAAAGGTAGATAGGAAGAGTTTAAAAAACTTAATAAAGTTATTGATAAGTATCTATGAACAAAAGTTACTCATCTTTGATGAATTGGTTTGGTATACATTTAAAGTTGGACACAGTGATTTAAAAAAGACGTTAGAACACAGATTAAAGTAAAATTAGGTAGACAAAAAATTCTTATCTTTACAGAGTAGAAAGTTCTAGTTTATTTGCAATGAATGCCAACATTTATTATATGAATATATTTCTTGAATAAATGTTACAATATTCAAGAACACAAAAAGCTTTATTAATATAAAATTAATATTAGCACGTTAGCACATCTTATCATAAATTGTGCTAGTTAGCATAAGTCAAAAAATTTAAAGGTACCCCAAAATATTAAGATTATATACCTACCACATATATTTACCAGAGCTCAGTCTCCTTGAGAGACTTTAGTTGTATATAAAACAAAATGTTTTGTATAATAAAGCCTATAATAGAATAACTTTATTTGAAAGCTCTTTGTACAAATTTATCATCTCTCTTTCTCACTTTGCAATCAAACAATTCTGCAACGCCACCTATTGATACACAACATATAAGGATTTGTATCACTACGCATGAAAGAACTAAGGACACAGCTCTTTATTTCCTGTATTAGCAGAGTTTTTAAGTCTTAAATGCTGCAGTTTAGCTGTTTTTAAATTTAATTAATTGGGGCTATGAATATTTAAAAAACTTACTAAGTAAAAAAATATCAGAGTAGTGGATTACTAATCCTCTATTTTAAAAACTTAATGTTGAGAATGTCTTAAACACCTCAGCTTATATTTAGGTAAAAATTTAGAAATTTTATAAAGACATAAAATACAAATAGTACAAAAAATTAAACAACAGTCACCAAATATAAGGCCTTCTTATCATTTTAACCTACTAAAATTAGAAAGTTATATAAAACAACTTCAATACTATGCTTGAAAAGCTATAAAGTATGTCAAGTAGCTTTTTGCATTCCTGTGAAATTATTCTTAAATAACCGATAACTCTATGCACAAAGCCTGCTCTTATTGTCCTATATCCTGTAATCATACACTCAGCTAATTTTGCAATGCCCTATTGCAATTTACTTAATTGACGTATAAGCTTTAAATAAAGCCTATGAAAAAAAATGAAAGCTTGTTATTCATTTGACGATATACTCCTTTTACCAGCTTATTCTAATATATTGCCTTGTGACGCAGATACAAAAACTTATTTAACAAATAGTATAGAACTCAACATCCCTCTGATATCTTCTGCAATGGATACTGTCACTGAATCAGATTTTGCAATAGCTATTGCACAACATGGTGGAATAGGTTGCATACATAAAAACTTATCAATAGATGAGCAAGCTTCAGAAGTAAGGAGAGTAAAAAAATACGAAAGTTGGATCGTATACAACCCAATCACAATTTCCCCGGACAAAACAGTTGCAGAAGCAATTTCATTGATGAAAGAGCATGATTATTCTTGTATTCCTGTAGTTGAGCAATGCAAGTTAGTCGGAATTTTAACTAACAAAGATATAAGATTTATTGAAAATCAGAACATGAGTACAAAAGTCTCTGAGGTAATGACAAAAGAGAAATTAGTTACAGTACGGGAGCAGGGGATAGACAGCACTTCAGCAATGAAACTCCTGCATGAAAACAGGATAGAGAAGCTTTTGGTCATAGATGAAAACTTCTGCTGCATAGGTCTGATCACAGCTAAAGACATTAAAGAATACAATAGATACCCCAATTCATGCAAAGATAGTAAAGGGCGGCTCAGAGTTGCCGCTGCAGTTGGCACTGGTAAAAAAGATGGTATAGAAAGATGTGAAGCTTTGATCAGAGAAGAGATTGACGTGATTATTGTAGATACTGCTCACGGTCATTCCGAAAATGTTATTAATACTATTAAAGAAATAAAAACAATGTATCCAAGTACGCAGCTAGTTGCTGGAAATATTACAACAAAAGAAGCTGCTGAAGCGTTGATTAACGCTGGTGCTGATGCAGTAAAGGTTGGGGTAGGGCCTGGATCAATTTGTACAACTAGAATAGTTACAGGTGTGGGTGTTCCACAATTTTCTGCAATCCAAAGCGTTGCAGAGACATGTAAAACAAGAAAAGTAAGGTTAATTGCTGATGGTGGAGTGAAATACTCAGGAGATATTGCAAAAGCTATTGCAGCTGGTGCTGATTCCGTGATGATAGGTGCAATTTTTGCTGGTACTAATGAAAGTCCAGGTGAGATTATCATGTATAAAGGTAGAGCATATAAAAGTTATCGAGGAATGGGGTCTATCAGTGCAATGAAACGAGGTTCTGCTAGCCGTTATTTTCAAGATAAAGATCCAAAACTCAAATTAGTTCCACAAGGAGTGGAAGGAAGAGTGCCATTCAAAGGTCCAGCTTCAGGAGTAATTCATCAATTAATTGGTGGGTTACAAGCTGCAATGGGGTATACCGGTAATAGAAATATAGAAGAGATGAAGAAAAATTGTAAGTTTACAGTTATGACTGCATCAGGATTAAGAGAAAGCCATGTTCATGACATAACTATCACACAGGAATCTCCAAATTATGTTTATCAAGTATCCAACAACTTGTCAAGTGATTCAGACATCTAATTGTTAATTGCCAGCTAATACAGTAAAAGTAAACAGGATAAAGCAGAAATTTTTGCACTAATACAAAAGTCCCTGCTGTAGTTAAAAATGCATTATTCCTTAATTTGTCAAGTTATAATGCACGTTTGTTGATCTATGTAATATATATTATACCTGTACTTGCCTGTACATCCTACTACATCTACCCCGCATCATTATCAATTACCCACCTTCACCATCTTCTGCTCTATCTTCATTATAAGACCAATTTCTACTATATAAAGAACGGATAGACAATAATGAACAAGATAAAGGTAGACAGGAAGAGTTTAAAAAATTTAATGAGGCTATATTGGTAAGTGTCTATGAATAAGAGTTACTTTTCTTTGATGAATTGAGGTTTGGTATACATTCAAAATTGGACACAGATGATTTAAAAAGGACTTAGAACACAGGTTAAAGTAAAATTAGGTAGACAAAAAAATTCTTATCTCTACAGTGCAGTAGATTCTAGCAGTGAAGAAAGTTCTAGTTTATTTGTAATGAATACCAAGATTTATTATATGAATATATTTCTTGAACAAATGTCACAATATTAAAGAACATGAGAAGCTTTATTAATATAAAATTAATATTAGCATGTTAGCCTGTCTTATCAGGAATTATACTAGCTAGTATAAGTCAAAAAATTTAAAGGTACCTAAAAATATTGAAATTATATATTCACCAGAACTCAGTCCTTTTGAGAGACTTTAGTTGTATATAAAATAAAATGTTTTGTGTAATAAAGTCTATAATAGAATTGCTTTACTTGAGAGTTCTTTGTACAAATTTATTATCTCTCTTCCTCATTTCGCAATCAAACAATTCTGCAACGTCACTTATTTGACCTACAAACAAAGAGAATTAATATAAGTTTTTGTGATTGCAAACATTAAAGACATCAGGTCAGAAACTACTCTTCTACTTCATTGAAAAGTGTTTTACACGAACTAGAATAGCTTTTGTAAAGTCAAGGTGATTTCAACTTCTTCAATTGCAGTTTCATCTATAAATTAGGACAGTTCTTTTAAAGATTCATCCTTTATGAAATATTTTGTCATAAAATAAACCCATTAAGTTTTAACAATAGGCGTTTATGCTAATGTACTAATATTAGCTTTATATTAATAAAAATATAAAATTACTTTCATGAGTAATTTTGTTACATAGCTAATTTGGAGCAAATAAAAAAGCGACCAGAATATACAATTATTACATATTTTATTATAAAACGAACATCCTAACTATACACATGTTATAAAATAGTAGTCAGCACAGCTAATTTACGTTTGACCCCACATTAACAATATTTTTATTATTATATGAGATAAGTAGACTAGTACTTATAAATTCATACCATGTTACACATAGTTCAGGAGAGTAAAATTTATTGGCTACGCACTGGAATAATATAAATGTGCAACCTAGATACTGCAACACTTAGACCTGTACTTGCTTATATATTATTAATTTGCGCCACAATCTTATTAAGAGTTTCTACTGTTCATGCTAACGAAAATTTGGAGATACAAAAAGCCTTTGATAGCGTCGCTAAGCATATAAAAGCCGACAAAAAATATAAAGACCTTGATGTTATTGAGAGAAAGAGTGACAAATTTAATATCAAAATTTCACAAAACCCAAGCAAAAGCTTTAGCATGCACTCTATCTTAGAAAAGGTAAAGGATTCCTTTAAGTCAGGAGATAGTAAAACAGCTATCTCTCTTCTTAATCAAGTTATTGCAAAATTTGCTCATCATAAAAATGCTTTAATTTGGCTAGGAAACATTTATTATGCTAACAAAGAATATAAAAGAGCTATAGAAATATGGATAAAACTTTTAAAAGAAAATCCTGATAATTCTTACATACTAGAAAACTTTCTAACAATAATTTCACAGTATAATCCTAATCTAGCATTAAATGAAATGTTAAAATTGTATGATATACAAAAAAAATTTACTCCTTTGTTAGCAAACTTAGGTCTAATCTATATGAAAAAGGAAAATTATATAAAAGCCAAAGAATATATGGTAACTGCAATTTCCTTTGATCAAAATAATATTTTTTATATCTATAATCTAGCTATCATTCTAGACAAACTATCAGATTTCAAAAATGCTGCAATAGCTTACTCAAAATTACTGAATATGGCTGTAAATTTGAAGAATGTGAGCAAGATAATCCCCATAGGCAAGGTAGAAACAAGACTAAAATTTATAAAACTTCACAACATGGACTAAACGATTTTATGAAAGCTTGTGATCTAATATTATTTCAGTTATCTGAACTAATTTACTGAGTATAAGATAGCTGCGTACTCAACTAGTCACAACACCACCTAATTTTAGGAAAAATCAACCACTCTAAGATAATATATTTCCAAGAATATAGAATAAAAGGCGAGGTATAATCAATGAATGAGTATCAAAAGCGACCTATTAATTCAAGCTACTAAATATAACAATAAAGAAATTGTAAAACTTACTCTAGTACTCTTCAGTACATTAGATAAACTCTTTTCATCTGTAATACTAATTCTCATTGTAGTAAGTCAAATAAGTGACGTTGCAGAATTATTTGATTGCTGAGTAAGAAAGAGAGATAATAAATTTGTACAAAGAGTTCTCAAGTAAAGCAATTCTATTATAGACTTTATTACACAAAACATTTTATTTTATATACAACTAAAGTCTCTCAAAAGGACTGAGCTCTGGTAAGTATATGTGGTGGATATATAATTTCAATATTTTTAGGTACCTTTAAATCTTTGAATCATGCTAACCAGCACAATTTATGATAAAATATGCTAATATTAATTTTATATTAATAAAGCTTCTCGTATTCTTAAATATTGTAACATTTGTTCAAGAAATATATTCATATAATAAATGTTGGCATTCATTGCAAATAAACTAGAACTTTCTCCGCTGCCAGAATTAGCTATACTGTAGAGATAAGAATTTTGTCTACCTAATTTCACTTTTAACCTGTGTTCTAACATCCCTTTTAAATCATCTGTGTCCAATTTTTGAATATATACCAAACCTCAATTCATTAAAGAAAAATAACTCTTGTTCATAGGCACTTACCAATAGCTTTGTTAAATTTTTAAACTCTTCCCGTCTACCTTTATCTTGCTCGTTGTAAATTGGTCTTGGCGTAGTATACAGAAACTTCATTTTTACATATTACAATGTGCTGTAGTCTTGCTGACATTCAAGCCAAATTTTTCTCTGGATTATTATTCTTATTTCTTAAATGGCAATATTAAGGTTTTCTTGTATTTATATTTCAACTTATTCAAATTGACTCTGATTCAATCTAGATTGGGCAGAGAGTAAATAACCTTTCTCCTTTTCTAAATTTTAGAGCTTTATTCATGTAGTCAATACTGTTCTCGAAGTACAACACGCTTTTGCTACGGCTCTGTTATATTGTACTTTTTTTGTTGCAATTACAGCATTTAATTTTTTTGTAATATATATGTCATTTCGCACTTTCTTTAACATTTCTTTTGCTGATTTCACGACTTTTTCATTCAATAATTTTAATTTCAATGCCATTTGAACCTCGCAATTTTACTTACTCCAGTAAGACTTCCTGTCTATTATTGTTCACACATTCCTTGTGCATTGGGAATTAGTATTAGCTGCACAGTCCCAGTGTTAAGCACTTGTATGACACCAAGTGTGATAGCCAACACTTTTTATGTAAGCCGTGTAGTCATGCAAGAAGTCTATCATTAAAAAATCAAAAGCCTAACGATTAGGCCTATAATTATAGACCACAGTAAAAAGTAAATTTTTCCATTTGATTTATTCTTAACTTGAATATTCTCTAGTTTCTGATTAGCTATTAGGTTTAATTTTTCTACAAGACTAAAAATCTCTTGAATTGTTCTTAAGGAACAAGAGTTTTTTATTTTCTCTTTATAGCTTATTTTACGTTTATGTTGATTTTCTGTCCATGCTTCAACCACCTTCCACATATTAATTTTGGGGTAGATTTTTCTACAAGTTCCCTCTAGCAAAATCATAGTTTTTTGTAGAAGTAATAATTGTGTTTGAACTTCCATATCAAAATCATCAGTTATTTTTAATAATTGAGCAAGTAAATTAGCAAAAGAAATTTTCTGTATAGGCTGTCCTATAATAGGTTCACCTATTGCTCTGCACGCCGTAATAAAACTTTTATGCTGCGGTGAAACATAGCCAGCTCTAAAGTGCACTTTTGCAACTCGATCATAATCTCGATTCAAAAAACCTTTCAGTATTTCTATTACATAGTAACATGTTTCTCGATCTATTCTACCCATAATCCCACAATCTAAAGCAATAATATTGTTGTTACTATCAATCATTAGATTGCCAGGATGCATATCCGCGTGAAAGAAACAATCTCTGTATACTTGGTTGCAAAACGACTCTATAAGATTAATAGCTATTTGCTTATGATTATTTAGTTTTTCAACCTCATATATTGGTGTAGCCTCTATCCACTCCAGTGTTAGAACCCTCTTTGAAGTTCTACTCCAATCTACTTTAGGAACATAAAAACCTCTGTCATTTTTTGTATTTTCTCTAAGCTCTGAAGAGTGAGCAGCTTCAAAACGTAGATCTAGCTCTAATCGGCAAATTTCAGCAAAAGTTTCAACTAACTTGATTGGTTTCAGCCTCCTTGATTGCTTGCTAAATTTTCCTGTAATTCCTGCAAGCCAAAAAAGCATTTTGATATCTTTTGAGAACGTTTTTTCAATATTTGGCCTTAAAACTTTTACAGCAACTTCTTTACCTTCTGTTGTAATTGCCTTATAAACCTGAGAAATTGACGCTGCTGCAATTGGCTTCTCAGAAAAACTTGAAAAAACATCACCCAACTTACAATTAAATTCGCTCTCTATAGTTTTAATTGCTATTTTGTGTGAAAAAGAAGGTAATCTATCACATATCAACAACAAGTTATTCGTTATATCCTCATTTAAAATATCAGTACGTGATGAGATAGACTGCCCAAATTTAATAAACACCGGACCTAATTTCTCAAGAGCGCATTTTAGTCTATAGCCCTGTATTTTATTTATTGACTTCCTTGACGGAGAAAGTAAATAAGGTGATATGTTATACTGAGTTAGTACTACAGTTATATACAAAAGGCGCAGAATATTTTGAATCATTTCGCTATGTAATTGCTAAATATCTCACTTAGAGTTTTGCCCTCCATAATTTTATCGGGCTTACCTTGGCAATAGATAGTACGATTTATACAAATAATATAATCTGAACATGGTACAATGGAACTTAAATCATGAGATGTCATAAGGATCGAAATTAATCTGTTTTTTGCTATTTTCCCTATAATATCATAAAACTTAGCACGCGCGTTAATGTCCATTGCACTAACAGGCTCATCTAGAATAATCAAGTCAGGCTCTGCAATTAAACAGTGTGCAAGCAGTAATAATTGCATCTGTCCTGCGGAAATTTCTAATACCTGATTTTTTAAAATATCACCAATACCAACCAAATCTATCACTTCCGTAATAAAAGATTGACTTTTCTTTATTTTTTTTGAAAAACTATTTAAAAGGAAATATTTAACTGTTATTGGCATTAAATGGCTAATGCTAAAATTTTGTGGCATATAGCTAATTTTTATATTAGCAGCAAATATAATATTACCTGTATAATTCTTATTTATGCCAGCAACTACCTTCATCAAAGAAGTTTTACCGCCACCATTTGGGCCAAGTATAGTAACTACATCTCCTTTTTCTATTGATATGTTAATATCATTGAGAACCTTTTTATTATCATATGCAAGAGCAAGATTTTCTATTTTTAGTACACTATTATTGACATCATTTAACTTTTTGACAAAATTTAAATTTTTCTCTACGCTTTCATGAGACATTTACTAGCTTTTTTTCTATTACTTTTATTTACACTATACTATAATATCGCTCTTTCATCCAATTTAAAAATTGTAGCCACAATAAAGCCTATACATTCACTTGTAGCCTCTGTCACAGATGGAATTTTAAAACCTAACTTGCTTACTTACATAACATCTGCACACGATCATATATTAAAGCCATCTGACGCGAGTAACTTAGAATCAAGCGATGTTATATTCTACATTGGTGGTAACTTAGAAACATTTATTAAAACTTTTACTAAGGGCAAAAAAGAACTTGTGCAGTTGTCAAAAACAATCAATTTACTTCCTGTCAGACCACACTCATTTTCTAAAAGAATCATCCATACTCAAAATGCAAAAGACCTACACATTTGGCTAAGTCCTGAAAATGCAAAGAGTATGATACTTTCTATAAGTGAAACACTATCCAACATAGATAAGGAGAACGCTTCCAGGTATAACTACAATGCATTAAAAGCTATACAAGAAATAAATCAAGTAGCAGAAAAAATTACGAGAGGACTGAATGATTTTAAAAGTCAAAAATACATAGTCACTCATGATGCTTATCAATATTTTGAAAAATATTTCGGCTTAAATCACCCAAGTGTTATTCTCTCTATAGAAGAGGACTCTTATATAGGCATGAAAAGCTTAATGAAGCTAAAAAAGGTTATGGAAAAAGAAAACATTAAATGTATATTTTCTCATTCACCAGAAGATAGTATAAAACCTAAAATCCTTTCCAAGGATGCAAAAATGGTAATCCTTGACCCTATTGGGTCAAATATAGAACCTGGAAAAGATGCATATCTTACTATAATCAACGAGATTACGCAAAATTTCAAATCCTGTTTTACTGAATATCATCAAAAATCATAGTAAAATTTAGCTATGTTAGTAAATCTGAAGCTATACTAATTCACACTCAGCAAAAAAGAAAGCTATTTCCTTATGAGCACTTTCTAAACTATCAGAACCGTGAACTCTATTTTCATTAATGTCACCAGCAAAGTCACCTCTGATTGTACTCTTATCTGCCTGCTTTGGATCTGTAGCTCCCATGATTTGTCTGTATCTACTAACTGCATTTTCACCAACTAAAACTTGAACTACTACAGGACCAGAAATCATAAATTCTATCAATCCTCCAAAAAAAGGTCTATCTTTATGAATCGCATAAAACAGTTCTGCTTGTTTTTTTGTTAATAATATCATCTTTTGTGCTATTATCCTTAATCCGGATTTTTCGATATAGGAATTTATATTACCTGTAATATTATTTTTTACCGTATCAGGTTTTAATATAGAAAGTGTCCTCTCAATTACCATACTGCCTTGCATAAAATTACATACTCATATATTTATCTTATTGTAAATTCCGGTTTCATAAAAGTAGTTTTTTCTTTATAGTTAAGAATAAATCATCAATGGAGTATTGTATGGGTTACTGTCGTAAAAAATTAGCAAACAACCTTAAGTCACCAATTTTTTGCGGGGTAAAAGGGTTTTTGACTTTTAGTTTGGCCTTTTTAAGTTATTTGGAATATAGCTCATGTCGCAATACAAAATTACAAAAAGATGCTACTTTTACAATGAAAAGAAATACTATTCCATTTTTTGAAATAATAATCATAGCACCACTCACCTGCTTTATATTATTAGCTATAGCAGGTAATATAAGCTTCACGCTATGCACATCTATATGTGCTGCATTGATGATTGCCACATGTTTTGTCATAAGAACTTTTAATCTGCGCGAGAAATTGCTAGAAAAGATCACTAACCATAGCAAAAAAGAAATAGATGAAGAATTTAAGAAGGATTCTATAAAATTTCCTATTTTTGATCAGAGTAGAAAACACATTGAGTATAATTCACCCAACCAAGAACAATTGTTAAATAAAACAGGCAGCACCTCTTTTTTTGTTACTTTTTTAATTTTTCCTTTAAAGCTTCTTCAAAGCTGTATAATGCTATCTTTAGCCGCTATTGAACTTCTTGAAACAGTGCCGAGTCTTTGTGTTGATTTAGTTTTCAATAGAAATTCTTTTGCATCTATAAAAAGCAACTTACAAAGATCTGGTCATTTATTATATGCTAGTGTAAGAAATTTAGTGCCCATATCTATACTTGATGAGTGTGTAGCTGATTTTATAGGCGTACCAAAGGCAATTTGTTGCAGTAGTGCGTAGGTGAAAAAGGCAGTTGTCTTACTTAACCTTGGCGGACCTGACTCACCAAATGCAGTCCGTCCTTTTTTATTTAATCTTTTTTATGATAAGAGAATAATTAATTTGCCAAATCCTTTTCGGTTCCTTTTAGCAAAATTTATATCCGCAAAACGAGAAAATACTGCACGAAGAATATATGAACAAATTGGAGGTAAATCGCCAATTTTAGAAAACACAAAAATGCAAGCTGAAGCACTTGAGCGAGAGCTTAATAGATCTGTTATTTATCATCCAAGCAGCGTAACACTTAGGTCTAGAAAAGAAAATTGGATTCCAGCATCATGCACAGGAATGACATCAAAACTGACCAAAGTTTTTATCTGCATGCGCTACTGGCATCCACTTGCTGATGAAGCTGTTAAAAGTGTAAAGCAGTTCGGTCCTGATGAAGTAATTCTGCTACCGCTATATCCACAATATTCAACTACTACAACTTTGTCATCTATCGAAAATTGGCAAAAAAATGCTAAACAATATGGCATAAAATGCAATACAAAAATAATCCGCCACCATTATGATAACCAAGATTTTATTGAGGCCCACGCTAACTTAACAATTAAACACTATAAATTAGCTAGCGAAGTTGGCAAACCAAGAATCTTATTTTCAGCACATAGCCTACCTCTCAGTATTATTAAAAAAGGCGATCCTTATGCCTTACAGGTAGAAGAAACAGTAAAATTGATAGTAAAAAAATTAAACATTAAAGACCTTGACTGGTCAATATGCTATCAGAGCAAGATAGGCCCCATAAAATGGTTAGAACCAAGCACTGAAAGCGAATTATTACGCGCAAAAGCTGATGGTGTACCTGTAGTTTTATCACCAATATCTTTTGTATCTGAGCATTCAGAAACGCTCGTTGAACTTGACATGGAATATAAGACTATTATCAAGGATGGATACTACTTTCGCATACCAACCCTTAGTACTAATTCCTTATTTATTAAGTGTTTAGCTGGTTTATGTATAAATCACCCTTAAAGTCCTGACTTATAGCGCTTTTCTTTTAGGATTTCATATGATAGAATGATAAAAAATATTATTTTATCAGCTATTTATGCCGAACAAGATAATAAGAGAATCAAATATGCCCGTACAAACAATACATAGGCTGCATAGTCATTGCATCAGGAAGATAATTTATATTACAACAGCTTTAACAATGTTGCTGTGTAAGATTTCGCTACAATTTTGCTGTGAGTTTATTAACAATAATAGATCAAATATCACCTTTATAAGGGATGTTGCAAAGCTAATAAAATTGCCAGCATCCATATTATATACTCTCCATTTAGGACTCAATTTAGCTGGATACAAATCTAAAAGTAAATTAGTTCATAAAGATAAACCCAAAGAACTAGCAGAGTTTATAGGTGAATTAGCCCCATTGATAAGCAGCATCATAGGAGTGTTAATACAGACGAAAATCATTCATTTATTTGCTGCAGGTGCAGTTAGTCATGTGGGACTTGCATCAACAATGCTATTTCTATTCATTTCAGAACCTATAAGTTACTATTATACATACAGACAATATCAAGAAGCATATAAAAAATACCAAGACGCAAGCAAAGGATGTCAAGGTAAAAAGGATATTGATGAACTTATAAAATATAAAGCTGAGCTTACTAAATGCAATAAGGACTTCATTACTAGTACATTAACTTTATCATTAGGTTTATTAAATTTCATATTAAAAAGGGTAGAAATTGCAACCATACCGATAAATTTGGGTAACGATATAATCTATAATTTCAATTGGAGCGTAACAGTCAGCATAATATATAGTACAGTATTTCTAGCAATCCAGCTTAATAAACTGTTTAATCAGCCTATCAACGATAATCCTTCTACTAAACTTAGTGGTACTATTAATCATAATCATAACCTATACAATGGCTGCACTATGTGGGGGTAGGAATTAGATATGAAAAGACCTCATTTCCACTGCTAATGCTAGCACTGCTAATTTGCTAACTATACCCCAAAGTGACAGGGTTTTATTTTCTATAACTTGGCCAACATCATAAAACCTACAGTCAGTAGAATTTAAGCTAGAATATATATCTTTTCTACTATTGCACCGATATAAATAGCAAGTTGGAGTATTTCCTATATAGTATATAATTGGCTCTGCAGGACTATGTTCAAATATATCAATAGTTGGTACACCTTCTTGTATAATAACGCTATCAATTTCTATGCCTTCTTTTACCTTTTTCATTTTATGACGCCTTTTTTTATTGAGGGTTAATATCTCTTCTCCGCTTGTTGCTGTTATAATGCCCCTTCCATATGTTCCATTGCTTGCTTTGATAAAAGCATAAGGTTTAGTCTTTATCTCATATTCCTCATATTTTCTTTGCACTAGAGACAATACTTGATCAACTTTAGTCGCTACTTTTTCCAGCGATGAATCATCATTAAAATCAACTTCATCACAGTTCTCTGTAAATACAGAAATAAGCCACGAACCTATTTTAAATTCGTCACAGAACTCGGACACTAATTTTTTATAAATTTCAAAATATTTAAACTTCCTCCTGCTGTGCCAGCCATATAATGGGCTTGGTATTATCTCTTGTTTTACATTCTCTAACGTACCAGGAATATGACTTGTCATATCCCGATTTAATATAATAACATCTGGCACAAATCCTGAAGTTGTCTTGAGCAGTGAATCTTCTCTCACAATCGTCTCATATGGCTCTATTAAATTGTGTGCTTCATTATAAAAGAGACCAACTCTCGTTTCAAAACCTGCTTGTTGTAGTATCAACTCTATAGCAAACACGTTTTCTATATACATTTTATTTCGCGTGTAATTTTCAGGTATTATAATAACTTTTTTATATTGTCTCTTTTTAAAGTAGCTCTTCATTAGCTTTGCTGCTATTGCTTTTGACATTTCACTTAGATTGTTGAACCCTGCGGGAAACAAATTAGCGTCTATTGGGGCAATTTTGTAGCCAGAGTTTCTAAGATCTATAGAGCTATAAAATGGCAATATAAGGCTATCAAACTGCGCCTCAAACCAATTATTTATATTTTTTTCTAAATTTGAGTGAATTATATTTTGCATCTGCACTTTAAATATTATAAGGAAGGTACTATATTATAAGCTATAGCTAAACATATTTAATTAACGATTACGGTATAATGAAATTGCTATTTTAAAGTGACATGAAAATGATTCAACATGACAGAGATAAAATGTATGGAACTACCATACTATCAATTAGAAGAGAAAAAAGCGTAATAGTAATAGGTGATGGTCAGGTTTCACTGGGACATACCGTTATAAAATCCGGGGCAAAAAAAGTCAGGCGTCTTTCTGGTGATTCTGTTATTGCAGGTTTTGCTGGAGCAACAGCTGACGCATTTACTCTTTTTGAGAGATTAGAATCTAAACTTGATAAACATCCAGGACAATTAATGAGAGCATGTGTTGAGCTTGCAAAAGATTGGAGAATGGATAAATATTTAAGAAAATTGGAAGCTATGATGATAGTTGCAGATAAATCTATTTCACTAGTAATCACAGGAACAGGTGATGTTCTTGAACCTGAAGATGGAATTGCAGCAATTGGTTCTGGGGGAAATTTTGCACTATCTGCAGCAAAAGCTTTGATTGATATTAAAGGAATATCAATAGAGGAAATTGCAAAAAAAGCTATGAAAATAGCAGCTAACATATGTATTTACACAAATCATAATATAGTTATTGAAAAGATAGAGGGATAATATGTCTTTTGATGAACGAAAAATTTTACGCACTAATTTCTCTAATCAATCTATGACTCTCTTAGAAGGACAATCTTGTAACAGTGATACTTACAATAAAAAAAGTGACCTACATAAAGATACCAGAAGTAACTGTGATTCGAATAATAGCAGCGTTCAAGTTAATAATAACACACAAATTTTATTAGATGATCTGCCACCACAGAAAATAGTTAAAGAGCTAGATAGGTTTATAATTGGGCAAGATGATGCAAAGCGTGCTGTTGCAATTGCACTCAGAAATCGTTGGCGTCGCAACAAAGTCCCCTCTCCTTTGCGTGACGAAATTATACCTAAAAACATACTGATGATTGGTCACACAGGTGTTGGTAAAACTGAAATAGCCCGCCGCTTAGCAAAGCTTGCAGGTGCACCGTTCATAAAAGTTGAGGCAACTAAATTTACTGAGATAGGATATGTTGGACGTGATGTTGATTCAATAACACGTGATTTAGTTGATGCAGCAATAGTTTTAGTTAAGGAAAAAGCTCGCAAAGCTCTTGCTAAGAAAGCTTTAAATTTAGCTGAGAAGATAATAGTCAATTCTATGGTTGGCGAAAATGCAACCGAAGAAAGTAAAAGAACTTACAGAGAAAGGTTAAGAAACAAAGAATTTGAAGATGGAGAAGTTTCCATTAACGTTAGAGAGAGCAAGAGCATGTTACCTACTTTTGATATACCAGGGATGCCAGGCAGGCAAGTTGGCGTAGTAAATGTAACAGAGCTCATGGATAAAATGTTCAACGGAGGCAAAAAGACAAAAACCATTACCGTTAAGGTAAAAGAAGCGCGTGAAATATTGATTAATGAAGAAAGCGAAAGGTTAATGGATGAAGATAAGATAATCAAAGAAGCAATTGATCTTGCCAGCAATGAAGGCATAGTATTCTTGGATGAAATAGATAAAATTGCTGCACGCACAGAAGTAAAAGGTGAAGTAAATAGAGAAGGAGTACAACGTGATTTATTACCTTTGCTTGAAGGAACAACTGTTTCAACCAAATATGGCCACGTAAAAACAGACTATATATTATTTATTGCATCAGGTGCATTTCATCTATCTAAGCCATCTGATCTTTTACCAGAATTGCAAGGTAGGCTACCAATTAGAGTGGAACTTAAAGCACTTACTCAGGAGGATTTAATAAAAATATTAAAAGAACCTGAATCAAGTTTGTTAAAGCAGTACATAGCTTTAATGAAAACAGAAAATGTGATACTTGAGTTCACCGATGATGGAATTGAAACCATAGCTGAAATAGCATCTACAGTTAATAGGGAAGTGGAAAACATAGGTGCAAGGAGGCTTCATACTATCATGGAGAAGCTTTTGGATGAAATAAGTTTTATCGCTTCTGAAAAAAATGGTGAAAAATTTATTATAGATAGAAAATATGTAAAAGATAAACTTGAATCAATTTCAAAACAGCTAGATTTATCTAAGTTTATACTTTAATAAAATATACTGATGCGTTAGTGCTTTAATATACTATTTTAACATAGATATGTAATAGAGCAGAAAGATGTTAGCACAAAGTATTCAAGGTATGTTAGACGAAAGTGATAAATTTTTTATGCAAAAAAGCCTTCTAAAGAAGGCATTAAATTAAAAGATAGTATTATTAATAACATATTAATTTATCAAAGTTACGGAATACTAATAGTAGTTCTCATGCAAAAGCAATGCTACAAGATAGAGGCACAGCTATAAAAATAAGCGAATTTTTAAATAGCAAATTTTACAAAAATCATAAAATCGTTGATTTTGCAATATTAAATAATGATGACAGAAAAATTATAAGTAATTATGTTGTTGAGAGTGATGACGGTAAAAAAGTCAGATGTTATGACTTAGCTAATTCTTCTCTATATGAATGTGAATTACAATTTATAATTGGTACATAATGGAAAAGAATGTGCAACATTACATCGAGCTCTGATAGCAATGGCAATATTAAAATAATAGGATAGCAAACTAAGTTATCAAGATTTAAAGGAAACATAGACGTTAAAATCAAATTTGACGATAAGGAACCAAGTCTTATTGACGCTATAAAAGAACTAGAAATAGAAGAATTTCACCATATTAAGATCTAACACCAATTCTCATTATTAGCTAGTCAAATGAGCGAAGTTACAGAATTGTTTAACTGCGGAGTGAGAAAAAAGAAAGGTAATAAATTTGCCAAGGCGCTCTTAAGCGAAGCTTTGTATTATAGATTTTATTATGTAAAATGTTCTGTTTTATATACAATCAAAATTCTTCAACAGGATTGAGCTTAGGTGAGTATGGTGACAGGTATATAGTCTCGATATTTTTAGGTACCTTTAAATTTTTCTACTTATTCTAACTAGCATGATCCTTGACAAGAAAGGTTTATCGTGTTCTTAAATATTATAAGATTTGTTTAAGAAATATATTCATACAATTAGTGTTGACATTCAGTATGAATAAGCTAGAACTCTTCCCATTTCTAGATCAACTGCACTGTAGAGATAAAAATTTTATCTATCTAACTTTACTTTAACCTTACGTTCTAACACCCTTTTCAAATCACCAGTGTTTAACTTTCGAATGTGTACCAATAAATCGTGATTCATTAAAGAAAGACAACTCTTGTCCAGGATATTTGATAATCTCATTAAGTTTTTTAACTATTCCTGTCCACTTTATCCTGTTTATTATGGATTGGTCTTGACGTAAGATATAAAATTTCATTTTATGCATATAATGATGTATAGACTTGCTGACATTTAAGTTAAATTTTTCCTAAATTCTTATTCTCATTTCTTTAATGGTGATATTAGTTTTTTGTATTCATATTTCAACTTGTTTAAATTGACTCTGATTCAATCTAATTATTTTCCGATGTTGAGGAGAAGCAAATAAATTTCTTTTCTTTCAAATTTTAGTACTTTATCTGTGTAGTTAGTACTGTTCGCAAAATGAGACATATTTTTACTACAGCTGTTATAGTGTATTTTTCTGCAATTACAGCATTTAGTTTTTTTGCAACATATACATTATCTCGCATTTTCTTCAGCATTTCTTGTGCTGATTTCATGACTTTTTCATTTAATAATTTTGATTTCAATATCATTTAAACCTCGTTATTTACTTGCTTCAGTTTGGCAAGAATTAGCATAAGATTTTCCCTGAAGAGATCTACATACAAAAGGCCTTTGAACCTAAAAAATTACCAAGATCTCACATATATAATGCCCATACTGTTAAAAATGCTTTTGTACTATTTTATCTATTTCTTCTAAATATTTATCACTAGAGTTACTTGTATTACAAGACCTATTTATAAAATATAAAATTCTTAAATATTTTATTAATCTCAGCTCTGTACCTAGCTTAGTTACCTACTTAACTGAGACTTTAGCTCCCTTTCTTCAATTCTATGTTTTTTAACATTATAAATATGAATAACTTACTATACTGCTCAAGCTTATCAAGTTTCTTTTGCAGATCATTTTGTCTATTTTGTAGAATTTTAATCTGATCATCAAGACCAATAATTTGTCCAACTCCTTTTTTAAATTTGTTCAGATTCGCTCTTTGATCTGCAGAAATTCTCCCTCGAATGCAGCAGAGTTATTTTTCTCTTTAGAAAGAGTTAGAATTTCAACTTTTTCTTCGTACTCTTTGGCTAATACCAATTCTTACCACACAAGGAACGGATAGACAATAACAGAAAAGAGGCTTTGCTGAAATAAGTAAAATAGCAAGGTTTAAATGGTATTGAAATCAAAATTATTAAATGAAAAAGTCATGAAATCAGCACAAGAAATACTGAAGAAAACGCGAGATAATGTATATGTTGCAAAAAAACTAAATGCTGTAATTGCAGAAAAATACACTATAACAGCTGTAGTAAAAATATGTCTCATTTTGCGAACAGTACTAACTACACAGATAAAGTACTAAAATTTGAAAGAAAAGAAATTTATTTGCTTCTCCTCAACATCGGAAAATAATTAGATTGAATCAGAGTCAATTTAAACAAGTTGAAATATGAATACAAAAAACTAATATCACCATTAAAGAAATGAGAATAAGAATTTAGGAAAAATTTAACTTAAATGTCAGCAAGTCTATACATCATTATATGCATAAAATGAAATTTTATATCTTACGTCAAGACCAATCCATAATAAACAGGATAAAGTAGACAGGAATAGTTAAAAAACTTAATGAGATTATCAAATATCCTGGACAAGAATTGTCTTTCTTTAATGAATCACGATTTATTGGTACACATTCGAAAGTTAAACACTGGTGATTTGAAAAGGGTGTTAGAACGTAAGGTTAAAGTAAAGTTAGATAGATAAAATTTTTATCTCTACAGTGCAGTTGATCTAGAAATGGGAAGAGTTCTAGCTTATTCATACTGAATGTCAACACTAATTGTATGAATATATTTCTTAAACAAATCTTATAATATTTAAGAACACGATAAACCTTTCTTGTCAAGGATCATGCTAATTAGAATAAGTAGAAAAATTTAAAGGTACCTAAAAATATCGAGACTATATACCTGTCACCATACTCACCTAAGCTCAATCCTGTTGAAGAATTTTGATTGTATATAAAACAGAACATTTTACATAATAAAATCTATAATACAAAGCTTCGCTTAAGAGCGCCTTGGCAAATTTATTACCTTTCTTTTTTCTCACTCCGCAGTTAAACAATTCTGTAACTTCGCTCATTTGACTAGCTACTACTAAAATTAGTATAAGCACTTTCCTAGCACCTCTTTTTGAAGCCGCTAGCTTTAAGCTAGATGATATTTCACTTTCACTTAATATCTAACTTATATTAAACACTTCGCTGTTATTTGTTACTAAAGCAGTTGATGTTGTTTAACCAAATAATATTCCACTACCACTTAACATTGAGCTTGCACTAAATATTTCGTTATCATTTATTGTGCGTGCTTGTCATTTGATGACACCTCACTATCCTTGACGTACATCAAATACTTTACTGTTACTTATTAAGCTTGGATTGAAAGTTAAGAAAGCGTGAGCTTTACTCTTTTTAAGAGGCTCGATTATTCTTAATCTTTGGCCTAACTTTTATTGGTACTACTTCACATTTTATTGAAGCAGAATCAAAAATAACCAGCCTACCAATAGGCTTTACAATTCTGCTAGCTGATTTATACTTCTTTGGACTTTCTTTTTACTCATCTTGAGTTGAGTTTTCAATTTTTTAATACAACTCAACTTTAAATGTTAATTATTAACTATGTGCAAATACTATTTTGGTACAAAAGTTTCTAAGCTATTTGTAAAGCAAGGAAACAAAGACTTAACTTCTGCAGCTAAATAATGGACTATCAAGGGCACACATAAATATCTCTACAATGCAAAAAAAAACTTTCACAATTATCGATGGTTACAGCTTTCTTTTTAGAGCTTATTACGTTTTGCATCATTTAACTACCACAACCGGTATGCCAATAGGTGCTGTATACGGATTTCTGAATATGGTTCTAAAGTATATCATACATTCAGATTACTTAACCATAGTACTTGACTCCGGTAAAAAAAATTTCAGACATGATTTATACCCTGAGTATAAAGCAAACAGAGTCATTCCTCCTGAAGATTTAATTCCACAATTTACAATACTGAGGGAAGCAATAGAAGCTTTTAACCTCAGTTACGAAGAGATCGAAGGCTATGAAGCAGATGATATAATTGCAACACTAGCTACAAAATATGCCAACCACCAAGATTTTAAAATAGTAATAATTTCATCAGATAAAGATTTGCTTCAGCTCTTGAACTACAACGTTTTAATATTTGATCCTATCAAAAATATATACATAGATGAAAAACAAATAATGGAAAAATTTGGTGTAAACTTAAACAAGCTTCTTGATTTATTTTCTCTTACTGGAGATGCATCCGATAACATTCCTGGTGTTCCAGGAATAGGCCCAAAGACCGCAGCTAAATTGCTAGATGAATTTGATTCATTAAACAATATTATAAAAAACATCAATAACATCAAGCAAACAAGAATACGTAATATCCTCAATGAGCATAAAGAAAAAGCGTTAATTTCAAGAGAACTTTTATCACTATGTAAAAAAGTTAATCTCCAACATGACGCAGTAAAATATAAGATTCTCTCTCCAAATATGGATAAATTATTATCTTTTTTAAAGAAGTATGAATTAAATTCCTTGATAAATAAAGTAGAAAAGCTTTTTTCTTATAATGAACCTAATATAAAAGAGAAAACAGAATATAGCAATGAAGCACTAGAAAAATTTTTGGAACACTGCAGATACAAAGACAAAATTGCAATTTATTGCCATTTTGAAAAAAAAATACTTAGTAAAATCTCCCTATCTTGTAATGAAGATAATATTTTCTACATAGACCAAAACTATTTACAAGATGGACTTATTACAATCAATTCAATTCTATTTTCAAAGGGGATACTTAAAATAATACATGATATCAGAGAAATCAGAAAAATCATTCCTACAATAGAAAAAGTACTTAGCTCAGTTGACGATTTGATGATAATGTCACACAGCCTAGACACAGGAAAACATGATCATAGCATTCCAAACATAATCGCACATAATTTGAGTAAAAATATAGAGACCTTTTCAGCAAAAACTTTAATAGAAATTCATAAAAAACTGAAACAAAGGTTATTTCAGGAAAAGCTTTTTACAATTTACGAGCGCTTCGATAAGCCGCTTACAAAAGTAATACTTAACATGGAAAAAAATGGAATATTACTAAATATTCAAAAACTACAAAAATTGTCTGATAAATTCCAACAGCTAATCGCTATACTTGAAAATGACATATATGATTTGGCAGGAGAAAAGTTTAACATTGCCTCACAAAAACAATTAAGTGATGTTCTCTTTAATAAGATGGAGCTTAATAAGAAAAAAAAGTTGAAATCTGGGTCATATAGCACAAACTCCTCAGTACTAGAGGAACTTAAAATAGAAGGAGTTAAAATTGCAAGCAAAATTTTAGATTGGCGACATTTAAGTAAATTAAAAGACACCTACACTGACGCACTAATAAAGCAAGTTGACCCGCTTAATGGCAGAATACACACAAATTTCTCAACAACTATAACTGCAACTGGAAAGCTCAATTCAAGCAACCCTAATTTGCAGAATATTCCTATCAGGAGCGAAGAAGGAAATCTTATTAGACAGGCATTTATTGCGCCAAAGGGATACAAGATAATCTCTTCTGATTACTCACAGATAGAACTAAGGCTTCTAGCACACATCGCAAATGTTGCTTCGTTTAAAGAAGCTTTTGCAAATGGAAAGGATATTCATAACATTACTGCAGAACAAGTCCTTGGAGTGCAAAAGGGCATAGAAGTTAATGAACAATTAAGGCGCAAAGCAAAATCTATTAATTTTGAAATTATATATGGAATAAGCCCTTTTGGCCTTGCAAAACGTCTTGGAATTTCCATTGAGAAAGCTAATGAGTACATTAATTACTACTTCTCCTGTTACCCAGAAATAAAGATCTATATGGAAAAAGCAGTGTCTATCGCGAGACAGGATGGTTATATAGAAACTTTGTTTGGCAGAAGATGCTTTGTAAAAGACATAAACAACACAATTCCTTATCTAAGACAATTTGCGGAAAGAGCGGCAATAAATGCACCACTGCAAGGAACTGCCGCTGATATAATAAAACGTGCAATGATTCAGCTTTTTGATCAATTAAAAACAGGCAAAATAATCCTCCAAGTTCATAATGAGCTATTAGTTGAAGTAGAGGATAAAAAAGTACAAGAAACAGCAAAACTTATGAAAGATGTAATGGAAAATGTAGTGAAAATTTCTATACCACTTAAGGTAGAGGTAAAAATCAGTGATAACTGGGGAGCAATCAGACAAACATTGTGATTCAAGAGACCGGTAGATGTTATTTAAGCAGCTCATAGAAATGCAAAAAAATGCTTGGACATACCTCGGTCAGCTCTTTTATCATGGAATTATTTTATATACCTTCGAATGCGATTAAAATAAGATCTTGTGTTTAGCGTACTGTTTGTTTAATTTTTTGCACCAATGCCATCCATAACGTCTTTATAAAAAAATCTCTAAGTTTTCACCTACATAAGCTAAAACGTGTTTATAAAGCGTTTAAGACATCATCCAACCATCAAATTTTTAAAATCAAAGAGTTAGTAACTAGCTACTCTATAGTTTTTTACCATTTTTCTTCCTGGTAAATTTCTTAAATACTTGTAGCCCAAATTAGTTGTATTTAAAAGCAGCCAATACTAATTCCCACTGTATAAAGGGACGGATAGAAAATTAATGAAAAAGAAGCCATACTGAAGTAAATAAAATAGCGAGATTTAAATAGCATTTGAAATCAAAATTATTGGATAAAAAAAGTCGTGGAATCAGCAAAAAAAATGCTGAAGAAGTCCGAAATAAACATATATGTTGCAAAAAAACTAAATGCTGTAATTGCAGTAAAAAGTATAGTATAATAGCCTTAGCAAAAATATGTTTGTATTTCAAAAACAGTACTAACTGCATAGATAAAGCACCTAAAACTTGAAAGAGAAGAAAATTACTTGCTTCTCCTCAACGTTGTAGAACAACTAGATTGAATCAGAGTCAATTTGAACAAGTTGAAATATGGATATAAAAAAACTAATATTACCATTAAAAAAATGAGAACAAGAATTCAGGAAAAATTTGGCTTAAATGTTAGCAAGTCTATAGCATACTATAATATGCAAAAAATGAAATTTCATATATTATGTCAAGACCAATCCATAATAAACAAAATAAAGGTAGACAGGAAAAATTTAAGAAAATTTAATGAGATTACTGTAAGTATCCTGGATAATAGTTATTTTTCTTGGGTGAATCACGTCTTGGCACACATTCAAAAATTGAGCATTGGTAATTTAAAAAGGGCGTTAGAATGCATGGTTAAAGTAAAACTAGATAGACAAAATTTTTATCTCTACAGTGCAGTTGATCCTAGAAATGGAGAGAGCTTTAGTTTATTTGTACTGAATGTCAACACTGATTATATGAATATATTTCTTGAACAAATATTATAATATTTAAGAACATGAGAAGCCTTTTTTGTTATGGATTGTATTAGTTGACGTAAGTAGAAAAATTTAAAGTTACCTAAAAATATCGAGATTATATACCATCACCATATTAACCTAAACTTAATCCTATTGAGAGACTTTGTTTACATATAAAACAGAACATTTCATATGATAAGGTTTATAATATAATTGTTCTGCTTGATGGCACCTTAATATACAAATTTATCATCCCTCTTTCTCACTTCGCAATTAAACAAACCACTGTAATGTGGGTGGGTCACTTGCTTGACTCACTAACAATGAAAATTAGTATTAGGTACTTTATTCACGTAGTTAATACTATTCTAAAATGTAACATATTTTTGTTGCGGCTATTATGTTGTGCTTTTTTATTGCAATTTACAGCATTTAGTCTTTTTATAAAATAAATGTTATTTCAGACTTTCTTCAAGCATTTTTGCTGATTCCACGACTTTTTCACCTAATAATTTTGATTATAATGCTATTTAAACCTTGCTATTTTACTTGCTTCAGCATGGTTTCTTTTCTATTACTGTCTATCTGTTCCTGTACAGGAGAGTAGAAATTGGTATGACTAGGAATCCTTTTTCTCGTTTGATATATTTTTTAATATTTTGCAGCTATCGTCATCACACCGCTTATTAATAAGATCTAGAGATATTACGAATGAATCGTGATATGATGAATTTGCTTAGCATTACACGTTGTAAATAACACCGTCTTGGTAAATTAAAATTACAATATTTGTACAGCTGTGTATCACATTACCTAGATGATATAGGGAAAGGAAAAAATGTAATGATACCCAGCCTCAATGCTTGTACAGTTATGCAACCTAGACCTAAATTCTCTTAATTATGATTTCAATATCACAAATTTCGAGAATGTAAATCATTTAAAATAATATAAAAAATATGTTATAATTAAGGTATAGTAAATGTGAACAAGTCAATTATGACAAAAATATTAATCTCACAAACAAAGAACCGGGAGTCTTCAAAGATGTCCATTCAGGAAGTTAACAAAGATGAGAAAATCTTTAAAAAAGAAAAGCATCAGTTAATCTATCGTGCTTTTCTAGACATTTTAGAGAATCCAGAGAAGCAAATACAACAGAAAATAAACAAAACACAAGAAAAACTACAAAGAGAGTTCTCAGAACAGGAAATACAAAAATTGCGGCGTAAACAACAGTCATTAAAGGAACTATTAAATAGGCTAAAGAATAAAGATGAAAAGAAGATTTTTGCTTTTGTATTTGAGAACAGCGAAAGGGTATTCAACAATGTTAGTCCAAAAATAAAATCACTTAGTGAAGAAGATCTTTCTCAGTTTTTACTTTCTGTATTTAAAGAAATTAGAGAAAAAAAATTAGCTAATGAAGAGAATTTAAAAAGTAATGAGATAAAAAAAATTGTAGCTGAGTGTGTTCGCAAAGAAGCTTGGCATCAATTTACTGATTTTGCTAAATACCAGATACCTGGTAGAGGATTATTAGAAAAAATACCAAGTCTTGGAAAAGTTTTAATTGTTAAAAAAAAAGAAGATGAACCACCACTTAGTGACGAAGAAATAGTAACAACGTTCTTACGCAAATCTTTACTACCTATCATTGCTTTAACATCTACAATATTATTCATAAGCTCAACTTTATTATCCGGTATTTTTCACTTTATAACAATAGGATTTGCTATTTTTTGTTTTGCTACTGCTGAATATAATGCAATAAAAAGCCTCTTTTCAAATAATAAACCAGGTACTTTGTATAACCCTCACCCACAAGAAGAAGAAAAGAAAAAAGAACAATGGAATGAGGAATTTCTTGATGGCATTAATAAAATTTTAGAACCAAAAGGTAAAGGAAATAAAAAGAGTGAGCAACCTTCTGTAATAACTAAAAAACAATCGGCTCAAGAAAAAGTAAAAGATAATACACCATTTACTAAACTTGAAGGAACTACTATAAATCAACAAAGTAAAGACCAAAGTCCTCAGAGTGTGAATGCCACTAGCTTATAATTCAGCTCCACATATTTGTTCACGGAGTGGCAAAATAAGATAAACAAGGCAGTATACAAAGGTATAATAATAAAGCAAAAGTGAAGTAACATGGCAAACTTTTTAGAACTACGCAAAAATCTAAAGCAGAAAATAGCAAGTTAGAAGAAAAATAAAAAGATTTAAAAAGAGAGAATGAAAGTTTAAAGCCAGAGAACAAGACTTTGAAGATAGAAAATGCCGATACAATTCCCACTTTATAAAGAATAATGGATAGACAATAATGGAAGGAAGCTTTACTGAAGTAAGTAAAACACAAGATTTAAATAGCGTTGAAATCAAAATGATTGAATGAAATAGTCGTGAAATCAGCAAAAAAAATGCTGAAGAAAGTGCGAAATAACATATATGTTACAAAAAAACTAAATGCCGTAAATTACAATAAAAAAGCACAACATAACAGCTGCAACAAAAATATGTTACATTTTAGAATAGCATTGACTACGTGAATAAAAGCACTTAACACCAATTCTCATTGGTAGTAGGTTAAGTAAGTGACATTATAGAGTTGTTTAATTGCGAAGTGAGAAAAAGAAATAATAAATTTGCATATAAGGTGCCCTCAAGCAGAGCAATTATATTATAAACTTTATCATACAAAATGTTCTGTTTTGTATGCAACCAAAGTCTCTCAATAAGATTGAACTTAGGTGAGTATATAATTTCGATATTTTTTAGGTAATTTAAAATTTTTTGACTTATGTCAATTAGCATAATCCATAACAAAAAAAAGGCTTCTCGTGTTCTTAAAATATTATAACATTTGCCCAAGAAGTATATTCATACAATCAGTATTGACATTCAGTATAAATAAACTAGAATCTTCTCTATTTTTAAAATAGATTGCACTGCAGAGATGAAAATTTTATCTACCTAATTTTACTTTAACCTATGTTCTAATGCCCTTTTTAAACCACCTGTGCTAACTTTCAAATGTACGCTAAGCCGCAATTCACCAAAGAAAAATAACTCCTAATCTTGTTTATTATGAATTGGTCTTGATGTAATATATGAAACTTCATTTTTACATATTACAGTGTATTATAGACTTGCTGATACATTCAAGCCAAAATTTCCCTAGATTTTCTTCTTATCCTTAATTTCTTTGATGGTAATATTTAGGACTTTCTCGTATCCATATTACCTTATTCAAATTGACTATAATTCAGTCTAATTTTTCTACTAAATTAAGGGAAGAGTAAACAATTTTACTTCTCTTTCAAATCTTAGTGCTTTATCTATGTAATTAGTACTGTTCTTGAAATGAAACATATTTTTGCTAAGGCTATTATACTGTGCTTTTTTGCTACAATTATAGCATTTATTTTTTTGTACATATGCATTACTTTGCACTTTCTTTCACATTTTTTGCTGATTCCGCGACTCCTCTATCTAATAATTTTGATTTCACAACGCTATTTTAAACTTTGTTATTTTACTTACTTCAGCATGGCTGCCTTCCCATTATGATCTACCCACTCTTTATACAATAGGAATTGGTATAAAATTCACTTACCCTCTATATTTAATATATTATAAAAAATACTATAGTTAGTATTTCAGCAATTGTCAATCGCTTAACATGACATTAACAAATCGCACAAGAACTTATAAGCAAGCTTCTATAAATTACATACCGCCTTGCTTCACAGGTACCAATTCCCCTACATGCTACAAAATCTACTGTAGCAACACCTACTTTAACTATCTATACCCTCGCAGGTTGGACAAGCTTTTTGAAAAGGGCCTTATAGAAAAACTGCTTGTAAATAGCCGTTAACATTATATAATATATTATTTCTAATAAAGTTTAAATTAGAGGTCACATTGCATGAATAATAATGATCCAACTATAAATCTACCTATCAATATCAGGAAATTATCATCAAACAAATTTATAGAGGAGATGTATCAAGACCAATTTGAAGATCAAGATAATGTTTTACTTGAAGATTCTTTCATTAATAAAATCAAGGAAGGAGATGCAGTAGAAGGTGTAATTACAAGAGTGAACCCTAATGATATCGTAGTTGACATTGGGCTAAAGTCTGATGGAAGGATTCCAATCAAGGAATTCAGTTATAATGATAAAATTGTTATTGGGTCCAAAGTCAGAGTATACGTAGAAAGAATTGAAGATTATCATGGCAACATAGTTCTTAGCCGTGAAAAAGCAATTAGGGATGAAAAATGGAATAAGCTAGAAGAAGATGCAGTTACAAA
Organism: Wolbachia endosymbiont of Litomosoides sigmodontis; assembly: GCF_013365435.1. Taxonomy (GTDB): domain Bacteria; phylum Pseudomonadota; class Alphaproteobacteria; order Rickettsiales; family Anaplasmataceae; genus Wolbachia. The sequence goes on from NZ_CP046577.1 coordinate 936,900, forward strand.
AGCTGAAGTAAGCGGAGTAATTAAACGTTCAATTAAATGTGGCTTTATTGTTGACCTTGGTGATGGAATAAGCGCTTTTTTACCGCTAAGCCATGTAGATTTAAAGCAAGTAAAAGATGCTAAGCACCTTATTGAAACTGAACAAAAGTTTATCGTGCTTAAAATGGATAAGAAACAGGGCAACATTGTGGTATCAAGAAAGCTGGTATTAGAAAAATTGCACGCTGGTGAAAAAACTAAGTTCTTAGAATCTTTAAATGAGGGCGATATAATAGAAGGGAAAATAAAGAGTATCACTCATTACGGTGTATTCGTCGGTATTCATGAATCAGATGCAGTAGGAGTGATAGACGGACTGCTACATATTACAGACATCTCTTGGAGCAGAGTGAGCCATCCATCTGCAGTTTTTACTTGTGGTCAGCTCATAAAAGTTAAAATTATAAAAATAGACAAAGAAAATGCGAAAGTTTCTCTAGGTATAAAGCAGCTAGAGAATAATCCCTGGCAAGATGCAGAGTCAAATTACCAAGTTGATAGCATACATAAAGGCCATATAACAAGTATAGAAGATTATGGATTATTTGTTGAACTTAAACCTGGAATTGAAGGTTTAGTACACTCATCGGAAATAACTTGGGTTAAAAATAATCTGCCAATTAGCAGTCTTGTAACTAGGGGACAAGAGGTATCTGTCAAAATTCTCAATGTTGACGTCACTAAAAATAGAATGAGCTTAAGCATGAAAAGATGTGTAGATAATCCCTGGCAAGTATTTGTCAATAAATATTCTCCTGGTTCTATTGTTTCTGGTAAAGTTAAAAATAATACAGGCTTATACATGTCCGTTACTTTTGATGATGATGAAATAGATGAAAACGTAGAGGGAATAATTTATGCACAAGATCTAAGCTGGTCTAAAAATGGTTCAGATGAGATAAAAAAGTATAATGTTGGTGACACAATAGAAGCAAAAGTAATAAGAGCTAATGTAAATCGAACAAGAATTTATCTTGGTATAAAACAAATAGAGTACGACCCTCTTATAGAGCTGATAAAGAAAGTTAAAGTAGGAGATAAAATGCAGGTTACTGTAGGCAAAAGAGAAGATAGCGGGCTAGTTGTTGAAGTTGAAAATGATGTAGCTCTCTTAATAGATCAAGAATATCTACCGGAAAGCAAAAAGTTTTCTATATCAGATAAAATAGAAGTTGAAGTATTAGGTATTGAAGAATACAATATAGTACTATCTGCTAAATAATATGTAATTTTAGCTTTGCGTAAATGGCAACGAAATCTAATATAATAATGAAAGTGGCAAAAAGGCATCCTCTTTTAGATAAGGTAGTTATAGCAGCTATAGTTAATAGATTTTTTAAGATACTTTCAAGTACACTGGAGCGTCATAACAGAGTTGAAATTAGGGGATTTGGTTCTTTTTCAATTAGGAATTACAATCTAAAAGACACAAGTCATTTGATATTACAGAAGTTTGCAAAAAATCAATACTTTAAAACATATTTTCGCAGCAGTAAAAAATTATCCAATTTAATAAATGAATAAAAGTTTATATTGCAAATTAGATAAAAGTAGAGGTTAACTTAACCATCTACAATAAAAGTTTTCACCATGATATGCAAGTACTAGAAATAGTTATATACAATAGTATATATAAAATATCTTGTGAAAGTGGAAAGGTGAATTGTTTATTACATCTTGCTAATAGCCTTAACAAACTACTTAGTTCTATATCTTACCAAAACCGAAAGTAAAGGTTCGAGTGCACTAAATTTCCTACTTGTAGCATTGATTCTTGAGGATAAAGTTTTAAATCTAACAAAAAAGCTAAATGAAGTAAATCAAAAACGTGAAAACTACAGAAATGAAAAAAGAATAGAATATACCAAAGTGTTAGATAGAGTAAATTAAGATCATCGAGTGCACAAAGGGTTAGTTTTAATAAAATGAGTAATTAAATTGACTATCTTACTACTTAAGTTAGAAGGAAGATTTATCTTGCAAGTTATGTAGTAATATAATTCATAATCATCAAGATCAACTATTTTCTCATACTCAATTAGTTCATTCAGAGAAAATTTATCAAGATATTTCAGTGCAAAGTGCCCTAAAAGAATATTGGTTTCTTTGCAGCCTCTATTCCAGCTTCTATATATCAATTTTTTTCTTAATAAAGAGGCATCTGTCATTATCATTAAGTTTTTTTCAATTAAAAGCTTAAATTAAGCACTTGTCAAGCGAGGCATATTTTAATATACTTAACGCTTGGTTAAGATCTAAAAAATACAGGTGGAACTAATTTCTAATCTTATCCATCAATTTGGCGATGGAATATACAATCTTTTGTCATTTTCTTTAATCATCTCTGTCGTAGTATTTGTACATGAATATGGACATTACATTGTTGCTAAAGCATACAAGGTTAAAGTCGAGTCTTTTTCTATAGGATTTGGTCCTGAAATTTTTGGTTTTTACGATAAGTCTGGAACCAGATGGAAATTAAGTACCGTTCCACTTGGCGGCTATGTTAAAATGGTAGGAGACAGCAACGCAGCAAGCGTTCCAATTGATCAACAAGAATTAACCAAAGAGGAAAAATCATATTCGCTCCATACAAAACCTCGATATCAAAGAGCAGCAATAGTTTCTGCAGGCCCATTTGCAAATGGGATATTTTCCGTTGTAGCCTTGACGATATTTTTTAGCACAGTAGGTTATTATCACACTCCACCGATAATTGGAAAGGTGATTGAAGGTAGTGCAGCAAAATATGCTGGCCTATTACCAGGCGATACTATTACACAAATCAATGAGTATAAAATAAAATACTTTGAAGATATTTCACGTGTAATGATGTCAAACCCTGAGACAAAAATAGAAATTAAATATAGTAGAAATAATGAGAAGCTTAGCACTAGCCTTACTCCATCGATAATTGAAGATAAGGATATTTTTGGCAATATAATAGAAAAAAAAACCATAGGAATTACTTCAATTAATATAAAGGAGTTAAAGCAGTCATCTTTTCTTGGAGCTGTAAGCTTATCAGTAAGCGAAACTTATCATACTATGTACCTAACAATCAAAGCTCTTTTTCAAATTATCATTGGTAAGAGAAGTGTAAATGAAATAGGTGGCCCGATAAAAATCGCAAAATATTCAGGGCAATCAGCCAAAAAAGGATTTATTATAGTTTTATATTTTATGGCAATTATTTCAGCTAATTTAGCTGCGATTAATTTGCTACCAATCCCACTACTTGATGGTGGACATTTATTTCACTACGTTATAGAAGCGCTCATACGCAGAGATTTGAGTTTAAAATATCAAAAATATGCAGCTACTTTTGGTGCTTCCGTTCTACTCTTGCTAATGGCAATCGCAATCTCAAATGATATAAGGCATCTTTTTTAAGATCAATATGAGAAAACTATTTTGTGTACTAATGGTAATTTTTATCTCTTTTCCTACCTTGCTTGCCGCCTCAGAAAACAATGAAAAAACGCAGATAAAGGATATCAAATGCATTGGTAACAAGCGAGTTGATGATCAAACAATAAAGTTTTACATCAAATTAGAGCCAGATAGTTATATAAACGATAATGACATAGATTCGATTATAAAAAGCCTATATAAAACAAAGTTATTTGCCAGCGTCCATGCTTATATCGATAATGAAAAAAAACTAGTAATAAAAGTACAAGAAAATCCATTGATTAATAAGGTAATATTAAAAGGCAATAAACAATTTAAAAGCAAAGAATTGCTAAATAACGTAATCCAATCAAAACCTTTAACTATTTTCACTGAGACAAAATTGCAAAGTGATTTAGTGAATTTAGTCACTCTCTACAGGCATAATGGTAAGATTAGTGTTAAAATTGAATATGAGCTGAATAAGCTTAATGGTAATAGGGTTAATTTAACCTTTAAAGTAAAGGAAGGTAAAACCTCTAGAGTTAAGAGTGTGAAATTTATAGGTAGTAAAAACTTTTCTGAAAATGAGCTAGAGCAAGCTATTAAAATGCAAAGTAATGATATATTTAATAAATTATTTAGAGCCATTTTTAAAAGTGGAAATCATTATTCGCCACAGTATTTGTTAATTAATGAAGAATTACTTAATCGCTTTTATTCATCTAAGGGTTATATCAACAATAGTATTCAGCCAATTGCTGAGATTGATAATAATAATCAAATAGAGTTAACTTTTTTGATTGATGAAGGACAACAATATTTGTTTGGAAATAATGAAGTTAATATTGAAGCTGAAATTCAAGATCCAGACCTAAAAAAGAAAGTATTGGAATTGATAATTAAAAAAGACAATACAGTATTTGATATGGTTAAAGTGAAAAATGTGGCGGAAAAGATAAACAAGTATCTAAACGAGATAGGATATATATTTGCAAAAGTTGATCCAGAATATGTACAGCACGATAATGTTGTAGATGTAACCTATAGAGTGCTGCCAGGTAAAAAGATTTATATAAATCAAATTACAATCGACGGTAATAATCGTACTTTAGACAAAGTAATCAGAAGCAAGCTAAGTGTAGCAGAAGGTGATGCCTATAATACATCTGAAATTCAAAAATCACATAGAAGACTAATCGGTAGTGATTTTTTTGAAACAGTAAAGATAAATAATTATACAATTAATGATAGCGCAGTAAATCTTAATGTAAATGTTAAAGAAAAAAGCACCACCTTGTTGTATTTAGGAGGAGGTATATCTTTTCCTGGTGGAGCATTTATAAAAACTGATTTCAAAGACCGTAATTTATTTGGTACTGGAAAAGAGCTCTCTTTTGCTCTTGAAAAAAGTCAATATGTATTTTCTACCAACGTGGAAGTTGTTGAAAATAATTTTAATGATTCTGATACATCATTAGGTATAGATGTATTTTATGAAAGGCAAGATAAACCAAACACTACTTTTGATAGCTATGATTGGGGAGGAACAACACAATTATCACATAAAATTATAGAAAACTTAACTAATTCTATTCGTTATTCTTATAAGTATAACCATATACACATGGACAATAATGGTGAAAAAGATGAAGATATCTCTGAAATAATACGAAGTCAACAAGGTGAATACCAAATTTCATCAATAGGATACACATTAACATATAATAAACTGGACAATTTTTATGCTCCAAAAGATGGGTATTTATTACGCTTAAGCCAGGATATCTCTGGACTTGGAGGAAATATGAATTTTCTAAAATCTGAATTCTTATCTTTTTATACGCATCCTATATTAAGTAGGATTGACGATGATATAATACTGCGTTTTAAAATGGCAGCAGGTTATATTTTTTCCTACTCTGATAAAGAGCTAAACATTGGCCAGCGCTTTTTTAAAGGCGGTAATGAAATTAGGGGGTTTGACCTCTCTGGTATTGGGCCAAGAGCAAAAGATAAAAATAAAAGTTCGTTAGGAGGCAAAACTTATTTTAACCTAACACAACAAGTGGACTTTCCTCTACCAAAATTATACAATTACACCGGTATTAAAGGCTCATTATTTCTTGACTATGCAACGCTTTTCGGCTTAGATATTAAAAAGGAGTATGAGGGGAAATATCACGATAGTAAGCTTGTGAGAGTTTCATCAGGCCTTGGATTTTCAATGCCTTCTCCTTTTGGTGGCAGACTTAGGTTAGATTTTGGATTTCCTTTAGCTAAGGAACCTTATGATATAATACCACCATCAAATATTAAATTTTCTATTGAAGTCGGGATTTAAATGAAATATATACAATTATTTATATCAGTTATTGCATTAATTATTTCCTTGTTTACAGGTTATAAGGTTGTAAAACCCCAACATCATGGTGCACTCAACATAAAAGTCGCAATTATTGATAGTGACAAAGTTATCAATGAATCTCTTACTTTGCACAATATACAACAGCAAATAAAAGAGCAAAACTCTAAGCTGCAGCAGGAGTTCGAAAATGAGCTAGATAAACTTAAGCCTTCCAAAGAAGAACTTGAACTCTTGTCAGAAGAAGCAAAAAAAGAAAGGGCTGAGCAATTTAACAAGCTAGCTTTAAGTGCTAGAGATAATTACAATGAAAAAATGTCATACTTAGAAGAAAATTATAAAGATGCAGTAGATAGTGTATTTAACAAGGTAAAAAAAATTGCTAAAAAAACGGCAAAAAAAAACAACATAGGCTTGGTATTATTTATTTCAAAGAAAAATCAAGTTTTATACTCTATGGATGAAATTGATTTATCAGATATAGTATTAAAAAATATAAATGAGGAAACACCAGAATTTATTTTAAAAGGCATTAACTAGGGCTTAATTCAAGGGGTATCATGCAGTGTAATATTAGTGATATTATAAAAATACTACCACATTCTTATCCATTTCTCTTGGTAGATAGAGTGATAGAATGTGATCCAGGTAAAAGTATAAAAGCAATTAAAAATGTAACCTTCAATGAGCCGTTTTTTATTGGCCACTTCCCCAGTTATCCAATAATGCCAGGAGCTTTAATAGTTGAAGCTTTGGCCCAAGCATCCGCAATATGCATTCTTAGCAGAGGCAACAAAAGTATTGCGGAAAATAAAGTTGTTTACCTTATGTCCATTAAAAATGCAAAATTCAGAAAGCCAGTTACTCCGGGAGATACATTGATACTTCAAGCTGATTTTAAAAATGCGCGTTTAAGTGTATGTAAATTTGAGTGTTTTGCATATGTTGGCAAAGAAAAAGTTGCAGAAGCAACAATTTTAGCTATGCTGCAAAACATACAAAACCTTTATCTGTAAAAAACAGCGTATCTACTGTATAATAAGCAATGCTACTGGATTTTAATACCTCATTTTCGAATTTATACACCCGCAATGGATTGATAAAATTAGACGAGGCATTTTTAGATTATATTAAATCATGCGATGAAGATTTATTTTGCTCATTGATTAAAGCAAGAGAAGAAACAGCCCATGCAAGGTCATCTCAGCACTGGACATCAGAATTTAAAAAAAAAGAACCAGTGTTAAGCAAAAAAAAAACAGCTTTTCCGTTGGAGCCATCCCAGGGCACAATACTGGAATCCGAAAAATACTCAATGTTAACTAATCAAATGACAGATAGCCAATTGATTATAGATCTTGCATACTTACTCGATGAGTTTATCGCAAAACTTTTCAACATTAAAAAAGAAATAGAAGAGTTAAAAAAAAAGCATAACGACTTCGCTATAATATACAAATGCAAAAGGTTATTTATTCAACGCTATGCATTGAAGAAATACACCGATACAACGAATATAGACATTGATCATGTTACTAGTAAACTAAATCTCTTTCTTGCATTACCAACAACAGAAAAAAAATTTGCTGAGCAGGTAATGAACTGGTTTGAAGATAGAGAAAATCATAAAGATGAAATAGAACTCGCAGCACAATATGCAGTATGGAAAGTGACAAATAAACAAAGTACATTCTTTAGCATTCACAGAAAAATTGACCACGAAAATCTCATATCACTTTCTAAAAAAGAAGTGGACAAAGTTGAAGTGTTGTATTCAAACGAAATAAAAAGACGATATGGCTTTGACTTAACAAGTGAAAAGGTAAGTTTAGATAAAGCATTAGATAATGCTCACTATTGCATATTTTGTCATAAGCAAAATAAGGATAGCTGTTCAAAGGGGTTATTGGAAGCTCCGATATCATCCTGGCGCGTGATGCAAGAATCCCAAAAAAAAGAAGAATGGATCTCAGTATCAAGCACTAGGATGACAGGAGAATACATTCCTCTGTCAGAGGAATGCATAAAAAGTCCACTGAATAACTACAATACTTTTAAAAGATCCTTACTAGAAGTTGAATTGCACGGTTGTCCACTGGAACAGAAAATATCAGAAATGAATCTAGTAAAAAGCGAAGGGTACAACATAGCAAGCCTTGCAATTGTGATGATAGATAACCCGCTGTGTGCAGCTACCGGACATAGAATATGCAATGACTGCATGAATTCGTGCATATATCAAAAACAAGAGCCTGTGAATGTACCAATGATTGAAACAAGAATTTTAGATGATGTGCTTAGTTTGCCGTACGGATTTGAAATATATTCTCTACTTAGCCGTTGGAACCCTTTAAATTTTCACCGGCCATTACCAAAAGAAAATACTGGAAAAAACGTCCTAGTTGTTGGACTTGGTCCAGCAGGCTTTAATTTAGCTCATCATTTATTAAACGATGGACACAATGTTATCGCCATTGATGGATTAAAAATAGAGCCTTTAATCGATGATTTTCAGCCGATTAAATATTTTAAACATGAAAAATTAAGTGAACGCATAGCCGGTGGGTTCGGTGGAGTGGCAGAATACGGCATCACTTCTAGGTGGAATAAAAACTATTTAAAGATCATTAGATTATTACTGGAAAGACGTGAGAATTTTGCAATCTACGGAGGCATTCGCTTCTGTGGCACAGTAACCGTTGATGATGCGTTCAATTTAGGTTTTGATCACATAGCCTTAGCACTTGGTTCTGGCAAATCACGAATAATAAAAATAAAGAATATACTAGCTCGCGGAGTGCGTATAGCTTCTGATTTTCTGATGTCACTACAACTTACCGGTGTTCTCAAATTTAATTCTGTAGCAAACCTACAAATACGTATGCCGATAGTTGTCATAGGCGCAGGACTCACTGCAATTGACACTGCAACTGAAGCTTTAGCGTATTATCCAATTCAAGCAGAAAAATTTCTCCTCCGTTATGAAGTATTAGTCAATAAATATGGAAAAGATTATGTTGAACAAGATTGGACAGAAGAAGAACACGAAATTGCGGATGAGTTTATATCGCATGCGCAGCTGATTCGCAAAGAGAAAGAACTGGCAAAAAAAGAGAATAGAGAAGCAAGAATATCAGAGCTAATGCAAAGCTTGGGGGGAGTAAAAATTATATACAGAAAAGAGCTAAAAGATTCACCAAGTTACCGATTAAATAGCAAAGAGGTGCAAAATGCATTGTCAGAAGGAATCTACTTCATCGAAAACTTAGAGCCAGTTGAAATCTTGACAGATAAATATAGCCATACTGAGTCGATAAAACTGATCAACACAAAATCTCGCGAAATTAAGTATATCAAAGCACGCTCTATCCTTATAGCAGCAGGCACTGAGCCAAATACAGTTATTGCAACAGAAGATAAAAAACATTTTAAATTAAGCAATGGGTATTTCACCCACCTAAACTCATTAGGAGAAGAAGTGGATCCAATATTCTCCCCTAAAATGCAAAATAAAGATAGAATACTAGTATATAAACAAGGTGATAGAACAATTAGTTTTTTTGGCGATCTTCACCCCTCATATAGGGGCAGTGTTGTGAAAGCTATGGCAAGTGCCAAAAACGGTTACCCCATTATTTCCCAGCTTTTGAGTAGAGTTAACACCACTACTGTCATTCCAATATCTTTTCCTATCACCTTAGTACTTAATACTGAAATCTCAGCGCTACACACACAACTATATGAATATTGTGATATAAGAGTAACTTTCATCACAAAGGATATCATCCCAACACTAAACACAGACGTACAAACACCATGGCTTAAGAGTAAGCTTTACCAGAAAGAATATTACCCCAATGCTTCTTTCCTATCATCCCAGCACGTGGCACTGAAACCTAGCAAAATCAATTATAAGCAAGTGCATTATACAACATTTCCTGTAAAATTACCAAAGAACTGGATCTCAGTGCCACGTGCTAGGATGACATCAATTCACCGGACTAATGAAGAATTCTTTAATAAGATTAAAGAACAATTCACTGCGAAAGTAGTAAAAGTCCAATATTTAACAGACAAAGTTGTAGAAGTAGTAATTAAAGCACCACTTGCTGCAAAAAATTTTCAGCCTGGCCAATTCTTTAGGCTACAAAATTTTGAAACCAACAGTAGAAAAATCAATAATACAACTTTTGCTATGGAAGGTATAGCTGTAACCGGCACTGAAGTAGATAAAAAAAAAGGACTTATTTCTATCATTGTGCTAGAAATCGGAGGTTCTACTAACTTATGCAGATTCTTAAGAGAAGGTGAGCAGATTATTCTTATGGGCCCAACTGGTAAGCCTACTGAGGTTTATTAAGTCTGTTCCAGACTGATTGTGCTATAATGTATAGCATACATTAATAAATCCACGCTATAATAGCCCTTTTTATTAAGGCAGTATTATAACATATCATTTAACACTTACCTTTCCAAAGGAATAATATTCTATAAATAAGAACAGTAATAAATTTATAGCAAAAAATGAAGAAGGTAATAGATTTTATATTACTACAGATAATGTTAAAAAGGAAAATTTTCTTTTTGTAAAGATGACAGTAGTGAATGCAAGTTTACACAACACTATGCAATTAAAGATCCAAAAATATGTAACAAGCTTTCGATATTGACAGTGCTGATACCAGTTCTCATCGTTAGTGGATCAGATAAGTGACATTGCAGAGTCGTTTAATTGCTAAGCGAGATAAATTTTGCGCAAAAGCACTCTCAAGCAAAGTAATTGTATTATAGATTTTATCGTACAAAATGTTCTATTTTATATAGAACCAAAGTCTCTCAATAAGATTGAGCTTCGGTGAATATGGTAGTAAGTATATAACCTCGATATTTTTAGGTACTTTTAAATTTTTTGACCTATATCAATTAGCACAGTCCATGATAAGAAAGACTTCTCATGTTCTTAAATGTTGTAACATTTGTTCAAGAAATATATTCACAAGATCAATGTTGACATTCTCAATGCAAATAAGCCAGGTCTTTCTCCATTTCTAAGACTAGCTGTGTACTATAGAGGTAAAAATTTTATCTACCTAATTTTACTTTAACTGTGTTCTAACGCCCTTTTTAAACTGCCCATGTTCAACTTGCGAATGTGTGCAAGCTGTGATTCATCAAAATGAACAACCCTTATTCATGGTACTTATCAATAATTTTATTAAGTTTTTTAAAAACTTTTCCTGTCTACTTTTATCTTATTCATAGTGAATTGGTCTTGACATAATATACAAAAACTCCATTTTTTGCACATTACAGTGTGCCGTAGACTTATTGACATTCAAGCAAGATTTTTCTGAATTTTTATTCTCATTTCTTTAATAGTAATATTAAGGTTTTTCTATATTCATACTTCAACTTATTCAAATTAACTCTGATTCAATCTAATTCATCTATGATGTTAAAGAAAAGTAAACAATTTTATCTCTCTTCTAAATTTTAGGTGCTTTGCCCATGCAGTTAGTGCTATTCTTAAAAATGAAACATATTTTTGCTATAGCTGTTATATTGTGCTTTTTACTGCAATTACAGCATCTAATTTTTTGTAGTATATGTATTATTTTATGTTTTTCAGCATTGCTTTTAGACTCAACGACTTTTTTATCCAATAATTTTGATCTTAACACCATTTAAACCTTGCTATTTTACTTACTTCAGTATAGTTTCTTTCCCATTATTATCTATCCTTTGCCTATATAATGGGCATTACTATAAGATAACAAATAACTCACATTGCTTGATTTCTTTTGCCTTTTTAAAAATTAGCTATACACTTAATTATCCTATCTTTTTATAAAAAAATTATTTAACAAATTTTTGCATTCTCCTTGATCGCAACATTACGAATATTTACACTCACAAAGTCAGTTACTTATCAAGCGTATAAAACATTAATGCCAAGTTCTAAAAAGAAATATTGACCATGATTTCTTTTCCCCTTTTTCCTATTTGATAAGTTTATCAAACATTTACAACTAAAGCACTTTAAAAGTATCTAGGCATTTAAAATTTTTAAAAAACTAATTTGCTCTCTTTTTCGTTTAGTTTAAGTTATACAAAAAGTCTAATATAATGTTTCTTAAGGAGCTTACAGATAAATACTTCTTGTATTCTAGCTCGTGTTAGTTTATCCTTTAAATGAGGGGGGTATAGCTCAGCTGGTAGAGCATCTGTTTTGCACGCAGAAGGTCAGCGGTTCAATCCCGCTTGCCTCCACTTGGTTCGTTTAAGCTTTTCTCTACAGCAATTCATATAATACAAAACCCGCTATAACAGTCTACTTCAACCACTTACATATATAGCCTTTTGGCTCTAATCATTTATTTAAAATTTCCTATTCTTTTCCATAATTTATTATTTTCTAATATTCTTCAAAAAAGGTAGGTACTTTTTTACAATTCCGAGAAAAGTAAACAAGTAAATAAATGAGCTTGTTATGACATTAAAGAGGACTCACTTTCTATATGAACATAGTCTCGATCTAATACCAATTTCAACCTTATAAGGAACGAATAGACAATAATAAAAAAGAAGCTATGCTGAAGTAAGCAAAACAGCAAGGTTTAAATGGCGTGAGATCAAAATTATTGGATAAAAAAGTCGTTGGGTCTAAAAGTAATTCTGAAAAAAACATAAAATAATACATATACTACAAAAAATTAGATGCTGTAATTGCAGTAAAAAGCACAATATAACAGCTATAGTAAAAATATGTTTCATTTTTAAGAATAGCACTAACTGCATGGGCAAAGCACCTAAAATTTAGAAGAGAGATAAAATTGTTTACTTTTCTTTAACATCATAGATGAACTAGATTGAATCAGAGTTAATTTGAATAAGTTGAAGTATGAATATAGAAAAACCTTAATATTACTATTATGAGAATAAAAATTCAGAAAAATCTTGCTTGAATGTCAATAAGTCTACGGCACACTGTAATGTGCAAAAAATGGAGTTTTTATATATTATGTCAAGACCAATTCACTATGAATAAGATAAAAATAGACAGGAAAAGTTTTTAAAAAACTTAATAAAATTATTGATAAGTACCATGAATAAGGGTTATTCATTTTGATGAATCACAGCTTGCACACATTCGCAAGTTGAACATGGGCAGTTTAAAAAGGGCGTTAGAACACAGTTAAAGTAAAATTAGGTAGATAAAATTTTTACCTCTATAGTACACAGCTAGTCTTAGAAATGGAGAAAGACCTAGCTTATTTGCACTGAGAATGTCAACATTGATCTTGTGAATATATTTCTTGAACAAATGTTACAACATTTAAGAACATGAGAAGTCTTTCTTATCATGGACTGTGCTAGTTGATATAGGTCAAAAAATTTAAAAGTACCCAAAAATATCGAGGTTATATACTTATTACCATATTCACCGAAGCTCAATCTTATTGAGAGACTTTAGTTGTATATAAAACAGAACATTTTGCACAATAAAGTTTATAATACAATTGCTTTGCTTGAGAGTGCTTTACACAAATTTATCTCACTACACAATTAAACGACTCCGCAATGTCACTTATTTAACCCACTAACAATGAAATCGTTATCCCTTCAGAGGGCTTTTTCCCCATTATTATCTATCCGTTCCTTATGCAATGGAATTAGTATAAGATGACAGAGTTGTAAAAATAAGTTATTTCTTTATTTTTCAGTAAAAAGGCAGCCTATGGGCATTAAAATTGCACCTTCCATACTTTCAGCAAATTTTGCAAAATTAGGAGAAGAAGTAAAAAGAATTAACAACTTAGGTGCAGATTACATACACATAGACGTTATGGATGGAAATTTTGTCCCAAATATTACAATTGGTCCAGACGTTATCTCTGCAATACGTAAATATACTAATCTTCTTTTTGATGTACACTTAATGATCAAGTCTCCTGGTGACCATATTGAAAGCTTTATAAATGCTGGTGCTAATATCATTACTATACATGTAGAAGCAGAAGTACATCTTGAAAGGCTAATAAGAAAGATAAAGTCATATAAAAATGTAAACGATGCGAAAAAAAAGGTTCAAGTTGGAGTATCAATTGTTCCTTCAACTCCCCCAGGTGTGCTTGAGTATATCATACACGAGTTGGATATTGTATTAATTATGACAGTCAGTCCTGGATTTGGAGGACAGGAGTTTATTTATTCACAACTGAGCAAAATATCTATTGTGAAAAAAATGATACAAGAGCGCGGTCTTAAGACGCAAATTTCAGTAGATGGTGGAGTGAATCTTTCAAATGCTGCTGATATAATAAAAGCAGGTGCAGATATTTTAGTTGCTGGATCAGCAATATTTAGAGCTAAGAATATGAAGAAAGCTGTAAATGACCTTAAAAACCTATCATTGTAATCTTATAGTCCAACACAAAACACTTCTATCATTCTATCAGTAAAAAAATTCTGGATGTGTGAGTGTTATCTACTCTCCTCTCGAGGGGTGAGGTCAATCTCAGTGAATCAAGCCAAAAACGTCCTTAAAGTTGTGGATAATATATATTTCTAATTACCCTTAGCTCATCTTATAAACTAAAAGAAAAGAAATTGAATATGATAGAGTAAACAACATCTGATCAACTTATTAATTATAACTACGCTATAAAATTCATGAAAAAAAATTAACAAATTCACAATAACTCATCTGATGAATTAGTATGGCTACTTCAGCACCCTCCACTATACACAGCAAGAAATTAGTATAACAGATGATAAAGTTGTTAAAAAATCCATTTCCTATACATAAAACATGTATGGGGTAGTAAACACTACATCATGAGCCAGAACACCGTATTATATATCCAATGCCCTAAATCTTTTAAAAAAGAAATATGATATAAAACTGTATATTAGAGACCTTGGTAATTGAATAATAAATGTTATAAAGCACTTTAATATATTTTAAGAATTCAAAAAAGATAAAGTAACGTTTAGATGGATAACAACAGAGTAGAAGAAAAAATAGTAGCTTTTAGCACTCGTTTAAGAAAATAGATAATTTATACCAATTTCCACTGCATAGGAAATGGATAAACAGTAATGAAGAAAGAAGCCTTACTAAAGCAAGTAAAATAGCAAGGTTTAAATGGCGTTTAAATCAAAGATTATCTGGTGAAAAAGTCGTTGAGTCAACAAAAAAAATGCTGAAGAAAGTACGAAATAATATATATGTCATAAAAAAACTAGATGCTGTAATTGCAGTAAAAAAGCACAGTATAACAACCTTAGTAAAAATATATTGCATTTTAAAGACATGCATTAACTGCATAAACAAAGCACCTAAAATTTAAGAGAGAAGAAAAATTATTCACTCCACATTAATGTTCTAGAAAAATTAAATTGAATCAGAGCTAACTTGAACGGATTGAAGTACGGATACAAGAAAACCTAAGACTACCATTAAAGAAATGAGAATAAAAATTTAACTTGAATGTCAATAAATCTATAGTACACCGTAATATGCAAAAATAAAGTTTTTGCATACTATACCAAGACCAATTTATAATAAACAAGATAAAGATAGGTAGAAAGAGTTTAAAAACTTAATAAAAGTATTAATAAGTACAGTGAATAAGAGTTATCTTTGTTTGACAAATCAAGATTCGGCAGACATTTAAAAATTGAACATGGGCAGTTTAAAAAGGACGTAAAATACATGATAAAGTAAAATTAGATAGATAAAACTTTTATCCCTACAGTGCAGTTAATCCTAGAAATGAAGATGGTCATAACTCATTTGCACTGAATGTCAATATTGACCATATGGATATACTTCTTGAACAAATGTTGCAACATTTAAAAACATGAAAAGCCTTTCTTGTCATGTACTGTGCTAGTTGGCATAAGTCAAAAAATTTAAAGGCACTTAAAAATATCAAGATTATATACCTACACCATATTCACCAGAGCTCAATCCTATGAGAAATTTTAGTTGTATATAAAACAGAACATTTTAGACAATAAAGTCTATAATACAATTGCTTTGCGTAAGAGTGCTTTATGCAAATTTATTATTTCCTCTCTCACTCTGCAGTTAAACAACTCTGCAATGTTACTTATTTGACCCATTAACAATGAAAATTAGTATTATTAACCATTCTTAAATAAGAGAACGATAAATTGCTAATATTTTAGCCTTTTTTATCTTTAATTCATCATAGTTGGCAATGTCATAAAGTCAGAAGGAAGTTGAAAAATTTAGGTTGAGTAAGTAAAATTCAAGAAAGCTATAATTTCAAAGAGAAAATTTGGTGAGGTAAAAGTCATGATAAAAAAAAATTTATTGACTTAATTCAACTTTATCCCATATAATTAACTTATTTTATTATTAATTCTCAGCTAGGTACATACTTTTATATAAGTTAAAGGTTAGTAAAACGATAGCTAATCTTGTTCAACTAACAAGCAAGAATGAGAGGAGTTCGTTTTAGTACTGTTTGGAATATTTTCATCTATATAAGTAAAGTTAATGTCCTTTTTAATAGTAGCAAATTGGAAGATGAATGGAACACGTTCCTCATTCGTTAACTTTATAGATAAACTCAACAACAAGAGCAATGAAATTACTTCTAAGCTCGTGATTTGCCCACCTTTTACATTACTTTTAAGTAATATAGAGCTAAATAATAATATTAATATAGGAGCACAGAATTGCCATCATAAAAAATCTGGTTCTTATACAGGTGAAATTAGTGCAGAGATGCTAAAAGAGTTAGGATGTACTTACGTAATACTCGGGCATTCTGAAAGAATGCATGAAACAAATGGTGAAATAAAGCTTAAATCAGAAACAGCAATAGAATTTGGCTTACACCCAATTATTTGTGTAGGTGAAAATTCAGAAGACCATGAGAGTAGTAAAATAAAGGAAGCAATAGAGTACCAATGTAAAAATCGCTTGCCAATACATGGTGAATATACCGTAGCATATGAACCAATATGGGCAATAGGTACAGGACATGTACCAAGCAATAATGCAATTGCTGAGATAATAGAAGTAATACAATCCTATACTAGTAAAAAGCACGTTATATATGGCGGCTCAGTCAATTCAGAAAATATAGAAAATTTATTGAACATCTTAAGTTTGTCAGGAGTTTTAATTGGCAGTGCAAGCTTAGATTTTAATTACTTTTATAAAATAGTACAGCAAGTTGAAAAAGTCTATCAATTCTAAAATTAATAATTAAAGAATCCTGTGATAGATATATATATTAACAGACTTAAGAAATACAAAATAGCAGCATTAATAGTTGCAGCGGGAGTAGGAAGCCGATGTAGTAATACAATTCCTAAGCAATACATAACACTAGCAGGTAAACCTGTTTTATCATATGCAGTCAAAAAACTTTTAACTAGCCAATATATAAATCACGTGAGAGTTGTAATTAACAAAAATCATAAAGATCTTTATAGGGGAATGATAGATTCTCTACACAACTATCACTTAAGTGAAGTAGTACACCCATTCCAATATGCAACACTAGAATCTAGAAAAAAAGAAGAATGGATTCCAGTCTCAAATACTAGAATGACAGGAAGTATAAATACTAAATTACTAAATCCAGTATATGGAGGAGAAAGTAGGAAAAGCTCAGTTAAGCTAGGACTCGAAAGCTTGCAAAAAATCAACCCAGATTTCGTAATTATACACGATGCTTGTAGGCCTTTTGTATCAAATACTCTGATAGATAACTTAGCTCGATCTATGATTAATAACCAATATACAGGAGTAGTGCCAGCAATAGAAGCGGAAGATACTATATCAGTAATAAATGATGATTTCATTGAATCCACAATTTCAAGAGAAAGACTTAGAGCCATACAAACTCCTCAAATTTTCAATTTCAAAGAATTATTATTATACCATCAATTAAATAAAGAATTTACTGATGATTCATCACTAATGGTAGAACACAAAAAACGTATTATAATTATTAAAGGTGAGAAAAGCAATTTCAAGTTAACCACAAAAGAGGATATTAATATGGCAAAGTCTCTTCTTGAAGAACAAAAATATCGTATTGGAATTGGTTATGACATACATAAGTTTATTAAAGCTCAAGATAGGGCTAAGAGTTTTATAAAGATCTGTGGCGTAAAAATCAAGCATGACATGGAAATAGAAGCACATTCTGATGGTGATGTTGCAATGCATGCAGTTGTTGATGCAATACTGGGGGCGCTTGGATATGGCGACATAGGAACATATTTCCCTTCGAATTCCCCTGAATGGAGAGATTGCAATTCATCTTACTTTCTTGATTTTGCTACCAAGAAAGCAAAAGAAAAAGGATACAGTATATCCAACCTAGATATCACTATAGTTTGCGAAGATCCTAAAATATCGCCCTACAAGATGGCAATGAAGAAATTCATATCAGAAATATTAGAGATTGATAGTGAATTTGTAAATGTCAAAGCGACTACTGCAGAAAAATTAGGTTCTATTGGAAGAAACGAAGGAATAGCAGCACATGTTTCCGTGCTATTACATAAAATATAGCTACGCTACACAATTAATACTAATTTTTATTGTTAATGGGCAAATAAGTGACATTGCAGAGTGAGAAAGAGAAAGTAGTAAACCTGCGGCAAAGAGCTCTCAAGCAAAGCAATTATATTATAGGCTCTACTATACGAAATGTTCTGTTTTATATGTAACCAAGTCTCTTAATAGGATTGAGCTCAGATGAATATGGAGATAAGTACATAATCTCTATACTTTTAGGTACCTTAAATTTTTTGACTTATGCTAACTAATACAATCAAAAATAAGAAAGTCTTCTTGTGTTTTTAAATATTGTGATCTTTGTTCAAGAAATATATTCATATAATCAACGTTAACATTTAGCGCAATAAGCTAGAACTCCCTCCATTTCTAGAATTGACTACATTGTAGAGATAAAAATTTCTATCCACCTAATTTTACTTCAACTTGTGTTCTAACGTCCTTTTTAAACTACCAGTGTCCAAATCTTGAATGTGTAACAACAAACTGCAATTCATCAAAGATGAATAACTCTTATTTAAGATACTTACTAATAATCTCATTAAGTTCCTTTAAGATCTTTCTGTCTACCTTATCTTGTTATCATAAATCAGCTTTGTATAATATATGAAAACTTCACTTTTTGCATATTATGGTTTCCTTGTATCCATACTTTAACTTGTCCAAATTGACTCTAATTTAGAGAATTTCTTTATGAAATTGAAAGAAATAAACAATTTCTCTATCTTTTCTAAACTTTAGATACTTTATCCATGCAGTTAGTGCATATTCTTGAATATGTAACATATTTTTTTGCTACAGCTGTTATACTGTACTTTTTTACTGCAATTACAGCATCTAGTTTTTTTTGCAACATATGTATCATTTTGCACTTCTTTAGCATTTCTTTTACTGATTTCACGACTTTTTCATCCAATAATTTTCACTTTAAAACGCCATTTAAATCTTGCTATCTTGCTTGCTTTAGATAGTTTCTTTTTCACTACTGTTTATCTGTTCCTTATACAGTAGGAATTGGTATTGCAAGCAGTTACGATTATACTACAGAAGTTAGAACAAGCACTGTAAAACCTACACAACTGAATCAAAAATAGCTAAAACAACTTCCACTTCACAAGCAACTACAGCTAATATAACGTCAACTAACGTACCAACAGTAACTTCGAATGTTAATACAAAGTGCTGAAAAGTTTGCAACAATGAAATCCACAACAGTAGCTATTACCTCACAAACAACAGCAACTGAATAAGTAATAACGTCAACTCATGTTCTAGATAACAAATTCAGAGGAAACTACATAAACAATATTTACTATATCAAGTGCTAGAGGAATATAAAGAATCAATAACTCCTATATCTACCACAACTTTATTTCCTCAATTACCTATTCTGCACAATTAGCTCAACGCGCTATAGCAGGTAAACTTAACGAAGCAAGAATAATAGCTGGATCTATATTTGAGAGCAATTAGGTTTTATTGGAATAATAAGAGGATTTATAGTATATAAATACGTAAAAAAATACCGCCATCATAATGACATCTATGTATTAGAATTAGTTGATTTAAATCATAAAAGTCAATCATATTCAAATAGTAATAAAGGAATTTTTTATCAACGTAATAGCAGAATAAGCAGTCCTGAAATAGTGCCAGACAGTATACCAGTAAAAAACAGAGCAAATTAAGTAATCCAGCCTGGAAGAAGTAGAAGTTTAGCCTTAGAAAGATTAACTTGTGATAGTAAGGAATGTATCAAGACATTATCCCTAACTATTGCCTGATGTTTAATAGCATACCATTGACTCACAGGGAAATTATTTTACTTTTATGATTTTCGCGTTAAAATATAATTTCTAGGTGAAATAAGTAGCTGCTGTTGTGCGATAAACACAACAGAGGAAAGTCCGGGCTCCAAGGGAAAATAGTGACGGGTAATACCCGCCGGAGGTAACTCCAGTTATAGGGCTACAGAAAATTACCGCCTAAATATCTTTAGGTAAGGGTGAAAAGGTGTGGTAAGAGCACACCATAGCAATGGTAACATTGGTAGTCGAGTAACCAACATTAGGAGCAAGATTAAATTAAGGGTAGACTTTATGTTTTCCTCATATCTACTCGGGTAAATCGCATGCAGTAAATGGTAACATTTACTTCAGATAAATAGCTACATAAACAGAACTCGGCTTATATTTCACCTAGACATTCACATGAACATAGGTCCGCTATACTTTAAAATATATAAAAGCATTTTATGCATTATCCTTAACCTGTTCTGTTTGATAATTGCTATTATCTTCCCCAAGATTGACATTGGAATATTCTTCTTCATCAACATACTCTTTCAGAACATACCCTCTGCCCCAAACAGTTTCTATGTGGCTTTTTCCATCATTTGCATTTTCAAGTTTCTTACGCAATTTACACATAAAGACATCAACTATCTTATTATCTGAAGGTTCATCTAATCCATTATAAAGATGATTTAAAAACATTTCTTTTGTTAGTACTGTTCCCTTGCGCAACGCCAGTAATTCTATCATAGAATATTCTTTATTAGTGAGGTGAACTGTTTTACCTTTTACCTCAACAACCCTATGATCGAAATTAATATTTATATTACCAATCTTTATCACTGATTCAGGATGGCCTTTAGTACGACGCACTATTGCTTTTATTCGAGCAAGTAGCTCACTTTTATGAAATGGCTTAGTTAAGTAGTCATCAGCACCATATCCAAGCCCCTTAGCCTTATGATTAACAGCAGAAATACATGAAAGTATTAAGACAGGAACTTTAATTTTTGCACTTCTCAATCTTAACAAGATATCATACCCATCAATATCTCCAGGTAAGTGTATATCCAGAATAACTAGATCATAGTGATCTCCATTTGAAGAAACCATGTTGTTGTTGTAGTCTTGTGCAGAAGTTACAACATCACAAAAGTGCCCATCAGACGTTAAAGCGTTAACTACAGTCTTTGCACTCACTTGATCATCTTCAATTAGTAATATACGCATATTTTATACTCCGTAAATATTTTATAATTTTAGTAATATATATAACTAAGGAAAGTAACAAATCAAACTTTTATTAACAAACGGCCAAAATTATTAACAGTAAACATATCATTTCAAACTCATATCAATAGATCTTAAAATATAATAGATATAATATATATTATAAGAATAGTACTATTTTAGTAAACATTGAACTAAAGTCATTACCACTAAAAGAACACTTAAGTTAATAAATATTAAACTATCTTATAACCTATATTATATTTTTAATTTACTTATTCTGTTATCCTAAAGTATAAGTAATACTTTTCAGGAATACTGTGTGACAATATCAATTTTAGGTGCTGGTGCATGGGGTACAGCAATTGCAAATTCACTGAGTGATAAGCAAGATGTAATTCTATGGACTCGCAATAAAACCACATTTGAATCAATTAGCAAAACAAGAGAAAGCAACAAATTATTAGGCTGTCAAATCTCTGACAATGTATCAGTAAAATTTGCTATTGAAGAAACAGTTAATGCTTCAGCAATGATCTTTGCCATTCCTACTCAGTCTCTGAGGAAAGTATGTCAGCAATTATACGATTGTAACTTGAAAAAAGATGTAGCAATAATTTTAGCTTGTAAAGGGATAGAAAAATCTACGTTAAAACTACCAAGTGAAATAGTAAATGAAGTTTTACCTAACAATCCAGTTGCCATTTTCTCAGGTCCAAGCTTCGCTATAGAAGTTGCAAAAAAATTACCTTACTCAATGGTTCTTGCATGTCAAGATGACACATTAGGTTTAAAGCTAATATCAGAACTACAACAGGAAAACATAAAATTGCATTTCAGTAACGATGTTATAGGGGTACAGATCTGTGCAGCACTAAAGAACGTTTTTGCTATAGCATGTGGAATTGTTCTGGGTAAAAAACTTGGATTTAATGCTCATGCAGCACTGATAACAAAAAGCATGAATGAAATAAAGACCTTATATCTAGCAAAAACAGATAGTGTTATAAACATAGATACTTTACTTGGACCAGCATGTCTGGGCGACTTAATTATGACATGCACATCCTTGAATTCAAGAAACTTCTCCTTTGGGCTCAAAATAGGTAGTAGTAACAATAGCTTTGATGTTCAACAGACTCTATCAGAAGATAAGCCAGTGATTGAAGGTTTTAATACCGCTCAATCTGCATTTAATTTAGCAGAGAAACTAAAGATAAAAATGCCTATATGTGAAGCAGTGTATAGATTATTGTATGAAAATTCATCCATAGAGGATACCATTTTCGTTTTTGTAGGTTAATTTTGTAGTTCGTTCTGCTGTGAAATTTTTATATAAATTAATATCAACATGGTGGCTATCTGGTACAGTAAAAAAAATGCCAGGTACTGTTGGCAGCTTAGCTACTTATCCAATTATTCCCTTAGTACTAGGTAATAAAATTTTAGGCGCAGTAATTATCCTTTTCTTATTCTTGATTGGATTGTGGTCCACAGGTAATTACATAAAACACTATCAGACCTCACATGATCCAAAAGAGGTAGTGATTGACGAAGTAGTTGGTCAATTGCTGACAACATTTCTAATTTCAGTATTACTAAACCAAGAGGTGAATTGCTCTTTATTGCTGTTGTGCTTTCTTCTTTTTAGGTTTTTTGATATAATAAAAACGTGGCCTATAAATTTGATCGATAAAAATATCAAAGGTTCTCTAGGAGTTATGCTAGATGATATTATAGCTGCAATTTTAGCCTGTATTCTTATAGGGGCTTTCTACTGTCTGTGTATGCGGGATAAGAAAATTTATTATTCAAGCTTAGTTACTCAAAATCTAAAGGATTATATACTTTATGCAGCGGATTTATCTAAATGGGAAGTACATGATAAATTCGATAACGTTACATTCACAATAAATGGTACTAGAGAGTCATTATTTAATTTTGTGTTTTGTGAAGATCAACGTACTGAGCTTTCTGTACAAAAAACTTTAGCTTATCTCAAAGCAAGAGATATAGAAGCAACATGGGTAATGAATTCGCATACAAAGACACAGGGCATTTTAGAAAAGTGTGGAATAAAACACGTTAGCACACCAAAAAAAGTTTTACTTAATATGAAAAATTACTTCTTACCAGCTGATGTAGTTCCAGGCTTAAAGTTGAACGCCGTAACTAGTAGCACTCTCTTAGAACAGTTAGATTCATATACTTCTAAGATTTTTCACCATAGTACTGGAATTGTTAGTACATTTTTTCGTGGGTTATCAAGTTATGATGATAAAAATTCAAGGTTAAGATTTTTTCTTGTAACACTAGACAATGAAATTATTGGAACATGCGGCTTTTATACCCAAGACGGAATAGCAGGTTTTTATAGTGATGGAGTTTTGCCAATTTATAGAAATCGTGGGATAGGTACACAAATGGTTTTAGAAAGAATCAAAATAATTCAGCAGCTTGAATGCAAATATGTAGTAGCACATTGCATGAAACCTTCTATTAACCTTTATAAAAGACTGGGTTTTCAGATATTAGGCAATCTTTACTTGTACACTTCTTCAGCGTAACTTAACATACCCTTACCAAGGGGTTATAAATTTTTACGTCTGTTTTAAAGGTACTATGTTTTTTCTGTACGAAGTAGTTTTATTATTAATTTTAATATTATTCTTTCTTTCTTATTCTAAATTGAAAGTGGATAATAAAATTAAGAGTTTACAACATCAAAATATTATAATAAATAATTTAATTGATACTGTAGATGATGGTTTTTATATTTGGGATGCAAAAAAACGTATAGAAAAATTTTCTCCTAACTTATTGATTTTACTTAATACTGTTTTTTACTCATTTAATGAATTTGCAAATTTTTTCGAGCAATCGGAAAGCTTAATTAAAAATTTTACTGAGGCAAAGGAAATAAATAAATCTTTCACTTTGGATTTAAAGTCAAAAGACGGTGAAGTTTATTGTATGTGTTACGGAAGAAGCATAATAGACGATTCTAACAAAGTGATTGGTGTGCTGTTGTGGATAAGAAATATTTCAGACTACAAGATAAAAGCTAATGCACTTGAATTAGAAAACAACAAACTCATACAAGAGATAGAAAATTATAGAAATATTTTTAACTCTTTGCCATTTCCAATACTAAAATATAATGAGAATAAAAAAGTAAAGTTCTGTAACTTGTTTTATGATAAATATATAAATAGCTCTCAGAGATTAGCTGTAGTTAGTAGCGTCTATAACACAAAATCAGGAAAACATGTGATCACTTGTAAAAACGAACGCAAGGTTTTTGATTTTATAAAAATTCCAATACGAAGTTCCGGCAGTATGGTGATATATGGAAAAGATATTAGTGATGCAGAGGGGTTGCGCGCTGAATTAGACAGCTACCTGGCTACACAGAAAAATTTACTTGAGGAATTACCAATTGCTATCGCAATATATAGTAAGAATCAAAAACTAAAATTCTACAATAACGCTTTTGTAAAAAGCTTCCAACTTGATACAAAATTTTTGATATCTTATCCAACTTATCATGAAATTATGCTTTATCTATTCGAATCTAAAAAGCTTTTAGAAAAAGAAAATTTCCAAACCATTAGTAACCAAAGGCATGAGTTGTTTAAAAAATTATTTGGACCACATAATGATACAATCCATCTCACAAACGGAAAAATATTCAGAATACTAACGATACCCTACGCTTCAGAAGGTTTACTCTTTGCATATAAGGAATATAAAAGATAGAACTTAAAATCCTTCTCTTTCTACCATAAGCTGTTTTATTTTCGCTATTGCTTTCGCTGGATTAAGCCCTTTAGGGCAGGTTTTCGTGCAATTCATTATTGTATGACAACGATACAACTTGAATGGGTCATTTAATGCATAAAGTCTTTCATCTGTTTTATTATCACGACTATCAACAATCCACCTGTAAACTTGTAATAGTATCGCTGGCCCTAAAAATTTATCATTATTCCACCAATAACTTGGGCAACCAGTAGAACAGCAAGCACATAATATACAATCAGAAAGGCCATCCAATTTTTTTCTATCTTCAGGAGATTGTAAATATTCTTGATTTAACAAATGAGACTTATCTGCCTGTAACCAAGGACTAACTGACTTATACTGCTCATAAAATTGGGTCAAGTCTGAAACTAGATCTTTTATTACATACATATGAGGTAATGGATATATTTTTATATCACCCTTTATATCTGATATAGATTTAGTACATGCAAGAGTATTTGTTCCATCAATATTCATAGCACAAGATCCACATATCCCTTCCCTACAAGAGCGTCTAAAAGTCAAGGTGGAATCTATTTCATCCTTTATTTTTATTAACGCATCAAGCACCATAGAGCCACAATCATCCATATCAATGAAAAACATATCTACTCTAGGATTTTTCTCACCATCAGCAGACCAACGGTAAATTTGAAATCTTCTAACATTTTTTGCTCTAATAGGAGCAGGATAAATCTTGCCTTTTTCATTAACTTTAGAATTTTTTGGCAAAGAAAATTGGATCATATTGCTTACCTTTTATCGTCTATAACTAAAAGCCCCTTTGCTTTATGAATAACATATTTTGGCATCATCTACTATATTTTTATTAAATTCTTTTTAAATTGCACATATATTGTAGCCAAGCGAAGTTAAAATCTTACCTTCCAGGCTTTTCATTACAACTTCCTCACTTTTTTTTTTGTGATCATAGCCAATTAAATGCAATAATCCATGCACTAACATATGCGCAACATGAGCCAGAATTGGTATATGATACTCATCTGATTCTTTTCTCACTGTGTCTATTGAAATTGCTATGTCTCCTAAGTCGCATTCACTAGACAATTGCTCGCACGGAAATGATAGCACATTAGTTGGCTTATCCATCTGTCTAAATCTTAAATTAAGTTGATGCAGCAAATTATCATCAGCAAGAGCAATCGATATATTCGGGTTATATTGGCCTATTTTCAACTCTTTGAGAAAGGCATTTATAATATTCAATATAAAGCTCTCTGGATCCTCTATAATGCTGTACCATTTCTTATCAAGAATATTTACTTCTAGCATGAGCAACATACTAAGAGTGGCGTTATACACTTGAATGACATCATTCGTGAATTAAAATGACAAGTACTACACATCACTTATTTTTACTATTTCATTCCATTTGATTCTAAAACTAGAGAAATTGATAAGCGTACTTGTTTTAAAATGACTAAAGTTTTCTAAAAGAAGACTTCTTTTTATATCACTTAACGTTACTTGGTTAAGTAAAGGCTTAGAAAATCTTACACCTACCAACCCAAATTTAAAACCATTAACATGGTGGTACTTTTTAAATACTTCAGCTACTCCAAATATTACTTTCTCTTTACTTATATGATAAAAAAATGCAAAATCACCTAATTTTATAATTTCCATATAATTTTGAGCTTGATAATTGTATACACCATCTCACACCTAACTTCCTACTCTCTTTCCATTCTTTATTATGAAAACTTACTTGCTCTGACTTAAGTAGTTAAAATTGGCATTATTTCTTTCTTCTTAAATAAGCTGGTATGTCATAGATATTGCTACTCCACTTAACTCTTTCACTTGCTTGTTCAGCTTGTTTTGTCTCTGGAAATGGAATTTGGCTGTAAGACCACTCGAATTTTTCCTCCTCTGAAGTCAAATCTTGATTTGTAGATAAAGCTTCTGTTTTATCATTATAAGTAACGCTATAATCAATGCCAGTTGCAAGAACAGAAACCCTAACTCTTCCTTCCATTGCTTGATCAAAGGTAGCACCAAATATTATATTTGCATTTTCATCTACTTCTTCACGCACTCTATTCGCTGCAGCATCAACTTCAAACAGAGTCATATCTGCACCACCAGTAATATTAATCAATATTCCTTGTGCTCCTTTCATTGATACATTATCAAGCAATGGATTAGATATCGCAGCTTCTGCAGCACTGACTGCTCTATCTTCTCCCCCTGC
The DNA here is from genome assembly GCF_013365435.1 of Wolbachia endosymbiont of Litomosoides sigmodontis. Taxonomy (GTDB): domain Bacteria; phylum Pseudomonadota; class Alphaproteobacteria; order Rickettsiales; family Anaplasmataceae; genus Wolbachia. The sequence continues at coordinate 964,313 of NZ_CP046577.1, forward strand.
CTCCCCAGTACCAATCATTGCTTTACCCATTTCGCTCATTACTGTTTCTATATCAGCAAAATCAAGATTAATGAGCCCTGGCATAACCATTAAGTCAGTTACCCCTCTAATGCCAATATGCAGTACATTGTCAGCAAGCTTAAACGCATCAGAGAATGTAGTTTTTTCATTGGCAACCCTAAATAAGTTTTGGTTTGGAATGACAATAAGCGTATCTACGCATTTTTGTAATTCTTCAAGTCCAAGCTCCGCAATACGCATACGGCGCACACCTTCAAAGTCAAATGGCTTAGTTACAACCCCAACAGTTAATATCTTTTTTTTTGACGCTTTATCCTTAATTGCAGCACCTGTCTCTCTTGCTGCTTTTGCAATTACTGGTGCTGCACCTGTTCCAGTACCACCACCCATCCCTGCCGTAATGAAAAGCATATGACTATCTTTTATATGTTCCATAATCTCATCGATTGACTCTTCTGCCGCACCTTTGCCAACATTAGGCAAAGCACCAGCACCAAGACCCTTAGTTAAATTAATACCTAGCTGAATCTTCTTATTACATAACGATTTTTCTAATGCTTGAGCATCGGTATTTGCTACAACAAAATTCACTCCTTGCAAATCAGATTGGATCATATTGTTCACAGCATTCCCACCAGCACCTCCCACTCCCACAACGGTAATTCTTGGGTGTAATATAGGCATCTCTGGTAAATTAAGGTCAATTGACATTTAAATTACTCAAATTCAGTAAATTTACTTGATAATAAGTTACTATCTTTTTAGTAACATGCAAATACTTTTCATCTCCACAGACATAAATAGCAAACATGGTTTACTTATTCCCAACATTTATATTAATAATTACCATCAATCACTAGATGGTAACTATTAATACCAATTCCCACTGAGCAAGGAACGGATAGATAATGATGAGAAAGAAGTCATGCTGAAGTAAGTGAAATAACAAAGATTTAAATGGCGTTGAAATCAAAATTATCTGATAAAAAAGTTGTAAAATCAGCAAAAGAAATGCTGAAGAAAGTGCAAAATAGCGCACATATTGCAAAAAACTAAATGCTGCAATTGCAGTAAAAAGCACAATATAATAGCTGTAGCAAAAATACGCTGTATTTCAAGAACAGCACCACTGCATGGATAAATCATCTTAAATTTGAAAAAAGTAAAATTATTTATTCTTTCAAAGCCATAAAAAACTAAATTAAATCAGAGTCAATTTGAATAAGTTGAAGTATGAATACAAGGAAACCTTATGTTATCATTAAGGAATGAAGATAATAATCAGGGAAAATTTGACTTGAGTATTAGCAAGTCTACAGCACATCTTAATATGCAAAAAATGTTATACATTACACCAAGACTAACTTGCAATGAACAAGATAAAGGTGGACAAGAGGAGTTAAAAAAAACTTGACGAGATTATTAGTAAGTATCTCAAAAAAAGTTACTTTTCTTTAATGAATTGTGGTTTAGCACACATTCAGAAGTTGGATACTGGTGATTAAAAAAGGATGTTAAAACGCAGATTAAAGTAAAATTAGGTAGATAAAGTTTTTACTTCTACAATGCAGCCCATTTTAGAAATGGGAAGAATTCTATCTTATTTGCATCGAATGTCAACACTGATTATATAAATATGTTTCTTGAACAAATGTTGCAGTATTTAGAAACATGAAGAGCATTTCTTGTCATGAATTGTGCTAGTTAGTATAAGTAGAAAAATTTAAATGTACCTAAAAATATTGAGATTACATACCTACCATCATACTTATACTAATTCTCGTTATTAATTGGTTAAATAAGTAAAATTGCAAAGTTATTTGATTGCGAATGAGAAAGAGAGGTAATATGTTTATATAAAGTGCTTCCAAGCAAAGCAATTATGTTATAAACTTTATTATGCAAAATGGTCTGTTTATATAGATAACCAAAGTCTCTCAATAGGATTGAATTTAGGTAAGTATGTGATGGTAGATATATAGTCTTAATATTTTTAGGCACATTAAAATTTTTCTACTTATACTAACTAGTACAATTCATGACAAGAAATGCTCTTCATGTTTCTAAATACTGCAACATTTGTTCAAGAAACATATTTATACAATCAGTGTTGACATTCGATGCAAATAAGATAGAATTCTTCCCATTTCTAAAATGGGCTGCATTGTAGAAGTAAAAACTTTATCTACCTAATTTTACTTTAATCTGCGTTTTAACATCCTTTTTTAATCACCCGTATCCAACTTCTGAATGTGTGCTAAACCACAATTCATTAAAGAAAAGTAACTTTTTTTGAGATACTTACTAATAATCTCGTCAAGTTTTTTTAACTCCTCTTGTCCACCTTTATCTTGTTCATTGCAAGTTAGTCTTGGTGTAATGTATAACATTTTTTGCATATTAAGATGTGCTGTAGACTTGCTAATACTCAAGTCAAATTTTCCCTGATTATTATCTTCATTCCTTAATGATAACATAAGGTTTCCTTGTATTCATACTTCAACTTATTCAAATTGACTCTGATTTAATTTAGTTTTTTATGGCTTTGAAAGAATAAATAATTTTACTTTTTCCAAATTTAAGATGATTTATCCATGCAGTGGTGCTGTTCTTGAAATACAGCGTATTTTTGCTACAGCTATTATATTGTGCTTTTTACTGCAATTGCAGCATTTAGTTTTTTGCAATATGTGCGCTATTTTGCACTTTCTTCAGCATTTCTTTTGCTGATTTTACAACTTTTTTATCAGATAATTTTGATTTCAACGCCATTTAAATCTTTGTTATTTCACTTACTTCAGCATGACTTCTTTCTCATCATTATCTATCCGTTCCTTGCTCAGTGAGAATTAGGCATAAGTAGGTTACCACTTCACTATAAAATAAGTTTCCCTTACAAACTGTTTTGCTAATATTAATTCTCACACTAAACTCTAAATTAACTATAAATGATGAAAAAGATAAAATTAGGAATATTAATTTCAGATAGGGGATCAAACATGCAAGCATTGATGAAAGCATGTCAAGATTACAGCTTTCCTGCAGAAATGGCATGTGTTATCTCAAATAATAATAAAGCTGCTGGTCTAAAAGTAGCAGAGCAGGCAGGAATGCCAACGTTTATTGTTAAAAATAAACCACTTGATGTTGATAAAATTCATGAAATACTCGTTCAATATAAAGTCAATTTAGTTTGCCTTGCGGGATTTATGAGAATTCTCAAAGCTGACTTTCTTAGTAAATGGCATGGCAAAGTTATAAATATTCATCCTTCTTTACTTCCTTCTTTTAAGGGACTAAATGCCCAGGAACAAGCTCTGAAAGCAGGTGTAAAAATTACAGGTTGTACTGTACATTACGTCACTCCTGAAGTTGATTCTGGAACTATAATTGCTCAAGCTGCTGTACCAGTGTTACCAAATGATACTATTCATAGTCTCTCAGAACGAATCTTAACTGAAGAGCATAAATGTTACGTGAAAGCAGTAAAGTTAATAGCAATACTAAGTAAAAACTAGAAAGACCGTAAAAGTACAGCTATCTTTTCCTTTATCAACCGCATTTTCATTTTTAAAAAGGTATGATAAAACCTCAACTTTGCCTTTTTATTAACTGTATTACTATTAGCTTATTTACTATTATCTCCTTTCAGCATTTTCTTTAAAAAACGAACCTCTTGTCGTTTTTCTCTGTCTTTCTTATATCAATTCCCACTGTTAATAGACTAACAAGTGACATTGCAGAATTGCTTAATTCGGAGTGAAAAAGAGAGAAATAAATTTGCACAAAGTGCTTCCAAGTAAGGCAATTATATCATAAACTCTATTACGCAAATAGCTCTGTTTTATATACAATCAAAGTCTCTCAATAGGATAAAACTTAGGTGGTATGATGGTAGGTATATAATCTTGATATTTTAAAATATCTTTAAATTTCTCTACTTATGTAGATTAGCATAATCCATGATAATAAATGCTTCTCATGTCCTTAAACATTGCAACATTTATTCAAGAAATATATTCATATAATCAGTGTTGACATTCTGTATTAATAAGTTAGAGCTCTCTCCATTTCTAGGATTAACTGCACTGTAGAGATAAAAATTTTATTTACCTAATTTTACTTCAGCCTACGCTCTAACACCATTTTCAAATCATCCGTGTCCAACTTTCGAATGTGTACTAAACTGCAATCCATCAAAGATGAGTAACTTTTTTTAAGATATTTGCTAATAGTTTCATTAAGTTTTTTTAAACTCTTCCTATTTATCTTTATCTTGTTCATTGTAAATTGATCTTGGCATAATATATAAAAACTTCATTTTTCGCACATTAAGATGTGCTATAGACTTACTAATACTCAAGCCAAATTTTTCCTGATTATTATCCTCATTCCTTAATAGAAACATTAAGATTTTTTTGTATCCATACTTCAACTTGTTCAAATTAACTCTGATTCAATCTAATTTTTTTACAGCTTTGAAAGAGTAAACAATTTTACTTCTTTTCCAAATTTTAGGTGATTTGCCCATGCAGTAGCGCTGTTCTTGAAATGCAGCGTATTTTTGCTATGGCTATTATACAGTGCTTTTTGCTGTGATTAAAGCATTTAGTTTTTTGCAAAATATACATTATTTCTCACTTTCTTCAACACTTCTTTTGTCTATTCCACAACTTTATTTTGATTTTAAACGCTATTTAACTTCGCTATTTTACTTACTTCAATATAGCTCCCCCCCCTTTTCCACTATTGCCTAATCCATCCCAGTACAGCTAAAATTAGTATTAGAACACAGGTTAAAGTAAAATTAGGTAGATAAAATTTTCATCTCTATAGTGCAGTTAATCCTAAGAATAGAAAGAGCTCTAATAAATGTTGCAATATTTAAAGACATGAGAAGCTTTTATTATCAGGGATTATGCTAGTCTACATAAGTAGAGAAATTTAAAGATATTTTAAAATATCAAGATTATATACCTACCATCATACTCACCTAAATTTTATCCTATTGAGAGACTTTAGTTGTATATAAAACAGAGCATTTTGCGTAATAAAGTTTATGATATAATTGCCTTATTTGAGAGCACTTTGTACAAATTTATCATCTCTTTTTCTCACTCAGCAATTAAACGACTCTCAATGTCACTTATCTGACCTATTAACAATTATAATTAGTATAAACACTTGTGTAAGGCTATTTAATAACTTGCCTTAAAATCTTCTCTTGTTGCTGAGCGTGAACATTAGCATAACCACATGCAGGAGACGCAGAAGCAGGTCTTGCGATGCACCTAAGCCTTTTTGCTTTAATATTGAGGCTAGACAATACTTCCTCTATCAATGGATTGACAAAAAACCACCCTCCCATATTTTTTGGTTCTTCCTGACACCATATAATTTCAGCGTTTTTATATTTTTCAAGCTCAATGCTTAGCTTATCGGCAGGAAATGGATAGAACTGTTCCAACCTTATCACTGCTATATCGTTTATTTTTTGTACTTCACATACCTCAATTACATCGTAATAAATCTTACCACTACATATTACAATCTTACGCACTTCATCATCAGAAACTAAATTCTTCCTATATTCCTGAATTACCATAAGAAATTCACCTTTAAAGTCAGATAAGCTAGAAACTGCTTTTTTATGACGTAATAGCGATTTAGGTGTAAACACTATTAAAGGTTTACGAAAGTCTCGATGAATTTGCCGGCGTAAAACATGAAAATAATTCGCTGGAGTAGAGCAATTAACTACTTGCATATTATCTTCTGCACAGAGTTGCAAAAACCTTTCTATACGCGCTGAGCTATGCTCAGGCCCCTGACCTTCATAGCCATGAGGTAACAATAAGACCAAACCACTTGATCGCAACCACTTTGTTTCTGCAGATGCAATAAACTGGTCGATCATAATTTGCGCACCATTTGCAAAGTCACCAAACTGTCCTTCCCAAAGCACTAGTGAATATGGAGAATCAAGACTATATCCATACTCAAAGCCCATTACAGCATACTCTGATAAAGTGCTATCTATGACTTCAAAGTGAGCTTGCTCTTTATTTATATTGTTCAGTGGAACAAAAACTTCTTCTGTCACCTGATCAATAAGCCTTGAATGGCGGTGTGAAAAAGTGCCTCGACTCGAGTCCTGTCCTGACAGACGCACACCTATTCCTTCTGTGAGCAATGATGCAAATGCAAAACTCTCAGCTGTTGCCCAGTCTATATTATTACCAGAATTTATATTCTCTATTCTTTTATCAAATATTTTTCTAACTTTATTATTAATATTAAAACTACTTGGAATATTGCTATTTATGAGTACACCTAGCTTTTTCAGCTCGCCTTCTGAGACACCAGAATCTGTATGATATTCATTCAGATCATTTAACCTTGCCCTTCTTAATTTTGACCATACTCCCCCAAACCAGTCAGCTTTTTTGGGAGCATAAGACACTGATTCAGCAAGGCTTTTATCCAATCTTGCCCTAAACTCACTGCGTAATTTATTTACTTCGTTATCACTTAATATTTTATCTGCAGTCAACTTCTCTTCATATAGCGTCCCTGGAGTTTTATGCCTTGATATTGTTTTATACATGAGTGGCTGAGTAAAACTAGGCTCATCGCCTTCATTATGGCCACATTTGCGATAGCATATTATATCAATCACCACGTCTTTCTTAAATTTCTGCCTATATTCTATCGCCAGACCTGCAACAAAATTCACAGCTTCAGGACTATCTCCACTTACGTGAAACACCGGAGCCTCTATAGATTTAGTTACGTCAGTGCAATAAGAAGACGATCGTGCACAGCACGGATTAGTAGTAAAACCAACTTGGTTATTAATGATAACGTGTATAATACCATTCACTTTATACCCTTCAATATTGCTTAAGGTCAAGGTTTCGCTAACCACCCCTTGACCAATAAAAGCTGCATCACCATGAATTGATATTCCAAGCACAGATCTTATTTTTTGTTTTGCTCTCATCCTTCCAGCTAGAACTGGATTGACCGCTTCAAGATGAGATGGGTTAGAGCACAAACTTAAATGTATTATCTTGCCATTAGCAAGTGTTCGATTAGAAGAATAACCAAGGTGATATTTAACATCACCAGATACTTCAAGATTGCTTGGATATGCAATATTGCCTTGGAATTCAGATAGCACTGCTGCATATTCTTTTCCCATAACTTTGGTTAAAACGTTAAGCCTTCCGCGGTGAGCCATACCGAGAACTATTTCCTCAACACCAAAAGTAGTGGAATCAGTAATAATTCTCTCAATTGCAATAATAGCTGATTCCCCACCCTCAATAGAAAAACGCTTATACCCAGGAAATTTCATATGGAGAAATTGTTCGAACACTTCAGACTCTATTAAGAGTCTGAGCATTTCCTTTTTATCTTGCAAACTCAGCACACAGGTTTGATTTTCGATCTTTTCCTGCAGCCACATTCTCTCTTCATAAGAGGAGATATGCATAAATTCAAAACCAATGTCCTTGCAGTAAATATCTTTATAGACTTCAGCATCATACTCTGGAGAGAGATTCGAATATTTCTGATAATTTATTTCTTTATTTGCATTTGGTAACAATGGATTTAAATCCGCAAAAAAATGACCGTAAGATCTAAAAAAATTTGCTACTGAATCATCTACCTTAGCTATATGCTGCACAACACAAGGCTCTGCTTTATTAACTTCCAAATCATTCGAAAAAATTTTATACCAATCCTCTCCTATTGATTTGTCGCCCTGCAGATAACGGTTATACATGTCTTCTACAAATTCTACATTATCACCATAAAAGCAGGAGCTGCTTCTCAAAGCTGACATAATCACTACAATAAGATATCAAATACTTATAAGTATAACTTAAGTTTTTTAAAAGAGAACTTTTTTGATATCTGTAAATTAAGTCAGCACATTAGCAACTCTTTAAGACTATTTTAACATTTAGCTTAACATTATTTACTAATCTTTTTGCAATAACTTTAGCAAAGTTGGAAGAAAGCTCCTTTATTTTTGCGAAAATGCGGCCCGCATAGGCTTTTTAACAAAGAAATACTCGGCAAACACAAATACTCTGCTGTCGGCATATAATATCATGGATGAAGCTATACTAAACAAAGTAGCAGAAGCGACCATTAAGCAACAACAAGTAAGCCCAGCCCGGCTAATGATATAGCGTCTATCAACACCATCATATTCAGTTATTAACTTTTTAACTTTTACTACTGTACAGCAAAACAAGCACCCCAATGCAATTTATTATCACAAGCAAAATACGAAGTGAGTTCTATTAATCTCCTTCGTAGTAACTTTTTACAGGAGAAGCAGCTGCATTAAGATCTACACCATACTTTAAAATAAAGCTAAGTGTTTTTCTTTTTCACACTCACTACAATGCATTATTTCATATAGTGGAGTGCTATCAAATATATTCTATATATTTAGGATCAGCCCTATATCTTTAAAACTAATTCTGCAACTTCATAGAATTTATCATGCGCAGCTCCATCTAATGGAGCAAGATCATGCATTCATTATAGATTAGAGTTAGCACTACACTCTAAAAGTAATTTTACAATATTACCACATGTGATAATTCCCAAATAACGCAATGAAGTATACTTACGGAATGTTTTTATACTAGAATTAAAATTCTTCTCTAAAAGCAGGCTTATAAGATCAATATTATACAAATTGATAGCAGCACCCAACAGCAAGTGACCCTGTACACATTTCATTAACGTAATCATCAAATTTCTCATCTTTACTACTCTTAAACTTGAAAAAGAGCTTATTAAGAAATAATGTATTTCTCTTGAAGAGAGCCGTATATAAGCAAAATTTTAAATCCTTGATAGAGCTAATTCTAGCTAATACCAATTCTTATTGTTAGTAGGTCAAATAAGTAGCATTATAGAGTATTTAATTGCGAAGTGAGAAGAGAGATAGGTAATAAATTTGCACAAAGTGCTCTCAAGCAAGCAATTGTATTATTGCTTTATTATGAATAATGTTCTGTTTTATACACAATTAAAGTCTCTCAATAGGATTAAGCTCAGCTGAGCATGGTAGTAAGTATATAATCTCCGTATTTTTAGGTACCTTTAAAATTTTTTTAATTCATACCAATTAACACAATTCATGATAAGAAAGTCTTCTATGCTATTATAGAAATTTCCACTTTACAAAGAACAGATAGATAATAATGGGGAAAAATCCTTGCTGAAGTAAGAAAAATAGCGAAGTCAAATGGCATTGAAATTATTAGTGAAAAAGTCGTGGAATCAATAAAAGAAATTCCGAATAAAGCATATATTGCAAAAAACTAAATGCTGTAATTGCAGCAAAAAAAACACTGTATAACAGCCGTAGCAAAAATATATTGCATTTTAATAACAGCATAATTTCATGGATATAAAAAACTAATATTACCATATTAAAAAATGAAAATAATAGTTTAATAAAAATTTGGCTTGAATATCAGCAAATCTACAGTACACCTTAATATTCAAAAAATGAAGTTTTTGTATATTACGCCAAGAACAATTCACAATAAACAAGATAAAGGTAAGCTGGAAGAGTTTAAAAAAACTTAATGAGACTATTGACAAGTACTCTGAAAAAAGGTTACTCATCTTTGATGAATCGCGATTTGGCATACATTCAAAAATTAGCTACGAGTGATTTAAAAAGGGCGTTAGAACACAAATTAAAGTAAAATTAAGTAGATAAAAATCTTCATTTCTATAGAGCAAATAATCTTAGAAATGGAGATGATTCTAGCTTATTTGCACTGAATGTCAACACTGGTCATATGAATATATTTCTTGAATAAATGTTGTAATATTTAAAAATATGAGAAGCATTTCTTATCATAGATTACATTAGTTAACATAAGTCAACACATTCAAAAGTACTTAAAAATATGGAGATTATATACCTACTACCATACTTAGTTGAACTTAATCTTATTGAGAGACTTTAGTTCATATAAAACAGAACATTTCGCATAATAAAGTTTACGATATAACTGCTTTGCTTGAGAGCGCCTGTTAAATCAACATAACTATAAATTAAAAGCATCATCATCTCTCTCAAATAAGCTTATTTACTCTTTATATTAGCTCGTCAACAAATTCATTACCAGTTAATATTAGCAAAAATCTGGATTATAATTCACACCAAATTTAATTAAAAAATATGCATAAAATTCCGGACTAAAATAGGTAGTCCACTTCATTCCACTTAGATATAGTTTAAATAATTGCTTTATCAGTAATTTCTTTGGAAAATCGTGGTAGTGCTTGCAATAAGATATCTTTTTCATAGCCCAAGTCTATAGTACAGGCCATAAATAACAATATAAATAAATATGCCTTCTTCATATTCAAATTTTTAGTCTTTTTTTAACATTTAAATCTCATACACCACCTCAGATTTTCCTTGATGTAGGTAAAAGTTGCGGGGGTAGGATTTGAACCTACGACCTTCAGGTTATGAGCCTGACGAGCTACCGAGCTGCTCCACCCCGCGTCGTTATTTATTTAGTTATTATATATGCAATAATGGGAAATAAAAGAATAAAATCACATTTTAAGGTGTATATTTTGGTATTCTTAAACTCTCCTTGATACAATAGTTACACCATTATCATTGTTAATAGATTAAATAAGAGACATTGCAAAGTGAGAAAGAGAGTAATAAATTTACACAAAGCACTCTTAAGCAAAGCAATTATATTATTGCTTTTATTTATAAAATGTTCTGTTTTATATATAACTAAAGTCTCTCAATAGAAGAGAGCTCAACTAAGTATGGTGGTAGGTATATAATCTACATATTTTTAAGTACTTTTGAATGTGTTGACTTATGTTAACTAATAACACAATCTATAATAAGAAAGGCTTCTCGTGTTTTAAAAAGTTACAACATTTATTCAAGAAATACATTCATACGACCAGTGTTGACATTCAGTCAAATAAGCTAGAATCATTTCCATTTCTAGGATTATTTGCACTATAGAGATAAAAATTTTGTCTACTTAATTTTACTTTAATTTGTGTTCTAATATCCTTTTTAAACCACTCGTAGCTAATTTTTGAATATCTGCCAAATCGTGTTCATCAAAGATGAATAACCTTTTTTCAGAGTACTTACCAATAAGTCTCATTGAGTTTTTTTAAACTCTTTCTGCTACCTTTATCTTGTTTATTGTGAATTGTTCTTGGTGTAATACAAAAACTTCATTTTTTGAATATTAAGGCGTACTGTAGTCTTGCTGACATTCAAGCTAAATTTTTCTTAGATTATTATTTTCATTCCTTTAATGGCAATATTATAGTTTCTTTGTATCTATACTTTAACTTATTCAAATTGACTTTGATTCAATCTAGTTTTTCTATGACTTTAAGAGAAAGCAAACAATTTTTCTTCTTCTCCAAATTTTAGGTGCTTTATCTATGTAGTTAGTGCTGTTCTTAAAATGAAACATATTTTTGCCACGGCTATTATACTCGCTTTTTTTGCCGCACTTACAGCATTTAGTTTTTGCAACATATGTGTTATTTCGCACTTTTCTCAGCATTTCTTTTTCTAATTTTATGACTTTTTTCATCTAATAATTTCAATGCCATTTAAACTTCGCTATTTTATTTACTTTAGCATGACTTCTTTTCCATTATTGTCTATTCGTTCCTTGTGTAATAGAAACTGGTATGAGAATAATAATTGAGAAAAAAATTGACTTGGATGTCAACTGAGTATATAATACATTGCAATATGTAAAAAATGAAATTCTCGTATATTACGCCAAAACCAGTTCAAAGTGAACAAGGTTAAGAGGTAAACAGAAAGAGTTTAAAAAAAATTTAACGAGACTTATTGGTAAATACTCTGAAAAAAGGTTATTCATCTTTGATGAACACGATTTGGCAGATATTCAAAAATTAGCTACGAGTAGTTTAAAAAGGATATTAGAACACAAATTAAAGTAAAATTAAGTAGACAAAATTTTTATCTCTATAGTGCAAATAATCCTAGAAATGGAAATGATTCTAGCTTATTTGACTGAATGTCAACACTGGTCGTATGAATGTATTTCTTGAATAAATGTTGTAACTTTTTAAAACACGAGAAGCCTTTCTTATTATAGATTGTGTTATTAGTTAACATAAGTCAACACATTTAAAAGTACTTAAAAATATGGAGATTATATACCTACCACCATACTTAGTTGAGCTCTTTTCTATTGAGAGACTTTAGTTATATATAAAACAGAACATTTTATAAATAAAGGCAATAATATAATTGCTTTGCTTAAGAGCACTTTGTATAAATTTATTTTATCTCTCTTTCCCACTCCGCAATTAAACTACTCTGCGACGTAGCTTATTGACCTATTAATTACTAATAGCAAGGATTAGTGTAACAACAAAAAAATGCACTAGATGCAAAAGATGATATAACTGACGTTGATAAAAAAATTGAAACTATACAAACAAAACTAGATAGCTTAACCTCAATTTTAGTGTGAAATCAATAATTCACTACTAGAGAAGATTTCCTACCTATTTTTTTTATATTCAAGTATATAAGAATTGCTATAATTTATTCCAAACTTCAACTATATCTTCATCAAAGTCTACTACTTCTACTTTCTTAAATTGGTAGCAGTTATTAATGGACTGAATTCCCAAATTTCCTATAAAAGGAGTGGAGTCATTGCCTAGAATTTTACCACTACGGCAGATTATCAACCTGTCAATTAAATCATACTTTAATAGCTCTGTAATTAATACTCCTCCACCTTCGACTAATAACCTTGTTATACCAATCTCTGAAACAAGTTTTAATGCCATATCTTTTAGGCAGATTTTATCTGCACTATATTCCTCTTGATTTGATGTCATTCCAGACTTACACGCTAGAATAGGTTTGTCATTTGAGTTAACTATTAAATAGTTAATACTTTTTATTTTTTTCTCTACCTCTTTATTTGTTATTACCCAAGTTGTTACTTTGTCTGCAGTCCTTGCAATATTATGCTTTTCCTTTAATCTTTCTTGGCTATCCACGATTAGTCTTATTGGAAATTTATTTTCAAGTCTTGGTAATCTGCACGTTAAGACCGGATCATCATTAATGAGAGTATTACTGCCAATCATAATTGCATCATATTTTGCTCTGAGTTCGTGTACCCAATTTCTTGTGCTTTCACTTGTTATCCATTTGCTATCACCTGTAAATGTCGCAATTTTCCCATCAAGAGTTGTTGCAATTTTGCAAGCTATAAACGGTCTGTGTAACTTCTTAGCAGTAAAAAAGCCGGTATTTAATTTTTCCGCTTCCTCTTGCATAATTCCTTGTTTCACTGCAATTCCTGCTTCTTCTAAAGCTTTAATACCACTACCTGAAACTCTTTTATCAGGGTCAACCGCTGCAATCACTACCCTTTTTATTCCTGATCTTATGATTTCTACAGTGCAAGGTCCTGTAACCCCATAATGGCAGCATGGCTCAAGGGTGACATACATAGTTGCACCATGAATTGAACCTTTAATACTTTGCAAAGCGGCCACTTCTGCATGTGGGCGCCCACCGATTCCTGTATAGCCCTCACCAGCTACCATCCCATCTTTTACAATGACACACCCGACAGCAGGGTTTGGTGCAACATTTCCTAAAGTTTTTTCTGCAAGCTTTAATGCAATTGACATGAAATAGTTGTCAATCATTAGAAAGAAGTCATTTCGTATGAAGTATCAAAGATTCTTCTATGCTCGTGTATAGCAAATCTATCTGTCATGCCTGAGATATAGTCACATATCACTACTGAACGCTGAAATTGATGAGCAAGCTTGCTCCACTCTGCAGGTAATAATCCTAGATTTTCATAAAAACAGTAAAAAAGCTCCTTTACTATACGTTTTGCTTTGTTCATCGTTCTATTAAGCTTGTAGCTTTTGTATATTTTTTCCATATTAAATTTTTTTATTTCCTTTGTAGCATTTGCTATTTCCGGTGAAAATGTGACTAGCATTTTATCTAGACTTCTTACGTCTTCTACACTTTTTATTTTATAATCTTCAATATTTTTTTTTGTCTGAAAAACAACATCATCTATCATAATTCCTATAGTCCGACTCAATGATTCATGTATAAGTTTGCTCTGAGGTAATTCCGAATACTTACTTTTTATGTCTTTAAACGTTTTTCCAATCAAAGGAACATTAAACAAGTCCTCGATAATTACCAAATTCGCTCTTAATGCATCATCAAGGTCATGAACGCTGTAAGCAATATCATCGGCAATTGAGGCAACTTGTGCTTCAATGCTTGAAAATTCTTCAAGTTTTAGATTATATTTTTCATTATATTCTAGCAATAGCTGATTATTTGTATAAGATACTGCATTTTGACCAAGCAATGGGCCGTTATGCTTTGCAACTCCTTCAACTACTTCCCAACTTAAATTCATGCCATCAAAATCAGCATGTTTTTGTTCAAGATAAGTTAAAATCCTTATAGCCTGAACATTATGATCAAATTCATATTTCTCGTTATTAAGATTCAGATCTTGAATTGCCCTCTTTAAAGCATTTTCACCTGTATGGCCAAATGGAGAGTGACCAAGATCGTGTGCAAGTGCTATGCATTCAGTAATATCCTCATCTAAACCCAGTCTACGCGCGATAGACCTCGCAATTTGTGCAACTTCAAGGCTATGGGTAAGCCTAGTACGATAGTAGTCGTGTTCATAATTAATAAAAACTTGGGTTTTGTACTCCAATTTTCTAAACGCATTAGAATGAATAATGCGATCTCTATCACGCTGAAAACAGCTGCGATTCTCATCTTCTTTCTCTTTAAAGTATCTTCCTCTTGTTTTATTTGGAAAGCACGCGTAACTTAATAGAAAATTATTGTTTGACATGTAAATTTCTACTATAATAAATTATCAAAATAATAAATGGTGATGATTATGTCAATAGATTACAATATTAACCTAACTGACAGCGCATTAAAGAAAATTCATTCTCTTGTAGAGCAAGAAAAGGACAAAAGTTCTATTTTGCGAATTGCAGTTTCAGGTGGTGGATGCTCTGGCTTCAAGTACAATTTTCTTATGGACCAAATAAATAAAAACCTATCTTTGAATGATGAAGATGACGATGAAGATGATGAATTTGATGATGAAGGTGATGATTATGAAGAAAGCGAAGACTATAGAGGACACTCTAGCTTGAGTGGAAAAAACAAAGATATAGTAATTAATGACAAAGATGGAAATCCTGTATTAATGATAGATAATTGTTCAGCGAAATTTTTAAATAATTCAATTATAGATTATACTGAAGATTTAAGTGGCTCTAGTTTTCAAGTAAAGAATGCCATCGCTAAGTCTCAGTGTGGATGTGGCAATAGCTTTTCAGTTTAATTAATTACCAGAGTTTAGATGCATCTTGAATTTTCAATATGGGTGGTAATATAGCACTAGAGCTTACTTCTGTAAGTAAGAGCTTCAAAAGAAATTCTGCTATTATACAAGATATCAATCTAAGTGTTGCCAAAGGACAAGTAGTTGCATTAATTGGCAGTTCTGGTTCAGGAAAAACAACTATACTGCAAGTCGCAGGTTTGTTAGATAAGCCAACTTCAGGAATAGTTACAATAGATGGAGTAAACTGTACACAAGCCAGTGATAAAAACAAAACTCATATGAGAAAGAATTTTCTTAGCTTTGTTTATCAATTTCACTATTTATTACAAGAGTTGTCGGTATTGGAAAATGTTATTCTTCCTCAATTAATTGCAAGAAAAAGCAAAGCTGAAGCAATAAAAAATGCACAAGTAGTGTTAGAGAAATTTGGTCTGGAAAACAAAGCAAGTAGTATGATATCTGAGATTTCTGGCGGAGAAAGGCAAAGAGTTGCAATTGCAAGAAGCATTGTGAATTCTCCAAGGCTTTTACTTGCAGATGAACCTACAGGAAATTTGGATCCAATAAATTCTTTAAATGTATTTTTACTATTGTATTCGTACGTAAAGGAAAATAATAGCTCTATGCTTATAGTAACACATAATCATCTTCTTGCAGAAAAAGCAGATTATATTTTGCAATTAAAAGATGGATCGTTAGTAAAATTATAAATAGGTAGAGCCTATTTAGCTATTAACTTGTATCTACCCAGCCAGTGATCATTGACAGAATATAATTCACACGAAGTGCTTTCATTGCCTTTTATACATGGACTTTTTAACTTGCGTGGCTTAGAACACCCACCTTGTAGAGCAAAAACAACTAAAATACATAATAATAATTCCTTAAACATGACTAAATCTTTTTCTAATTAAGCACACTCTTTTACTCTCACCTCTTTTCTAACCTTTTGAGAAGAAATAGCTGTACTATTTAAGCGTAATCTTACATAATTGTCTATAATTTGAGTTACTTCCTCTTCTTTATCTCTCAAGAAGTGATTAGTGTCGTCTATAATGTGGTATTCCATGTGACCACTCTTTACTGAATTTATCAGCCTTCTTGCTAACTCTGTTACATTGCTTTCTTCTGAAATTGTGTCATTACTGCTTTGTATGATAAGCCCAGGAACTGGACAAGGAGAGAGAAAAGAAAAATCATATTTTGTTACTGGAAGGGAAAGAGCAATAAAACCTACTATCTCAGGTCTACGCATTGTTAATTGCATAGCTACCCATGCTCCAAAAGAAAAACCAACAATCCAAATTGGAACGTTACTAGGATTATGTTCTTGAAGCCAATCAATAGCTATTGCAGCATCAGTTAATTCTCCTATACCCTTATCGAAGGTTCCTGTAGATTTTCCAACACCACGGAAGTTAATCTTCAATGCAGAAAAATTATTATCTATGAAAGATGTATATATACTATGTATTATTTTACTATCCATACTTCCACCATATTGAGGGTGATGGTGTAAAATTAACACAACTGGTGCATTGATTTCTTTGCTTTGGTGATACTCACCTTCTATTTTTTTTGTTGCATTATTCAAAAAAACTTCTACCATAGCAGCTCCTAATAAAGACCTGTTAACAGATATATAAATTGTGCATGTATTAATTATGTATTAATTTTACTATTCTTGCAACAAGCTTTTTATCGTGTTAAAGCTAATATATAGTTAATAGCAGGTTAATTAAGTGACAAATGAACCTTTGAATCCATCTTCTTTAGAAAGTAGTGATTACATATACGCTGACTATAATGCGACTTTTCCAGTTAGTGGTGATGTAAAAAAGAGTATACTTGAAGTTCTATCAAGACAGGTTCTTAATCCTTCATCACTACATAGAAAAGGACAAGAAGCAAGAAGGATTCTTCAGGCCGCAAGATATAACGTTCGTAATGCCATTGGCGTTCCAAGTAATAAAGAAATAGTTTTCACATCTGGTGCAACTGAAACAAATAGTCTTGTTATGAGAGGAATATCTGGCTTTCAACATGTGATTTCAGCTATAGAACATCCCTCGATTCTTAATTCTGCATGCAATCCACATATAATACCCGTTAATCAGGAAGGTATTGTCGATCTTTTGGTACTAGAAAGAATTCTAAACAAACTTAAAGGGAACAGAGTAATAGTTTCAGTTATAATGGCCAATAACGAAACTGGAGTTATTCAACCAGTTAAAGAAATAGCTGAAATAGCACATAAATTCGAAGCAATCTATCACACTGACGCTGCTCAAAGTGTTGGGAAAATCAAGGTTGATATGGAAGATTTAGGGATAGATTTATTAACTTTATCTGCCCACAAATTTGGCGGTATAGCTGGTAGCGGGGTTTTAATATTTAATAAAGACCTTGTAATAGAACCTATCATAGTAGGTGGTGGACAAGAAAAAGGATTGCGCGGTGGCACGGAAAATATTGTTGCAATTGCAGGCCTTTCCTCTGCATTGCAAGGTATTCAAAATCTCTTATCAAAGATGGATGAAATAAAGAAGTTACGTGATCAATTAGAGCATGAGTTATTGAATCTTGCCTGTGATGTCAAAATCTTCGGTAAGAACTCTAAAAGATTGCCAAACACGAGCCTCATTTATATGCCAGGAGTGAAAAGTGATGTGCAGCTCATGCATTTTGACTTAAATAACATTGCAGTTAGCAATGGCTCTGCGTGTTCTTCTGGAAAGGTTGAGCCTTCCCATGTTTTACTTGCAATGGGGGCAACAAAAGAACAAGCAGAGTGCTCAATTAGAGTCAGTATAGGTCCACAAACCAAGCCACAAGACATAAGAAAAATAGTAGATTGTTGGTATAATATTTACACGAAGAATACCTTAAATATGTATAAGTAATTGACTAGCACAAAAAAACTACTTGAACAAACCTTGCCAGCTCTTTTAAACCATTAGAATTGAACATATTCAGTTATCTTTAATCTCTGCAGAGAGAAAATGATAAGGTATCATAGTTGGCGTCTTATGTTTAATTTTTTGCACCATACACATCATGTTTTAACAATGTTTCTAGTTCTATATCTATAGAAACCGAAATATGCTTACAGATCGCTCGAAGTAATATAATATATTAATTTTAGAATTAGAAAATAAGCAACTTTTACCACAGAATTCTCTCGCCTTTTTCTGCTTAATAAAATTTAAAAACATTTATGACTAAAGGTTAATTGTAATAAAAGGTAGCTGAGTCGCGGTAAGTATTCAAAATATAAAAAACACCTATGTTTTTAAATAGATATTAACTAGTGCTTTTTCTCATTTGAGCCCCTTAACTGCTCAAGCAAAAATTTGTCACAAATTATGAAGCTAATACTAATTCTCACTATATTAACAGGCCAAATAAGTGAAATTATAGAGTTGTTTAATTGCAGAGTGAGAAAGGGAGGTAATAAATTTGCAAAGCGCTCTCAAGCAAAGCAATTGTATGATAGACTTTATTACGCAAAATATTCTATTCTATATATAGAATTAAAGTCTCTCAATAAGATTTAGCCCAGGTGAATTGGTGGCAAGTATGTAATCTCAATATTTTTAGGTACCCTTAAATTTTTCGGTTTATTTTAATTAGAATAATTCTAGCCAAGAAAGGTTTTTCATATTCTTAAGCATTGCAACATTTATTCAAGAAATATATTCGTATAATTAGCGTTGACACCCGGTACAAATAAGCCAAAATTCTCTACATTTCTAAGATTAATTGCACTATAGAGATAAAAATTTTGTCTATCTAACTTTACTTTAATCCATGTTCTAATACCAATTCTCATTTTATAAGCAACGAATAGATAATAACGGAAAAGAAGTCATACTAAAGTAAGCAAAATAACGAGGTTCAAATGATGATGAAATCAAAATTATGGGGTAAAAAGCCTTGGAAATTAGCAAAAGAAATACTGAAGAAAGTGTAAAACAACGCACATGTTATAAAAAATTAAATGCTGTGATTGCAGCAAAAAAAAGCATAATATAATACTGTAGCAAAAATATGTTTCATTTTAGGAATAACACTAACTACATGGACAACGTACTTAAAATTTAGAAGATAAGTAAAATTGTTTACTCTCCTTCAACATTGTAAAAGAACTAGATTAGTCAGAGCCAATTTGAACAAGTTGAAGTATAGAACAGAAAAACTTAATGAGATTATTGGTAAGTATCATAAACAAGAGTTATTCATCTTTTATAAATCTCGGTCTGATACATATTCGAAAATTGAACACTAGTGATTTAAAAAAGGTATTAAAACACAAGTTAAAGTAAAATTAGATAGACAAAATTTTTATCTCTATAGTGCAATTAATCTTAAAAAGAGAGAGAATTCTGGCTTATTTGTACAGAATGTCAACGCTAATTATATGAATATATTTCTTGAATAAATGTTGCAATATTTAAGAACATAACAAGCCTTCCTTGGCATGAATTATTCTAATTAACATAAGTTAAAAAATTTAAAAGTACCTTAAAATATCAAGATTATATACTTATTACCATATTCACCAAAGTTTAATCTTATTGAGAGATTTTAATTACATATAAAACAGAACATTTTGCGCAACAAAGTCTATAATGCAATTCCTTGCTTAAGGAAGCTTTATGCAAATTTATTGCCTCTCTTTTTTACTCTACAATAAAATAATCCTGCAATGTCACTTATTTAAGTTACTAACAAAGAAAATTGGTATAAAAAGCGAAAAAGAGAGAATGGAAAATTGATTTGATTGTAAAAAGAAATCTATATCGAACTGATTTACACGAGGAAATCATAAAATCAAGATCCCAATGTTACGCATTGTAATAGCAGAGGAAAAGGAGTGCTGTTATGACAGGAAAATAATGTGTCATTTCAACACATGATTAGGGAAAAAGACATAAATCTCAGTGGCATTGAAAAGACAACGATTGAGGTATCATGAAAGTGTCTGGACTGCAGAATAGTGCGATCTTAGCCTACTAATGGCGCAAACTTTAGTGCATGACATTAGAATTTATAACTAACGATAATTTACTTTTATCGTCTAAAATCTATATCGAATACAAGGATTAAAGTCAACTAGATTACAGTGTTACGCACTAAAATGATAAGAAAAGTACAGAAATAACGTAATGGAACGTTATCCAGGTGGTTACCAATCTCAAGAAAGTGCAACATCATTACTTGTATAGAAAAATCAAAACCATATTCGCATGGCTACATGCATACAAAAATGAAGTGCATTTTGGTCATTAACAAAATTGATCTGGTAAAAAAGCTGAGCTAAAGATAGTGTGCGGACATCTGAACTTGCTTTATAAATTTGAAAAAACTTTTATAATATCAGCATTAAAAGAGTGATGGACTTTATAAGTTAATGGATTACTTATCTGAAGTTGTACTGGTAAGTTCTCAATTTTATAGGAAAGATCAGGTAACTAATTCCTCGACAGGTTTTTTGTTCAGCGAAAATTACAAAGGGAAAATTGTTCTTGAATTTGCATAAGGAATTTCCATATTCTGCAGATGTCATAACAGAACAATTTGAAGAGGGAAAAGATGAAAGTTTGTCCATAAAACAAGTAATGTTTGTCCTGAAAGATAGTCATAAAAAATAGTGCTAGAGAAGCCGTGAAAGTAATATTAAGGAAAAAATTGGCATCAAAGGTATGTGTTGAATTAGAAAAGTTATTTGAGCATAAAATGCATCTATTTTTGTTTTTGAAAATACAACATTGAACTGATCACCTAAGGAACATATAGAAAATGTTTAATTCTTTATTGGTATTTGATATTGAAACTATACCAGATGTAAATTCCTGCAGGAATTTACTCGATATTAATAATAGTAGCGTAAAAGAGAAAAGAGATGCGTTAACAAAATACCACCTTGAAATAACAAACGGACAAAACCCCTTTTTGCGTCAGCCCTTTCACCAAGTTATAGTTGTTAGTTTTTTACTTTGCAGTGTAGCTTACCAAAGTGGTTACGAAGTATTCACCCTTCAGGAAATTAGATCTGGAGGCACACTAGATTCCAGTGAAAAGGAACTGGTAAAAGAATTTTTTGACTACATATCAGAAAAAAAACCAAGGCTAATTTCTTTCAATGGACGCACTTTTGACATACCAGTACTTAAATATCGTGCTATGGTCCATGGCATCCAAGCAGAATATTTTCATAAAGCTGGCGATAAGTGGAATAGCTATAATCAAAGATATAGTAGTGATTGGCATTGTGATTTACTCGAATCTCTCTCTGATTTTGGAGCATCTGCTAGAGTAAAAATGAACGAGGTCTGTGCAGCATTTAATCTTCCTGGTAAAATTGGAGTTGATGGATCGCAAGTTGTAGATTTGTATGATAGCGGTAAAATACAAGAAATCCGAAATTATTGTGAAACAGACGTAGTTAACACTTATTTAATTTATTTGAGATTTATGCATCATCAAGGAAGAATCACTACCAAAAGCTACAACAAAAATGTAGAGGAGCTACTCTCGGAATGCGAAAAAAAAGCGCACCTAAAAAAATTTAAAGAGGAGTGGGAAATATATCTACACTCAGCTAAGTAACGTGAAAGATGATAGGCAGGAGATTGTAGAAGGTTTTAGCTCCTTTTATTTTCATGCTAAGTATGATAAAATTATTCATTCAAGGAATGAATTTCCTCTTCCGATTGAGTAACACCAATTATCATTGGTAATAGGTCAAATAAGCGACATACAGAATTGCTTAATTGCAAAATGAGAAAAGAGAGGTGATAAATTTGCAAAAGCACTCTCAAGCAAAGCAATTGTACTATAGACTTTACTATACAAATGTTCTGTTTTATATACAAATAAAGCCTCTCATAAGATTAAGCTCTAGTGAGTATGGTGATAGGTATATAATCCTGATATTTTTAGGTACCTTTAAATTTTCTGACTTATGCTAACTAGAACCATACATGACAAGAAAGGTTTTTTGTGTTTTTATAATAATTTGCAATGTAAAGAAAAAGATAGACAATAATAGAAAAGAAATCTTACTGAAGTAAGTAAAATAGCGAGATTCAAACGCTGTTAAAATCAAAATCATTGAATAAAAAAGTAATGAAATCAGCAAAAGAAATACTGAAGAAAGTGCAAAATAACGTACATGTTGTAAAAAATTAAATGCTGTAACTGCAGCAAAAAAGCACAGTATACTAGCGTAGCAAAAATATGTTGCACTTCATAAACAACATTAATTGCATGGATAACGCACCTAAAATTTGGAAGATAAGAAAAATTATTTACTCTCCTTCAACATCGTAAAAAAACCAGATCAGTCATAGTCAATTTGAATAAGTTGGACATAAAACAAGAAAACTCTAACATTATCATTTAAAGAAATGAGGATAGAAATCTAGGAAAATTTGGCTTAAATGTTAGAAAATCTACAATACATCGTAATACGCAAAAAATGAAGTTTTCATATATCACGCCAAGACCAGTTTATAGTAAACAAGATTAAAGGTAAATAAGAAGAGTTTTAAAAAATTTAATGAGATTATTGGTAAATATCATGAATAAGAGTTGTTCATCTTTGATGAATCTCGGTTTGGCATACAATTCGAAAATTGAACACTGGTAATTTAAAAAAGGCATTAGGGCATAGATTAAAGTAAAATTAAGTAAACAAAATTTTTATCTCTACAGTGCAGTTAATTCTAGAAATGCAGAAACCTATGGCTTACCTACATCAAATGTCAACATTAATTATCGAATATATTTCTTGAATAAATGTTGCAATATTTAAGAACATGAAAAACCTTTCTTGACATGAATTATTCTAATTAACATAAATTAAAAAATTTAAAAGTACCTAAAAATATCAAGATTATATACTTACTACCATACTCACCCAAATTTAATCCTATTGAGAAATTTTAGTTATATATAAAACAGAGCATTTTGCACAACAAAGTCTATAATGCAATTACTTTACTTGAGGAAGCTTTATACAAATTTATTACCTTTCTTTTTTACTCTACAATAAAATAACTCTGCAATGTCACTTATTTGACTTGCCAACAAAGAAAATTGGTATAAAAAGCGAAAAAGAGAATGGAAAATTGATTTGATTGTGAAAAGAAATCTATATTGAACTGATTTACATGAGAAAATCATAAAATAAAATCGAGATCCCAATGTTACGCATTGCAATGACAGAGGAAAAGTAGTACCTAATATGACAGGAAAATAATGTGTCATTTTAACATATGATCAGGAAAGAAGACATAAATCCCAATGGTATTATTAGAAAGGCAATGATTGAGGCATCAGAAAGTGGCTGGACTATAGAGCAGTGCAATTTTGCCTACCAATGGGGTAAACCTTAGTGCATGACACTAGAATTTATAATTAACGATGATTTATTTCTATCATCCTGAAATCCATATCTGATATAATGGTCAAAGTTAACTAAGATTACAGTGTCACGCGCTGAAATGATAAGAAAAGTGCAAGAATAACGTGATGAAACGCTATCCAAGTAAATTACCAATCTCAAGAAAGTGTAGCAGCATCATTTATTGAGATCTTAAAAAATAATTGTGACATTATTTCTCTTATAGAGTCTTGAAATATTGGATCTTTAACGTTAACCTGGATTACAATATCAGTTTTAAAATCTGTATTACCTTCAAGTTATTTATTACTGTGCCTCGCAACCTTGAGTCACTTATCACAGCAGTGTAAAAATCTGGATTTTGCACGTAACTTCATCAGTTAACCTTTTTTATTATTAGGAAATAGTTTGGTAACTACTTCTTTAGCTATTGGGTCCATTCCTTTTTTGCTAAAAACCTTTGCTATTTGACCTTATACTCTATACCAGTGATACCAAGAGATCCACTAAGCTTTTCTACTAGAATTAATTTTTGGTCATCTTTCGCATCAAGCACTTTTTTTACTACAGCTGATGTTCCAAGATCAGCAATTTTGACAAATATCTTAGCTAATTCACTTTCAACAATCTTTACTCCTTTATTGCTAATACCCCTTCACATTAAATATTGCTCCTATTAAAGCTTTTTCTTTATCTGTTTGAGTTGCAATGCTTGATTCATCAGCTTTAACAAAGCGAGCCTTTTTCAGCTAAGAAATCCTTAACTGTCATTTTAGAATTGCTGTTGCCGTACACTGCGCTAAGCTCATCAAAAGATCTAGCAAATTTTTCTATTAGAATTGATTTTCGGTCATCTTTTGAAGAAAGTACTTTCTCTGTGAAAACTTTTTGATTTGCTGCATCTGTCAGATTGGAAGTATCTTTTTTAACAAACTTGCCTTCTAGTTCAGTTTTACAACTTTTTTTACTCGAATTACTTAGATCTGTTACTCTAAACATAGCATCTGCAATAGGCTTTATTGACACTTCTTCTGCAAGGAGTATCGCTGTATCAGCGAACATTCTTCATATCAAGAACATCCTTCATAAGGAGCTCTTTTATAACTTCTTCTGCAAGAATTAATCTACCACCTATAGCTTTTTATGTAGCAAGCAATGTACTTACAATGTTACCAAGACCTTTTATTTGAATTGCGCTACATCTCTTTTCTGATATATAAATTTTACCTTTCCTTTCAGCAGATTGCTTAATTTGATATCATTAATGTTAACTAGAGCAGAAATATTTGAAGCATCTTATGGTATTAGTCGTTGCCTCCACCATCTTTATAAATTATAGCTTTAACTTCATTTAGACATAATGTCATTCCTTTGGCTTTTACTAATTTTCCATAAAGATGAAAATTATCTACCATATCACTCTCTGTCAATTATAAAATCTAAAGATATATAAAAAAGTATAATTTTCATAAATGTCAGATCTTATATAAGACCCTCTTAAAGTTTATTGTTTTAGAATTCTCTTCATTGCACGCTTGACACTAAAACCTAGTTTTCTTTACAATTTCCTTTGTGAAAGAACAAAAATGCTTATTTATTACCATAGCTGGTTTACCAAATGCAGGAAAGTCTACACTAATTAACAGCATTATCGGTAAGAAAATTGCAATCGTTACTCCCAAAGTGCAAACAACGAGAACACAAATAAGGGGTATTGCAATATGCAATGATACACAAGCTATCTTTACTGACTCTCCAGGGATATTTTCAGCGGAAACAAAACTTGAGAAAGCCCTGATCAAATCCGCATGGTCAGCAATCAAGGGTGATGACGTTACTTTGTTGCTTATTGATGTGAGTAATTATTTGGAAAATATAGAAAAAATCAAAACCATATTCGCACGGCTGCAGCACATGAAAACAAAGTGCATTTTGGTCGTTAACAAAATTGATCTGGTAAAAAAATCTGAGCTAAAGATGGCATACGAACATCTGAATTTGCTTTATAAATTTGAAAAAACTTTCATAATATCAGCACTAAAGAGCGATGGACTTTCTGATTTGATGAATTACTTATCTAAAGTTGCACCGGTAAGCCCTTGGTTTTATGGAGAAGATCAGGTGACTGATTCCTCAACGTGGTTTTTGTCAGCGGAAATTACAAGGGAAAAATTGTTCTTGAATTTGCGTGAAGAATTGCCATATTCTGCAGCTATCAGGACCGAACAATTTGAAGAGAAAAAAGATGAAAGTTTAGTCATAAAACAAGTGATATTTGTACTGAAAGATAGTCATAAAAAAATAGTGCTAGGGAAGAGTGGAAGTAATATTAAGAAAATTGGCATTGAAGCGCGTATTGAATTAGAAAAGTTATTTGAGCGTAAAGTTCATCTATTTTTGTTTGTGAAAGTGCGACCTTGGACTGATTGTCCTGAAGAATATATAGATGATGTTTAATCCTTTGTTGGCATTTGATATTTAAACTATACCAGATGTAAATTCCTGCAGAGATTTGCTCAGTATTAGCGATGATAATAGTATAAAAGAGAAGAGAGGCGCGTTAACAAAATATTAACTCGTAATAATAAATGGACAAAACCCTTTCTGTATCAGAATTTTCACCAAGTTGAAGTCATTAATTTTTTAATTTGCAATCAACTTAACAAAGTGGTTATGAAGAACACTAGATTTCAGTAAAAAAGAACTAGTAAAAGGATTTTTTAATTACATATCAGAGAAAAAAACAAGCTAATTTCCTTACAATAGATACACGTTTGAAATACCAATACTGAAATATTATGCTATGGTCCATAGCATTTAAGCAGAATAACTATAATCAAAGATATAGTAGTGGTTAGCATTGTGATTTACTTAAATCTTTCTCTGATTTTAAGCCTCTGCTAGAGTAAAAATGAATGAGATTTGCATAGCCGTTTAATTTTCTTGGAAAAATTAGAGCTGATTGCTTACAAGTTGTAGGCTTGTATAATAGTAGAAAAATACAAGAAATTCAAGATTATTCTGAAGTAGAAGTAGTTAACACTTAATGGAAGAATCACTACCTAAAGCTACAACAAAAATGTAGAGGAGATGCTTTTGGAATGCAAAAAGCGCACCTAAAACATTTTAAAGAGAAGTGGAGAATATACCTCCATATTCAGCCAAGCGGTGTGGAAGATAATAGGTAGAAGATTGTGAAAAAGATTTAGCTCATTTTATTTTTATGCTAAGTATGATAAAATTATCCATTCAAGGAATACATCTCCCTCATTCCAATTGAGGAATATCAATTATCATTGTTAATAAGCCAAATAATCAACATACAGAATTGCTTAATTGCAAAATTGAGAGAGAGGGTAATAAATTTGCACAAAGCATTTTCAATACAAAGCAATTGTACCATAGACTTTGCTACCATTTTATATATAATTAAAGCCTTTCAATAAGGCTAAGCTCTGATGAATATAGTGATAGATATATAATCTTAATATTTTGAGGTACCTTTAAATTTTTTGACTTATGCTAATTAAAGCATACATGACAAGAAAGGTTTCTCATGTTCTTACAATAATTCGCAACGTACAAGAAAAAGATTTTCAATAATAGAAAAGAAATCTTACTGAAGTAGGTAAAATAGCAAGATTTAAACGCTGTTAAAATCAAAATCATTGAATAAAAAAGCAGTGGAATCAGCAAAAGAAATGCTGAAGAAAGTGCAAAATAACGCACATATTGTAAAAAACTAAATGCCGTAATTGCAGCAAAAAAGCACAGTATAATAGCACTGCAAAAATATATTACATTTCAAGAACAACACTAACTGCATGGATAACGTACCTAAAATTTGGAAGATAAGAAAATTGTTTACTCTTCCTCAACTTTATAAAAGAATTAGATTGAGCTAGAGTCAATTTGAATAAGCTGAAGCATTAGATATAAGAAAACTTTAACATTATCATTTAAAGAAATGAGAATAAGAATCTAGGCAAAATTTGCCTTGAATGTTAGGAAATCTACAGCACACCGTAATATGCAAAAATGAAGTTTTCACATATTACACTAGAATCAATTCATAATGAACAAAATAAAAAGCAGACAGGAAGAGTTAAAAAACTTAATAAGATTTTGATAAATATCATGAACAAGAATTATTTATCTTTGATGAATCTCGGTTTGGTACACATTCGAAAGTCAAAAGACACAGGTGATTTTAAAAAGGCATTAAAGCATAGATTAAAGTAAAATTAAGTAGACAAAATTTTTATCTCTACAGTGCAGTTAATTCTAGAAATGGAGAGAGTTCTAGCTCACTTGCATCACGAATGTCAACACTAATTATATGAATGTATTTCCTGAACAAATGTTGCAATATTTAAGAATATGAAAAGCCTTTCTTGTCATGTATTATTTTAGTTAGCGCAAGTCAAAAATTTAAAAATACCTAAAAATATTAAGATTATATACCTACTGCCATATTCACCAGAATTCAACCATATTGAGAGACTTTAGTTATATATAAAACAGAGCATTTTGTGTAATAAAGTCTATAATAGAATTACTTTGTTTGAGAGTGCTTTATACAAATTTATTACCTTTTTTTAACTTTGCAATTAAACAATTTTACAATGTCACTTATTTGACTCACTAACAATGAGAATTGTTATCAGTATTCTTTATCTGTATCTATTAAGTTAAATATATATTACTAATAACTTCACCATACAATAACTATTGTAATATAAGTAATACAGAAAATATAGCAAGTATCTTATGCTAGCCATAAAAATTAGTGCAAATCCTACTTTAAAACGTAAATAATCCACTAACACTCGTGCACAAATTTAAAATAAATTATGTACGAGTGTAGCGCTATAAACCGAGGATGTTATATTAAAGCTTACCTCACTATTAAAGCTATCGGTCAGATTAGATTAAAAACCTAACCTGACCGATTCCCTATAACCTCATGACCATGATATAACTATATAATAATTAGTTTAATTAGTAGTTAAGAGCAATTACAAGAGAATTGATTTTATTTACACATTAAGGTATTATAGGCTACATTAATTTAAATTACTGTGCAACTCTACAAATCTTCACTGTTACTTCTGCTAACTATATTAATGATTATAGTTCTAAAACTACCTGAAGTCATAGTAAATTGGTCTTACCCAGCCTTAAATTTTGACCTATCTTTCCGCATCATACCAATATCTTTTTTATCAGCCGCATTTCTAATTGTCTTACCAGCAAAAAATTTTAGCTTTTCAGAAGTGCTATCCTTTTTTGCTTATACTATTAGTTCACTGTGTGCAATGTTATCTAAGCAAATAATATCGGTTATAATATTCTGTGAATTAATGGCCATCAGTGCATCTTTTATTATCGCAGCAAGTTGCAAAGATAACGGACCTGCAATGAGATACGCTTGTGTACACTTTTTTGTCGGCATTATACTAACAGCAGGACTAGCAATCCAAAATCCCAATCTAATAATCATGGGCCTATTAATAAATTGTGCCTGTTTTCCTTTTTCATTCTGGGTTGTTGATGCATACCCTGCTGCGTCATTGCACGGTGCATCATACCTTTCCCTATTTACTACTAAGATTTCCTTTTTAGTAGCACTTCTTCATACCTACAACCTTTGGCAAGATCATGCTAAAATATTAGCATTCTTAGGCACTATCACTGCAATTTATGCTATTATATTTACTTCCCTTGAACAAAACATTCGTAGATTCTTAGCCTATAACGTCGTAGGACAAATGGGCATGCTAATTATGGAAGGGAGTTTACTTAGCCACTCAGAAAATGCTGTATCACTACTTGTGCTTAACATAATTTTCTCCATCGCTTATCAATTATTGTTTATTGCTGTTGCCCATTCGATTATTTTACGGACAAAAGCAGTGGATTTTAATAGAGCAGGTAAATTCATGTCAGCGGAAGGAATGTATACTCTGATTGCCATACTTACAATGGCCGCATTTCCAGGAACTGCTGGATTTATCAGCAAATCATACATTACAGCCGAAATTAAAACGAATGGTGCTGATTTAGAATTGTATAAAAACTTACACAAGATTTTGAATTTATTACTTTATTTAAGTGTGGGAATTAAGTTTCTTTATTATATGTTTATCGCCAAAAGCAGATCAAAAATTTTAGCAGACAAAGGGGGAGAAGCATCCATGGTTGTCTTAACATTTATATGTGTGATTGTTGGCAATCCTTACTTACCTATTTACAATAGGTCATCAATTTTTAATTTTGCATACAACATAAAAAACATCTGGTTGCAATTCAATTTACTACTATGTACTACTTTGCTATTTATTCCTTTACGCAAGTTATTTTTACCAAGAATAAATTTTAAAATGGATACCGATTGGATCTTCAGAGCTCTCATACCCTATGTTATTTCATTATTCAATAAATTAATTTTCAAAATAAGAAAAATATCTGCTGTTGCATTGCAAAACTTGACCAATTCACTTACTAATTTATACTTTAATAATACTACTAAACTTAAAGAAGCACTAAATTATAATTCAGTAAGTTTTGTTTCAACTTCTTCTCTTTTTTTGATAAGTATTTTATTAGTGCTGTTATGTTTAAATCGTTAACTGAAAGTTTAAATTCTGCATTTAATAAGCTCAAGGGAAAGTCTATCATTTCTGAAGATGACTTCAACCTTGTTATACGTGAAATACGCATAGCTTTAATTGAAGCTGATGTTTCCCTTGAAGTCGCAAAAAAATTTATTAAAGACATTAAAGATAAAGTAATAGGAGAAAAAGTCATAAAAAGTGTTTCTCCAGCACAAATGATAATTAAAGTTGTGCAGGATAATTTAATTGCAATTCTTGGATCAGAAAAAAGTGATCTAAATCTTGCAGCCAAACCCCCTGCTGTAATTATGATGGTGGGCTTGCAAGGTGCAGGTAAAACAACTACCTCAGGAAAGCTTGCTTTAAAGCTAAAAAAACAAAAGAAAAAAGTGATGCTTGCCTCTTTAGACATTTACAGGCCTGCTGCTCAAAAACAACTTGAAGTACTTGGAAAACAAATAGATGTGCAAACTTTATCTACAGCAACAGATGAGAAGCCTATTACAATTACAAAAAAGGCACTAGCGGCAGCAAAAAATGATAATTATGATGTATTGATACTAGATACTGCGGGTAGACTTCACATAGATAACAATATGATGAATGAATTAAAAGCTGTGAAGAAAATAGCTTCACCTATAGAAGTTATTTTAGTAGCAGATGCGATGATTGGTCAGGACGCAGTAAATATAGCCAAATCATTCAATGAAATAATAGGTATAACCGGTATTATTCTCACTCGTGTTGATGGCGACGCACGTGGCGGTACTGCCCTTTCTATGAAAATGGTAACTAACTGCCCAATTAAGTTCATTGCTTGCGGTGAGAAGCTAAGCGACCTTGATGATTTCTACCCTGATAGAATTGCAAAAAGGATACTTGATATGGGCGATGTTATCTCATTGGTTGAAAGAGCTGCCGAGATCGTTGGTCAGGAAGAAATTGACAAATTACAAAAGAAAGTAAAAAAAGGCAAATTTGACTTAAATGACTTGGTAAAAATGTTAAAAACCCTAAAAAAAATGGATGGCATCACTAATATAATGAAATTCATTCCAAGCTCATTTACAAAAAAGCTAAGCAGTGGAGTACCAGATGATAGCAAAGTGAAAAAATATATAGCTATCATAAATTCGATGACTGAAAAAGAAAGGCAAAATCCAGCTGTTTTAAATAGCAAGAGAAGGCTTAGAATCGCAAAGGGCTCTGGTACAAGAGTACAGGATGTTAATCTTTTAATTAAACAATACGCTCAAATGAGCGCAATGGTTAATAAGTTTAGTAAAGTTGACCACAGCAAATTTAAAGAATCTGATTTAATAGATATACTAAGCAGAAAGTAGAGCAGCTTTTTTTGGTGCTAATAAGCATGTAAAAAGCCATTAAGCTTGAATTCTCCTTCTATACTCACTCAGAACTTGGACTCTCTATTGTAACAATAGTGGCTCAGTTTTAACTTCCCCATCAACTTTTTCTTTTACCTCTTCCATGTTGTTATCAATAACCATAACTACAAGCAAAAACTTCTTTATAAGCTCCTTAAGTACTACTATAGGCATTCTTTTAAAAATCAATGATTCTACTTTTTATTAATTCTTTTATAATCAGCCGTTGTCTCTTGTTTTGAAGTATTTCTATTACTTTATCTAATTACGAGCATTCTTTACTGCACCCTCCTTTCTCTGACTCACCAGCATCCATAATAGATTTAAGTAACTTCCTATATAACCTACCGAAATTATTCTCTCTTGGTTAAACCATAGGTAATTAATCGATAAAGTCTTTAAGTGAATTTTTCACTGTTTTCCCTACTTCAATCACCCATTCCTTTATTTCTTCACCAGCTTTTCTTATTTTTGCATAACACACTCCAATAATTACAAGCCTATTAATGTAGTAAGCACAATAAGTGAAGAAAACATCACTCCCAATTACCACCACAGGAGAAGCTATTATAATTTTTTCATTTGTAGATACTGATTAAAAATAGTCAACCAGAATTATTTAATGGGCTTTTATTACTATTTATAACATTACTTATTGCCTTATGCTCAACAGATTTTAGCACATTCTCCATTACTTCTCATATTAATGAGATCATAGAAAAATGGACAGACAATAATGAAAAAGAGTCATGCTGAAGCAAGTAAAATAGCAAAATTTAAATAACATTGAAATTATTAGATAAAAAAAGTCGTGGAATCAGCAAAAGAAATGCTATTTAATCAAGATTAATTTGAAGCATGGATGCAAGAAAATCTTAATATTACTATTAAAAAAATGAGAAATAAGAATCAAAAAAAACTTAGCTTGAATGTCAGCAAGACTACAATAAATCACAATATACAAAAAATGAAGTTTTCGTATATTACGCCAAGACCAATTCACAATGAACAAGAGTTATTCATCTTTGATAAATCGTGATTTTGCACACATTCAAAAGCTAAATACGGGTTAGTTTAAAAATGGCGTTAGAGCATGGATTAAAGTAAAATTAGGCAAATAAAATTTTTATCCTTACAGGGCAGTTAATCTTAGAAATGGAGAGAGTTACAGCTTATTTTTACCGGACTATCAATACTGATTATATTAATATATTTCTTGAATAAATGTCGCAATATTTAAGAACAAGAGAAGCCTTTCTTATCATGGATGATGTAGTGAGCATAAGTCAAAAAATTTAAAGGTACCAAAAATATCGAGACTATATACTTATTCCAGATTACCAGAGCTCAATCCTATTGAGAAACTTTAGTTGTATATAAAATAGAATATTTTGCGTAATAAAGTCTATAATATCACTACTTTAATATAATTGTTTTGCTTGAGAGCACTTTATATAAATTTATCACTTCTCTTTTTCACTCCGCAATTAAACAATTATGTAATATCACTTATTTGATGTATTAACAATGAGAACTAGTATAAAATAAAAAAAATCTCTTTAATAAAAGACCTTTTTCTTA
The DNA here is from genome assembly GCF_013365435.1 of Wolbachia endosymbiont of Litomosoides sigmodontis. Lineage (GTDB taxonomy): Bacteria > Pseudomonadota > Alphaproteobacteria > Rickettsiales > Anaplasmataceae > Wolbachia. The sequence goes on from NZ_CP046577.1 coordinate 997,794, forward strand.
AGCAGCTAACACACAAAAATTTAGTTGATGCATAATTACTTACTTACTATAAAGTTAACTTATTAAACTTTAGTAAAGTAAATCAAGAATTTATAAAGATATTGTTTTTTATAAATAAATTACCTATAATTTTAAGTTTGAGGTGAGGTTGATGCTACAGAGAAATTTCTCAATATGGTTGTTAACATCGCTGTTCTACGCATACCAATATGTATTACGTGTAATTCCAAACATAATTGCACCTGAATTAATAACGAAGTTTAACATAAGCATTACGGATGTTGGTCAATTTGGAGGCCTATACTATATAGGCTACACATTTACTCATATACCTGTCGGTCTTGCCCTTGACAAGTTTGGGCCAAAATTTGTCTTGCCTACATGTATTGTTTTAACGTCTGTTGGAACATTGCCGCTCATATGTTTTGATGAGTGGTATTACTCAATGCTCGGTAGGGTAATTGTTGGAGTAGGATCATCTGCTTCAGCGATTGGAATCTTTAAAATTGCGAGCATGTATTTTTCGCAGGAAAAATCAGCAAGAATGGTCAGTTTATCTATAATAATAGGATTACTTGGAGCTATTTATGGCGGATTACCCCTGGATTTCTTATTTAGCAAGTTTGGTTGGGATTATGTTATATATGCTTTCTCAGCGTTTGGTTGCTTACTTGCCTTGCTGCTATTCTTTATAACGCCAAACAATAGTACAGAGAAAAATGTAAGTAATAATGTATTTCAAGATTTAAAAACTGTGCTTTTTAACAAAAATATCATGCTGATCAGCTTTTTTGGTGGCTTAATGGTTGGCCCGTTAGAGGGTTTTGCTGATGGGTGGGCAAAGGCATTCTTATGTGAAGTATATCAAATAACCGGAGACTTAGCTTCTTCACTTTCTTCTCTCATGTTTATAGGCACGGGAGCTGGGTCATTATTTTTAGCTTACTTTCTAGAGAAGTATCCAAATAGGTACTACGAAGCAATTATTGTGTGTTCTCTTACAATGATCGCCAGTTTTCTCTTGCTTTTCACACAGATTGGAGGTTTATATGCCGTATTCCCTACACTTCTTATTGTCGGCTTTGCATCTGGATACCAGGCATTTATTATTTGTAAAGCAATAAGTTATGTAAACAATAGCTTGGTAGGCATAGCTACAGCTATGTCGAACATGATAGTTATGGTTTTTGGTTATTTTTTTCACACTGGAATCGCAAAAATAGTAGATTTATACTGGGATAGAACGGTAATACAAGGAAATCCTATATATGGTATTGAGCTGCTAATAAAGGCAATCTCAATTATTCCTATATGTTTACTTTTGGCTGTTTTTGGATTCGTTTGGTTAAAGAAAAGGTTTTAAAGCTACTCGTGATATTTTAGTATTATTAAATTAAAGTGGAGTCTTACCTATGACAAGTGTTTCAGAGAGAATCTGTAATTCTAAAAGAAATTTAAAATTTTTCGATGATGAGATTTATCAATCTATAAAGAAAGAGTTGCAGCGTCAAAGATCACAATTGCAACTGATTGCATCAGAAAATTTTGTAAGTAAAGCAGTAATGGAAGCACAAGGTTCTTTTCTGACTAATAAATATGCAGAGGGCTATCCAGGCAAAAGGTATTACTGTGGTTGTGAATATGTAGATGAAGTTGAAAATTTAGCTATAGAAAGACTCTGTAAGCTATTTGATATTAGATTTGCAAATGTTCAACTTCACTCTGGTTCTCAAGCAAATCAAGCGATATTTGCTTCACTACTTACTCCAGGAGATACAATACTTGGGTTATCACTAAGTTGCGGAGGACATTTAACTCATGGCGCAGCACCAAGCCTTTCTGGCAAGTGGTTTAAATCGATTCAATACACAGTTGATCAAGGCACTTATCTGCTCAACATGGACGAAGTGGAAAGGCTAGCACTTGAACATAAGCCAAAATTGATTATAGCTGGTGCTTCTGCTTACCCAAAAAAAATAGATTTCAAGCGTTTTCGCGAGATTGCAGATAAAGTTGGTGCATATTTACTTGCAGATATTGCTCACTATGCCGGACTTATTGCAGCAGGTGAATACCCTTCACCTGCTGAGTATGCGCATATTATAACTTCCACGACTCATAAAACTCTACGTGGTCCTCGCGGTGGAGTGGTAATGACAAATGATGAAGTACTACACAAAAAAGTTCAATCTACAGTTTTTCCAGGATTGCAAGGTGGACCTCTTATGCACGTGATAGCTGCAAAAGCCGTTGCATTTAAAGAGGCATTGGCACCAGAGTTTAAAGCATATATCAAAAGAGTTGTGGAAAATGCAAAAGTGCTAGCTCAAGAATTGCAAAAGCATGGACTGAGCGTTATAACTGGTGGCACTGACTCCCATATAGTACTAGTTGACTTAAGATCACAAAAATTGACTGGAAAAGGCACTGTAGATAGCCTTGAAAGGGCTGGTATTACCTGCAATAAGAATTCTATACCATTTGACACGGAAAAACCCACTATTACTTCAGGGCTGCGTTTTGGTACTGCTGCTGAGACAACACGCGGACTTAGAGCAGAGCATTTTAAAGAAATAGCTAACCTAATAAATGAAGTGATTCATGGGTTGATTAACGGAAACAGCACAGATATTGAGGAAATAGTAAAAAATAAAGTTAAAGAGATTTGCGATGATTTCCCTATTTATTAATAGTCGCTCTAAGCTATAAGAGCTGCAAAAAATCACTTGATAAACCCTGACAATTTTCTTGTCAATGATAATTGGGTATTCAATCATCTTCAATTTATATAGATTAAGCAACGAAACCATTATGTGATTTGTACCTTACATTTAATTTTTTGCACCATGTACACTTTATACTTTCATAACATTTCTCCGGTCTTTATCTATATAAGCTGAAATGCACTTATAAAGTGTTCAAGGTCCGTATAGTACACTAATTTACAAGATTAGAGAGTAAAATAATACTATCTAATACCAATTCTTACTGTTAAATAAGCCAAATAAATGACTTGCAGAAGCATCTAATTGCAGAGTGAAAAATAAAGTTAATAAATTTGCGCAAAGTGTTCTCAAGCAAAGCAATTGTATTACAGATTTTATCATACGAAACGCTCTGTTTTATATATAATCAAAGTCTCTAATAGGATTAAGTTCAGGTGTGAGTATGATGGCAGGTACATAATCTCAATATTTTTTTAGATACCTTTAAATTTTTTGACTTATTCCAACTAGTACAACCTATGATAAAAAAAGTTTCTCATAGTCTTAAATATTGTAACATCTGTTCAAGAAATATATTCATACAACCAGTGTTAACATTTAGTATAAATAATACCAATTTACACTGTACAAGAATGGATAGACAATAATAGAAAAGAAGTCTTACTGAAGCAAGCAAAATAGCAAAGTTTAAATGACATTGAAATTATTAGATGAAAAAGTCGTAGAACCAGCAAAAGAAATGCTAAAAAAGTACAAATAACACCATATATCGCAAAAAAACTAAATACTATAATTGCAGCAAAAAAGCACAGTATAATAGCCATAGCAAAAATATGTTACACTCCAAAAACAGCACTAATTACATGGATAAAGCACCTAAAACTTAAAAAAAAGAGAAGAAAATTTATTTATCCCCATCTTCAACGTCGTAGAAAATTAGATTGAATCAGGATTAATTTGAAGTATGGATACAAGAAAATCTTAACATTATACCACAATATATAAAAAATGAAGTTTTTGTATACTACGCCAAGACCAATTCACAATGAATAAGATAAAGGTAGATATGGAGAGTTAAAAAAAACTTAATGAGAGATTATTTTGTAAATATCTTGAATAAGAGTTATTCATCTTTGATGAATCGTGGTTTGCACACATTCGAAAGTTGGACACTGGTGATTAAAAAAGGACATTAGAGCACAGATTAAAGTAAAATTATGTAGACAAAATTTTTATCCCTAAAGTGCAATTAAATCCTAGAAATGGAAGAGAGTACCAGCTTATTCTTACCGGACTGTCAACACTAATTGTATGAATATATCTCTTGAACAAATGTCACAATATTTAAGACAAGAGAAGCCTTCCTTGTCATGGTGGTGCTAGTGGGCATAAGTCAGAAAATTTAAAGGTACCAAAAATATCGAGATTATATACCTATCACCAGACTTACCATAGCTCAATCTTATTGAGAGATTTTAGTTATATATAAAATAGAACATTTTGCGTAATAAAGTCTATAATATAATTACTTTGTTTGAGAGCGCTTCGCGCAAATTTATCAACTCTCTTTATTCACTCCGCAATTAAACAACTCTATTGTGTCACTTATTTAACGCATTAACAATGAGAATTGGCACAATAGCTTTATGATTTAGGCTTTTGTAAAGTTTGAAAAATCCACCTCTATTTACCGATAATTGTTGTATCTGTTTATATAGAAGTCTCTTTTTGTTCACTTTACTCAAAATTTTTACCTTCTACCATAGGCTTTTTCAGAGCTTCTTAGAATTTTTATCACTTCTCGTCCTACAACTATATTAGTGGTTAAGCTCAGCAATTTTCTCAAAATTTTGATGTACTTTTTCAGTGCGAGCTCTTTCAATTTTCAAGCTTCTTATTCAATTTAGTAATGGTCTGTACTTTATCCTTTAATGAAGCTCCTTTTGAAAAAGGACCTGAAAAACGCTCAAAAAATATCTTTAAATTTTCTTTCGATACCTCTTTAAGATGAGTTTTTGAGCTTAATTATACACCTACTTAATAATAAAACATATAAAAACTAGTATAATAACCCATTATATAAAACAATTAACACAATTTGCAATAAGGAGTGCCTCTTTCAATCACCAAGAGCATCATATTTACATCTCTTCCATTAAAATGTTATTTACTTACTAAGTTGAAACACGTAACAATGTAGAAATGAAGAATAGCCCATTAGCAGTGGTATTCGATTGGGATAATACCTTAGTTGATACCCGAGACAATATTTTTAATGCCATCCAGCATACTTTAGACTCAATGGGACATAGTAATAAAGCTGCTGATAGAAAAAATTATTATGAGTCAAGAAAAAGCTATATGGTCAATTTATTTGGCAATCAATGGAAAAAAGCAAATCAGATATACCAACAATACCTAGATAACGCACTGTTGCAAAACATTACTCTAAACCAAGGAGTAGAGAAAATGTTGCAGACATTAAAAAGCCACAATATTTATCTAGCAATAGTAAGTAACAAAAAAAATACTAATTTACGTGAAGAAGTTACCTATTTCAAACTAGATTCTTACTTTGAAAAAGTGGTTGGTTCATGCGATACTGCAGAAGATAAACCATCTGCAACCCCATTATTGTTTGCACTGGAAGAGAGCGCATTGCCTATAGATAGAGGAAACGTGTTTTTTGTTGGAGACAGCATCACGGATATTCTGTGTGCACAAAATGCCAGTTGCTTACCTATTATATACGGCCAACCAATAAGTGGCTACGAAGATTTGTTATGTTTTCAACATTTTAACAGACTTACAGATTTCATAATAAAGTATTTGAAAGATAGACAATGAACACTGTAACAGAGATTACCAGTATAAAAAGGCGCCTTTGCGCGTATTTAATAGATATAGCAATCTTATTAATTCCAAATTTATTAATTATACTGTTGTTGAAGAATTTTCCATTAATTTTAGATCTATCATATATGTGTGTAAATTGTAGTTACTTCACATATTTTATATCTTCAGCAGCTCAGGCAACCCCAGGTCAGCAGTTAATGAACATACATACCATAAGCCTAGACGGTTCCAAAATAGGCTTGAGTTTAGCATTTGATAGAAGCATCTCTCAATTTTTTCTTCATCTATTAAACAACATAATATCTATCCTCATCGAGTTTTTCCAAGAGCAAAACACGTTAGTAAGTGCCTTAATCGTGCTGGGAGTAATTACGTTGCTGCTCACTTTCTTCTGGTATTTGATTGCTTGCTTCTCTCAGAAAAAGCAAACATATCACGACATGCTATTTAATACGATTGTTGTAAAAGGAGTCATCAAATGAATTGATATCATCCTCGTTGTTATATAGATAATATCGATAAATTAACTATAGGAAGATTATCAATAAAGAGATGGTAAAGCATTTGAACAAATTACTAATCGGTAAATTGACTTCTGCGTACCAATGTCTTCTGTGTTCTTTAACCATCAAAGAAAATGGAATCAATAAATTTGCAAGATAAAGATGAAAAACAAACTTAATGAGAAACTTGAGCATGAAAATAAGCAAATAGAAAGAATTCTACTGCTTAAAGGTATCCCAAACTTTCAAGATACAAATGAGATCTTAAAGTATAAGGAAAAATTCATAAAAGATATAATACGGAAAATTTTAGAAAGAGACTTGAAATTAGAAGAAATAAAAAACTACAATAAGGCAATTTCTATACCTGAAAAAGAAAAGGATTTTGTCAGCGCAACTTATTAGGAGAGCTATTAGAAAATGAGGAAGAGTACAATTATTGAATTGAAAGAGCAAGATTACAACCTCATTGAGGTTATAGTGTTGAGAATTATTTAAGAATGCAAAAAAATATAAAGTGTTAAAAAAAACAATATTTATTTTAATTATACCTTGCTTACTTCTTTTTTTATTAGGGTTGTGGCAGTTATTTAGGCTGAACTGGAAGAGTAATATTATCCAAAATATGAACCTCCCAGCTGTTCATTTATTGCCTAATAATGATCTTGCTCGATTTAATTACAGGCATGTTAAAATCGATGGAATTTTAAGTGATATAGAACTATATGTTTTTGCAGGACAGCGCGGTTATTATACACTGTCTCCCATGCTACTCACTACTGGACGTTATATGCTAGTGAATAAAGGGATAATCAGAGAAAAAAAAGAGGAAAAAGCAAAAGTCGTAAAAGTAGCTGCTGATGGTATTTTGTACTGCGATAGCAGTAAAAGCAAAAGTTGGTTAATCAAGAATAATATTACTTTGAATACGTGGGTTACCCTTAATACAAAAGAAATATCCAATGAATTAGGTATTAAGCTAGAAAAATGTATTCTGTGGCAGAAAGGTTTTGGCGGGAAATTAGCTATACAGCCAATGAAACATCTGGAGTATGCAATAACTTGGTTTACGCTTTCTTTGACTTGGTTAATTATGTGTATAGCTTATTATAGACAAAACAAATGCCACCTAAAATAGGTGAGCTTACCCAATTACAAATTGAGATAACAGAGGAGAGTTTAAAAAACGCTATTCATCCATATCATTGCTAATGTCCTTTATCATACTATAGTTACCTTTCCTAAACTTACTCTTTAAAAATGCAACTCCACTTTCGCTAATTCCACTTAAGCTCAACGCTGCTCCACCTAATTGCAAACCCATCTCGGATGTCTCTGGAATGATTTTGCTAGCTCCAAGAGCTTTATATACTTCTACATTACTTAGATCTGGTAAACGTATTATAATATTTACATGTGGAAAATTTGTTGCAACCAGAGAAATAATCTTCTTTATAGTAACTTCGTTCTTTATTGAGATCACAAGAGCTTGGGCTCTTTCTATTCCTACTGATTTTAAAATTTCATATCTCGTAGCATCTCCAAGATATATAGGAAAGCTGTCACTTTTCCCTTCCTTAACTATTTTTGATTGAATATCTACAACAACATAACTTAAATGCTCTGCAGTAAGCATTTTTGTTACCATATATCCTACTCTACCAAATCCAGCAACTATTACATGGTTATAAAGATCTTGTGTATCTGTCTCAACAGCTTCATCATCTAGCATTACTTTTTCAGTGCTAAATGAACTTACTATCCAATCTCCAAGTCCAGATAAAAGAGGAGTAAAAGCCATAGTTACTGTGGTCACCATCATAAGCACTTGAGCAATTTCACTTGGTAGCACATTCAATTCATCTGCTAAACGAAATAGAATAAATGCGAACTCACCTCCTTGTGCAAGCAGTAGCCCAGCTTGTATAGCAGGAGCACACTTAAACCCAAAAAATCTACACAATATATATATGATAGATGTTTTTAAAACTATCAAAATAATCGACAATAAAGTAATTAGTGGCAACTTATTGAGTAAAAGATCTATGTTGATAGACATGCCAACAGTCATAAAAAATAAGCCGAGTAGCAAATCCTTAAATGGCAACACCGCATGTTCTACTGAGTGTCTATGTTCTGTTTCCGCAACTAACAATCCAGCAACAAATGCACCTAATGCCATCGATAAACGAAATTGCTCAGTAATAAATGCTGCTCCTAATATTATTAAAAGTGTAGTTGATATAAAGACCTCATTACTTTCCATTCTAGCAATAATCGAAAATAAAGGTCTAAGTAACAACCTACCAGTTATAAATATCATTACTAATGCAATAGCTGCTTGTAACAATGAACCTGTTAATGAACTTATCAGACTGTTCTCAGAGTTACCAGTAAGTAGAGGCACTAATACTATTAACGGCACCACTGCGAAATCTTGCATTAATAGCACTGCTATTGATAACCTACCAACCTGACTTGCTTGAGAACCTTTTTCTTGCAAAACCTGTAACACTATTGCTGTTGAAGACAATGCAAGTCCGCCACCAATAACTGCTGCCATATTTGTATTCACTCCAAAAGCAAGAGCAATGCACCATATCGCTACCATAGTGACTATAACTTGAAGGGAACCAAACCCAAATACATGAATGCGCATAGCAATAAGGCGTTCAAATGTCAACTCAAGACCTATAATGAACAACAGAAATACCACGCCAAATTCTGCAAAGTTATCCATTGCTTTGGCTGAATGTATTAGATTAAATCCATGAGAGCCAATCAACGCACCTGCAACAAAGTAACCTAGCACTGGACTGATATTCATTTTCCAAAACGCTATGACTATAAAGACAGCAGCGGAAAGTAAAATTATAATATCAAACAAATGTTGAGAACCGCTGTGCATGATATTTAACTTGTAGAATTAGACCATTTTATTGAGCAACCAATACTTGATTTTTGATCAACAGGAGGATTACCAGTTTCTGCAATAAATTTCATAGCTTGAAATAAATCACTACTCCCTATTTCATAGTTTTGTATTTTTTCTTTTTTTGCACTGTTAAAACGTCCACGATAGCAAAGATTTAAATTAGCATTAAAGCCAAAAAAATCAGGAGTACAAACAGCACCATACTCTTTAGCTACTTCCTGTTTGCTGTCAAGCAAATACGGAAATGTAAACTTATTTTCCTTGGCAAAATCAATCATATTTTTAAAGGAATCCTCCGAGGACTCATTTACATCATTTGGCATTATTGCAATGACATTTATTTGATAATCTCTTTTTAACAAATTAACATCACTCACTAGGTTAGTAATAATTGACTGAACGTAAGGACAGTGATTGCATATAAACATTACAATAAAACCATTTTTTCCATAACAATCACTTAATGTATAGTATTTGTTATCCACCCCAAGAAGATTAAAATCCTTTGCAGTAAAATTAAAATCTACCTTAGGAGTATTTAAAGCAATCATAGCTTAGAGAGCATTACAACCTATAACTTATAGTCTTATTACTCAAATGTCAAATAGTTCTTATACATAACTATATGCATATCATTTTCTAGTATTATAATCAAAATTTATGTTCATAACTTTTGAAGGAATAGATGGCTCTGGTAAGACAACACAGTCTGAATTGCTTGCAAATTATCTCAAGCAAATTCGCGGTGAAAATAATGTGATATTGACTCGAGAACCAGGTGGCACTAACTTTGCAGAAAAGATAAGAGGAATACTGCTTAAGAACAGCATTGATCCTATCTCTGAACTTTTGCTGCTCATCTCAATGAGATATGAGCATGTTAAAAAAGTAATATTACCAGCTCTAAAAGAAGGAAAGATAGTGATTTGTGATCGATTTATCGATTCAACTATTGCATATCAAGGATACGGACTTGGTATTGACCTAGAGCTAATACAAGACCTACACAAATTAGTAAAAATTAAACGCCCAAATGTCACATTTATCCTAGACATTGATGTTCAAATTGGGCTAAATAGAGCAAAAGATAAAAACAAATATGAAAAAATGAACACTAGTTTTTACTATAAGGTTCAAAAAGGATTTCAAGAGATAGCTATAAAGGAGCCTGACAGATGCAGTATTATAACTGAAATTAAAGCTAAAGATAACAATCAAGTTCATGTTGAAATTATTAATAAAATCACTAGTACTATGCAATAAAGCCAGCTTTGCTAAAAAATGAAAAGTAAAAGGTTAATTTCAACACTATTTATAAAAAATAATCCACTGCCTACACTTAAGTTATTCTCCGCATTTAAGCTTTCTCTAATTTGCCCTTCTTCTTTATCTTTTCCTTAGTAGTGCTGTTTCAAACTTTAAACTTCTAACAATCGTACTAAAATATCTATATCAGATACGTATATTTATACCGATGCTCATTGATTAATAGGTCAAATAAGTAAAATTGCAGAGTTGTTTTATTCTGAGTAAAATATAGAGAGTTAATGAATTTGTACAAAGGCTCTCAAGCAAAGTAATTGTATTTATAGACCCTATTACAAACATAGTTCTGTTTTATATATAATTAAAATTTCTCAATAAGATTAAGTTTAGGCAAGTTTAGTAATAGGTATGCAACCTCGATATTTTTAGGTATTTTAAATTTTTTAACCTATGTCAACTAACATAATCCATAATAAGAAAGCTTCTCTTTTATTCTTAAGTATTACAACATTTATTCAAGAATATATTCATGCAATCAGTATTGACCACATTTCAGTACAAACAAGCTAGAACTCTCTTCATTTTTAGGATTGATTACACTTGTGGAGATAAAAATTGCATCTACCTAATTTTACTTTAACCTATATTCTAGTATCAATTCTCACTAGATAACGCATATGTTGCAAAAAAACTAAATGCTGTAATTGCAGCAAAAAAGCGCATTATAACAGCTATAGCAAAAATATATTACATTTTAAAAATAGCACTAACCGCATAGATAAATTACTAAAATTCGAAAGAGAAGAAAATTTGTTTACTTTTCACTCTCTCCAATTTCGTAGAAAATTAGATTAATCAGAATCAATTTGAAGTATGGATACAAGAAAACTATAATATTACCCTTAAAGAAATGAGAATAAAAATCAAGGGGGAAATTTAGCTTGAATTCTAGCAAGTCTGAGGTTTTCATATACACGCCAAGACCAACTTGCAATGAACAAAATATAAAGTAGATAAGAAGAGTTTAAAAAACTTAATTAGATTATTGATAACACCATAAATAAGAGTTATTCATCTTTGATGAATCGAAGTTGGCACATATTCGAAAATTGGACACAGGTATTTAAAAAGGGCGTTAGAGCCAAGTTAAAGTAAAATTAGGTAGACACGATTTTTATCTCCACAGTGTAATTAATCTTAAAAATGGAGAGAGTTTTAGCTTATTTGTACCGAAATGTGTGGTCAATACTGATTGCATGAATATATTCTTGAATAAATGTTGTAATACTTAAGAACAAGAGAGGCTTTTCTCGTTATGGATTATGTTAATTGACATAGGTCAAAAAATTTAAAGCACCTAAAAATATTGAAATTGTATACCTATTACCAAACTTGCACGAGCTTAATCTTATTGAGGACTTTAGTTATATATAAAACAGAACATTTTTCGTAATAAAGTCTATAAATACAATTGCTTTGCTCGAGAGCACTTTGTATAAAGTGTGCAAATTCATTAACTCTCTTTTTTACTTAAAATAAAACAGCTCTGCAATTTCACTTATTTAACCCACTAATAATGAAAATCAGTATAAGTAGCCAAAACTTCTCATATTTGCAGCAAAAAGTAGACTATAGTTCAGCTTACGCTCATCCAGGTAATACAACTTTTCTGTCGTATTTCTACGATCATTTCAAAAACCCATTGCAATTTTATAATTAGTATCTTCAGATCTTAGTTTTTATTTACCTATGCTGGCAAGAAACTAACTATAATATCTATCACTCAAGTAAAATCCTTTTGCTTTGCTTGTTCAAACCGTTGTGACAACAATAAAGTAAGGATTGTTATTACTAAATGTTTTTATTAATTATTAATATCTAATTATTAAATAAGTAACATCTATCTTGTTATTAGCTAAACAAATAAGAAATTCGCAAAATTACTTAAAACTGTAGCTACAGACAATAAAATAATTTATTTCTTCATTTTTAGAAGTCGGTATTAGCCTAACATTTGATTAATTAAAAATTGTTTAATATAATCAGCATGGAAAAGAGTAGAAAAATAGAAGGTATGCTGTAGAGAACACATTTAGAGAGAAGATTTTCTTACTTTTTCTTTACTTCCGTTGTCATTCCTAACAATCTTTTTCCCGCTTAGTACATCTTTGATTTCATCCCCTGTTAAAGTCTCAAACTCTAACAAGTTTTCAGCAACAAGTTCCAGATCTTTGCAACGTTTAGTTAAGATATCCTTTGCCTTTTCATAACATGAAGATATAACCCGTTTTATTTCTTCATCTATAAGTTTCAAAGTGTCCTCAGAAATTATTTCAGAACCATGTACATTTTGCTCACAATTGTGATATATCGGTCCTATTTTGTCGCTCATGCCCCATTTCATTACCATAGCACGTGATAAATCAGACGCTTGTTTTATATCTGAAGATGCACCACTTGTAATTTTATCATAACCAAAAATTAGCTCTTCTGCTACTCTTCCACCCATGGCAACAGTTATATCTGCTATCATTTTTTCTCTTGTATGTGACACCCTATCTGTTTCCGGCAACCTCATAACTAAGCCTAGAGCTCTACCTCTTGGAATAATAGTCGCCTTGTGTATTGGATCTGAGGCAGGCATGTTAACAGCAACTATTGCATGACCAGCTTCATGGTATGCAGTAAGCTTTTTCTCCTCTTCTGTCATCATTAGAGACCGTCTTTCCACACCCATCATCACTTTATCACGTGCATATTCAAAGTCATCCATAGTAACAATCTTCTTATTTCTTCTCGCAGCGATAAGCGCAGATTCATTCACTAAATTTGCTAGATCAGCTCCAGAAAACCCAGGTGTTCCTCTTGCAACTATTTTCACATTTACATCTGGTGCTATTGATATTTTCTTTATATGCGTATTTAATATCCTTTCACGCCCATTTATATCGGGCAAAGAAATAGTAATCTGTCGATCAAAACGACCAGGCCTAAGCAGTGCTGGATCTAAAACATCCGGACGGTTAGTCGCAGCAACTATTATCACACCCTCATTAGACTCAAAGCCATCCATCTCAACTAATAACTGATTTAATGTTTGCTCTCTCTCGTCATTACCACCACCAAGACCAATGCCACGATGTCTACCTACTGCATCTATTTCATCTATAAAAATTATACAAGGAGCATTTTTTTTACCCTGATCGAACATATCACGGACACGACTTGCACCAACACCAACAAACATCTCGACAAAATCAGATCCAGAAATGCTAAAAAACGGCACATTGGCTTCACCTGCAATTGCACGAGCAAGGAGAGTTTTACCAGTACCAGGAGAGCCAATCAAAAGACACCCTTTTGGTATTTTTCCACCTAATACTTGAAATTTTTGCCTCTGTTTAAGAAAGTCAACAATTTCTACTAACTCTTCTTTTGCTTCGTCAATCCCAGCAACATCATCAAATGTCACTTTTTTTCCACTAGTCATGAGCCTAGCTTTTGATTTGCCAAAGCTTATAGTTCTGTTACCTCCTGCTTGCGTTTGTTTTAAAAGAAACAGCAATAAGCCAATAAAGATAAACGTTGGAATCCATTGGATAAGTAACCCACCAATTATGCTCATTGCAGAATCTCCAGTAGAAAAGGAGAATTTCACTTTTTTGTCATGTAAGCTTTTTATTAAGTCATTATATATAATACCACTTGAATTAAAGCTTGATCCGTCTCTAAACTTACCTTCAATGCTCTGGTTCTTTATAACAATTTTTTCTACATCATTATCTTCTAGTTTGGTTAAAAATTCTGAAAAAGGTATGGTTATTTTACTTTTACCTATATTCCCGCTAAACTGAATATAAGCAACAGAAACAAGCACAATAATTATTAACCAAATCAATAAGCCTTCCAAAAATTTTTTCATTGTTACTTCTAACTAAATATCAGTTAATTTTAGCAAATTTTGTTTTATTATGCTATTAATAATGCATTTAACTTCATCATCATTGATGTCTTTTTCCTTATAATTCAGGCAAGGATAAGCTAACACTTTTCCATCTTTTAACACTATAGGTAAAGAATAAAAAACTTCATGGCAGCAATTATAATCCTTTAAAAATTTAGGAACCTTCTGTGTTTTTTTTAGTGGAGTAATAGTTACTGAACATTCTTGACTTCCAAGTATCGTGCAGCTAAATCTATTATCCCATTCAATAAAACCATTTAACGGCAAATTAACAGATACTTCCTGTATCTTTGAAGATTCTCTAATTATTAAAATACTCTCTCCATATTTCCTTATTTTACACTCAGAAAGTGTGCAATGAACATCGTTATCCTTTCGCAGTACTTTATTAAATATGTTAATAAGACTATTATATCTTGGTTTATAGTGTTTACTGCTGATTACCATTATAGAATAAAGAAGAAGCCTTAAGCCTATTTCTTCTGGCAATTTATAAAATTCACTTAGTTTAATTTCGATATAACCAAGATCATGAATATTAACACAATCATTGAATGCAAGATATGTATAATATATTAACGCTTTCTTGGCTCTTTTCATATGAAGAGCTGTGAGACATATTCGTTCTGTCAAAATCTCTTGATCATCACTTACTTTAAGTAAGTTGCGATATAACGTGCGCCTATATTTTAAATCTTGATTACTTCTATCTTCAACCCACTTTAGCCGATAAAAGTCGGCGTATTTTCTTATTCTACCACGGCTAAAACTTAATAATGGTCTTAATATGTAAACCCCATTTAAAGAAAACTTGTAGTCCATAGATGACAATCCATCTAGGCCACTACCACGCTCAAGTCTCAGTAGAAAAGTTTCTGCTTGATCATCTTTATGATGCGCAATAAATAGGTGCTTAACATTGTTATTTTTGCACCATTTTGTTAGTAGCTCGTACCGTGCTTTTCGTGCCTCTGATTGAACATTGCCTTTGATATTCTTCTTCTCCCAGTTTAATATGAACGATTCCTTCACCCCAAGTTCCTTTGCATAATTTACAACAAATTCAACTTCTTTCTGAGATTCTGGACGCAATCTGTGATTTACTACTAATGCTATAGGTGGTAGACATTGTCTTTTTTTTGCCCAACTGATTATTAAATGCAATAAAGTTATACTGTCTATACCACCTGATACTGCAACTGCAACTTTATTATTATAGATAGCAAGATCGTCTATTACATCTTGAAGTAACGACTCTAATTCCATTTCTTACCCCAGTGTTTAAACACTGAGACCCAGAACTTCCTTAACAATTGAACCTCATAGCTATAAGTAGCTCAAAATTACATCATTTTACTGCTTGCAAGCTAGATCTTACGTTAAAAAGGCCACGACAAATCACGGCATGATATGAAACTGCATCAGCTGTAGCTAAAAAACTACCTTTTTATTCTAGAAAATGAAAACTCTACTCTACGATTTTTAGCATGCTCCTTTTCATATTTAGAGTTCTTAGAATTATCTGCCACATAAACCAAAGGTTCAGTTTCACCTTTAGAAGCAGTTTTTATTCTATTTTCTAAGTAAGGTGTACAACTAACCATAAATTTTTTAGCCGCATCTGCCCTTCTAGCACCTAGCGCAATGTTGTATTCATAAGAACCACGATTGTCAGTATGACCAATCAAAGTAACTTTTACATTAGGATCATTTTGCAACATTTTCACTACATTAAGCAATGCATCTGCACCTGCTTCATTAATATTAGATTTATCATAATCAAAGAAAATCCTTTTTTCTTTCATCTGCTTAACAATAAAGTTAACTTTATTTGTTGCATTTACCTCTCTTTTTTGGCAAGAACTTATACCAGTAAACAGTAAACAAAAACAGCACATTGCAACTAATTTATTCCACATTACTAAACCTCCATAAATTTTAAAACAGTGCGTAACTTTAATTTTTAGTAGTTAATAGTCTCTCTATTGCAATATAGTCAAGAAAAATAAAATACTAAACACTTTTTCTACAGTTTTACAATTAATTTTCTAATAAAATGCCAGATCTTTGGTAGAAAAATCTGGCAAAGGTACAATTTTTTATTGTGATTTAAGTAAATATACTTTGTAACTTTATTATTAATCTATTACGATATTAAACAGATGTTTTCTAAATAAAGATGCACAAATTATGAAATCTTACAAGTTTCTAGAAGAAGTATTACATAGATTAAAGAATATTGAGAGTACACTAAAAGTACTAGATCAGAGTCAACTGAACGTAGAGGATAAAATTGAACAAATGGGTCTCCTAGAAGAAATTAGACATGAAGTTATCTCTCACAACATAATAAAAGAGTCACTAGCAGAAGCAGGTGCCCTTGGTAACAAAAAGAAAGGTGATAGTTGGCAGCTAAAGTTAATAGAGAGAATGCATAAAAGTAACAGTGCTATTCCCATTGATTTAGTAAAATCCCTGTCTAAAGCTAAAATTGAGTGCCAAAATTTATGGAGGCTATCTCAATCTGAATCTAGTAGCTTAGAAAAGCTAAAAGAACGCTTTGCTGACTTGATCAAACTTATTCGTGGAGTAGCTTCAATAAAATCGCAGCAATTAAAATGTTCAAAATATGATTCACTGCTTGCTGACTACGACTCTGATATTACAGAAAAGGATATAAAAGAAATATTTTCCAAGCTAGGCAAATTTTTTAGCGACAATATAGATAGAATAATTGAAAAGCAGAAGAAAGACAAGATTACTAATATACAGAAGATTACTACTCAGAAGCAGATTGAACTTGGCTCGTTATGTTTACAGCAAATAAGTGTTACGTCACACCATACTTTTTATCACTACCCTATAGATTACGACGAATCTGATTTTTGTTACGGTTTGTTTTTACTTTTACGGTGTAGTGGTCATGAAATTTATCAAAGATGTTTAGCACAAAATTCTATAAGAAGCTCATTTACAAAACACGTTATGTGTGAAGCTCAAGGATTGTTCATGGAAAGAATGATTGGAACATCAAGAGAATTTATTAAATTTATTCAACCGCATATAAAAGAGAAGTTTACTATAAAAGGCAAAGTTAATGCAAAGATCAATAGTATTGAAAACTTGTACTTGATTTTTAATAAAGTGAATCTTTCCTCTCCTTTAAAGAAGGCAGATGAATTTAGCCTGCTAGCCCATATCATGTTGAGAACAAAGTTAGAACAAGACATAATAAATGGTACGCTAGAGGTCAAAGACTTGCATGACGCATGGCTAGTAGGTATGGAACATTATAAAATCCCAGTCAAAGCTAAAAATGAACTAGACACTTATTTTCAAGATAAATATTGGGTAAGCGGAACTATAGGCTATTTCCCCATTAAAATTATAGCTTTAATTATTGCTGTACAGATTTTTTCTTTCATAAAAAAAAATCATTACGAGTTTTTGGGTGCTATAATAAAAGGAGATTTTGGGTTACTCATTGGCTGGTTATCTCAAAACGTATGTAGTGCAAGGTGTGGTTTTTTGGATCTGATGAAAAAAGTAACAGGTAAAGGCTTAGATGTTGAATGCTGTACTAGCTACTTATCTGAAAAGTATGATTTATCTCAATAAAATGGTCTCTTTGAGTCATGTATGAATTTTTTCAAAAATCAACCAGAAAGTTTTGTAATTTTTTCACCTTTAAAGGTTTATTTGCTAGCGATATTGCTATAGACCTTGGCACTGCAAACACTTTAGTTTATCAAAAAAATCAAGGAATAGTGCTTGATGAGCCGTCGGTTGTAGCAAGAATAAAGGAAAAAGGAAGCTATGTTCCTTATGCTTTTGGTAAAAAAGCTAAAATGATGCTAGGGAAAACACCAGGAGAAATAGAGGCAATCAGACCACTAAAAGATGGAGTCATTGCCGATTTCAAAAGCGCGGAAGAGATGCTAAAATATTTCATACGCAGTGCAAACACAAAATTCACTATCAATAAACCTAACATTGTCATATGTGTTCCATCTGGATCCACCCCAGTTGAAAGACGTGCTATACAAGACGCAGCAGAAAGCGCTGGTGTGAATGAAGTATTTTTAATTGAAGAACCAATGGCTGCAGCTATTGGAGCAGGACTTCCAGTTACTGAACCTGAGGGTTCCATGATTGTTGACATAGGAGGTGGTACAACTGAAGTTGCAATTATTTCTTTAGGTGGAATTGTTTATTCACGTTCTGCTAGGGTAGGTGGCGATATTATGGATGAAGCAATAAGATCATATATCCGTGAAAATCATAAACTGTTAATTGGTGAGGCAACAGCTGAAAAAATCAAAAAGAGCGTAGGTTCAGCAAGCCTACCAGATAAAAATAATAAAGAAGGGATGACAGTCAAAGGCAGGGACTTAGTGAGCGGTATGCCAAAAGAAATGCTTTTATCAGAATATCAAGTTGTGGAGAGTTTAATAGAGCCTGTACACCAGATAATCTCTGCTATTAAAACAGCATTAGAGAGTACTCCTCCCGAACTTTCTTCTGACATAGTCGATAAAGGAATAATTTTATCTGGTGGAGGTGGATTGTTACGCAATTTAGGGCAAGTCATCGGTGAAACAACAAAATTACCAGTACGCGTTGCAGATGACCCACTCTGTTGCGTTGCCCTTGGTAGTGGTAAAGTGCTTGAAAATATGGATTATTTTAGCCATGTTTTATTTAAGCAAGATTAAGTATGATAACTGTTTTGAAGGTAATTTATTAATTTTTTTTTGATGAAATTGTGCATCATAAATTAGATTACAGGATTAATTATCTATCATTGTTAATAGGTCAAAATAAGTGACATTGCAGAATTGTTTAATTACGGAGTAAGGAAGAGAGGTAATAAATTTGCACAAAGCGCTCTCAAGTAAAGCAATTTTATTATTGCCTTTATTATACAAAATGTTCTGTTTTATATATAACCAAAATCTCTCAATAAGGCTGAGCTCCAGTGAGTATGGTAATAGATATATAACCTAGATATTTTTAGATACCTTTAAATTTTTCAACCTATATCAATTAACACAATCCATGATAAGAGAGGCTTTCCATGTTTTTAAATGTTGTAACCTTTATTCAAGGAATATATTCACATAATCAGTGTTGACATTCGGTATAAATAAGCTAGGATTCTCTTCATTTTTAAGCTCAATTGTGCTGTAGAGATAAAATTTATGCCTACCTAATTTTACTTTAACTGTGTTTTAACACCAACTCTCCTGCGTAAAAAATGGACAAATAATAATGAAAAAGAAGCCATATTGAAGTAAGTAAAATAGCAAGATTTAAATGGCACTAGAATCAAAATTATTAGGTAAAAATCATGAAATTAGTGAAAGAAATGCTGAAGACAGTACAAAACAACGCATATGTTGCAAAAAACCAATGCTGTAATTGCAGCAAAAAAGCACAGTATAACAGCCATAGCAAAAGTATGTTGTTGTATTTTTTAAATAGCACTAACTGCATGAATAAAGCACTTAAAATTTGGAAGAGGAGAAAATTCCTTGCCTCCCCCTCTAAACGTTATAGAAAAAGCAGATTGAATCAGAGCTAATTTGAATAAGTTGAAGTATAGATACCAAAAAAACTAATATCATCACTAAAAAAATGAGAATAAGAACCCAGGAAAAATTTGCCTTAAATGTCAGTAAGTCTATAGCACATCGTAATATACAAAAAATGAAATTTTCATATATTACGCAAAACCAATTCACAATAAACAAGATAAAGATAGATAAGAAGAGCTAAAAAAACTTAATGAGATTATTGGTAAGCACCCTAAACAAGAGGTTATTCATCTTTGATAAATTGCAGTTTAGCATATATTCAAGTTGACACGGGTATTTAAAAACGGCATTAGAACATAGGTTAAAGTAAAATTAGGTAGGCAAATTTTTTTATCTCTATAGGCCAATTAAGCCTAAAAATGAAGAGAATCCCAGCTTATTTATACCGAATGTCAACACTGATTATGTGAATATATTCCTTGAATAAATGTTACAACATTTAAAAATATGGAAAGCCTCTCTTATCATGGATTGTGTTAATTGATATAGGTTGAAAAATTTAAAGGTATCTAAAAATATCTAGGTTATATATCTATTACCATACTCACTGGAGCTCAGCCTTATTGAGAGATTTTGGTTATATATAAAACAGAACATTTTGTATAATAAAGGCAATAATAAAATTGCTTTACTTGAGAGCGCTTTGTGCAAATTTATTACCTCTCTTCCTTACTCCGTAATTAAACAATTCTGCAATGTCACTTATCTTACTCACTAACAATAAGAATTGGTATTATTTCAGTAATGCTTCTTTTCCATTATTATCTATCCGTTCTTTATAAAGTAGAAATTGGTATAAAAACTTTAAACTAAGAAATCTCTTCCTAAGTTTAGCAGATTTCTTCTATTCGGTGCTATTTAGTAAATTTCTCAAATATTTGTATTATCTACCGTCATCCAGCTGTTTGTTAGCGTAACTTAGAGATATCGCGAATAAATCTCGGTACAATGAATTGCGTCTAACATGTAACCAGGGAAAAAAGGTATAAATCCTAATAGTATTGAAACGGCAATGTTCGATATCATGAAAATAACTGACACTGAAAGCCTACTGTTTATCTTAAATCAATTCTGAAGAATTAAAGATTATATATGCACCAAAATCACTACTTTATCACTATAAAAGTAATTGCCACTTATATTTTTGGACTATCTTCATAATAATTAGAGACTACTTCATTAAGTGAATGAAAAATATTTCCCCCTTCTTCAAGAAATTTGTTATATTGGTTGTGGTTACTTGATTTCATTTTTACTGGCCTATTTTTTCTTAAGCAATTAAATAGTCATTTATAATGAACTCTATCAGCAACCACACTAAGTTTCTTGGCCATTATGCAACAAAGCCATGCCAATGTCAGTTACTCTGGTAACAATAGAAAGTTGCAGTTACCCAAGCAGCTAATACTGGGATTTAGGCTTTTTACACTGAACTCCCTATCATAAGATAAAGAGAGGCAAAGCTTACCCCATTTACTACATTTACTTATAAGTTATATGCTAAAAGAACTTAAAATTGAACCTCTGTTAAAAGATAAAGCTCCACATCAAATCAAGGCTGTAGTTGCAATGTCTGGTGGAGTAGATAGCTCCGTTGCTGCAGTGTTACTACATCATCTCGGGTATCAAGTAATTGGTGTAACTCTTCAGCTATATGCTACTGATAGTAGCAATGCCAATGCAAGAAAAGGTGCATGCTGCGCCGGACAAGATATTTACGATGCCAAGCATGTAGCTGAAAGTACTGGGTTTCCTCATTATATCTTAAATTATGAAAAAATATTCAAAAAAGAAGTGATAGAGAATTTTGCACAAACCTATATGCAGGGAAAAACTCCTATACCATGCATAAAATGTAACCAAACAGTAAAGTTCCGTGATTTATTACAAATCACAAAAAATCTTAGTGCAGATGTCTTAATTACAGGACACTACGCGAGAAGATTAGAAAAAAATGGTGAAGTAAAGTTGTATAGAGGCATAGATAAAAGTAAAGACCAAAGCTATTTTCTGTTTACCATAACAAAGAAGCAGTTGGAATTTTTGAGATTTCCACTTGGCAAGTTCTGTAAACACGATGTAAGAAAATTAGCAAAGTACTTTAATTTGCCAATTTCTGAGAAGCCAGATAGTCAAGATATATGCTTTGTTTCCGAAAGCTACAGCAAAACAATAGCTAAGCTAGCTCCACAATCTGTACAGAAAGGCAAAATTGTAGATGTAAATGGAAAAGTACTAGGCGACCATAATGGTATAGTAAACTTTACAGTGGGACAAAGAAAAGGGTTAGGTATCGCACATAGTGAACCTCTTTATGTTGTAAGAATCAACACGAAAAATAATGAAATAGTAGTAGGACCAGTTAATGCACTAATGCAAAGAAAAGTATTAGTTAAGGAGTTAAATTGGTTAGAACAACCAAAGGAAGGTATGGAAGTAATTGTAAAGCTCCGTTCATCACACTCGGGAAATTTGGCAACAATATATCCAATCAGAGAACAAAATAAAGCTTATGTCATTTTAAACGAAGATTACTTTGGCATCAGCCCTGGCCAAGCCTGTGTAGTATACAAAGATGAGCAAGTTATCGGGGGTGGATGGATATGTTCTTAACTAGAGGTTCTATAGTGTTATACTAATTCTCACTATACAAGAAACGGATCTTCAATAATGGAAAGAAGCTATACTGAAACAAGTAAAATAGCTATATTTAAATAGTATCAAAATTATTAGATAAAAAATCGTGAAATCAGGAAAGAAATGCTGAAGAAAGTATAAAATAACTCATATGTTACAAAAAAATCAAATGCTGTAATTGTAATAAAAACATAGTATAACAGCCGTATCAAGAATAGCACTAACTGTATGAATAAAATACCTAAAATTTGGAAGAGAAAAAATTATTTTCTCTTTCCAATGCGTGAAAAAATTAGATTAAATCCAAGTTAATTTGAACAAGTTGAAGTATGGATATAAAAAAACCATAATATTATCATTAAAGAAATAAGAACTCAGAAAAAATTTGGCTTGAATATCAACAAGTCTACACTACACCGTAGTATGCAAAAAATAAAGTTTTATATATTACGCCAAGACCAATTCACAATGAACAAGATAAAGGTAGACAGGAAAGAGTTTCAAAACAACTTAATGAAAGTATTGATAAGTATCCTGAATAAGAGTTATTCACCTTTGATGAATTGCAGTTTGGCACATGTTCAAAAGTTGAATACTGTGATTTTAAAAAGGCATTGGAACATAGGTTAAAGTAAAATTAGCTAGACAAAATCTTTATCTCTATAATGCAGTTAATCCTAGAAATGAAGAGAGTTCTAGCTTATTTGTATCAAATGTTAATACTGATTATATGAATACATTTCTTGAATAAATGCCGCAATATTTAAGAATACGAGAAGCCTTTCTTATCATGGACTATGCTAGTTGATCTAAGCCAAAAATTTAGAAGTATTTTAAAATATCGAGGCTATATACTTACCACTACACCTCTTAAGCTTATCCTATTGAGAGATTTTGGTTTTATATATAAAATGGAATATTTTATGTAATAAAGTCTATATCTATAATACAATCGCCTTGCTTGAGAGCGCTTCGTGCGAATTTATCACCTCTCTTTTTCACCACGCAATTAAACAACTCTACAATGTTACTTATTTGACTCACTAACAATCAGAATTCACTCTAACAATCAACTGATAAAATTACATCTAAGTTGTAAAATTGTGCAAGATACTTTAATTATCATCAGAAGCAGTTGTTTCTAAAATGGGAGCAATTACTTCCTCTTAATAATTTACCATATCTAAATATGTTCTTTATGTATTTACTAATATCTAGAAATTGCACATCAAACACAACTCTGCCATTTTTTTGCGCAAGTTATAAATACTTTCCTGGTACAAAACATCAATTCTTATATCTTCATTTGGAGGTATATATAATAGAACTTCGCTTTCTACTATCTTTCTAGTTATTCTACGTATAGTTCCCGAATTTTAAAAATTTACTCCATACTGTAGAGTATGTTTTGGCTGTTCATTAGCCAATTTTCAATAGATTGTTTGTGCTTTTCTATTTTATAGTAGTGCCCAAGTTATCCATATTTAATTCTCTCTTTCTCTACCAGTTCTAATAATGTGCTGTTTTCTGACAAATTACATTAATAATTTAACCTTTATGCTGAAAATAGCAATCCATTTCTGAAATGTGTGATAAATTATACTCACTTGGGGCTGTAGAGACTTTTAGAGTATTTACTTTATTCATCATAAAAACTATCATATGCAGTGTAATATTGACCTCATACTCGTGGCTTAATTTATAAGTCAGTGTATGTCTTATATTACACATTCCTAATTTCTCATTGAGTACTGATAGTAATCAGTATATCAAGATTACCTCCACAAGGTAATCCACGTATAACTCTAGTGCCTTGTAAAAGGTAATACAAAAATTAAAATGAAATTTGATACAGGTTTATGATTGGAATAAATATATTGAATTTAAGTCATTCATATCATGCTGCTTATTTGTATGAAACTTACCTTCTCCTTCAAAAGCTAACTCACCATAATTTTTATGTGGCGTTTCTTTCCTGCAGAAAGTTTTATAAACGACTGATCTTTAAAGCTTTTAGAATTTATTATGTAATTAATATCATTTATAGTATGATCATTAACTCTGCATCCATTGCCCTGTATTAAACGCTTTGCAGCACCTTTTGAAGGTTCAAGACCTATATCATACAGTAAGCCTACTAACGATATGCCATTTGCTACTTGTTCTTTTGTTATAGTATAATCAGGAAGTAGAGAGTCGTCTTCATTTTCAAAAACAGAGACTGCAGCAGATTGTGCAAGTTCTGTTTCTTTATCACCATGACATATTTTTGTCACCTCTGTTGCCAAAACTTTTTTTGCTTCGTTTATTTCTTGATTTTTTAAAGATTCTAGTTCTTTAATCTCATCAATTGATAAGTCAGTGAAAAATCTCAAAAAGCGCCCAATGTCTTGATCATCAATGTTGCGAAAGTACTGCCAGTAGTCATAAGGCTTTAGCATATCACCATCAAGCCACACAGTACCACTCTCAGTTTTGCCCATTTTTTTTCCATGAGTACTCAACAAAAGAGGCGTAGTAAGACCAAATAGCTCAGGTAAATTCAATTTTTTGCCAAGTTCAATTCCACTTATTATATTTCCCCACTGGTCCGATCCTCCTATTTGTAAACGGCAGTCATACCTTTTGTTTAACTCAGCAAAGTCGTAAGCCTGTAATAACATGTAATTAAATTCTAGAAAACTTAGATTTTGTTCTCTATCAAGTCTAGTTTTTACACTATCAAAACTGAGCATGCGATTTACAGAAAAATGCACCCCTATATCACGCAAAAAATCTATGTATTTTATATTATCTAGCCAATCTGCATTATTTACTATAATTGCACCAGTCTTTCCATCATCAAAAGATACCATTTTCTCAAGCACTTTTTTTATGCTAGATATATTTTGATTTATATTTTCAATAGGCAAAAAGCTTCTTGCTTTGTCTTTACCAGATGGATCACCAATCTTTGTTGTGCCACCTCCAAGTAAAACTATCGGCTTATAACCGAATTTTTGTAGGTGACGAAGCATCATAATTTGGATTAAGCTACCAATATGAAGACTTGACGCTGTACAATCAAACCCAATATACGCAACCACATAGTTATCCTGTAATAGTAATTGGTCTAACCCTTTAATATTTGTACATTGATACAGATATCCTCTTTCTTGAATGAGATTTAAAAATTCAGACTTGTGCTTCACGGTTTACTTTTATTAATTAAAGTGATTCTAACTCACAAATCTTATAAATGGAAGAAAGTTAATTCCACAATTCTTCTATTTTATAATATTCCCTTACCTCTGACCTGAATATATGAACCATTATGTCTTGAAAATTCAAAATCACCCAATTGCCTTCATCCATACCTTCCACATCTATTTTATAATATTGCTTAAAACTTTTTATTACATGTTCAGCTAATGCCTTCACATGGCGACTTGAATCACCAGATGCAATAATCATATATTTTGCAATAAAGGTTTTATTTTGCACATCAAAAATGACTATATTATGACCTTTATTTTGATCTATTGTACTTACAATTGTGCTTTTTATTGATTCTGTATCACTGGATACGTTAGTCATTATACTAGATTATATAATTCATTTATAATTATACACCCAAAATCTCTAAACATAAACCATTTTGATATAGTTGCTTGCTAAGCAAGTAGTTTAAGCTTTCAGTGTAACAATATGTACAGCACATATCCTCTTGTATACAATGAAAGGTAATTTCTCTATTATATTTATTATGAGTAAGACTCTCATTTACTTAATCGGCTTCCTAGGTAGGAGAAAATTGATTATTGCAAAAGAACTATGTAAGGTCATTGATGCGGTGATAGTAAGCAATAACCTTTTTAATAATATTATACTCAAAATCGTTAAATTAAGTAATACCGAAGTTACAGGTAACTTATGAAAAAAATTTTTACAATCAGAGAAAATATGTTAGCAATATTAGAACAGTATTCCACAAAATCAAAGCATTACATATTTATAAATGAATTATATAGATGGTAATCCCCGCACCTAAAAAGTATACTACTCAGTAGTAAACTTAAGCAAAAAAATGAGCGTAAAAATTCTTTTTATGGTATTACGTTGCAATAGTAAAGGACTAGTAGAGCGGATCCAATCAGAAGATAGGCATCAGGAAAATAAAATTACCGATTTAGATCTTGCTTCAAAGAAAATTGAAAGAAAAAGGTTATTTGTATCTAAAGGTGCTTTTGAGATTAACAACTCGAAATTAAGCGTAAAGAGGGTTGCAAAAAAATTGCTGACAAGATAAAGAACAGAAAAAGATTAATTAAAACCTCCGCAACAAATAATCTAATAACAGGACATACTTGTGATTGAGCAAAAAGATAAATATCGTCCTTGCGTTGGCATAATGCTATTTAACAAACAAGGACATGTATTCATTGGGAAACGCTTTGATAGCGACTCTTACTGGCAAATGCCACAAGGGGGAATTGATGATGGTGAAAAGCTAGAGAAAGCAGCACTACGGGAATTGCTAGAGGAAGTTGGTACTGATAAAGCAAAGATTATAGCTAAAAATAAGGATTGGATATATTACAACTTGCCTAAGGAAATTATACCAACATGCTGGAACGGGAGATATTTTGGCCAAAAGCAAAGGTGGTTCTTAATGAAATTTAATGGAGAAGATAAAGATATTAATATCAACTATACTGATCATCCAGAGTTTAAGGCGTGGCGTTGGCAAAGTGTAGATAATTTAGTAGCTAATGCCATACCATTTAAAAAGAAAGTTTATAAAACAGTGATAGAAGAGTTTTCTCCTCAAATCAAAGTCTCTATATATTAATACTAATTCCCACTATACAAGGAACATATAAACAATAATAAAAGAGAAGCCTTACTAAGTAAGGTAGCAAGATTCAAATGACATTGAAATCAATAATTATCAAATGAAAAAACCGTAAAATCAGCAAAAGAAACACTGAAAAAAGTACAAAATAACGCATATGTTACATTCAAGAACAGCATTGACTATATGGATAAAGCGCTAAAATTTAGAAGAGAAGAAAAGTTGTTTACTCTCTATCAAAGTTATAGAAAAACTAGATTGAATTAGAGTTAATTTAAATAAGTTGAAGCACGAATACAAGAAAGTTATAACATCACCATTTAAAGAAATAAGAATAAAAAAATCCAGAAAAATTTTTGCTTAAATGTCAGTAAGTCCTACAATACACCATAATATACAAAAATGAGTTTTCATGTATTATATCAAGATTAATTCACAATAAATAAGATATAAGGTAGACAGGAAGAGTTAAAAAAACTTAATGAGACTATTGGTAGGTATCCTGAACAAGAGTTATTCATCTTTGATGAATTGCAGTTTGGTACATGTTCAAAAGTTGAGTACTGGTGATTTAAAAAAGGCGTTAAAACACAGATTAAAGCAAAATTAGGTAGATAAAACTTTTACCTCTATAATGCAGTTAATCCTAGAAAAGAAGAGAGTTTTTAGCTTATTTGTCCTAAATGTGTGATCAACACTGATTGTATGAATATATTTTTTGAACAAATACCACAATATTTAAGAATATTAGGAACCTTTCTTATTATGGACTGTGCTAGTTGATCTAAGTCAAAAAATTTAGAAGTATCTAAAATATCTAGGCTATATATCTACACCACACCTACCTAAGCTTAATCATATTGAGAGACTTTAATTGTATATAAACAGAATATTTTATGAACAAAAAGTCTATAATAGAATTGCATTACTATGAGAGCGCTTTGTGTAAATTTATCATCTCTCTTTTTCACTACTCAATTAAACAACTTTGATAATGTTATTCATGACTCAAATAATAATGAATTAATATCAATATCCATTCACTCAATCTAGCATACTATTTTTATAGTAAACACTATTTACAAAAAAAACTCAAAGAAAATTAAGGATTAATTTTATTTACGTGTATGAAAATAAAAAACCTCCTTATTTTCAATTTTCCCCAAAAATGGAATATAGAGGAGTTTTTTCATCTTTTTCCTCTAGTTGATATTCTAGTCTGTAATTCAGTTTGGCAAAATGATTAATACATACCTCCATAAATGGTAGTTTAAGCTTTTCAAAAAGCCAAAATTCCATATAATTCTAGTTATAAATTATAGATTCTAGAAAAGATACTATCACAGATTCATTAAATATGAACAATTTCCTAAAAAACGAGCAGTATTATTTTCGCATAGTGCAAAGTGTTCCCATTTAAATTCTATGTCGTCCATATAATCAACTTACTTAAAAAATTATGAATTTCTTTAGAGAAAAAAACACTCCTGTAATAGAGCAATATTTAAGACTAAAAGCTCAATATCAGGATCATCTGTTATTTTATAGACTGGGAGATTTTTACGAGTTATTTTTTGATGATGCTATTAAAGCTGCAAAGTTGTTGAATATAGTACTAACTAAGAGGGGCAATTCGTATGGGCAAGAAGTGCCGATGTGTGGAGTGCCAGTACATAGTAGTGAATCTTACCTTCATAAATTAATAGATTTAGGATTTAAAGTAGCAATCTGCGATCAGTTAGAAACTGCTGATGAAGCAAAAAGGAGAGGCTATAAATCTATAGTAAAACGTGATGTAGTGCGAATTATAACTCCAGGGACAATTGTTGAAGATTCGCTATTAGAGGATAAAAACAACAATTATCTCGCATCTATAGTTGAGCAAAATGGGGAGTACGCTATTGGCTGGCTTGAATTGTCAACAGGAAAATTTTTTCATACCTTAACGAATTTAAAAGCTCTGGACAGTGATTTATTGCGCATATCACCAAAAGAATTACTAATTTCTGATAAATTAGCTGAGGATAAAAAAATCAGATCAATTTTAAAAAATTATAAAATATCGATTACGCAGCATGCACAGAGCTTTTTTGAGCATAATAAATCTCATAGAACACTGTGCGAATTTTATAAAGTTAGAGAACTTGGGGTTATAGGAAATTTCAGCAAAGTGGAGATTATGGCGTGTGGTACACTGCTTGAATATGTTAGAGTAACACAAAAAGGCTCCATTCCAAGACTTGAATTACCAAAACCCTATAAGCAGCAAAATTTCATGCTTATTGATACCTCAGCAAGAAGAAATCTTGAGTTATTTTTAACTCAGTCTGGTGAAAAGAAAGGCTCACTAATTTCAGTTATCGATCACACAGTAACAGCTTCTGGTGGACGTTTGCTAAAACAAATGCTTGCATCACCGCTCGCTTGTTCTAAGGCGATTAACTTGAGGCTCAGTACCATTGAATTTTTTGTAAATAACCATGAACCACGCAAGAAAATACGGGAAATATTATCTAACATTTCAGATATTGAAAGGTGTTTATCACGTTTAATGCTGGGACGTGGTTCACCAAAAGATATTAATTTATTAAAAATAGGCCTTGGAAAAACTTTAGAGTTATCTCAGCTTTTATCTAGAATTAAATCTAGTAAAAATGAACCTCTCTTACAAGAATGTATCATCCCAATATTTGATGCTGAGATTCAACAATCAGTGACGCGTGCTGAAATGACAGTAAAATCAGATGAAAATGAACTTAGTATGATACATAAAAGCCTTGGCAACCATAAAGACCTATTAGAGCTTCTAAACAGCGCTGTACTTGATAATAATCTCAGCTCTGCAAAAGAAGGAGGATTTATCAATCCAAAATATAATCAAGAGCTATCCGAGTTATCTTATGTGCTGAGTAATAGCAACAAACTAATAACAAAACTTCGTGAATCTTACCGTGACCTGACTGGTATTGCTACGTTAAAAATATTACACAATAACATACTAGGCTATTACATTGAAGTATCAGCAAACCACAAAATAACTTCAGATATATTTATTCACAGGCAAAGCTTAGCAAATAGCACGCGCTATACTACTAATGAATTAAAAAAATTAGAAAATAAAATTCTTACAGCACGTGATGCTCTAATCAGCTTAGAAATAAAAATCTTTAGTGAATTGTGTAGTAAAATTGCTAAAGAATCTGAGAGTATTGCTCTTGCTGCAAATGCTTTGGCAAAACTCGATATCAGAACCGCGTTTGCAGAGCTTGCGGTACAAAATAGTTACACGAAACCCATCATTGACGATAGTAAGGAATTCAATATCTGCAATGGAAGACACCCAGTTATTGAAAATAACGATAAATTCATTGCAAATAGCATCAATTTATCTGGTATACATCTAATTACTGGTCCTAATATGGCTGGAAAAAGCACTTTCTTGAGACAAAACGCTCTCATTGCAATTTTAGCTCATATGGGCTCATTTGTGCCAGCAGATAGTGCACACATTGGAGTGATTGATAAGATATTCAGCAGGGTTGGCGCAACAGATAATATAACAGCTGGTTACTCTACCTTCATGGTGGAGATGCTTGAAACAGCAACCATAATCAATCAGGCAACAGATCGTTCCTTGGTAATACTTGATGAAATTGGTAGAGGAACAGGAGTATATGATGGCTTATCTATTGCTCAGGCAGTGATTGAACATATTCACAATGTAAATAAGTGCCGTGCCATCTTTGCAACTCATTATCATGAACTAACTAAAGTAAGCAAATACTTGAAAAGTGTAAAATGTTTCTGCGTAAGAATAAAAGAATGGAATGGAGAAGTGATTTTTTTACGTGAAGTAGTTGAGGGCGTTGCAGATGAGTCATACGGGATACATGTGGCAAAACTTGCTGGTTTTCCTGACCATATTTTAAATAGAGCAAGCGAAGTTCTTGAAGAGCTAAAAGCTTAATCAAGAAAGTCGTTAATTGTAAAATTTAATATAAGTAGTAAAATAGAACTACTTAATAAAAAATATATGTTAATTAATACAACATTGGAGCTGGAGAATATATGTGAAGAGCTAATAGCAAAAAAGCCGAAGTTTATAGCAGTTGATACGGAATTTATTAGAAATCACTTAACCTATTACCCCAAATTGTCGTTAATTCAAATTTCTTATGGAAAGAAGAATTTTATTATAGATGTATTAGCACCAGAGATTGATTTATCATTTATTAAGAAAATCATGCTCAACCAAGAAATAACTAAAGTATTCCATAGTTGTCGGCAAGATATAGAGTCTCTATTCACTATGTTAAAATGTATTCCTGCTCCTATTTTTGATACCCAAGTTGCTGCTATGTTTTGTCATTATTATCACGACTTTATTGGTTACTCAAAAGTAGTAGAACAATACCAAGGAGTAGTATTAGATAAAATTAAAGCTAAAAATTCAGATTGGTTAAGAAGGCCATTGTCCGAGGATCAATTAGACTACGCAATAAGCGATGTGGTACACTTATATGACTTACACCAAATATTATACGATAGACTTGAAGAAAATAGCAGAATAGACTGGTTTTATGAGGAGATGGAATCAGTAGTTGATATAAATAGATATTTGCATAATCCAAAAGATGCATGGAAGAAGATTAAGTTTAATTATGAGGTAAATCCAAAATTGATGGTAACTATTAAAGCAGTTAGTGAATGGCAAGAGACCTTAGCACAGCGTTATAATATAAACCGTAATAAAATAGTGAATAATGCTGTAGTAGCTGGTCTTATTGAAAAAAACGTGGAACACGTTGACGAAATTTTGGATGATCTTAGGAGGAACACAAAAAATATAAGAGAGGAAGATTTATTAGAATTTATAGATGTTTTTAATGAAAATGAGAAAAACTTTATGCAGCAAGATTATACTTTGTTAAAAAATTATGATAGGTCTGTATTCGATATGCTCTCAATTATTTTAGAGAACAAATGTAAGGAAAATAATATATCAAGAAAATTGGTTTCGTCAAAAGATGAATTAGTTGAATCAATGCACGGTCAGGTAGATAAACTATTTAAGGGATGGAGATATATTTTTTTTGGTATGTCAATTGAGTCATTTTTGAATGAAAACTCAAAGTTTGAAATTTCAGTAATAAAATCTGCAAATAATACAGTCAAAATTCGGAGTGACTTAGTGAAGGTAAATTGTAAATTGAATTAACCATAAAGACTTAATAAATCTACTATATCTTTTACTTGAGAGAGAACATATTCTTTACTTGCTCTGGTGTCAATGATAAAGTCACTCATTTGCCTTTTTTTTTAACAGGTAATTGGATACTAAAAATTAGATTCAGCTTTTTTTTATCCATATTACGTTCACTGAGCCTTTGAGCTTGTGTAGTACTATCTGCATAGACGAAAACAATAAAGTCGCAATATAAACGAAATCTCACTTCTAGTAGAAGTGGAACGTCTAAAACTAAGAGTTTTCTATCGATCCCTTTCTCACGAGCAATAAAAATTTCCAGTTCATTTCGCACAGAGGAATGAACTAAAGATTGGAATTGTCTCCAATTTTCATCATAAATTAAGAAATATTTGGACAATACTGTTTTATCTATTTTACCATTTATTATTACTCCAGGAAATTTTTTTTCTGCGTAGCTTATTATGTTTTTATCCATTCTATAAAACTGGCGTACAACAGAATCAGCATCAAATACAGCAGCACCAAATCTTTTAAAGCAATTTGCTACAAAACTCTTCCCTACTCCAATTCCACCCGTTAGACCTATAATCATATACAAAAAACACATTATGAAGCTATACTTAAAGTAGCTGCTTTTTTTTATGTGTCTACTTATATCAATTCTTATTGTTAATAGTCCAAATAAGTGACATTGTAGAGTTGTTTAATTATGGAGTGAGAAAGAGAGGTAATAAATTTGCACAAAGCGCTCTCAAGCAAAGCAATTGTACTATAGACTTTATTACGCAAAATACTCTGTTTTATATATAACCAAAAATCTCTCAATAGAATTGAGTTTTGATGAGTATGGTGATAGGTATATAATCTTGATATTTTTAGATACCTTTAAGTTTTTTGAATTATGTAAACTAACATAATTCATGACAAAAAAGTCTTTTCGTATTCTTAAATATTACGACATCTGTTCAAGAAATATATTTATACAATTAGTGTTAATATTCGCAGTATAAATAAGTTAGCACTCTCTCCATTTCTAGAATTAACTGCACTGTAAAGATAAAAATTTTATCTACCTAATTTTACTTTAGCCTATGTCCTAATACCATTTTTAAACTACCTGTGCCCAACTTTCAAATGTGTGCAACTTAGGACTTATCTAAGATGAATAACTTTTACTCAGGATATCACTAATAGTCTCATTAAGTTTTTTATACTCTTCCTATTTGCTTTATCTTGTTCATTATAAATTGGTCTTAGTATATCATGGTTATGATATAGATTTGCTAACATTTAAGCTAAATTTCTCCTAGATTCTTATTTTTATTTCTTTAATGGCAATACTAGAATTTTCTTGCATCCATACTTCAATTCGTTTAAACTAACTCTAATTCGATCCAGTTTTTCTACATCGTTAATGAGAAGTAAATAATTTTTCTTCTCTTCCAAAGTTTAGGTGCCTAGCTCATGTAGTCAATGCTGTTTTTGAGTGCAACATATTTTTGCCACGGCTGTTGTTATACTGTGCTTTTTGCTACAATTATAGCATTTAGTTCTTTTACAAAATATACACGTTATTTTGCATTTTCTTCAGCGTTCCTTTTGCCAATTTCACAATTTTTTATTCAAAAATTATTGATTTCAACGTCATTTCAACCTTGCTACTTTACTACTTCAGTAAGGCTTCTTTTCTATTATTGTTCATACGTTCCTTGTATAGTGGAAATTAGTATTATGAGCATGCTTTATTTAAAGACAGAGCATTTCTTGCCTTTCTTCTAAGAGATATATTCTGCAATAACCTTAAACTTACCACTAATATTAATATGAGCTCTTCAAGTTTTTTGTACCCTAGCGTAAAAGAAATTAATATGGTTGATAGAGTCATCAATATAATTGAAAATAAAATAGAGCAACCTTTTCTTCATATCTATCGCCAATACAAGTGCCAAATATAGCAGCACAGATTAATCTCATCAGAAAATTCACTGCAAACAAATACCTCAAAAGCCTTTAATATGCTAGCCAACTAATCGCCAGTTATTTTATAGGTGACCAAAAAACATGTGATCACACTATAATTAAAGTGTTATAAATTAAACTTGATAGTATTACTCTTGTTACTTACCACATAATCTTTTACATTCAGAATATGAAGAGTAAAATAAATCAGGAGGTTTCTTGTTCATTGATTACATATAAATTTAAAAGTGACAAGAGTTTTGAGTCTTCAGCCAATTACAAGCCATAACAAAGTTGTAGGTTTTAAATTGCTGATGCAACTAACTTCCTAACCGTAGAATCTTTTAAAGTCTTATTCATACACTCAACTTACTCAAGGTAAAAAATTTGACATCTTTTTAACGTTTTAGCATAATTATATACGTAGAAAAAACTCAAAAAGTTTTACCTAGTACAGTTTTTTATGCTCATTTAATAGTTTTTTTAAAGAGAAGTATTTTTAAAATACAAAGAAAGATTTGTGTCTAATAAATGGTAGAAATTTATATGGTTAAGTTGCTTTGAACGATTTGTGAATTAACAAAAAATCTTTTATTAGAGCATTTTATATGCATCGAGGAAAAACTTGTTAAGTAGATGACTTAATCAAGAAAGTCAAGAATAGTATTATTACTCCAGATAGAGTGAACCATCAGAATTAGACAGAAAGTAAGCAACAGTTTTAACAAAATAAAAGTTTTTATAGAGGTAGAAAAAAGAAATATTGAAGTATATTGCATTTGACTTAAAGAAGATAAATAAAAGAATTTCTTAAAAGAGTTTAAACAAATGTACACAGATTTCTTAGAAAAAGAAAAAATACCCTCCTTAGCAAGGAGAAAATTAAAGATATTAGCTGTAGTATACTTAAATATGGCAACAATAAATAAAATCAGTATATAAAAATACTTTATGAACCTATTATAAGTGGAAATCTTGGACATACCATACTAATAAAGAAAAATCTAGATAGTAGTTTTGCATTTTATAATCTTAATTATGATGCAGCTTTTAATCTGACAGAAGAACAGCTATGTAAGGCTGTATAATCATTTTATAGCTACATGAGAATAAGCAAATTGTGTATTGCCGCGCTATTAATCTTATTAACCTTACTGTTGCTGGAATTGCCATAGCAGTATACGATTATAATACAATTGCCAGTGTATCACTATAATTTATTTAGCAGACTTGTCAATTTTGTGTTGCTTAAATGAAAAATTAGTGCTGCAAATGTATAATACTATTACATCAGCCAATAAGTATAACAGCTCTTTGTTAAAGAGAGTGAAACTGAATTAAAAAATTCATAGGTATTGGATAATAAACGACAAATCAAAGAATGCAGCTATTATAATTGATTCACAAGTAAAAAGTGTAACTGAGAAAAACCTAACTTTAAACAACATTTATAACCTATATCTTATAACTTATAACCACCTCTTTCACCAAATAGGTAGAGTGAGAGAGTATACATCACAGTTTGTTTTATATCATAGTGATATGTCTTATTTTTTGAAACACGGGAAAAAATATGAGTATGATATAAATACTATGTTAATAACGATATCTCATTAAATTTTAATATTTTTTATATTATTGACTATATTAAGCATTTTTATATTATTGCCAATATGTTTCTATAAAATACCATGCTTAAGTAAAAAAAGTTATTTTTATATGGACAAAATCTTTTGATAAAACAGCTATGACACATACTCCAGTCTTGTTAAAAGAGATGCTATCACAACTTTCACCACAAAATGGTGGTATATATGTAGATGCCACATTCGGAGCTGGTGGATATAGCAAAGCAATACTGGAGTCAGCTGATTGCAAAGTGTATGCAATTGATAGAGATAAGACTGTTATTAAATTTTATGAAGATTTAAATGTTAGATATCCCAGCAGGATAAAGCTATTTATTGAAAGATTTAGCAATATGAAAAATATATTAGACAATGATAGCCTTGAATGCTTAGTAGATCCCTCTATTACCTCAAAATCCTCTTCCGTTATCTCATCTATGATTCAAAAAAAAAATATATGTATTCCAGTGTCAAACACTGAAATGACACTAAGTAATGCTGTAGATGGGGTTGTATTTGACATAGGAGTTTCATCTATGCAACTTGATGACGGAGATAGAGGATTTTCATTTTTACACGATGGTCCGCTTGACATGAGCATGGACAACTCCTCTCATATAAACGCTTCAACATTTGTTAACGCTTTACGTGAAAAAGAAATTGCAAATACTATATATAACTACGGAAATGAGCGTCATTCATATAAAATTGCAAGAGCGATAGTAAATGCACGGAAGAAAAAAACTATTAAAACTACATTAGAGCTTGCAAATATTGTGCGTTCTGTAGTGTTTCGTAGAAAAAGTAAAATTGATCCTGCAACTAAGACATTTCAGGCAATCAGAATATGGGTAAACGACGAGCTGGAAGAACTTAAAAAGGGCATTAAAGCAGCATCTGAAATTTTAAATAAGAATGGCAAGTTAATAGTTGTCACTTTTCATTCTTTAGAAGACCGTATAGTCAAAACTTTTTTTAAAAGTTTATGCGAGCCAAGATCTACCGATTGTAAGGCATTCTCTCTTCTAAATAAAAAAACAATCAAAGCAAGCGCAGAAGAAGTAAATGCAAACCCACGTTCGCGTTCAGCAAAGCTAAGAGCTATACAGAGGTTATTATAAGAATTTTCTGTATCCATTCAATAGTTATATCTTTTTACTATTGTAGGGCTGTTTAAGGTAAAATTACACGTTCAGTTATTAAATAAAGAACTATATAGAAATAAGAAATGAGATTAATTTGGTATAAAATGACATAAAAGTTCTACAAGCAAAATGGAACTATTTGAATAATCTAAAAAGGCTTAAAAAGCTTATGAAAAAATATTTGAGATATAACTCTTTAGTATTGCCCTGTCAAGTCAAAAACCTTGCTGCTATAAATAGCTACAGTACATTAGCCAATTTAAAAAACCTAAACTAATGATTTAGCAACTCTCTGCTTAAATATAGAGCAGATTTTCCAGTATAACCTTGATTTTTTATACGTTTTACTTCTTTCTCTATATTTGGTTATAGGCTTAAAAACAAACGGTAATCTTAATACCAATTCTTATTGTTAGCGAGTTAAACAAGTGAATTGCAGAATTGTTTAATTGCGAAATGAGAAAGAAGATAATTAAATTTGCACAAAAAGCTCTCAAGCAAGGTAATTATATTACAAACTTTACTACGCAAAATGTTCTATTTTATACACAACCAAAGTCTCTCAATAGAATCAAGCTTTGGCAGTATGGTGGGGTGGTATATAACCTAGATATTTTTAGGTGCCATTTAAATTTTTTGACTTATTTCAATTAGCACAATTCACGATAAGAAAGGCATCTTACCTTCTTAAATATTGCAATATTTCTTCAAAAAATATATTCATACAATCAGTATTAACATTAGGTATAAATAAGCTAGAATTCTCTCTATTTTTAGAATAGACTGCACTGTAGAGATAAAATTTTGTCTACTTAATTTTATTTTAGGCTGCATTCTAATACCAATTCCCATTATTACATAATGGTAGAGATAGATAATAATAGAAAAGAAACCCTATTGAAGTAAGTAAAATAGCAAAATTTAAATGGCATTAAAATTAACGAATCAAAAAAGTTGTAAAACTAGCAAAAAAATGCAGAAGAAAGCGCAAAATAACACATATATTGCAAAAAAAACAAATACTTAATTGCCGCAAAAAATTACAATATAACAACCATAGAAAAAATATATTGTATTTTAAGAACAGCATTAATTGCATGAATAAAGTACCCAAAATTCGGAAGAGAAGAAAATTTTTTGCCTCTCTAAACGTCATAAAAAAATCAGATTGAACCAGAGCAAATTTGAATAAGTTGAAGCACGGATACAAGAAAATCATAACATTACTATTAAAGAAATAGGAGTTAAAAATCCAGGAAAAATTTGGTTTAAATATCAGCAAATCTACAGCATACCATAAATATGCAAAAATGAGCTTTCGTGTATTATATCAAGACCAATTCATAATGAACAATATAAAGGTAAACAAGAACAATTTAAAAAAACTTAATGAGCTTATTGGTAAGTATCCTAAACAAGAGTTATTCATCTTTGATGAATCGCAGTTTGCATACATTCAAAAGTTGAACATCGGTAGTTCTAAAAGGACGTCAGAATATAGGTTAAAGTAAAATTAGGTAGACAAAAATTTTTATCTTTACAATACAGTTAGTTCTAAAAACGGAGAGAGTCCCCTAGCTTATTTGCACCCAATGTAAATACTGATTATTGTATGGATATATTTCTTGAACAAATGTTGCAATATTTTAGAAGACAAGATGCCTTTCTTATCGTGAATTGTGCTAATTGAAATAAGTCAAAAAATTTAAATGGCACCTAAAAATATCTAGGTTATATACCACCCCACCATACTGCCAAAGCTTGATTCTATTGAGAGACTTTGGTTGTGTATAAAATAGAACATTTTGCGTAGTAAAGTTTGTAATATAATTACCTTGCTTGAGAGCTTTTTGTGCAAATTTAATTATCTTCTTTCTCATTCCACAATTAAACAATTCTACAATGTCACTTATTTTATTCATTAATAATGAGAATTAGTATAAATATAATAATACAACAGAAGTTATAGATAATATTACAGAAAATAACCATAATGATATCATCCTTATAGCAAATTTTCTTGCTTTATCCTTTAATTTCTCTTCAAGGAATTTTGAATTAATAGTTCTAGAAAAATAAGGACAGCCAAATAATGCTTAACTAATTCACTTTCTTGCTTCTTAGGTATACCTTTACCAAGTACATTAACCTTAATATATCCAAGTACTCCAAAAAAAGTTTATACACGTTATCCATCCATCTTTTAGCTTGATATCATTATCTAGATAACAAACAACTTCCATTTATCTTTAGTAAATATTCAGTCATTTTAATATAAAAATTTAAAAAAAAGCCAAGATAGCTTTAAAATATGGACTATAACATAATAAAAGCCCTATAGAAAACTCCCTACAATTTCTTTTAGATGGATTTTAAATTTTTGAAACATCAAAACATTATTGATGAGCTTATCAAGAAATGATAGAGTATGTGCAAAACCTTCTGAATAGTCATTAATAAAAAAGAGTATTGTGCTTAAGTATATCCAAGCTAGTATTATCCGTTTTGTATAGTAATTAAAATTTGTCGATTGATCATGAATACTATACCAAATCACATTAACTGTTTCATACAAAAGTTTACTAGAAAAGTATGTATTTTTTGGTAATACAGAAAAGAATAAAACATTTTTTAAAAACTCTCTGTAATTTGGTAATTTAGCATAATTTGAGAGATGTATTTGAATAGCTAACCTTATTCGCTCCCGTATTTTCATATCTTCTAAATTAGATTTTCGAAGTTCAGCTTCCATTGAAGCATTTAAGTTCTCCATTATGTGCTCTAAAGCACTATATATCCCATTACAAAATTTGCAAAAGCTATTAGCTAGATTAAGGTTTGTGCACACTTTTAGGAGAGTTTTATCGCTTATCCCTTCAAATGGAATAACTTTGATTAGCTCATCTATTATCAACTTTATTTCATCTTGTTCCATAACAACATTGTACTAAATAGCACGTGTAATTGTAAACGAATCTCTGAGATTTTCAAACATCCTACAAAATGCTTCACCACGCTCTTCAAAATTTCTCCACTGATCGAAAGAAGCACATGCAGGAGAAAGTAATATTGTTATCTTTTCTTTGCTTTTTATAGCCTCTTCAAAAGCAAGTCTAAATGCGTTTTCTAAATTACAACATCTAACGTAATCCACTTTATTTTCCATAGTGCTTGCAAAAACTTCTGTTGATTCCCCAATAAGAAAAGCTTTTTTAATCTTTGTAAAATGCTCGCTTAATGACTCTATACCTCCTTCTTTACTTTTCCCACCAACGATCCAATATATGTTTTGATAAGATAAAATCGCCTTTTTGCTTGATTCAGCATTAGTTGCTTTGCTATCGTTTACAAAAAGCACATTTTCTATTTTGCCAAGTAGTTCATTTCTGTGCTTTAACCATGAAAAGGATTTAATTCCATCGATAATGGTGCTGCTATCTATTTTAAGCAGCTCACACACAGCATATGCAGCTGCTATGTTTTCCGCATTAGATGTTAAGTTTATTTTTGCCTCACTTACCGATAAGTCATAATTTTTTAATTTCAATGAGATCTCCTGAATCCTAGCATCTTTTTTATCATCCAACAAAAAGCATATTCTTGAGAATGGAATCTTATTTCCAGTAAATTTATTAAAAATATCAGCGGTAATTTCATTATCACATCCTATCACTGCAACTTTACTACTGCTTATTAGCTTCGATTTAATCGCTATGTAATTTTTCATACTTCCATGTCTGTCTATATGATCTTGGGTAATGTTAAGCAGCACTGAAATATCTATCTTTACCATACTAGCCATCCTTTTTGCCACTCCGCTTACCTCTTTTGTCATATCAGATATTCTTTTTATCATCCAAGTAGTACAATACTCTGATCCAGAAAAAAAAGTATAGTCATGCACTGGAATAACAGCAGGCATATTTATTAGCTCCAATTGAAAAGAGGAAAATTCAATTACATAAATCTCCGCATCTTTTTCTAGATCCAAAATAGGAATACCTAAATTTCCACCAATAGCTACTTTTTTTCCAGCAGACTTTAATATGTGCCCTATTAACGACGTAGTGGTTGATTTGCCATTCGTTCCTGTGACACCTATAACCTTCTGATTTGCAGCTTTAA
Organism: Wolbachia endosymbiont of Litomosoides sigmodontis; assembly: GCF_013365435.1. Lineage (GTDB taxonomy): Bacteria > Pseudomonadota > Alphaproteobacteria > Rickettsiales > Anaplasmataceae > Wolbachia. The sequence continues at coordinate 1,039,178 of NZ_CP046577.1, forward strand.
CTTCTAGAAATAGTTCAATATCAGATTTTATTTTACAGTCAAAACTTCTTGCAAGTTTTACTATCCAATGCGGCTTCGGATATGAAATTGGCACTCCAGGACTTAAAATCAATGCTTTTATCTCGTGCCAATCGTACTTTTTTGGATGGATAAAATTACACTCTTTATACGTTATTTTCGCATTTGCTATTTGTTCTTCACTATCATCCCACGTGTACACTTTTGCACCACTTTTTATTAAAGCATTAATAACGGACAAACCAGTCTTACCAAGGCCGAAAACCGCAATATTTTGATTTTTGTACTTGCTCAGTTGTATCACTTGTTTTAGGAAGATATCATATAGATTGTTAATAGTCCTAATGTAAAGAGTTTGCAAACACTAATTATTACTTGTAAGATATAAGGAAATTAGTAAGGATTTTAATAGGAAAATAATATGCCATCCGTCACTTTTATTCTACCCGATGGAAGCAAGAAAGGCTATGAAGCTACAGAAGGGGAAACTCTACTTAATTTAGCCCACAGAAGTGACCCAGATTTGCTTGAAGGTGCATGTGAAGGCTCTCTTGCTTGTTCTACGTGCCACGTAATTGTTGATCAAAAATTTTATGATGCTGTAGAAACACACAACCCTATATCTGACGAGGAAAATGATATGTTAGATCTAGCTTTTGGCTTAACCGAAACATCAAGACTTGGGTGCCAAATAAAAATTACAAAAGACATTGACGGTTTATGTGTAACCATACCAAGAAGTACAAGAAATATATCACTGGATAAATAAGGGAATGATTAGCTATGCGTAAGGTTTTCATCCATACAATAATTTTTTTATTTCTACTTATCCTTATAGCTTACAGTGGCTTTTGGTATTTTTCTGCATGGAAGATAAAAAATCTTTTGGCAAAAATAATATTATATACTAACAATGAAAAATTTAATATTTCATATAACCTTAGTGGATTCCCTTTTAGTCCAATTCTTCACATAATAAACCCAAAGCTCTTCAACGAGCAATTAACTATTTCGTCTGAAGCTTTGCTGATAAAAAATAGATTATTCGATAAATCCTTATACATCTATATACCAAGTAATGAAGTCAATATTACTACTCATGATGCTAAGAAAAAGAACATAAAATGCTATACAAACAATAATAACCATTTTTTCATCAAACTAAATGACTTACCATTTTCGCTGCGACTTAATAAAAATGGCACTATGATAGACTATGTAAACATGCTTCGTTACGAAGATTACGGATTAAAATGCAACACTTCAGAAAATCAACAAAGCGTTATAACCGAAGCAAATGGTAAAAGTAACTATATTCAATTTCATTTTGATAAAGAACCAAATGGCAACACTAAGCTAGGGTTTGATTTTTATATCTATCGATACAAAAACCTTGTAAGTCCTGAACATTACCTTAATATCAATACTAAATTAGGTTATGAACTTATAAATCACATTTCAGCTTCCAGAGTTAATTTCAATATAGAAAGATTTTTAATTCAGAGTAATAATTTTTCTCTTACTGCAAATGGTGGAGTGCAAAATTATAACTTGGTTACGTCTTCATTCACAAACAAGGTTAATGTGGCCGTATCTAATTATAAAGAATTAATCTTGCTTTTAACTGGTGAGAAAAATCACTCAAAAGCTTTAGATGCATTCGAAAAATTAATATCTTCCTTATCAGAAAAAAAAACTAATGATAGCATTCAATTTTCAATAAAATATAATGATAACCTGGGATCAAGCTTTATTGGAAAATTGTCCACCACTGATTTTATGAACCAACTAAGTAAAGTCAACGAACTAACCAAAAATGAAAATATTAATTAATTTATTTTTCATACTGATATTCTACTCAAGCACAAATGCTTTTATTTTAGATAACAAGCTCAGAGACAAAAGCATGGAAAAGCGAGCAACTAATTTATTTAAAATGATAAAGTGTCCAATATGTTCTGGTGAGTCATTATCTGAATCCGGATCCCAAATTGCATATGATATGCGTAAAATGATTCGTGAAAAAATCAGTCATGGATATACTGACGAGCAAATAACTTTAGAGCTAAGAAATTTTTATGGAGATTCAATTATAATCGCTCCACCTGTAAAATTTAGTACTTATATTTTATGGCTTATTCCACTTGTAATTCCACTAATAGGGTGCTTTTTAATACGAAAATATACTTAAGTAGTGCATGTTTTCTCTCTAAAAAAGATAGAAAATTAATTAATTCTTCTCTTTCCACTATTAACGGATTAATAACACAACTAATACCAATTCTCATTATTGGTCAGTCAAATAAGTGACATTGCAAGTTGTTTGATTAAGAGTAAGAAAGAGAGAAATAAATTTGCATAAAGACTCTCAAGTAAAGTAATTGCATTATAGACTTTAATTATATAAAATGTTCTATCTTGTATAGAACTAAAGTCTCTTAACAGAATTAAGCTTAGGTAAATATGATAGTAGGTATATAATACTGATGTTTTCAGGTATCTTTAAATTTTTTTGACTTATGTCAACTAGCACAATTCATGATAAGAAGGATTTCTCATATTTTTAAATATGACAACATTTGTTCAAGAAATATATTTATATAATTAATGTTAACATTTGGCATAAATAAGCTAGAATTTTCTCCATTTTTAGGATTAAGTACACTGTATAGATAAAAACTTTATCTATCTCAGTTTACTTTAACCTGTGTTTTAATGTCCTTTCTAAATCACCTATGCTAATAATCTTTAAATGTGTATCAACCGTAATTTATCAAAGATAAATAATCTTTATTCATAGTATCTACTAATAGTCTATTAGGTCTTTTTTTAAAACACTTCATTATTTATCTTCATCTTGCTCATTAGAATTAGGTTTGACGTAATATACGAAAATTTCATTTTTTACGTATTACAGTATACTACAGTCTTGCTGACATCCAAGATAAACTTTTCCTGGATTATTATTCTCATTTCATTAAAGGTAATATTAGGTCTTTTTATATTCATACTTCACTTTCTTCAAATTAACTCTAATTCAGTTTTTCTACAATATTAAGGAAAGTAAACAATTTTTTACTCTATCTAAAAATTTTAGGCACTTTATCCATGCAGTTAATGCTGTTCTTATAAAAGAAGACACATTTTTGCTAAGGCTGTTATACTACTTCTTTGCTACAATTACAGCATTTAATTTTTTTACAATATATGTATCATTTTACACTTTCTTCAGCATTTTTTTTGCTGATTTTACGATCTTTTTTCATTCAATAATTTTAATTTTAATACTATTTTAATTTCGCTATTCTAGCTATTTCAGTAAGGTTTCTCTTCCATATTATTTGTCTCCGTTCCTTGTATAGTTATATTAACATAAGCTAAAATATTTAGTATAAAAAGCTTTTTACTTATTTTACTACTAGCTTTGTTTCCATTTTTAGAAGCACCCACAAGTGCTGATGGTGTTAAAGAAAACTACAACTATGAACATTATCCTAAATTGAACCATAATTATTTTATAGATGAACTGTATGTTATAAAGAAAAATTATTATAGATAAGATGAGAAATTAAAAATATCAGCAGATAAGAGAATAAAGAAGATAAAAGAAAGACCGTTTTAACGGTGACACTAAAACTAGTGATTTATAAATTCCTCTAGCTTTACTATTCTTTCAAATTCTTCTTCAGTGAGTAGCTCAAGCTTTACTGCTGCTTCTTTTAAAGAAATATTTTCTTTACAAGCAAATTTTGCTATTTTTGCTGCATTGTCATATCCTATATGTGTATTCAATATAGTAACCAACATCAATGATCGATTTAATAGATCTTTTATCCTCTTTTCATTTGCCTTAATACCAATCACACACTTTTCTGTAAAATTCAAACTTGCATCAGCCAAAAGGCTTATAGACTGCAAAACATTGTAGATTATCACTGGTTTAAACACATTCAGTTCAAAATGCCCATTTGAACCACTGATAGTTACGGTAACATGATTCCCCATAACTTGAGCGCATACCATAGTCACTGCCTCACATTGAGTTGGATTTACCTTACCTGGCATGATTGAAGAACCAGGCTCATTCTCCGGTAATGTAATTTCTCCAATTCCACATCTTGGACCAGAGCCAAGCAATCTTATATCACTTGCAACTTTCATTAAACTGACTGCTACCGTATTAAGTGTTCCACTCAATTCAACTAGAGCATCATTTGCTGCTAATGCTTCAAATTTATTGTCTGCTGAAGTAAATGGAAGATCACTAATTTCTGCAACTTCTTTAGCAAAATCCTCAGCAAAACCTTTTTTAGTATTTAATCCAGTACCAACTGCAGTGCCACCTTGTGCAAGCTCATATAGATTGCTCAGAGCTGATTTTATTCTCTTTATTCCCTTTTTAATTTGAGCTGCATAGCCAGAAAACTCCTGCCCTAGTGTCAGAGGTGTTGCATCTTGCAAATGAGTACGACCTATTTTTATTATATTTTTAAATTCCTGAACCTTGCCATTCAATGCTTTATGTAACACTTCAAGATTTGGAATGAGAAAACGATTTATCTGCCTTGCTGCCGCTATATGCATTGCTGTTGGGAAAGTATCATTTGATGACTGACCGTAATTCACATGATCGTTTGGATGCACTGGAGACTTACTACCCAAATTGCCGCCTAAAATCTCTATTGCACGATTACTTATCACTTCATTTATATTCATATTAGTTTGAGTTCCAGACCCAGTTTGCCACACGACGAGCGGAAATTCGTTATTGAATTTACCATCTATTATTTCTTTTGCAGCTGTACAGATTGCATTTCCCACTTTTTCATCAATAACACCATGCTTCATGTTTACACGTGCTGCTGCAAGTTTTACCATTGCTAATGCTTTAATTATGGATTCTGGCATTTTTTCTATGCCAATTCTAAAATTCTCTAAAGAACGTTGTGTTTGTGCCCCCCAATAATGTTCACTTGGTACTTTTACTTCTCCTAAACTATCTAATTCTATTCTAGTTTTTTTACCCATGCTTTTTTCCCCAATGGTATGAAAGTATCTGACCTAACACTAGCTTCACTATATAATTTTTCCATGTGAATACCTCTATTTTTCACTTAATTAAATCATACTAGACTTTAGTGTCAAGTACATGGATATTATAATATCTTGATATTTCATAGTAAATAACGTCGTATCAGTGCATTCTTCTTCTATCATTCTAGTGTATAACACTAAAATCTAGTAAACTTATTTACTATTTTCATCACCTTATAGTTTTCCAGTATGAGCAGCTAGAGTTACACAGTAAGATACTGTTAGCTATAAGTTATTAAGATAATTTATCAAATAAAAAACTATTTAATATCTCTTTTAGGAGCTTAATGTTAATGTCATATATACTTAACAAGTAGCTAACTTTGAATTGCAAATACCTATAATGTCGCTCTTTTAAAGAGAAACGCAGAAGCTTACCAAGTATTTTTTGTTAAAAAAAATAAGACTAATTGAGCTTTTAACTACCTTAAAAAAAAGGTAAAAGGAACTTAGCGATGTGAGTTGCTTACTGTTCTCTCAAAAATTTGGCCTAAGTTTCTCTTCACATTATATAAGCAAAATTCAGCTAACGTAAATAAAAACTTATAAAGAAATGGAATATCTATACAAGTAAAGGTAAAACATAATAAGCCAAATTTAATACTAGGCCTTTGTCGCTTAGAACAAAGAAAGATAAACTTTAGGCTTAAAACACCCTGCTCTTTTATGATGAGAGAATTGACAAAGTTTGTCAAGTAGGTTTTTAGACTATCCAAATGATAGCTTCAGATAAAAACTACACAGTTTGCAGAAAGTATTGATTTAGCTTTCATAATCACTCAAGTTCAATATTACTTTATTGATATAGCGTTCATTTGCATCTTTTATAATAAACTTCATGCCATTTTTATATTCGATGATTTCACCTACAGAAGGTACTCTACCAGCAATCGAAAAAATTAATCCACCAAGAGTAGCATAATCTTCTTCAGGATCACGTAATTCTATTTCCAAATTTTCCTCTATATCCTTTATAGGAGCTCTCGCTGATACTTCATATTTATTTTTGGACAATTCAACAATGACGTGTTCAAAAGGCTCGTTTCCATTGTTAACGCTTGGTATTAGTTCCCTCACAAGGTCAGTCATTGAAATCAAACCGTCAGTTCCACCATATTCATCCAATACAACAGCTAAGTGTGACCTAGAGGATCTCATTTTAACAAAAAGGCTAGTAGTCTTCATCGATGGTGGAACAAATATCACATTTTGTATAATATTTCTTAAATTAAAATTCTTGTCTTTACCAAAGAGAACGTCCTTTATATAAAAAAAACCTATTATGTTATCAAAATTATTCTTATAAATTAATATTTTGGTAAGGCAAGTGCTTTTTACTTTTTTTATTATTTCATGTCTACTTGATTCGATATCTACTGCACATATTTCCGTACGTGGAGTCATTATATCAATTATGTTACAATCGTGAAACTTTAGCAGACCATTAAATATACTAAGATCAGGTAAATCTTTCATTAACGCTTCAGTTGCACACCTCTTTAATATATGTATT